>NZ_JBIVUY010000001.1:369295-1017207 GCF_044757425.1 Streptomyces sp. NPDC091281 | reverse complement strand
CACCCCCCAGGTCATGCCTTCGACAGGGGGGAACAGTCATGCCGGGCCCGGAGGCCAGCGGCCCTCTTGCAGGACCGCGGAAAACATAACGGGGGAGCCTCCCGCCCCCGTACAGGCCCCGCGTCCGCCCCTACGCCATCGGCGCGCCGTACCCGTCCTTCGGCACCGTGGCCTGGGTGAAGGGTTCCGGGTCGCGGGGGCCGAAGAGGGCGGTGAGGCCGAGATGGACGAGGAGGGCGGCCATCGGCCAGGCGAGGAGGGCCGCCTTGGCGTCGAGGGCGAGGGGGGCCGAGAAGGTGACGCCCTTGCCGGCCTCCTTGGCGTGGGCGAGGACGTCCTGGTCGGGGCCGAGCCACACGCCGAGCCGCCAGGCGACCACCGAGGCGAGCAGGCCGCCGAGGGCCAGGGCGACCACGAGCGGGATTCCGCCGCCGCGGCGCCAGGCGAACACGGCGAGGCCGGTGAGCGCCCCGCAGGCGAGGCCGAGGAGGGCGAAGGTGCCGTCGACGCCGATGGCCTGCTCGCCCTCGACGTCCTTGCGGTAGACGACCCAGCTGTTGTCCACGAGGTCCCCCACGAGCGGGACGCGCGGCGCCAGCCACACCCACAGCAGGCCGAGGACGAGTCCGAGGACGGCGACCGCGACGGTGATCACGGCGGCGTCCCGCAGTTCGGCCCTGAGACCGGGCCCGTCCGGACCGCCCGGCCCCTGCCCGGCGTCGAGGGGCCCGGACCCCGGGTACGCGCCCGGCGGCGGCCAGGCGTCGTGCGGGGTCGGCTCGTGCGGCGGCGGAGGAGGAGTCAGCGGTGCGGTCACCCTGACATCGTGCCAGCTGCGCCTGTGCGGCGCGTCATCGGACGGCGGCCCGGCGGTAGGCCCAGGTGGCGACGGCCAGCGAGGCCACGCCGACGCCCGCGCAGACCGCGAGGTCACCGAGGACGAACGCCCAGTCGGGGTCGGCCCGGAAGGTCCGCGCGAACGCCTCGACGCCGTACGTGGAGGGCAGCAGGTCCCGGATGAAGAGGACGCCGTCGGGCATCCGGTCGGGCGGCAGCACGCCGAGCAGCAGCGCCGCGGACATGCCGAGCTGCCCCAGCACGGTCGCCAGCTCGGGCCGGGGCGCGAGCAGCCCGAAGGCGGCGCCCAGCCCGGACAGGGCGGCGCCCGCGACGGGGATGACGAGGGCCAGCACCCACAGATGGGTGAGCGGCAGCCCGAACAGCACACAGCCGAAGACGGCCGTCACGAGCGTCCCCGGCACGGTGAAGGAGGCGTACGCGCCCGCCGCGCCCAGCACCACCGCGGCCGGGGGCACCGGCAGGGTGGCGTAGTGGTCGAGGCCGCCGCTGGCGCGCAGCTGCCCGAAGTACTGGGCGAGGAGGTTGAGCGCGACGAACGCGACGACGAGGACCGCCGAGCCCGCGACGACGGTCTCGGCCTCGCTCCCCCCGTCGACGACCCCGCGCATCATGATGAGGATGCCGACCGACTGGAAGGTCGCCACGAAGAGCAGCGGGATGCGCGCCACCCGCGCCCGGGACAGCTGCGCCCGGTACACGGCGACGAGCGAGGGCCACAGCCGGGCGCGCGGACCCAGCTCGGCGGCCTCGCGGACGGGCTGCTGCTGTTCCTGAACGGCCAGGGCGCTGCCCGGCAGAACCTCTGCGGGTACGACACTCACGTCGCGCTGCTCCTCTTCGGTCCGGGGTGGGGTCCGGATCGCGGTCCGGGGTGCGGCCCGGTGGTCCGGGGGCCGGTCCGGCCTTCGGTCGGGTGCGGGGCGGTGGCTGTGCTGTCCGATACGGACGCGGGGGCGGTCCTGCTCAAACCCTCACCAGCCCCTGCCGTGCGGCGCCGCCCAGCGCGAGGTAGACGTCCTCCAGGCTGGGCGTGGCGAGGGTGAAGTCGTCGAGGGCGGCGAAGGCGGCGCCGCCGGTGACGGTGGCGACGACCGCGCGGGCCTCCTCGGGGGCGAGCCGCAGCGTCCAGCGCCGCCCGGACTCCACGGCCCGCTCGCGCAGCGCGGCGACCTCGGGGACGTCGAGGGGGGCCCGCTCGCGCCACACCAGCTCGACCCGGACCTCGTCGGCGACCTGCTCCTTCAGCCCGGTGGGGGTGTCGCAGGCGATGACCCGGCCCTTGTCGAGGACGGCGACC
This sequence comes from Streptomyces sp. NPDC091281, assembly GCF_044757425.1. Classification (NCBI taxonomy): domain Bacteria; kingdom Bacillati; phylum Actinomycetota; class Actinomycetes; order Kitasatosporales; family Streptomycetaceae; genus Streptomyces; species Streptomyces sp. NPDC091281. The sequence continues at coordinate 1,015,049 of NZ_JBIVUY010000001.1, read as the reverse complement.
CGGTCGAGGACGGTCTCGGCCTCGATGACGTTGTGGGTGACGAGCAGGACGGTCGTGCCGCGCTCGGCGCGCCGCCGGTCGACGGCGGACCACACGGCGCGCCGGGCGACCGGGTCCATGCCGGTGGTGGGTTCGTCGAGGACCAGCAGGGGCCGCTCCCCGACCAGCGCGGTCGCGAAGCAGGCGAGCCGCCGCTGCCCGCCGGAGAGGCGGCGCAGCGGGCGCCCGGCGAGGGGGGTGAGGCCGAGTTCGTCGAGGACGGCGTCGCGTTCGCGGCGGACCTCGCGCACGTCGAGGCCGCGCAGCCGTCCGGTGGTCTCGGCGGCGAGGGAGACGGTGAGGTCGTCGAGGGCGGTGGACTCCTGGCCGAGGTAGGCGAGGATGCGGGCGGCGCGCTCGGGGTGGCGCACGATGTCGTGGCCGAGGATGTCGACGCTGCCGCTGTCGGGCCGCATCAGCCCGGTGACCTGGCGGACGAGGGAGGTCTTCCCGGCGCCGTTGGGGCCGAGCAGCCCGAAGATCTCACCGCGCCGCACGTCGAGGCGTACGTCGTCGGTGGCGCGGACCTCGGGGGTGGCGGGGGTGCCGCGGCGGGCCCGGACCGCGGGGTAGGTCTTCGTCAGCCCGCGCACGGCACACACGACCTCGTCCCTGTGCCGAATGGTCGGTACCGCGCGCTTCCTCACAAGGGACGAGACTACGGGGTCGGCGACCCCCGTCCGCCGTCGGGGGCGTCCCGAGTGCCCGGTTCGGTCCGCTCAGTCCCCGGCCGTGGCGTGCTCGGCGGTGGTGCGGACGTCGACCTCGCGCCAGAAGCCCGCCCGGATGGCGTAGCGGTCGTGTTCGTCGATCTGGTCGTCCTTGTGGGCGAGGAGGCCGAAGCGGGCGGCGTAGCGCAGCAGCTCGCCGTCGACGCGGTGCGGGATGCGGGGGTACATCCCGGAGAGCTTCTGGAGGTGGCTCTGGTCGCCGAGGCGGCCCATCCAGCGGCGGGCGAAGACCTGGCCGACCTCGTAGGGGTCGCCGCCGACGGTGGTGATGTCCTCCTCGCGGTCGGCCCAGCGCTGCTCGGCGGTGGTGAGCTGGGCGAGGGTGGGCATGGCGGCGATCTCGGGCGGTTCGGGGGCGGTGCCGGGGCGGTCGACCCAGCCCTTGTCGGAGGACCAGCGCAGGGTGGCGGTGGGCGGGTGCGGAGCGGGCCCGGCGGGCGGGTGGTGGGGGGCGCCGGGGGCGCGCAGGGCGGCGAGGTCCTTGGGGGTGGGGACGCCCTTGTGGGCGGGGCCGCGTTCCTGGCCGCCGTGGTCGGCGGCGGGGGCCGGGGCGGTGTGGTCGCCGGGGTCGGGGGCCCGCTCGGCGGTGCGGGGGGCGTCGGGCAGCGGGGCGGAGAGGATCGCGGCGATCTCGGGCCGGGGCACGGGCGGCGGTGCGCAGATGCCGCCGTGCTCCTTGGCGCGGACGGCCTTGGTGATCCACGTACGGTCCAGGACGCGTCGTTCGTCGGCCTCGGCGACGAGGTCCTCGGACTGGTTGTAGTCGCCGTCGGCGGCCTGGACGGCCCAGAGGTGGACGGCGACGCCGTGCTCCTTGGCGGCCATCATGCCGGGCAGGAGGTCCCCGTCGCCGGTGACGAGGACGACGTCGGAGCAGGCGCGGTTGCGGGCCAGTTCGGTCAGCTCGGCGTGCATGGCGGCGTCGACGCCTTTCTGCGCCCAGCGGCCGTCGCTGCGGGTGAGGGCGCCGAGGCGGACGGTGACGCGGGGCATGACGCGCAGGCGGCGGTGTTCGGGCTGGGGGACGCGGTCGGGGGCGCCGTCGAACCAGTAGATGCGCAGCAGGGGGCGTTCGGTCTCGGACTCGGCCTGTTCGCGCAGGCCCTGGACGAGGGCGGCGTGGTCGACGGTGATCCGGGAACGCGAGGGTTCTCCCGCGAGGAGACTGGCGGCGGCCCCCAGCAGATACCCGGCGTCCACCAGGACGATGCAGCGGTCCACGCGACTCACCCTCTTTCCAGGGAGGTTTGCTTCCGGCCTGCTTCGAGTCTGCCCGACCTCGCGGGGGTTAACGGCCCGAACTCGATCTTCGGCGTGGCGTTTGCGCGCGGGTGCGCTCCGACGAGCCCTGTCACACACGGTAATTATCCGAAATGCGTCGTAAGTAAGCCTATGTGAATCTGATTCCGGTCCTGGTCCCTAGATCCCCAACAGGAGGCGGATTCCCATGGCCAAGAACAAGAACCGTGAGCGCAAGCAGCCCCAGTCGGCGCGTGGCCAGCAGGAGACGCGGCCCTCGGCGGCCGAGACGCGGACCGAGCAGCACCTCGCCGACGTGACACCGGGTGACATGGCCCGCAAGAGCCGGGAGAAGCGCTTCGGCCACAACTGACGTCCGTCTCGCGGCCTGTTGCGGGTCCGGGACGGAAACGAGAGGGGCACGTCCGGTGATCGGACGTGCCCCTCTCGTGCGTACGGGTGCGGGTCAGCCCGCCAGGCAGGCCGGGCCGAGCAGCACCTTGAGGTCGCCGAAGAGGGCCGGGTCGGGCTTGACGCGGTGCCGGTCCAGACGCAGCACGGTGGTCTTGGTCGGGCCCTGGAGCCGGATGCGGACCTCGCTGTCGCCACGGTGGTGGGTGAGGATCTCGCCGAGGCGGCTGACCATGGGCGGGGTGACCTTCATGGCCGGGATGGTGAGGATCACCGGCGCGTTGGTGCCCGCGTGGGAGAGGTCGGGCACCTGGAGTTCCATGGCGACCAGGCGGGGCACGTCCTCCCGCTTGTCGAGCCGTCCCTTGACGAAGACCACGGCGTCCTCGACGAGTTGGGTGGAGACCAGCTGGTAGGTGGCGGGGAAGAACATGCACTCGATGGACCCGGCGAGGTCCTCGACGGTGGCGATCGCCCAGGCGTTGCCCTGCTTGGTCATCTTGCGCTGGAGGCCGGAGATGATGCCGCCGATGGTGACGACCGCGCCGTCGGCGTGCTCGCCGCCGGTGAGCTGGGCGATGCCCGCGTCGGCCTTGTCGGACAGCACGTGTTCCAGGCCGAAGAGCGGGTGGTCGGAGACGTAGAGGCCGAGCATCTCGCGTTCCTGCGCGAGGAGGTACGTCTTCTCCCACTCGTCGGTGGTGAACTCGACGTCGAGGCCGAAGCCGGGTTCGCTGCTGGTCTCCTCGCCCATGCCGCCGAAGAGGTCGAACTGCCCCTCGGCCTCCTTGCGCTTGACCGCGACCACGTTGTCGATCATCGGTTCGTACTGCGCGGTGAGGCCCTTGCGGGTGTGGCCCATGGAGTCGAAGGCACCGGCCTTGATCAGGGACTCCGTGGTGCGCTTGTTGCAGACGACCGCGTCGACCTTGTCGAGGTAGTCGGGGAAGGAGCTGTACTTCCCCTTGGCCTTGCGGGACTTGATGATCGACTCGACGACGTTGGTGCCGACGTTGCGGACGGCGGTGAGGCCGAAGAGGATCACGTCGTCGCCCTGGGCGGCGAAGTTGGATTCCGACTCGTTGACGTTCGGCGGGAGGACCTTGATGCCCATGCGGCGGCACTCGTTGAGGTAGATCGCGGACTTGTCCTTGTCGTCCTTGACCGAGGTGAGCAGCCCCGCCATGTACTCGGCCGGGTAGTTGGCCTTGAGGTAGGCGGTCCAGTAGGAGACCAGGCCGTACGCGGCGGAGTGCGCCTTGTTGAACGCGTATCCGGCGAAGGGGACCAGGACGTCCCACAGGGCCTGGATGGCCTCGTCGCTGTAGCCGTTCTTGCGGGCACCGGCCTGGAAGATGGTGAAGTTCTTGGCCAGTTCCTCGGGCTTCTTCTTGCCCATCACGCGGCGGAGGATGTCGGCCTCGCCGAGGGAGTACCCGGCGATGATCTGGGCGGCCTTCTGCACCTGCTCCTGGTAGACGATCAGGCCGTAGGTGACCGCCAGGACCTCTTCGAGGGGTTCCTCCAGCTCCTTGTGGATCGGGGTGATCTCCTGGAGCTTGTTCTTGCGCAGCGCGTAGTTGGTGTGCGAGTCCATGCCCATCGGGCCCGGACGGTAGAGCGCCGACACGGCGGAGATGTCTTCGAAGTTGTCGGGCTTCATCAGGCGCAGCAGGGAGCGCATGGGGCCGCCGTCGAACTGGAAGACGCCCAGGGTGTCGCCGCGCTGGAGGAGTTCGAAGGTCTTGGGGTCGTCCAGCGGGAGGCTCAGGAGGTCGATGTCGACGCCCTTGTTGAACTTCACCATCTTGACGGCGTCGTCCATGATGGTGAGGTTGCGCAGGCCGAGGAAGTCCATCTTCAGCAGGCCGAGCGACTCGCAGCTCGGGTAGTCCCACTGCGTGATCGTCACGCCGTCGGTGTGGCGCACCCACACGGGGACGTGCTCGGTGATGGTCTCGCTGGACATGATGACGCCGGCCGCGTGCACGCCCATCTGCCGGACCAGGCCCTCGACGCCCTTGGCGGTGTCGATGACCTTCTTGACGTCCGCCTCGTTCTCGTACATCGCGCGGATCTCGCCCGCCTCGGTGTAGCGGGGGTGGGAGGGGTCGGTGATGCCGTTGAGGTCGATGCCCTTGCCGAGGACGTCGGCGGGCATGGCCTTGGTGAGGCGGTCGCCCATCGCGTACGGGTAGCCCAGCACGCGCGCGGAGTCCTTGATGGCGTTCTTCGCCTTGATCTTGCCGTAGGTGCCGATCATGGCGACCTTGTCGGCGCCGTACTTCTCCGTCACGTACCGGATGACCTCGACGCGCCGACGCTCGTCGAAGTCGATGTCGACGTCCGGCATGGAGACGCGCTCGGGGTTGAGGAACCGCTCGAAGATCAGGCCGTGCGGGATGGGGTCGAGGTCGGTGATGCCCATGGCGTAGGCGACGATCGAGCCGGCCGCGGAGCCTCGGCCGGGGCCGACGGCGATGCCCTGGTTCTTGGCCCACATGATGAAGTCGGCGACGACGAGGAAGTAGCCGGGGAACCCCATCTGGATGATGACGTCCATCTCGTACTCGGCCTGCTTCTGGCGGTCCTCGGGGATGCCGCCGGGGAAGCGGCGCTCCATGCCGCGGCGGACCTCCTCCTGGAACCAGGTGACCTCGGTGAAGCCGTCGGGGATGTCGAACTTCGGCATGAGGTTGCGGGACTCGAACATGCCGGAGGTGTCGATCTGCTCGGCGACCAGGAGGGTGTTGGCGCAGCCCTCCTGCCAGGCGTCCGAGGAGTCGACGGCGTACATCTCGTCGGTGGACTTGAGGTAGTAGCCGGTGCCGTCGAAGCGGAAGCGGTCGGGGTCGGAGAGGTTCTTGCCGGTCTGGATGCACAGCAGGGCGTCGTGGGCGGTCGCCTCGTGCGCGTACGTGTAGTGCGAGTCGTTGGTGACCAGGGGCGGGATGCCGAGCTTCTTGCCGATCCGCAGCAGTCCGTCGCGGACGCGGTGCTCGATCTCGATGCCGTGGTCCATCAGCTCCAGGAAGTACCGGTCCTTGCCGAAGATGTCCTGGTAGTCGGCGGCGGCCTTGAGGGCCTCCTCCTCCTGGCCGAGGCGCAGCCGGGTCTGGAGTTCGCCGGAGGGGCAGCCGGTGGAGGCGATGAGGCCCTCGGACCACTGCGCGATGGTCTCCTTGTCCATCCGCGGCCACTTCTGGAGCCAGCCCTCGGCGTACGCGTCGGAGGAGAGCCGGAACAGGTTGTGCAGGCCGGTGGCGTTCGCCGCCCAGATCGTCTTGTGGGTGTAGCCGCCGGAGCCGGAGACGTCGTCGCGCTTCTGGTGCGGCTGGCCCCACTGGATCTTCCGCTTGTTGCGCCGGGACTCGGGGGCGACGTACGCCTCGATGCCGATGATCGGGGTGACGCCCGCCTTCTTCGCGGTGTGGAAGAAGTCGTACGCGCCGTGCAGGTTGCCGTGGTCGGACATGGCGATGTGCGTCATGCCCATCTCGTTGCACGCGTCGAACATGTCCTTGAGCCGCGCGGCACCGTCCAGGAGCGAGTACTGGGTGTGGACGTGCAGGTGCGTGAACGGCGGCTTTGACACGGCTCGGCCTCCAAGGCGAACACTCGACGACAGGCTGCGGACGGTCCGGGGGGACAGCGTCGAAGTCTATGCCCCGGGACTGACACAGCCGGGGCTCCCCCGCGTACCTTCACTGCGGGGGGGGCGGGCACTTCGGCGCGGTCCCACCCGTTGGAGACGACAGAAACGCTGCCGTACACATAAGGCGCCGCACCGGTCGGCGCGGCGGCGGCACCAGGCACCAGGAGGCACCCAGCGATGTCGGCACCGCAGCTCAGGGACGAGTCGGACGAGCCTCGCGGCGAGGAGATCCTCGCCGTCTTCGACACCGCCTTCGGCCAGCTCCTGGCGGCCGACCCGGCCGCGTTCCGGGTGAAGTTCCGCAAGATGGCGGCCTCGGCCTTCGCGTTCTACCGGGGGACGGCGGCGCTGTTCTACCACGACCTGGACCAGGAGGACGCCGGGCGGGCGGACGGCACCCTGCGCAGCGGCCCCTACCTGGACGAGCGGACCTCGCGGGTGTGGATCCACGGCGACCTGCACGCCGAGAACTTCGGCACCTACATGGACTCCCAGGGCCGCCTGATCTTCAATGTCAACGACTTCGACGAGGCGTACGTCGGCCCCTTCACCTGGGACCTCAAGCGCTTCGCCGCCTCCATCGCCCTCATCGGGTACGCCAAGGCGCTCGGCGACGACCAGATCAGCGAGCTGGTGCGGGTGTACGCGGGCGCGTACCGCGAGCGCGTGCACCAGCTGGCGACCGGCGCCAAGGACGACGAGATCCCGCCGTTCACGCTGGACACCGCCGACGGGCCGCTGCTGGGCGCCCTGCGCGCGGCCCGCTCGCTGACCCGGTTCGGGCTGCTGGACTCGATGACGGAGATCCGCGACTTCGAGCGCCGGTTCGCGCCGGGCGGCGGCGCCGTCGAACTGGACGCCGCGACCCGGTACAAGGTCCTGGCCGCCTTCGACGGCTACCTGGAGACCCTCCCCGAGACCTCCCTGACCCGCCCCGACTCGTACCGGGTGAAGGACGTCGTGGGCCGCCGGGGCATCGGCATCGGCTCGGCCGGGCTGCCGTCGTACAACATCCTGCTGGAGGGCCACAGCGACGCCCTGGAGAACGACGTCGTGATCTACATCAAGCAGGCCCAGACCCCGGCCGTCTCCCGCCATGTCACCGACCCGGCGATCCGGGAGTACTTCCAGCACGAGGGCCACCGCACGGTGATCTCGCAGCGCGCGCTCCAGGCGCACGCCGACCCGTGGCTCGGCTGGACCGAGCTGGACGGCGCGGGCCAGCTCGTCGCCGAGGTCTCCCCGTACGCGGTGGACCTCGACTGGGGCGACCTCGACGACCCGGAGGAGATCGCGGCCGTCGTCGCCGACCTCGGCCGGGCCACCGCCGGGATGCACGCGGCGGCGGACGACACCTCCGGCGAGTCCCTGGTGCCGTTCTCCACCGAGCGGGCCATCGACGCGGCGCTCGCCGCCGACGAGGAGGGCTTCGCGCCGCTCCTCGTCGACTTCGCCCACTCCTACGGCGCCCGCGCGCGGGCCGACCACCAGATCTTCGTCGACCTGTTCCGCAACGGCCGGATTCCCGGCCTCTGAGCCGTCCGGCCCCGGCCGCGAGGACACTCACAGCAATCCTTTAGTGCTCCCTTACGGCACCCCGTGGCACACTCTCCTCCGACTATGGACATATCCGGGACCCGCCTCAGAGCCGCGCGCGCGGCGCTGTTCACGGCCTTCGTCGTGACGCTCAGCACCGCGTCGCACGTCCTGCTGTCGCGGGCCCCGCTGCCGCTGAACACCGTGGCCGCCGTCGCGGCCGCCGTGTTCGTCCTCGCGTACGCCCTCGCGGCCCGCGAGTGCGGCTTCGGGCGGATCGCCGCCCTGCTGGTCCCGCTGGAACTGGCCGCCGACACCCTGTTCACCACCGGCCAGCACGTCTGCTACGGCCGGGCGGGCGGCCCGGTCGCCGGTCCGCTGGCCACCGTCGGCTGGAACGTCCTGTGCGGCGACGGCACCCGGGTCGGCACCCCGCTGGCCCAGGTCGCGGGCACCGACCCGCAGCGGCTCGGCGCGGTCCTCGCCCACACCGACCCGGTCACCGGCTGGCTGCTGCTGGCCGCCCACGTCTCGGTGGGCCTGGCCGCCGCCGCCTGGCTGCGCCGGGGCGAGCGGGCCCTGGCCCAGTTGCTGCGGGCGGCGGGCGCGACCACCTTCCGGCCGCTGCTGCTCGCGGTGGCCGCCGTGACCGTCCGGTCCGCCCCGGCGGCCCGCCGCCTGCCGCGGCCCCGCCCGGTCCGGGCCGGCGGCCTCGACCTGCTCCTCGTGCACTCCCTGGGACGGCGTGGACCGCCGTGCTCGGTCCTGGCCGCCTGAGCGGCACGGCACACCCCCGGCCGCGTCGCGGCCGTCGAGCACGACCCGTCCCCCCGTATTCCCGCGCACCCGTGGTGCGCGTCCCCCAGGGAGATCACCCACATGAGCAAGCGGAACAGCCAGGCGGCGAAGACGGCGGCCCGGGAGCGGCTGCGCGTCGAACGCGAGCGTCAGGCCAAGCGCGCCAAGGTCCGGCGCCAGCTGATCGTGGCGGCCTCGGTCGTCGGCGTCCTCGCGGCGGCCGGCGGCATAGGTTACGCGGTCGTCCAGAACAACAAGCCGTCGTACTGGGAGGAGGCCAAGAGCGCCACCCTGGTCAAGCCCGCCAACACCAGCGGCAAGGACGGCACGACCGTCGTGATGGGCAAGAGCACCGCGAAGAACACCCTCGCCCTGTACGAGGACCCGCGCTGCCCCGTCTGCGCCCAGTTCGAGCAGACCGTCGGCGAGACGGTGAAGAAGGACTACGACGCGGGCAAGTACAAGCTGGAGTTCGTCGGCGCCAGCTTCCTCGACCGCGGCCTCGGCGGCGAGGGCTCCAAGAACGCGCTGAGCGCCCTGGGCGCCGCCCTGAACGTCTCCCCGGAGGCGTTCCTGGAGTACAAGACCGCGCTGTACTCGTCGAAGTGGCACCCCGAGGAGTCCGACGACAAGCTCAAGAACGACAGCTACCTCATCGAGATCGCGGACACCGTGCCCGCGCTGAAGGGGAACGCGGCGTTCAAGAAGGCGGTCGAGGACGGCACGTACGACCGCTGGGCGCTGGAGATGTCCGGCAAGTTCGACGACAGCGGCGTGACCGGCACCCCGACGCTGAAGCTCGACGGCAAGACGCTGACCGGCTCGGACGGCAAGAACGCGCCGATGACGGTCGAGGACTTCAACAAGGCGGTGACGACCGCCCTCAAGGGCTGAGCCGGGCGGTCCTCAGACGCCGAGCCGGGCGGTCCGCGAGGGCTGAGCCGGGCGGTCCGTAGGGGCTGACCCTCGGTCCGCGCCACGGGCGGGCGAAGAGCGGGCGAACTTTTGCGAGTTCGCCCGCTCTTTGTCGTACTGGTCAGTAATCTGATCGGCCGTGACCATCAGTCGATACAGATCAACAGAGAGCAGCGGCGCGCCCCTTGAGGGCACCGGCACCGGCGCCGCCCCGCTCGCCCCGCGCCGCCGTACGGTCGTCAAGGCCGCGGCCGCCACCGTCGTGCTGGCGGGCCCGCTGGCCGCCGCGCTCCCGGCGCGGGCCGCCGACGAGGCCCCCGCCTTCCTGCACGGCGTCGCCTCGGGCGACCCGCTGCCCGACGGCGTCCTGCTGTGGACCCGGGTGACCCCGACCGCCGCCGCCACCCCCGGCTCCGGCCTCGGCCCGGACACCGTGGTCGAGTGGACCGTCGCCCGCGACCGGGCGTTCACCTCGGTCGTCGCCAAAGGGTCCGTCACCGCGACCGCCGCCGCCGACCACACCGTCAAGGCCGACGTGCGCGGCCTGGCCCCGGCCACCGACTACTGGTTCCGCTTCTCGGCGGGCGGCACCGACTCCCCGGCGGCGCGCACCCGCACCGCGCCGGCGGCGGACGCGGCCGTGGCCGGGCTGCGCTTCGGCGTGGTCTCCTGCGCCAACTGGGAGGCGGGCTACTTCTCCCCGTACCGGCACCTCGCCGCCCGCGGCGACCTCGACGCCTGGCTGCACCTCGGGGACTACATCTACGAGTACGGCAGCGGCGAGTACGGCACCCGCGGCACCGTCGTCCGGCCGCACGCGCCCGCCCACGAGATCCTCACCCTCGCCGACTACCGCGTACGGCACGGCCGGTACAAGACCGACCCCGACCTCCAGGCCCTGCACGCGAAGGCGCCGGTCGTCGCGATCTGGGACGACCACGAGATCGCCAACGACGCCTGGTCCGGCGGCGCCGAGAACCACACCGAGGGCGCCGAGGGCCCGTACGTCTCCCGGCAGGCCGCCGCGAAGCAGGCCTACTTCGAGTGGATGCCGGTCCGCCCGGCGCTGGCGGGCACCACCTACCGGCGGCTGCGCTTCGGCAAGCTCGCCGACCTCTCCCTGCTGGACCTGCGGTCCTTCCGCTCCCGGCAGGTCTCCGTCGGCGACGGCGACGTCGACGACCCGGACCGCACCCTGACCGGCCGCGCCCAGCTCGACTGGCTGAAGGCGGGCCTGTCCGCCTCGGACACCACCTGGCGGCTGGTCGGCAACCCGGTGATGATCTCGCCGTTCGCGGTCGGCTCGCTCACCGCGGAGCTGCTCAAGCCGCTGGCCGAGCTGCTCGGTCTGCCCGGCGAGGGACTCGCCCTCAACACCGACCAGTGGGACGGCTACACCGACGACCGGCGCGAACTCCTCGCCCACCTGCGGTCGCACGCGATCCGCAACACCGTCTTCCTCACCGGCGACATCCACATGGCGTGGGCCAACGACGTGCCCGTGAACGCCGGGACCTACCCGCTGTCCGCGTCCGCGGCCACCGAGTTCGTGGTCACCTCGGTCACCTCGGACAACCTGGACGACATCGTGAAGGTCCCCGAGGGCACCGTCTCCGCGCTCGCCGCACCGCTGATCCGGGCCGCCAACCGGCACGTCCACTGGGTCGACACCGACCGCCACGGCTACGGCGTCCTCGACCTCACCGCCGCCCGCGCGCAGATGGACTTCTACGTCGTCTCCAGCCGCACCACCCCGGACGCCACCTCCGCCTGGGCCCGCTCCTACCGCACCCGCAGCGGCACGCAGAAGGTGGAGCGCACCTACGACCCCGTGTGACCGGCGCGGCCGTGACGCCGTGACGCAGTGAACCCGCGAGTCCGTGGGCCTGTAGGCCCGTGAGCCTGTAGGCCCGTGGGCCTCTGTGGGCCGGTGGGCCTGTGTGGGCCTACAGGCCGCCGAGGAAGCCGAGCGCCACCCGCCAGGTGGCCTCGGCGGCCTCCGCGTCGAAGTCCGGCAGGTCGGGGTCGGTGTAGAGGTGGCCCGCGCCCGCGTAGCGGTAGACCTCCACGTCGGCGCCCGCGCGGCGCATCTGGAGATACCAGGCGCTCAGCCAGTCGTCGGTCTCGAAGGGGTCCGGCTCGGCCACGTGCAGCTGGACGGGCAGGTCGTCCACCGACGCGTTCGGCGCGAGGTCGGACGTGCCGTGCAGGAGCAGCAGCCCGCGCGCCCGCTCGTCGCCGAGGGCGAGGGTCTGCGCGATCGAGGCGCCGAGGGAGAACCCGGCGTACACGAGGCCGCGCTCGGAGTAGGGCGCGGCGGCCAGCACGGCTCTGCGCAGCAGCTCGTCCTTGCCGATCGCCTCGTTGTGCGCCATGCCCTCCTCGACCGTGTCGAACACGCGTCCCTCGAAGAGGTCCGGGGTCCACACCTCGTGCCCGGCGGCGCGCAGCCGGTCGGCCGCCGCGGCCACCGCGGGGCGGGGCCCGTAGGTCGAATGGAAGAGCATGATGTTCATGGGGCCATGGTGCCAGCCGCCACCGACAACGCCGCACGCGCCGAACCCCGCCCCACGGGCCGCGTGCCCCGTTTCACAGAAACCCCATGTTCACGACCCGGCCCCACCGGTTAGGCGCGAAGGCATGGAGAACCTGCTCCGCCCCCTGATCGTGGTCGGCGGTTCGGTCGTACTGACGCTGTTCATCGGCTGGGCCACCGACCGCCTCCTGTCCAAGGCCGACCGACGGCACCCGGAGACCCCCCTGTGGGGGCTCCTGCGTCGCGGCCGCATCCCCTACCAGCTCGTCCTGTGCGCGGCCTTCCTGAGAGGGTCGTACGACGAGGCGGAACTCCTGGTGGACCACCGGGTCGGCATCGGCCGCACCCTGACGCTGGTCCTCATAGGGTCCGCCGCGTGGCTCGCGATCCGGATCGCGGGCGCCGTCGTGGAGACCTCGTACAGCCGCTACGCGCGCGTGCACCGCGACGCGGCGCGGGTGCGCCGGGTGCGCACCCAGGTGTCGCTCATCATGCGGGTCGTGTCGGCGGTCGTCGGGGTGGTCGCCGCGGCGTCGATGCTGCTGACGTTCCCGGCGTTCCGCGCGGCGGGCGCCTCGCTGCTGGCCTCGGCCGGGGTGCTCGGCATCGTCGCCGGTGTCGCCGCCCAGTCCACCCTGAGCAACATGTTCGCCGGGTTCCAGATCGCGTTCGGCGACATGGTGCGCATGGGCGACACGGTGGTGGTCGACGGCGAGTGGGGCACGGTCGAGGAGATCACGCTGACCTTCCTGACCGTCCGCACCTGGGACGAGCGCCGCATCACGATGCCGGTCTCGTACTTCACGTCGAAGCCCTTCGAGAACTGGTCGCGCGGCACCCCGGAGATGACCGGCATCGTCTACTGGCACCTGGACCACTCGGCACCGGTCGAGGCGATGCGCGAGAAGCTGCGCGACATCCTGCGCGAGAGCCCGGCCTGGGACGGCCGCGCGCACGGCCTGGTCGTCACCGACAGCACGCCCACCACGCTCCAGGTGCGGGCACTGGTGACCGCGAAGGACGCCGACGACATCTGGACGATCCGCGTCACGGTCCGCGAGGAGATGATCCGCTGGCTGTCCGAGGAGCACCCGTACGCCCTGCCCCGCGTCAACACCGCCGAGGCCGCCCTCGTACCGGGCCGGACGGACGCCACCCGCGTCACCGGCGCCATCGGCCCGCAACGCCGCGCCCACGAGTCCCCACACGCGGACCGCTGACCCCACCACCGGACGGGGCCGCGCGGGCACGCTCAGCGGCCCCGCTCGGCCCCGCCGTTGACCTGGACGACCTGCGAGGTGACGTGTCCGGCGGCCGGGGAGGCCAGCCAGTGCAGCGTGGCGGCCACGTCGTCCGGGGTCCCGGGCCGCCCGGTCGAGGTCTCCCCCACCAGCCGCTCGCGGCGCGCCGGGTCGATGGCCCCGCCGAAGAACCCGGTGTCCTCGACGTAGCCGGGCGCGACGAGGTTCACGGTGATCCCGCGCGGCCCCAACTGCCGGGCCAGGTCGTGGGCGTACGGGTGCAGCGCGGCCTTGGCGCCGCCGTACGCCCCGCTGCCGGACCCCCGGTAGGCGGCGATCGAACTGAGGAACAGCACCCGTCCGCCCCCGTCGGCGAGCCGGTCTTTGAGTGCCTCGGTGAGCAGGGCCGCGGAGAGCGTGTTGCCGCGGAAGGTCACTGTCCAGTCGTGCGCGACCCGGTCGAGCGGGTCGTCGCTGTCGGCCGGGGGTTCCAGCTGCCCGGCGCCACCGGCGGCGTGCACCAGCACGTCGACCCGCCCGAGCCGCTCCGCGACGTACCGCGCGACGCCGCGCACCTGTTCCGGCTCGCTCAGGTCGGCGGCGTGGGTCAGCGCCCCGCCGAGTTCCCCGGCGGCCTGCTCCAGCACCCCGGCCCGCCGCCCGAGCAGCAGCACCCGGTCCCCGTCCGCGGCGAACAGCCGCGCCGCCGCACGCCCGATGCCGGTTCCCCCGCCACTGACCACCACGTTCCGCGCCATGATCCGACCCTACGGCCGCGGGCGGGGCGCCCGGCCCGGGTTCACGAGGTTGTCACGGGGCGCGGGGCGTCGACGTCCGCGTGGGCGGGGGCGGAGCACGTGAAGGGGCGAGATGCCGGACCCCTGGCGGTCTGCCCCCCGGTTCACTTCAGGCTGCGTACGTCCAGGTGCCGCAGTACGCGGTCCACGATCTCCGGGTCGGCTCCCGGTTCGCTGCGGGCGGCGACGACCTCGTGGCGGGCGGCGCTCAGCATCTCGGCCTGGATGCGCCGCAGCCGTTTCAGCCGCTTGACCCGGTGGTCGTGGCCCTCGCGGCGTTCGTCCTCGCCCAGGTCGGGGCTGATCCGCAGGCCGATGTCGAGGGCGCGCCGGATCATCTGCTCGGACAGCTCCTCCGGGAGGTCCTCCTCCTTCTCGATCTCCCGGAGTCGCTGGCGCGCGGCCTTCGCGGCCCGGACCGCCAGCTCCTTCTCGATGGCCTTCTCGTGGTCGGTGTCGGCCTGCACGCCCAGCCGTTTCACCAGCCAGGGCAGGGTCAGTCCCTGGAGCACCAGCGTCGCCATGATCACCCCGAAGGCGATGAAGACGATCTCGTCCCGGTTGGGGAAGGCGCCCCCGTCCTCGGTCTTGAGCGGGATGGCGAGCGCCAGCGCCACGGACGCCACACCGCGCATCCCGGACCACCACATGACGACCGTCTCCCGCACGCTGGTCGGGATGTCCTCGTCGCTGTCGCGCCGCGCGTGCAGCCGCTGGGCGAGCCAGCTCGCGGGCAGCAGCCACAGCAGCCGTACGACGATCACCACGGCCGCGATCGCCCCGGCCCAGCCGAGGAGTTCGCCCCAGCGCCCGGACGCGGTGCGGATCGCCATGTGCAGTTCGAGCCCGATCAGCCCGAAGGCCACCCCGGTGACGAGGGTGTCGACGATGTCCCAGAAGGTGTGTCCGGCGAGCCGGGTCATCACGTCGTCGGGGTCGGTGGCGTACTCGGAGAGGAACAGCGCGGTGGTCAGCACGGCGAGCACCCCGGACCCGTGGAACTCCTCGGCGAGCACGTAGGAGGCGTACGGCACGAGGAGGGTGAGCCCGATCTGGAGGGTGGGGTCGCCGAGCAGGTCCATCAGCTTGTTGGCGCCCCAGCCGAGCACGAGTCCGACGGCGACCGCGACGACCGCGGAGAGCACGAGGTCGAGTCCGGCGTCCCAGGCCGAGAAGGAGCCGCCGACGGCGGCGGCGATGGCCACGTGGTAGAGCACGATCGCGGTGACGTCGTTGAAGAGCCCCTCGCCCTCCAGGATGGACACCAGGCGGCGCGGCAGCCCGAGCTGGCCCGCCACGGAGGTGGCCGCGACCGGGTCGGGCGGCGCGACGAGCGCGCCGAGGGCCACGGCGGCGGCGATCGGCAGGCCGGGCACGATCTGGTGGGCGACGGCCGCGACGCAGACGGCGGTGACGAAGACGAGGGCGACGGCGAGCAGGAAGATGGGCCGTTTGTTCGCCGTGAACTGCCGCCAGGAGGTGCGCCGTACGGCCGCGTAGAGCAGGGGCGGCAGCAGCAGCGGCAGGATCAGGTCCGGGGGGACGCTGACGTTGGGGACGAAGTCGAGGACCGCGAGGACGATCCCGAGGAGGGTCATCAGGATCGGCGCGGGCAGTCCCCACCGGTCGCCGATCGGGACGCTCACCACGGCCCCGAGCAACAGGACGAACAACAGGGCCAACTGATCCACGGTCAGTGCTCCGGGGGTGGGACGACAGGGGCTGGGACGCCGTACGGGCGGGCCTCCAGCCTGCCACGCCCCCGCTCCGACCAGCCCGTCCGGCACCCGCGACCGCTGCCGCGACGGGTTCGCGACGGGTTACAGGGCCCGCCGCATCGCCCGGTGCGGTATCCCCGCGTCCGGGAACTCGGGTCCGTGGGCCTCGTAGCCGAGGCGGGCGTAGAAGCCGAGCGCGTGGGTCTGCGCGTGGAGGTCGACGGCGGTGAGGCCGAGTCCGCGGGCCGCCTCCTCGACCGCCCGCACCAGCGCGGCCCCGACGCCGAGTCCGCGCGCCTCCCGGGTCACCGCGAGCCGCCCGAGGGAGCCCACCGCCGGGTCCCCGCCGACCCTGGCCGCGGCGGCGGCCCCGGACAGCAGCCGCCCGGTGCCGAGCGGTACGCCGTCCGCCCGCACCGCCAGCACGTGCAGCGCGCCGGCGTCGAGGGCGTCGTACTCCAGGTCCTCGGGGACGCCCTGTTCGGCGACGAAGACCTCCTTGCGGACCGCGAAGCAGGCCTCCCG
Organism: Streptomyces sp. NPDC091281; assembly: GCF_044757425.1. Lineage (NCBI taxonomy): Bacteria > Bacillati > Actinomycetota > Actinomycetes > Kitasatosporales > Streptomycetaceae > Streptomyces > Streptomyces sp. NPDC091281. The sequence goes on along the minus strand of NZ_JBIVUY010000001.1, from coordinate 998,908 downwards.
GTCGGCGGGGTCGACGGCGACCCGCACCGTGTACGCCGGTCCGGCGCCCGGCCCGGTGGACCGGGGTGCGGCGGTCATCCGTAGGTCTCCTCGCGGACCTGGTCCAGCGCCTCGCTCAGGTCCTGCGGGTACGCGCTGGAGAACTCGACCCACTCGCCGTCGGCGGGGTGCTCGAAGCCGAGCCGGACGGCGTGCAGCCACTGCCGGGTCAGGCCGAGCCGCTTGGCGAGCGTCGGGTCGGCGCCGTAGGTCAGGTCGCCGACGCAGGGGTGGCGGTGGGCGGCCATGTGGACGCGGATCTGGTGGGTGCGGCCGGTCTCCAGCTTCACGTCGAGCAGGGAGGCCGAACGGAACGCCTCGATCAGGTCGTAGTGCGTGACGGAGGGCTTGCCCTCGGCGGTGACCGCCCACTTGTAGTCGTGCTGCGGGTGGCGGCCGATGGGGGCGTCGATGGTGCCGCTGGTCGGGTCGGGGTGGCCCTGGACGAGCGTGTGGTAGCGCTTGTCGACCGTGCGCTCCTTGAACTGGCGCTTGAGCGAGGTGTACGCCCGCTCGGACTTGGCGACCGCCATCAGTCCGGAGGTGCCGACGTCCAGGCGGTGCACGATGCCCTGGCGCTCGGCCGCGCCGGAGGTGGAGATGCGGTACCCGGCGGCGGCGAGGCCGCCGATCACGGTGGTGCCGGTCCAGCCGGGCGACGGGTGGGCGGCCACCCCGACCGGCTTGACGATCACGACCACGTCCTCGTCGTCGTGCACGATCTCCATGCCCTCGACGGGCTCGGCGACGATCTGGACCGGGGCGGGCGCCTGCGGCATCTCGACCTCCAGCCAGGCCCCGCCGTGCACCCGCTCGGACTTCCCGACCACCGACCCGTCGACCGTGACCTTCCCCGAGGCGGCGAGGTCCGCGGCCTTGGTGCGGGAGAAGCCGAACATGCGGGAGATGGCGGCGTCGACGCGCTCGCCCTCCAGGCCGTCGGGCACGGGCAGGGTACGGATCTCGGGAATCGTGCTCACCCGTCGAGTATGCCGGACGGCACCGACACCGCCGTACGCCCGTCCGACCGGAGCCGAACGGGCGTTCTAAGGCGGTGGGCCGGACCTCAGCCGGACCTCAGTCCTTGTGAACGGTCCCGTCCGGGTCGAGGCCCTTGAAGGAGAGCAGCACGATCAGGATGCCGCCGCACACGATCGCCGAGTCCGCCAGGTTGAAGACGGCGAAGTGCTTGGGGGCGATGAAGTCGACGACCGCGCCCTCGAAGACGCCCGGCGAGCGGAAGATCCGGTCCGTGAGGTTGCCGAGCGCGCCGCCGAGCAGCAGGCCGAGCGCGATCGCCCACGGCAGGCTGTGGAGCTTGCGGGCCAGCCGGGCGATGACCACGATCACCGCCGCCGCGATCACCGTGAAGATCACGGTGAAGGCCTCGCCGAAGCCGAAGGCCGCGCCCGCGTTGCGGATCGCCTCGAAGCGCAGCCAGTCCCCGATGATCTCGATCGGCTCGTGGTGCTCCAGCTTGGCCACCACGATCATCTTGCTGACCAGGTCGAGCGCGTACGCGAACGCGGCGACCGCGAACAGCACGGCGATCCGCCGCCTGCCGCGCGGCGGCTGTCCGACCTGCTCGTCGGACGGCTCCGGCCCGGCTCCCGCCGCCTCTGGAGTCTCCGGCGTACCGATGACGCTCTCCGCCTCTGCCACGTGAGTCCCTCAACCTAGGTACCTGACTGAGGACGAGGGTACGGCACGCCTCCCCGCAGGCAGGAGCCCCACCGGACGATCGGCCGCGGACCGGGACCGGGTCCCGGCGGGCGCGCGGGCGCGCGCCCGCCGGTCTCAGTACCGCCGCTCCTGCTTCTGCTTGCACTCCACGCACAGCGTGGCCCGCGGGAAGGCCTGCATCCTGGCCTTGCCGATGGGGTTGCCGCAGTTCTCGCAGAGCCCGTAGGTGCCCGCGTCCAGCCGCTGGAGGGCGTGCTCGGTCTGCTCCAGCATCTCGCGCGCGTTGGCCGCGAGGGCCAGTTCGTGCTCGCGCGTGATGTTCTTCGTCCCGGTGTCGGCCTCGTCGTCGCCCGCGCCGTCCCCGGAGTCCCGCATCAGGCCCGCGAGGGACTTCTCCGAGGAGTCCAGCTCGGCGCGGAGCCGGTCGGCCTCGCGCTGGAGTTCGGCGCGGGCCTCGGCGACCTCCTCCGGGTTCCAGGGGTCCTCGCCGGGGCGTACCGCCAGCTCACCGGGGTCCGCCGCGGCGAGCCGCGCCTTGGGCACACCGCTCCTGCCGGCCGTGGCCGTGCCAGGGGTCTTCTTCGCAACCACCGTCGTGGCTCCCGTCTGCTCCGCGGCCGAGGCCGCGCCCACCTTGTCGGCCCTGCCGGAGGCCTTCTTCGCCGCCGTCTTCCCGGCGGCCGTCTTCTTCGCCGCCGCTGTCCCAGCCGTCGCCGTCTTCCCCGCCGCCGTCTTCTTCGCCGCCGCCTTCGTCGTCCGCGTGGTCGTCGTGGGCGCCGCGCTCTTCGCCGCCGTCCTCCCCGCGGCCGTCCCGGCCGCGGTCCGCCCGGTCGCGGCCTTCTTCGCCGCCGTGCTCTTCGCCGTCCTCTTCGCGGCAGCCTTCTTCCCCCCGGAAGCCCCCGTGACTCCCCGCTTTACCGAACCGGCGCCTTCGGACACGGTCTCTTCTCCCGCCTCGGCCCCTCCGCGCGCACTCCCCCGCGTGCTCTTCTTCGCCACCATGGCCGCGGCCCCTTCACATTGTGTGATCTTGCACGCGCATCGTGCTGGGACGATAAATCGACTTGGCGGTCGCGGCAACGGGGCGCACCGCCCCGGCCGTCCGCCCCGCGCGCGCCGCGCGCACGCCCCGGCGCGGACCTGCCTGCGTCGTGCCCGCCGTCCCGCCCGGTCGTCCGCCCTCCGGCATCGCCGCGGCACCCCGCCCGCCCGGCGTCCGGCGTCCCGCGCGCGCACCGCGCCATTCGGGTCACGTCCGGACCACCGGCCGCGCCCGCCCGGACGCCCCGCGGGCCGGGAAATCCGGTCGGCCGCCGTCCCCCCGGCCCCGTACACTGGCCGGAGCGAGAAGCGTGGATGGGGACGAGTAGCGGCGTACGCGGCCGAGAGCGACCCGGGGACGGTGGGAGCCCGGGGGCGAGCGCGACGTGAAGATCACCCCGGAGCCGCCGGAAGAAGGCCCGCGAGGGCTGGTAGACCCGGCATCGCTGCCCCAATGAGGGGGCCGCCCGGAGCGTACGGCGCACCGGAGGGCCAAGGAGGGTGGTACCGCGGGAGCGCGCCGCACACGGCGTAGGACAGGACAGCTCTCGTCCCTCCGACGGAAGGCAGCACGTCCGCCGGAGGAAACCCCTTGAGTACGCAGCCCACGCCGCACACGCCACCGCCCGCGAGCCCCGCGCCCCAGTACCGCCAGGTCCCCGCCCAGGTCGACCTGCCCGCGCTGGAACACGCGGTGCTCGACTTCTGGCGCGAGCAGAAGATCTTCGCCAAGAGCCTGGAGCGCTCCGAGGGCCGCCCCGAATGGGTGTTCTACGAGGGCCCGCCCACCGCCAACGGCATGCCGGGCGCCCACCACATCGAGGCGCGCGTCTTCAAGGACGTCTTCCCCCGCTTCCGCACCATGCGCGGGTACCACGTGGCCCGCAAGGCGGGCTGGGACTGTCACGGCCTGCCGGTCGAGCTGGCCGTGGAGAAGGAGCTGGGCTTCTCCGGCAAGCAGGACATCGAGGCGTACGGCATCGCCGCGTTCAACGACCGCTGCCGCGAGTCGGTGACCCGGCACACCGACGCCTTCGCCGAGCTGACGACCCGCATGGGGTACTGGGTCGACCTCGACGACGCCTACCGCACCATGGACCCGGAGTACGTCGAGTCGGTCTGGTGGTCGCTGAAGGAGATCTTCGGCAAGGGCCTCCTCGTCCAGGACCACCGCGTCGCCCCCTGGTGCCCCCGCTGCGGCACCGGCCTCTCCGATCACGAGCTGGCCCAGGGCTACGAGACGGTCGTCGACCCCTCGGTCTACGTCCGCTTCCCCCTCACGTCCGGCCCCCTCGCCGGGAACGCCGCGCTGCTGGTGTGGACGACGACCCCCTGGACCCTGGTCTCCAACACCGCCGTCGCCGCCCACCCCGAGGTCCCCTACGTCGTCGTCACCGACGGCACCGAGCGGCTCGTCGTCGCCGAACCGCTGGTCGGCAAGGCGCTCGGCGAGGGCTGGGAGCCCACCGGCGAGTCCTTCACCGGCGCCGAGATGGAACGCTGGACCTACCGGCGCCCGTTCGAGCTGATCGACTTCCCCGCCGAGGCGCACTACGTCGTCAACGCCGAGTACGTCACCACCGAGGACGGCACCGGTCTGGTCCACCAGTCCCCCGCCTTCGGCGAGGACGACCTCAAGGTCTGCCGCGCGTACGGCCTGCCCGTGGTCAACCCGGTCCGCCCCGACGGCACCTTCGAGGAGGACGTGCCGCTCGTCGGCGGCGTCTTCTTCAAGAAGGCCGACGAGAAGCTCACCGAGGACCTCCAGCAGCGCGGCCTCCTCTTCCGCCACATCCCGTACGAGCACAGCTACCCGCACTGCTGGCGCTGCCACACCGCGCTCCTCTACTACGCGCAGCCGTCCTGGTACATCCGCACGACGGCGATCAAGGACCGCCTCCTCCAGGAGAACGAGAAGACCAACTGGTTCCCGGACTCCGTCAAGCACGGCCGCTTCGGCGACTGGCTGAACAACAACATCGACTGGGCGCTCTCCCGCAGCCGCTACTGGGGCACCCCGCTGCCGATCTGGCGCTGCGCGGAGGACCACCTCACCGTCGTCGGCTCGCGCGCCGAGCTGACCACGCTGACCGGCACCGACCAGTCCGGCCTCGACCCGCACCGCCCGTACATCGACGCGGTCACCTTCGCCTGCCCGCAGGACGGCTGCGGCGCGACCGCGACCCGCGTGCCCGAGGTCATCGACGCCTGGTACGACTCGGGTTCGATGCCGTTCGCGCAGTGGGGCTACCCGTACAAGAACAAGGAACTCTTCGAGTCCCGCTACCCGGCCCAGTTCATCTCCGAGGCCATCGACCAGACCCGCGGCTGGTTCTACACGCTGATGGCCGTCGGCACCCTGGTCTTCGACAGGTCGTCGTACGAGAACGTGGTCTGCCTCGGGCACATCCTGGCCGAGGACGGCCGCAAGATGTCCAAGCACCTGGGCAACATCCTCCAGCCGATCCCGCTGATGGACCAGCACGGCGCCGACGCCGTCCGCTGGTTCATGGCCGCGGGCGGCTCCCCCTGGGCGGCCCGCCGCGTCGGCCACGGCACCATCCAGGAGGTCGTCCGCAAGACCCTCCTGACGTACTGGAACACGGTCGCCTTCCAGGCCCTGTACGCCCGTACGTCCGGCTGGGCCCCGTCGGCCGCCGACCCGGCCCCCGCCGACCGCCCGGTCCTGGACCGCTGGCTGCTCTCCGAACTCCACGCCCTCACCGACCAGGTGACCCAGGCCCTGGAGTCCTACGACACCCAGCGCGCCGGGAAGCTGCTCTCCGCGTTCGTCGACGACCTGTCCAACTGGTACGTCCGCCGCTCGCGCCGCCGCTTCTGGCAGGGCGACAAGGCCGCGCTGCGCACCCTGCACGAGGTCGTCGAGACGGTCACCAAGCTGATGGCGCCGCTGACCCCGTTCATCACCGAGCGGGTCTGGCAGGACCTGGTGGTGCCGGTCGCCCCGGACGCCCCCGAGTCGGTGCACCTGGCGTCCTGGCCGGAGGCGGACCTCACCGCCATCGACCCGGAGCTGTCCCGGCAGATGGTCCTGGTCCGCCGCCTGGTGGAGCTGGGCCGCGCCACCCGCGCCGAGTCCGGGGTGAAGACCCGGCAGCCGCTGCGCCGCGCCCTGGTCGCCGCCACCGGCTTCGACGCCCTCTCCCCCGAACTGCACACGCAGATCACGGAGGAGCTGAACGTCGAGTCCCTGGCCTCGCTCTCCGAGGTCGGCGGCAGCCTGGTCGACACCACCGCCAAGGCCAACTTCCGCGCCCTCGGCAAGCGGTTCGGCAAGCGCGTCCAGGACGTCGCCAAGGCGGTCGCCCAGGCCGACGCCGCCGCGCTCTCCCTCGCCCTGCGCGAGGGCACCGCGTCGGTGGACGTCGACGGCGAGACCGTCACCCTCGCCCCCGACGAGGTGATCATCACGGAGACCCCGCGCGAGGGCTGGTCGGTCGCCTCCGACGCGGGCGCCACCGTCGCCCTCGACCTGGAGATCACCGAGGAGCTGCGCCGGGCGGGCCTGGCCCGCGACGCGATCCGGCTGATCCAGGAGGCCCGCAAGAACAGCGGCCTCGACGTCGCCGACCGCATCGCGCTGCGCTGGGACGCCACCGACCCGGCGACCGTGGACGCCCTCACCGGACACGCCGCCCTGATCGCCGACGAGGTCCTCGCCACGGACTTCGCCCGCGGCGCCGCCGACGACGGCTACGGCAGCCCGTTCACGGACGAGGGCCTGACCCTGACGTTCCGTCTGCGCAAGGCCTGACCGACGACCGCCGTATGCGGCGGGCAAGGGCCCGGCTCCCGCCCTGGGAGCCGGGCCCTTCGCCGTCCCCGCCGGGCCGCCGACCGGTCCCGCGGCGCCGATCGTCCGCAACGCGCGTAAAAAGGGCGGGACCCCGGATCGAAATCCGGGGTCCCGCCCTGTGGAACGCTGCCGACGCCTACGGCGTACGAGCGGCCGTCAGTTGTCGTCCTCGTCGATGAGGAAACCGCGCATCGGCGAGGGGGCCTGGCCCATCGGGGACGGACCCTGCGGACGCACCGGCGCCATGGGCTGGGTCATCGCCGGGGACATCTGCTGCTGGCCGCCGTAGGAGGGCGCGGCCGGGCTCGGCCCGCCCATGCCCTGGCTGCCGCCGCCGTAGGACGGGGCACTCGCGCCGGCCGGGGCCATCGAGGGCGCCGGGGACGGCGGCAGGGAGGCCGCGGCCGGGGTGCGCGGGGGCGCGAGGGAGTCGTCGGCCTGGGTCTCCAGCTGACGCAGCTGCGACTCCAGGTACGACTTCAGACGCGTCCGGTACTCGCGCTCGAAGCCGCGCAGGTCCTCGACCTTGCGCTCCAGCGTGGCGCGGGCGGACTCCAGGGAGCCCATCGCGACGCGGTGCTTCTCCTGCGCGTCCCGCTCCAGGGCGTCGGCCTTGGCACGGGCGTCCCGCTCCAGACCCTCGGCACGCGAACGCGCCTCGCCCACGATCTTGTTGGCCTCGGAACGGGCCTCGGCGATCGCCTGGTCGGCGGTCTGCTGGGCCAGCGAGAGCACCCGGGCGGCGCTGTCGCCACCGGGACCCTGACCGGGGCCGCCCATGGGACCACCCATGGGTCCGCCCATCGGGCCACCCATCGGCTGCATGGCCTGGCCCATCGGACCGGGACCCATCTGGCCCTGACCCATCTGACCCTGGCCCATCGGGCCGGGACCGAGCTGGCCCTGTCCCATCTGGCCCTGGCCCATGGGGCCCTGACCCATCGGCCCCTGGCCCATCGGGCCGGGACCCTGCGGGCCGCCCTGACCGCCGCCGGGACCGGCGGGGAGCTGCGGGGCACCGCTCGGCAGCTGGGGCGGGCCACCCATGGGGCCGCCCATCTGCTGCTGCGGCGGGCCCGATATGCCGGCGGGCACCGGGGCGCCCGGACCGCGCATGCCCTGCTGCGGCATCCCCTGCTGGGGCATGCCCTGCGGAGGCATTCCCTGCTGCGGCATGCCCTGCGGCGGCATCCCCTGCTGCTGGGGCGGCATCCCGCCACCCTGCTGCTGGTCCTGCTCCGGGGGCTTGCGCATGTTCTGCTGGTTCTGCGCGGCCGCGCGCGTGGCCGCGGCCAGCTTGGCGCGCAGGTCCTCGTTCTCGCGCAGCAGGCGCGTCAGTTCGGCTTCGACCTCATCGAGGAAGGCATCGACCTCGTCCTCGTCATAGCCTTCTCGGAGGCGGACGGTCGTGAACTGCTTGTTCCGCACGTCCTCGGGGGTCAACGGCATCTCTTCACCTCAACGTAGTCGTCGGCGTCGGCAAGACGGTAGGTCACATCGCTCACAGCCGGCTCACGATCGAGATCAGGATGTAGACGATGATCATCAGTACGAAGAAGGACAGGTCGAGCGCCACGCCCCCGAGACGCAACGGCGGGATGACCCGCCGGAGAAGCTTGAGCGGTGGATCGGTGACAGTGTAGGTGGCCTCCAGAACGACCACCATCGCCTTGCCGGGCTGCCATGAGCGGGCGAACTGGAAGACGTAGTCCATGACCAACCGGAAGATGAGCACGATGAGGAAGACCATCAGCGCGATGTAGACGACATCCAGGACCACGCTCATGTTCGGTGCTTCCCTCTCCCCTGCTCACGTGCTCACGTGATCTCTTTGTACCGCTGTTTCCGGTCGTGCGTCTCAGCTCTGGTTGAAGAACCCGCCCTCTGCGATGCGGGCCTTGTCCTCCGCCGTGACATCGACGTTAGCAGGCGACAACAGGAACACCTTCTGCGTCACCCGCTCGATGCTGCCGTGAAGACCAAACACCAAACCGGCCGCAAAGTCGACAAGTCGCTTGGCGTCTGTGTCATCCATCTCCGTCAGATTCATGATCACCGGGGTGCCCTCACGGAAGTGTTCCCCGATGGTACGGGCCTCGTTGTAGGTCCGGGGGTGGAGTGTGGTGATCCGGTACGGCTCTCGTTCCGACACGACCTTGGGCATGATCACCGGTGCGTTCTTCTCCAGGGACTGACGTTCTTGTGTGATGGACGCCACGGGCGCGATCCGCGCCGGACGACCGGATTCCGCGCCGAGCGAAGAGGAACGGGCCACCGGCTCACGGGGCGCGGGGGGTTGAGTGATACGCACCTCTTCGTCCCTTTGGGACTGGTGTGCGCCATGTGACGAATGAGACGGTTCATGCCGTCGGTGGTCACGCTCGGGCTCAGGGTCGAGCTCGGGTTCGAAGTCGTCGTCGGGGTCGAAGCCCCGGCCGTCGTACCCATCGTCCTCCACGAGGCCGAGGTAGACCGCCATCTTGCGCATCGCGCCGGCCATGCTCTGAGTCCTCCGCTCTGTGGTGGATCGGCTGACAGTTGCCAAGTCCCCGCGATCCACGTGGTCGTTACGCCCGCCTTCCGGCGGTAATGACCATATTTTCTGCTGTGGTCCGACTTCCTGGCGACGTTACCCGAGCCTGGGACGGACTCCGAGTACCGAGGTACCGACGCGCACATGTGTCGCTCCGGCCGCCACGGCGTGTTCGAGGTCCGCGCTCATCCCTGCCGAGACCATGGTGGCAGCAGGATGGGTCCGGCGCAGGTCGGTCGACAAATCCATCAACCGGTCGAACGCCGCCCGTTGGCGACCGGCGTACGCACCGCTCAGAGGTGCGACCGTCATCAGACCGCCGAGCCGGAGCCCGGGGGCGGCGGCGATCAGATCGGCCAACTCCCCGATCCCGCCCGGCGCGACGCCGCCCCGCTCGCCCCGCGCCGCGTCGCCCGCGTCGAGCGCCACCTGCACCAGGCACCCGATCTCGCGGCCGGTGCGCTCCGCCTCCTTCGACAGGGCGGTGACCAGGCGCGCGCGGTCCACCGACTGCACGACGTCGGCGTAACCGACCACGGAACGCACCTTGTTGGTCTGGAGCTGACCGACGAAGTGCCAGGAGAGCGGCAGGTCCGCGCACTCCGCCGCCTTGGGGGCGGCGTCCTGGTCGCGGTTCTCGGCGACGTGCCGCACCCCGAGTCCGGACAGGGTCCGCACATCGCTCGCGGGGTAGGTCTTGGTGACCACGATCAGGGTCACCTCCTCCCGCTTGCGCCCGGCGGAGACACACGCGGCGGTGATGCGCTCCTCCACCGCCGCCAGATTCGCGGCGAGTTCGCGCGCGCGTTCCGTCATGCTCACCGGTCCAGCCAGACATATCCCGCGAGTCGCCCCGTGGTGCGGTCGCGTCGGTAGGAGAAGTGGTCGGGCGACTCGCGCGTGCACACCGGCGACTGCTCCCGGTCGCGCACCCCGAGCCGGTCGAGCTGCGCGTGCACCCCGGCGGTGACGTCGACCGCGGGGGTGCCCCAGCTCGTCTCGGCGTGGGCCGCCGGTTCGACGGCGGCGACCTCGGCCCGCATCGCCTCCGGCACCTCGTAGCACCGCCCGCAGACGGCGGGCCCGGTGCGGGCGACGATCCGGGCGGGCTCGGCACCGAGTTCGATCATGGCCCGTACGGCGGCGGGGACGACCCCCGCGACCATGCCGGGGCGGCCCGCGTGGGCGGCGGCGGCGATCCCGGCGACCGGGTCGGCCAGCAGGACCGGCGTGCAGTCGGCGGTGAGGACGGCGAGGGCGAGCCCCCGCTCGCGGGTGACGAGCGCGTCGACCTCCGGAACGGGCCGGTCGCCCCAGGGGCCGTCGACCACGGCGACGGCCGCGCCGTGCACCTGGTTCATCCAGACCACCCGGCCGGGGTCGAGCCCCAGCGACGCGGCGGCGGCCTTCCGGTTGGCGCCGACCGCCGCGGTGTCGTCGCCGACCGCGCCGCCCAGATTGAGCTGCTCATACGGAGCGGCGCTCACCCCGCCCCACCGGTCGGTGAAGGCGAAGTGCGCGCCGCTCGCGTGTCGGTGCTGTCCTATCACTTCAGGAAGTCCGGCACGTCCAGTTCCTCGGCCGCGCTGTCCGAGTAGGACCGCGACGGCGGCACCGGCGGGGCGACCGGGATGTCGGCCACCGGCTCGGGGGCGGGCTCCGGGTCCTCCTTCGGGGTCACGCTGCCGAGCGAGCCGAAGCTCGGACGGCTGTCCGACCGGACCGGACCGGACTCGTCGCGCCGGGAGGAGAGCGAGGCGGACCCCATCGAGGAGGACGACGAGGCGGAGGACGAGCCGAGGACGTTGTCCCGGCGGGCGGGCGGCTGACCGCCGTCGAACCCGGCCGCGATGACGGTGACCCGGACCTCGTCGCCGAGGGCGTCGTCGATGACCGCGCCGAAGATGATGTTGGCCTCGGGGTGCGCGGCCTCGCTGACCAGCTGGGCGGCCTCGTTGATCTCGAAGAGGCCGAGGTCGGAGCCGCCGGAGATGGAGAGCAGGACGCCCCGGGCGCCGTCGATGGACGCCTCCAGCAGCGGCGAGGAGATCGCCATCTCGGCGGCGGCCACCGCGCGGTCGTCGCCGCGGGCCGAGCCGATGCCCATGAGCGCCGAACCGGCCTCGGACATGACCGACTTGACGTCGGCGAAGTCGAGGTTGATCAGGCCCGGCGTGGTGATGAGGTCGGTGATGCCCTGGACGCCGGAGAGCAGGACCTGGTCCGCCGACTTGAACGCGTCGAGGACGGAGACCTGGCGGTCCGAGATGGACAGCAGCCGGTCGTTGGGGATGACGATGAGGGTGTCGACCTCTTCGCGGAGTTCGGCGATGCCGTCCTCGGCCTGGTTGGCCCGGCGCCGTCCCTCGAAGGTGAACGGGCGGGTGACCACGCCGATGGTGAGGGCGCCCAGGGTGCGGGCGATGTTGGCCACGACGGGCGCGCCGCCGGTGCCGGTGCCGCCGCCTTCACCGGCCGTCACGAAGACCATGTCGGCCCCCTTGAGGACCTCCTCGATCTCCTCGCGGTGGTCCTCGGCCGCCTTGCGGCCGACGGCCGGGTTGGCTCCGGCGCCGAGTCCGCGGGTCAGTTCGCGGCCGACGTCGAGCTTGACGTCGGCGTCGCTCATCAACAGCGCCTGCGCGTCGGTGTTGATGGCGATGAACTCGACGCCCTTGAGACCGACCTCGATCATCCGGTTGATGGCATTGACACCACCGCCGCCGACACCGATGACTTTGATGACTGCGAGGTAGTTCTGCGGTGCTGCCACGTCGAAGGCCTCTCGCCTCGAGTTACGTGTCGCCGGTTCACAGGGGACGCGTGGCGTTCCGTGCTCCGACGACTGATGCCGAATGGGGCGGTCCGTTTCGCCGACCCGAACCCTAACGCTGAAGTTTAGGGTTACCAGTGTGTCCGTTCCTTGGAGTCTTCCGAACAGGACACTAAGTCGACAAGCGGCGCCCGTTCAACGAACACGCCGAACCTCCCGTTTTTCTTTTCACCCTATGTGATCAGCCGTGTCGCTGCCCAACCAGGGTGCTGGCCTGCGCAGATGTGCGTCAACTCCCCGATGACGCAGGGGCGGTGGGGACGCTCACGTCGAAGTGCCGTGCGTCCGGGGCCGCTTTCATCAGAGCGAGGATGGTACGGCCTTTCGCGCGGCCGTCGTCGGCGCTCCCCCAGGCGATGCTCCGGCCGCGGCTCAGCGTCAGCGAGATGTCGTCGTAGGAACGGACCTTGACGACGCGGGCGTCGCGGGCGACGGCGGACGGCAGGTCGCCGGCGATCCGGACCGCCTCGCGGACCAGCCGGTCCTCGCCGAAGCGGCGCAGGCTCGCGGCGGACGAGCGGGAGGCGGTGGCCTCCAGCCGCAGCAGCGGCACTCCGGCGGGGGCCTTGTCGACGGTGGCGAACCGGACGCCCCCGTCGTCGACTTCCACGTACCGCGTGCCGCTGCGGATCAGCAGGACGGGCTTGCGCTCGGTGACCTTCAGGACGATTCCGTCGGGCCAGGAGCGGCTGACGTCCACGGTGTCGACGCGGCGCAGCTTCGCGCGCAACCGGGCCTCGACAGCGTCGGTGTCGACGGAGACGAGCGGGGAGCCGACGGGGAGGGCGGCGGCGTCCCGGACCTCCCGCGGGGTGAGGACGTCGGTGCCGGAGACGGAGACGCGTTCGAGCCGCAGCCACTGCGAGCCGTACAACGCCCAGACGCCGCCCGCCCCGAGGAGGATCAGGACCAGCAACAGGATGATGATCGTACGAAGTCGGCGGGGGCCGAGTCCGCCGAGTCTTCGGACGAGGGGCGGACCGGACGACTCCTCCTGGCGTGCACCGCGCTCGGCGGTGGCGGATCCGGCCACGCTCCCTGCCCTTCGCTACTGCGTCACTGAGCCGTGCGCACCGGCCCTACCGGCGCGCACGGTTGGCGGCGATCGCCTCGTACACCATGCCGACGAGCAGGTCGTCGGCGTCCCGGCGGCCGAACTCCCCGGCGGCGCGGGACATCTCGTACAGCCGGTGCGGGTCGGCGAGGACGGGCAGGACGGTCTCCCGGACCCACTCGGGGGTCAGTTCCGCGTCGTCGACCAGCAGTCCGCCCCCCGCCTTGACCACCGGCTGGGCGTTGAGCCGCTGTTCGCCGTTGCCGATGGGCAGCGGGACGTAGGCGGCCGGGAGCCCGACGGCGGAGAGTTCGGCGACGGTCATCGCGCCCGCGCGGCAGAGCATCAGGTCGGCCGCGGCGTACGCGAGGTCCATCCGGTCCACGTAACTTACCGGGATGTACGGGGGCATTCCCGGCATCTGCTGGACGTGCGGCAGTTCGTTCTTCGGGCCGACCGCGTGCAGGATCTGGATACCGGCCTGCTGGAGCCACGGGGCGACCTGCTGGACCACCTCGTTGAGGCGGCGGGCGCCCTGAGAGCCGCCCGAGACGAGCAGCGTCGGCAGGTTGGGGTCGAGGCCGAACAGCGCGCGGGCCTCGGGGCGGACGGCGGCGCGGTCCAGGGTGGCGATGGAGCGGCGCAGCGGGATGCCGATGTAGCGGGCGTCGCGGAGCTTGCTGTCGGGCGTGGAGACTGCGACCCGGGCCGCGTAGCGGGAGCCGATCTTGTTGGCCAGGCCGGGGCGGGCGTTGGCCTCGTGGATCACGATCGGCACGCCGAGGCGCTTGGCGGCGAGGTAGCCGGGCAGCGCGACGTAGCCGCCGAAGCCGACCACGGCGTCCGCCTTGGTGCGCTCCAGGATCTGCTCGGCGGCCTTGATGGTGCCGCGCAGCCGGCCCGGCACGGTGATCAGCTCGGGGGTGGGCTTGCGGGGCAGGGGCACCGCGGGGATGAGCGCCAGCTCGTACCCCCGCTGGGGCACGAGGGTGGTCTCCAGACCGCGCTCGGTGCCCAGGGCCGTGATCCCCACGGTGGGGTCCTGCCTGCGCAGGGCGTCCGCGAGGGCCAGCGCGGGCTCGATGTGGCCGGCGGTCCCCCCGCCGGCGAGTACGACATGCACCGAAATTCACCGCTCTCCGGACGAGCGCGCCGCGGAGGCACGCCGTCGCATCGTGTTCCATCTCCGGGGCCCCCTCCCGGAAGAGGAGCCCCCGGCCCCCCGCTTTCTACCAAAGCGGGGGTGCCGCATCGCAAGCGCCGCCCGCGCAGCGGGGTCCTCGCGCGCGAAGGCGATCAGCAACCCGATGGCGAACATGGTCGGCAGCAGGGCGGAGCCTCCGTAGGAGAACAGCGGGAGCGGGACCCCGGCGATCGGCAGCAGGCCGAGCACCGCACCGATGTTGATCACGGCCTGGGCCGTGATCCAGGTGGTCACGCCTCCCGCGGCATACCTCACGAAGGGGTCCTCCGTGCGTCCGGCCACGCGGATACCCGCATAGCCTAGAGCCGCGAAGAGGGCGAGCACGGACAGCGTCCCCGCCAGGCCCAGTTCCTCCCCGGTCACGGCGAAGATGAAGTCGGTGTGCGCTTCGGGGAGTTGCCCCCATTTCTCCACACTCGCCCCCAGCCCGGAGCCGAAGATGCCGCCCGAGGCGAGCGCGTAGATCCCGTGCACGGCCTGCCAGCAGGCGTCCTGGGGGCCGGGATCGGTGGCGCCGATGCACCGGAGGCGGGACATCCGGTTAGGGCTGGTCTTGATCAGGATCACCCCGATCGCGGCGGCGATCGAGAGCACGCCGACGAAGAGCCGGGTGGGGGCCCCGGCCAGCCACAGCAGGCCGAACAGGATGGCCGTGAGGATGATCGCGGTGCCCATGTCGCCGCCGAGCATGATCAGTCCGAGCAGCAGGAACGCGACCGGGACCAGCGGCACCAGCATGTGCTTCCACTGGCTGAGGAGGTTCTTGTCCTGCTTGCGGGCGAGCAGGTCGGCCGCCCACAGCACGAGGGCGAGCTTGCCGAACTCGCTGGGCTGGATCTGGAAGGAGCCGCCGAGCGAGATCCAGTTCTGGTTGCCGTTGACCGACATCCCTATCCCCGGCACCTGCACCAGCGCCATGAGGAAGACCGCGCCCGCCAGGATCGGATAGGCCAGCGCCCGGTGCAGCTTGACCGGAATCCGGGAGGCGAGCAGCAGCAGGACGCCGCCGATGACGGCGGCGAGGAACTGCTTGCGGAAGAAGAACGAGCCGGGCAACGACAGGTGCAGGGCGGTGATCTGGGAGGCCGAGTAGACCATCACCAGGCCCAGCACGGTGATCAGGGCGCTGCCGCCGAGGATCAGGTAGTACGCGGTCAGCGGCCGGTCCCAGGCCTTGCGGGCGCGGGTGAGCAGCCGCAGGGCGGCGTTGTCGCGCGGGGGGCGGGCGACCGGCCCCCTGGGGGGCCGGGTCCGCTGGACGGGCGGGCGGCCGGTTCGGCTAGCGGGCACCGCAGCCTCCGCTGAACGTCGACCTGTACGGTCCCACGCGTCCCTCCCAAGGTCCGCCCGGCAGGCGGCCGGGTCAGGCGCCGAGTTCGCGAACGGCTTGTGCGAACGCGTCACCGCGCTGGTTGTAGTTGACGAACATGTCCATGGAGGCGCAGGCCGGGGCGAGCAGTACGGTGTCGCCCTCGACGGCGAGTGCGCGGGCCTCCTGGACAGCCGCGAGCATCGCCCCAGTGTCGGTCCGGTCGAGGTCGACGACCGGTACTTCCGGGGCGTGTCGCGCCAGGGCTTCCCGGATCAGGGCCCGATCGGCGCCGATCAGCACCACCCCGCGCAGCCGCTTCGCGGACGCCTCGACCAGGTCGTCGAAGGTGGCGCCCTTGGCGAGGCCGCCCGCGATCCACACGATCGACCCGTACGCCGCCAACGAGGCTTCCGCGGCGTGGGTGTTGGTGGCCTTGGAGTCGTCGACGTACGCGACGCCGTCCACGTCGGCCACGTGGGCGATGCGGTGGGCGTCCGGGGTGAAGGCCCGCAGCCCGTCCCGTACGGCCTTCGCGGGGACGCCGTAGGCGCGCGCGAGGGCCGCCGCGGCAAGGGCGTTGGCGATGTTGTGCGGGGCGGGCGGGTTCACGTCGGAGACCTCGGCCAGCTCCTGCGCGTTGTTCCGCCGGTTCTCGACGAAGGCGCGGTCGACCAGGATGCCGTCCACGACGCCGAGTTGGGAGGGTCCCGGGGTGCCGAGGGTGAAGCCGATCGCCCGGCAGCCCTCCTCGACGTCGGCCTCGCGGACCAGGTCCTCGGTGGCGGGGTCGGCCACGTTGTAGACGCAGGCGATCCGATTGCCCTCGTAGACGCGGCCCTTGTCGCGGGCGTAGGCGTCCATGGAGCCGTGCCAGTCGAGGTGGTCGGGGGCGAGGTTGAGGACGGCGGCGGAGTGGGCGCGCAGCGAGGGCGCCCAGTGCAGCTGGTAGCTGGAGAGTTCGACGGCGAGGACGTCGTACGGCTCGTCGGCGAGGACGGCGTCCAGGAGGGAGACGCCGATGTTGCCGACGGCCGCGGTGCGCAGTCCGGCGGCCTCCAGGATCGAGGCGAGCATCCGGGTGGTGGTGGTCTTGCCGTTGGTGCCGGTGACGGCGAGCCAGGGGGCCGCGTCGGGTCCCCGCAGCCGCCAGGCGAGTTCGACATCGCCCCAGACCGGGACGCCCGCCGCGTCGGCCGCCGCGAAGAGCGGCTTGTCCGGCCGCCAGCCGGGCGCGGTGACGACGAGGTCGGTCCCGTCGGGCAGGGTGTCGCCGTCACCGAGGCGCACGGTGACGCCGAGCGCCTCCAGCGCGGCGGCCTGTTCCCGCGCGCGGGGGTCGTCGCCGTCGTTGACGACGGTGACCCTCGCGCCGAGCCCGTGCAGCACCCTGGCCGCCGGGACACCGGAGACGCCGAGTCCGGCGACGGTGACGTGCCTGCCCTGCCAGTCGGTCACTTCTCGGCTGCCCATCCCGCGTAGAAGAGGCCCAGTCCGACGATGACGCAGATGCCCTGGATGATCCAGAAGCGGACCACGACCAGGACCTCGGACCAGCCCTTGAGTTCGAAGTGGTGCTGGAGCGGGGCCATCCGGAAGACGCGCTTGCCGGTCAGCCGGAACGAACCGACCTGGATGACCACCGACATGGTGATGAGGACGAACAGGCCGCCGAGGATGGCGATCAGCAGTTCGGTGCGGGAGCAGATCGCGAGACCCGCGAGGACGCCGCCGAGGGCCAGCGAACCGGTGTCGCCCATGAAGATCTTGGCCGGTGAGGTGTTCCACCACAGGAAGCCGAGGCAGGCGCCCATCAGCGCGGCGGAGACCACCGCGAGGTCGAGCGGATCACGTACCTCGTAACAGGCGTTGGGGTTGGTCAGGGTCTCGCCGTTGGCGCAGGACTCCTGGAACTGCCAGACGCCGATGAAGGTGTAGGCGCCGAAGACCAGCACGGAGGCGCCGGTGGCGAGGCCGTCGAGGCCGTCCGTGAGGTTCACGCCGTTGGACATGGCGAGGATCATGAACAGCGCCCAGACCACGAACAGCACCGGGCCGATCGTCCAGCCGAAGTCGGTGATGAACGACAGCTTCGTGGAGGCCGGGGTGTTGTTGCGGGAGTCGGCGAACTGGAGGGACAGCACGGCGAAGCCGATGCCGACGATCAGCTGGCCGGCCATCTTCGCCTTGGCGCGCAGGCCCAGCGAACGCCGCTTGACGATCTTGATGTAGTCGTCGAGGAATCCGACGATGCCCATCCCGACCATCAGACCGAGCACCAGCAGGCCCGAGTACGTCGGGGGCTTGCCGGTGATGACCTTCGACAGGAAGTAGGCCGCGACGGTCGCCAGTATGAAGGCGATACCGCCCATGGTCGGCGTACCGCGCTTGCTGGCGTGCTCGCGCGGGCCGTCGTCCCGGATGTACTGGCCGTAGCCCTTGCGGGCCAGCAGCTTGATCAGCAGCGGGGTGCCGACCAGTGTCAGGAAGAGTCCGATGACACCCGCGAACAGGATCTGATTCATCATCGGGCGGCCACCTCACCCTCGGCACCGGTCTCCAGGAGCGCCTGCGCGACCCCCTCCAGACCGACCGAACGGGACGCCTTCACGAGTACGACGTCCCCCGGGCGCAACTCGCTGCGCAACAGGTCGACCGCCGCCTGTGCGTCGGACACGTGCACCGACTCCTCACCCCACGAACCCTCGTTATATGCGCCCAGTTGCAGCCAGGAGGCTTCCCTGCCCCCGACCGCGACGAGCTTGCTGACGTTGAGCCGGACGGCGAGCCGTCCGACCGCGTCGTGCTCGGCGAGCGCCTCGTCCCCCAGCTCGGCCATCTTGCCGAGCACCGCCCAGGTCCGCCGCCCCTTGCCCATGGCCACGAGCGCGCGCAGGGCCGCTCGCATGGACTCGGGGTTCGCGTTGTAGGCGTCGTTGACGATCGTCACGCCGTCGGGGCGCTCGGTGACCTCCATCCGCCAACGGGAGAGGGAGCCCGCCTCGGAGAGTGCGGTGGCGATCTCTTCCGCGGACATGCCCAGCTCATGGGCGACGGCGGCCGCGGCGAGCGCGTTCGACACGTGGTGCTCACCGTACAGGCGCATGGTCACATCGCTGCACCCGGAGGGTGTGTGAAGCCTGAAGGAAGGCTGTCCGCTGTCCGTGAGTCGCACGTTCTCGGCGCGAACGTCCGCTTCGTCGGACTCTCCGAAAAGGAGCACCTTCGCCTTCGTCCGGGAGGCCATGGCCCGTACGAGCGGGTCGTCCGCGTTCAGCACGGCCGTGCCGTCCTCGGGGAGCGCCTCGACGAGTTCGCCCTTGGCCCGGGCGATCTGCTCGCGGCCGCCGAACTCGCCGATGTGGGCGCTGCCGACGTTGAGCACCAGGCCGATCCGGGGCGGGGTGAGGCCGGTGAGGTAGCGGATGTGGCCGATGCCGCGGGCGCCCATCTCCAGGACGAGGAAGCGGGTCTCCTCGGTGGCGGTGAGCGCGGTGAGGGGCAGCCCGATCTCGTTGTTGAGGGAGCCCGGCGTGAAGACGGTGGGGGCCTTGCGCCGCAGGACCTGGGCGATCAGGTCCTTGGTGCTGGTCTTGCCGGCCGAGCCGGTGAGGGCGACGAGCGTCGCGCCGAGGCGTTCCACGACGTGCCGGGCGAGGGCGCCGAGGGCGCTCTGCACGTCGTCCACGACGATCGCGGGGACGCCGACCGGGCGGGAGGCCAGGACGGCCGCCGCTCCGGCCTCGACCACCGCGCGCGCGTAGTCGTGGCCGTCGACGCGCTCGCCGACGAAGGCGACGAAGAGGCTGCCGGGGCCCGCCTCGCGGGAGTCCCGGACGACGGGTCCGGTGACCTCGACGGACGGATCCGGTATGTCGTGCGTCTGCCCGCCGACGACTGCTGCGATCTCGGCGAGGGAGAGGGCGATCACAAGTTCATCCCTGGGTCTGCTGGATAGCTTCGCGGAGCACCTGGCGGTCGTCGAAGGGACGGACGACCCCGGCGATGTCCTGGCCCTGCTCGTGGCCCTTGCCCGCGACGAGCACGGTGTCGCCGGGCCGGGCGCGGGCCACGGCGGCGGCGATCGCGGCGGCCCGGTCCTCGAAGAGCTGTACCTCGCCGCGCTCGTGGGCGGGCACGGACGCGGCGCCCTGGAGCATGGTGGCGAGGATCGCGAGGGGGTCCTCGGAGCGGGGGTTGTCGGAGGTGAGGACGGCGGTGTCGGCGAGCCGGGCGGCGGCGGCGCCCATCGGGGCGCGCTTGGTGGTGTCGCGGTCGCCGCCGCAGCCGAGCACGATGTGCAGCCGGCCCTTGGTGACCTTGCGCAGCGCCTTCAGCACCGACTCGACGGCGTCCGTCTTGTGGGCGTAGTCGACGACCGCGAGGTAGTCCTGTCCGGCGTCCACCCGCTCCAGCCGCCCCGGCACGCCCGGTACGGCGCCGATGCCGTCGGCGGCGGTCTGCGGGTCGATCCCGGCCGCGGCGAGGGCGACGACGGCGGCGAGGGTGTTGGCCACGTTGAAGGGCCCGGCGATCGGCGACCTGGCCGAGATCCGCTCCCCCCGCGGTCCTACGGCGGTGAAGACGGAGTCCATCGGCCCGACCTGGACGTCCACGGCCCGCCAGTCGGCGTCGGGGTGGCCCTCGGCGGAGAAGGTGACGACCGGGACGGTGGCCTCCCCGGCGAGGCGGCGACCGTACGCGTCGTCGAGGTTGACCACGCCCAGGCGGCTGCGGCGCGGGGTGAACAGCTGCGCCTTGGCCTGGAAGTAGTCCTCCATGTCGGAGTGGAACTCCATGTGCTCCGGGCTGAGGTTGGTGAAGACGGCGACGTCGAAGACGCAGCCGTCGACCCGGCCGAGCACGAGGGCGTGGCTGGAGACCTCCATGGCGACCGCCTCGACGCCGCGCTCGCGCATGACGGCGAAGAGGGCCTGGAGGTCGGTGGCCTCGGGGGTGGTCCGCTCGGACTTGATGCGCTCGTCGCCGATGCGCATCTCGACGGTGCCGATGAGGCCGGTGGAGCGGACGGGCCTGAGGCCGCCCTCGACCAGATAGGCCGTGGTGGTCTTGCCGGAGGTGCCGGTGATGCCGATCTGGAGCAGGTCGCGGCCGGGCCGTCCGTAGACGGTGGCGGCCAGCTCGCCCATCAGGCCGCGCGGGTCGTCGACGACCAGGACCGGCAGGCCGGTCGCGGCGGCCCGGTCGGCGCCGGTGGGATCGGTGAGGACGGCCGCCGCGCCGAGGCCGGCGGCCTGGGCGACGAAGTCGGCGCCGTGGGCGCGGGCGCCGGGCAGGGCGGCGTAGAGGTCGCCGGGGCGGACGGCGCGCGAGTCGTGGGTGATGCCCGTGATCCCGGCGGCGCCCTCGGGCCGTTCGGCGCCCAGCTGATCGGCCAGCTCCGTGAGCGGGAGGGCGGTGACCCGCGTCGGTCGGGGCGGTCCCGGGTAGGTCACGGAAGCGCCCTTCTGGGTGGTTTGGGACTGATCAGCGTGTGGCACGGCGGTGAGCGTACCGGGCGTGGCGGCCTGCGGGCGAAGCGAGGCCGGGGGCCCGGCGGGGGGCGGGGCCTGGTTCCCGGGTTCGGGAGTGATCATGGTCACGGGCTGGATTCCTGGCTGGTTCGGCGCTGAACACGGGCTGACGGAGGATCAGGGGACGAAGGAGACCGGGTAGTTCGCGGGCTTGGCACCGGTCGGCGGGATCTGGAGCGTCTTCAGCGAGAACTCCATGACCTGCTTGAAGATGGGCCCGCAGATCTGGCCGCCGAAGTAGCTGCCGGAGGTGGCGTTCTGGATGGCGCAGTAGACGGTGACGCGCGGCTGGTCGGCGGGGGCGAACCCGGCGAAGGACGACGTGTAGCCCTTGTAGCGGCCGGTGGCCGGATCGACGCGGTTGGCGGTGCCGGTCTTGCCCGCGACCCGGTAGCCGGGGATGCGGGCCTTCGTACCGGTGCCCTCCTCGTCGTCCACCACCGACTCCAGCATCCGGGCGAGGGTCTTCGCCGTCTTCGCGCTGACCACGCGGGTCTTCTCCGGTGCCTCGGCCGGGGTGAAGCGCCCGTCGGGGCCCTTGGTGCCGCGCACCAGGCTGGGCTCGACGCGGACGCCGCCGTTGGCGACGGTGGAGTAGACGGACGCGGCCTGGAGCGCGTTGATGGAGACGCCCTGGCCGAAAGGGATCGTGTACTGCTGCGAGGTCGACCAGTCGCCGGGCGCCGCGAGGATGCCCTTCGTCTCGCCGGGGAAGTCGACGCCGGTGTAGCCGCCGATGCCGAACTTGCGCAGGTAGGAGTGGAGGACCTGGTTGGCCCGGTCCTGCGTCTTGCCCAGTTCGCCGGTGGCGAGGATGGTGCCGATGTTGCTGGACTTGGCGAGCACGCCGTTGAGGGTGAGGTACCAGGTGGCGTGGTCGATGTCGTCCTGGAAGAGCCGGTCCCCGCGGTGCAGCCGGTTGGGCACGGTGACGTGCGTGAGCGGGGTGGCGGCGTTCTCCTCCAGCACGGCGGCCATGGACATGACCTTGGCGGTGGAGCCGGGCTCGTAGGCGTCCTGGAGCGCGGCGTTGCCGAGCGCGGCGGGGTTCGCCTTCGTGAGGTCGTTGGGGTCGAAGCCGGGCGAGTTGGCCATGGCGAGGATCTCGCCGGTGCGGGTGTCCTGGACGATGACGTAGCCGCGGTCGGCCTTGGACTTCCTGACCTGCTCGGTGATGGCGTTCTGGGCCGCCCACTGGATGTCCCGGTCGATCGTCAGCTCGACGGTGGAGCCGGGCACCGCGGGGGTCTCGGTGGAGCCCGCGGTGGGCACCTGGCGGCCGCCGGACTGGGCGTAGCGGATCTTGCCGTCCTTGCCCGCGAGGACCGTGTTCAGTTGCTGCTCGACCCCGCCGCCGCCCTTGCCCTCGGCGTTGACCCAGCCCAGTATCCCGGCGGCGAGTTCGCCGTTGGGGTACACGCGCTTGCTGCTGGGGACGGAGAAGACACCGGCCAGCACGTTGACGGTGGCGGGGTCGGTCCCGGACTTCGCGGAGAGGGCCGACTTGAGGTCCTTGATCTGCTTCCAGACCTGCGGGGTCTGCCGTCCGGCGAGCTTGGCGTAGCGGGTCGCGGGGTCGGCGGGGCGCAGCTTCTTCACCAGGGCGGCCTGGTCCTGGCCGAGGATCGGGGCGAGCAGCGCGGCGGCCTGCTCGGGCCCGTCGCCGATCTTCAGCTGCTCGCGGTTGAACATCGTCGGGTCGGCGGTGATGTCGTAGGCGTCCTCGCTGGCGGCGAGGGCCACCCCGGAGCGGTCGGTGATCTCGCCGCGGGTGGCGGCGAGCACCTGCCCGACGTAGCGGTTCTGCTCGGCCTGCGCCGCGTACGTACCGGCGTCGACGGCCTGCACCTGGAGCAGCCGGACGACGAAGGCGGCCATCACCACGGTCAGCGCGAGGCCGACCAGGCGCAGCCGGGGGCGGGGGCTGCCCAGCCGGATGACGCGCGGCGCGGCGGGGCGCGGCGAGGCCGGGCGGCGGGCGGGCCGGGCGCCGGGGCCGGGCCTGCGGCGCGCGTCGGCGGGGCGGGCGGGCCGGGCGGGGCCGGGCACGCGGCGACGCGGCGGTTGCCTGTCGGACACTTCCGTCACCTGCCGGGGGTCGTGATCGTGGACGAGCCTGTCGAATCTGAGGAGCCTGTGGTGCCCGCCGGGGCGGCGGGCGGCGCCGCGGGCACGGGCGCCGCCTGCGGGGCCACGGCGGTGGCGGCGCCCGGCGCGACGGCGGCGCCGGGGGCGGCGGCCGGGGTGGGTGCCGTGCCCGGTGCCGGGGCGGCGGGGGTGGGCACGGCGGACGGGGAGGCGGACGGCGCGGTGCCCGGGACGGCGGCGGAGGGGGACGCCGAGGGGGCGGGCGCCGACGGGGAGGCGAGTGCCTCGGGCGGCCGGACCGCCGCGGGCGGCTGCGGGGCGGCCGAGGGGACGCCCTTCACCGTGCCGTCGGGGCCGAGGAAGGCCGGGTCGCCGCCGGGGACCATGCCGAGTTCACGGGCCCGGCGCTGGAGGGCGTCGGGGGCCGAGTAGGAGTCGATGTCCCGCTGGAGCGCCTGCTCCTCGTCGGTGAGGTTCTTGGTGTCGCGCTGGAGGTCGTCCATCTTGAACGAGCCCTCGCTGAGCGCCGAGTTCAGCACCAGCAGACCGATGAGCCCGCCACCGAGAAGAACCACGACCAGCAGGACGAACGGGGTACGGGCCGCCTGGCGCGACCGTACGGGGAAGAGCCGCGCGAGCCGGGCCGCGCGCCCTTTGAGCTGTGGTGTCCTAGGCACGCGTTCCCCCCTGGCTCCCCTGGGCCGTCCGGCTCCCCTGGCTGCGCCGCTTCCCCAGGCTCTCCCGCATCGCGGTCCCGCTCCCGCCGGGCCGCCGGGGGGTCCCCGGCCGTGCCCGCCTCGCTCCGCTCACTCGATGGCCTCCCTGATGCGCTCGGCCCCGCGCAGCCGCGCGGGGGCGGCCCGCCGGTTCTCGGCGACCTCTTCCTCGGTGGGAAGTTCGGCACCTCGGGTGAGCAGCTTGAGGCGCGGCTGGTAGCGCTCGGGCACGACGGGCAGTCCGGGCGGCGCCGTGGTGGCGGCACCGGCCGCGAACACCTGCTTGACCAGGCGGTCCTCCAGCGAGTGGTACGACAGCACGGCGATCCGCCCGCCGACCCCGATCGAGGCGACGGCGGCGGGGATCGCCCGCTCCAGGACGGCCAGTTCACCGTTGACCTCGATGCGCAGCGCCTGGAACGTGCGCTTGGCCGGGTTGCCGCCGGTGCGCTTGGCGGCCTGCGGGAGCGCGTCCCGGATCAGCGCGACCAGCCGGGCGCTGTTGGTGAACGGCTCCTTGTCGCGCTCCCGGACGACGGCGGACACGATCCGCTTGGCCTGCTTCTCCTCCCCGTAGGCGCGCAGCACGCGCACCAGCTCGCCCGGCGGATACGTGTTGAGGACCTCGGCGGCGCTGATGCCGGTCGTCTGGTCCATCCGCATGTCCAGGGGAGCGTCCTGCGCGTAGGCGAAGCCCCGGTCGGCCTCGTCGAGCTGCATGGAGGAGACCCCGAGGTCGAACAGGACGCCCTGGACGCGTGGCAGCCCGAGCCGGTCGAGGACGGCGGGGAGTTCGTCGTAGACGGCGTGGACGAGGGTGGCGCGCTCGCCGAAGGGGGCGAGGCGCTCGCCGGAGAGCCGCAGGGCTTCCTTGTCGCGGTCGAGGGCGACGAGCCGGGCCCCGGGGAACCGGGTGAGCAGGGCCTCGCTGTGGCCGCCGAGGCCCAGGGTGCAGTCGACGACGACCGCGCCGGGCTCCTGGAGGGCGGGGGCCAACAGGTCCAGGCACCGCTGGAGCATCACCGGGACGTGTCGACTCTGGCTCAAGGGGCCCTCTCAGATCCGGCGGGCGGTACGCACCGCCGGGTCCCCGCCCGCTCGGAGAAGGGGAGGTCCGCCGGCGCCGGAGGCGTCAGCCGACCGGGAGCGGGAGGGGGCCGAGCCGTACGTACGCGCCGCGCGCGCGGGGAGATCTCCGGCGGGATCGCCGTGGTCTCACGGGGAATTCAGTCCAGCAGGGAGATCGTCGCCTCCCGCTTCGCGTCACTTTAGTCCACCCTGTCTCGCGGTCAATCAACCGGCCCGCGCGTGGCGGCGGGCGCCGCGCGCGAAGCGGCGGATCGGGAAAATCACCCCGGTGGCCGTCCTCCCGCCACCCGTGTGGATTACCTCACACCAGGGCGGGATGACTCTTTTTCCTCATTTCTCCGACGCGACCGGACAGCGGGTGACCAGTACGGTCATGGGTATGACGACTTCCGCATCGGTACCCACCGGCCCCGGGGCAGCCACCGCTCAGGCCGGCTCCGTCACCGACCGCCTGGTCCAGGCGAACGAGCGGTATGCCGCCGCGTTCACCGATCCCGGCATGGACGCCCGCCCCGTGCTCAAGGTGGCGGTGGTGGCCTGCATGGACGCCCGCCTCGACCTGCACGACGCCCTCGGCCTGGAGCTGGGCGACTGCCACACCGTCCGCAACGCGGGCGGCGTGGTCACCGACGACGTGATCCGCTCCCTCACCATCAGCCAGCGGGCCCTCGGCACCCGCAGCGTGGTCCTGATCCACCACACCGGCTGCGGTCTGGAGACCCTCACCGAGGAGTTCCGGCACGACCTGGAGATGGAGGTCGGCCAGCGCCCCAACTGGGCGGTGGAGGCCTTCCGGGACGTCGACCAGGACGTCCGGCAGTCGATGCAGCGGGTGCGGACCTCGCCGTTCCTGCTCCACACCGACGACGTGCGCGGCTTCGTCTTCGACGTACGGACCGGACTGCTGCGCGAGATCGACCCCGCGGGGCAGACGGAGCAGTAGGACGGTGGGCGTCGGTCCGGGGCCCTGGGGTCCCGGGCCGGGCCGCTGTCGCGCGACCGGGCGGATAATTGGTCGAACACCCGGTAGAAGGGTCCTGGTACCTGACATATCGCTGTCAGTTGTCCACAGGCGAGTGACACGAAACGGTAACGGCGGCAAGAATGCGGGTGTGACGTCACGTTGAGCGTTTCGCGCGTGGTGTCCGTGTTTCGGGGTGGGCCGGTCCGCGTCAGAGAGCGTCGGCCCGGAAAGAACGGGCCGAGGAGGGCCGGGTGACGACCTATGACGAACGAGCGAGCCTCACTGATCTGACCGCCACTGTGGAGCGTGTCCGCAGTTCGGTGGAGGGAGTGATCGAGGGCAAGCCCGAGGTCGTACGGCTTTCGCTGACCGTGCTCCTCGCCGAGGGACATCTGCTGATCGAGGATGTCCCCGGCGTGGGCAAGACGATGCTGGCCAAGGCGCTGGCACGGTCCATCGACTGCTCGGTGCGACGCATCCAGTTCACACCGGACCTGCTGCCCTCGGACATCACCGGGGTGTCCATCTGGGACCAGCAGCGCCGCGACTTCGAGTTCAAGCCGGGGGCGATCTTCGCGCAGATCGTGATCGGCGACGAGATCAACCGCGCCTCCCCGAAGGCCCAGTCCGCGCTGCTGGAGTCCATGGAGGAGCGCCAGGTCACCATCGACGGGCACACCTACGAGCTGCCCAGCCCCTTCATGGTGGTGGCCACGCAGAACCCGGTGGAGATGGAGGGCACCTATCCGCTGCCCGAGGCCCAGCGCGACCGGTTCATGGCCCGCGTCTCCATCGGCTATCCGAGCGCCGAGGCCGAGCTGCAGATGCTGGACGTGCACGGCGGGGTGAACCCCCTGGACGACCTCCAGCCCGTGGCGCACGCGCACGAGATCGTGAAGCTGGTCGAGGCGGTCCGCACGGTCCACGTCGCCGAGGCCGTCCGGCGGTACGCGGTCGACCTGGTCGCCGCCACCCGCACCCACCCGGACCTCAGACTCGGCGCCTCGCCGCGCGCGACGCTGCACCTGCTGCGCGCGGCGAAGGCGTCCGCTGCCCTCGGCGGCCGGGACTACGCGCTCCCGGACGACGTGCAGAACCTCGCGGTGGCCGTCCTGGCGCACCGCCTGCTGCCCACCGCGCAGGCCCAGCTCAACCGCCGCACCTCCGAGCAGGTCGTCGAGGAGATCATCCAGCGCGTCCCGGTGCCCGCGGGAGCCCAGCAGCAGCGGGGCTTCGGCGTGGGCCAGGACGAGCCGGGCTACGGCCGGCAGCAGCCGCGGAGGCTGTGATGGCCGGCGCCGCCGCCGGTCCGCCGGAGGCCGAGCACGACGACCCGGAGGGCCGGGGCGCCCGCGCCGAGCACGGCGGGGCGCGCACCGCGCTCGCCGGTCTCACCACCCGCGGCCGGTCCTTCCTGGCGGCCGGGATAGCCGCCGCGATCTGCGCCTACGTCCTCGGGCAGCCCGACCTGCTGCGGGTCGGACTGCTGCTGGCCGTGCTGCCGCTGGTCTGCGCGGCCGTCGTCTACCGCACCCGCTACCGCGTCGCGGGCAGCCGTCGGCTCTCCCCCGCACGCGTGCCCGCGGGCAGCGAGGCCCGCGTCCACCTGCGGATGGACAACGTCTCCCGGTTCCCCACCGGCCTGCTGATGCTCCAGGACCGGGTGCCCTACGTCCTCGGCCCGCGCCCCCGCTTCGTGCTGGACCGGGTCGAGGCGGGCGGGCGCCGCGAGGTGTCCTACCGGGTCCGTTCCGACCTGCGCGGCCGCTATCCGCTGGGCCCGCTCCAGCTCCGGCTGAACGACCCGTTCGGCATGTGCGAGCTGACCCGCTCCTTCTCGACGCACGACACGCTGACGGTGGTGCCCCGCGTGGAGCCGCTGCCGCCGGTCCGCCTCGGCGGCGAGGCGCAGGGGTACGGCGAGGGACGGCAGCGCTCGCTGGCCCTGGCGGGCGAGGACGACGCGATCCCGCGCGGCTACCGCTACGGTGACGACCTGCGCCGCGTCCACTGGCGCTCCACGGCCCGCTACGGCGAGCTGATGGTGCGCCGCGAGGAGCAGCCGCAGCGCTCGCGCTGCACGGTGCTGCTGGACACCCGCGGCCTGGCCTATGCGGGGGCCGGGCCGGACTCGTCGTTCGAGTGGGCGGTGTCGGGCGCCGCGTCCGTCCTGGTGCACATGCTGGAGCGGGGCTTCTCCGTCCGGCTGCTGACCGACACCGGCACCTCGGTGCCCGGCGAGGGCTCCGACGGGTTCAGCGGGGCGGGCCAGGGCTCGGCCGACGCGGCGGGCCTGATGATGGACACCCTCGCGGTGGTCGACCACTCCGACGGCACCGGGCTCTCCCCGGCGTACGACGCGCTGCGCGGCGGCACCGAGGGGCTGCTGGTGGCCTTCCTCGGCGACCTCGATGAGGCGGACGCGGCGGTGGCGGCCCGGATGCGGCAGCGCAGCGGGGGCGCGGTCGCGTTCCTGCTGGACGGCGACGGCTGGGGCCGTGAACCGCAGCGTGAACCGATCGGGGGGTCTCGTCCGATGAAGGGGCAGGAGGAGCGGCTTCGGCTGCTGCGCGAAGCGGGCTGGACGGCCGTGAGCGTGCCACGGGGCGCCTCCACGGCCGAGATGTGGCGGCAGGCGGACCGGGAGCGCTCGGGCGTCGTGACGCCGGGCGGGACGA
This sequence comes from Streptomyces sp. NPDC091281, assembly GCF_044757425.1. Classification (NCBI taxonomy): domain Bacteria; kingdom Bacillati; phylum Actinomycetota; class Actinomycetes; order Kitasatosporales; family Streptomycetaceae; genus Streptomyces; species Streptomyces sp. NPDC091281. Next base: position 970,326 of record NZ_JBIVUY010000001.1, on the reverse strand, counting down.
GGGGAACGGGGGCGGGATCATGAGCGGGCGGGCCCGACTGACGCTGTGCTCCGCGGCGGCCACGCTGATGGCCGCCTCGGCCCTGCTGCCGCTGGTCGAGCAGACCTCGTGGATTCTGCAGGCGGCGTTCCTGCTGGCGGTGCAGTCGGGGGTGGGCGCGGCGACCCGTCGGGTGCCGCTGGCCCGGCCGCTGACCGTGCTGGCGCAGGCCGTGACGACCCTGCTGCTGCTCACCCTGGTCTTCGCCCGGGAGCAGGCCTTCGCCGGGGTGCTCCCCGGCCCGCAGACCTTCGTGTATCTCTCCGACCTGCTCCAGACCGGCGTCGACGACGTCGGCCGGTACGCGATACCCGCCCCGCTCTCCGACGGCATCCGGCTGATGATGATCGGCGGCGTGCTGGTGATCGGGCTCGCGGTGGACACCCTCGCGGTGACCTACCGCAACGCCGCCCCGGCGGGCCTGCCGCTGCTCGCCCTGTACTCGGTGGCCGCGGGACTGTCCGACGGCGGGACGGACTGGCTGTGGTTCCTGGTGGCCGGGGGCGGCTATCTGATGCTGCTGCTCGCGGAGAGCCGGGAGCGGCTCGCGCAGTGGGGGCGGGTCTTCGGCGGGGCTCCGCGCCATCCGGGTGACCTGTCGGGGCCGGTGGCGCCGGTCCGCACGGGGCGCCGGATCGGGGTGGCCGCGCTGGGGGTCGCACTGGCGGTGCCGCTGCTTCCGCTGCCCGCGATGGACGGCGGCCTGCTGGGCGGCACGGGTACCGGGGCGGGCACGGGCACCGGCGGCGGGGGCACCATCTCGGCGGTCAACCCGCTGGTCTCGCTGCGCGACAGTCTGAACGTGGACGAGGACCGCACGGTCCTCACCCTGCGCACCAACGCGGCCGACGTCTCGGACCTGTATCTGCGGATCGTCTCCCTGGACGACTTCGACGGCACCACGTGGAAGCCGTCCAAGCGGGACATCACCGCCGTCCCGGACGAGTTGCCCACGCCGCCCGGACTCGGCCCGGAGATCAAGCGGACGAAGATCACCACCCGGGTCTCGGCCGCCGGGTGGTACGCGCAGGACTGGCTGCCGATGCCCTATCCGCCGAGCGACGTCCGCATCAGCGGCCGGTGGCGGTACGAGCCGGTCGGGATGACCCTGGTCGGCGACCACCGCCAGACCACCCGCGGCAAGACCTACGAGGTCAGCAGCCTGGAACTGCGGCCGACGCGGGAGCAGCTGGCCTCGGCGCCCAGGCCGCCGAGCGCGCTGCGCGGCGAGTACACCCAGCTGCCCGACTCGATGCCGTCGGTGGTGGCCGACACGGCCCGCGAGATCACCGACGGCGCGTCGAACGACTACGAGCGCGCGGTGGCCCTCCAGGACTGGTTCGCGGTGACGGGCGGCTTCCAGTACGACACCGAGGTCGAGGTCGGCACCGGCCAGGACGCGATCGCCCGGTTCCTGCGGGACAAGCGGGGCTTCTGCGTCCACTACTCGTTCGCGATGGCGGCGATGGCCCGCACCCTGGGCATCCCGGCGCGGGTGGCGGTGGGCTTCGCGCCCGGTTCCCCGCAGGCGGACGGTTCGGTGGCGGTCAGTCTGAAGGACGCGCACGCCTGGCCGGAGCTGTATTTCGAGGGCGTGGGCTGGACCCGCTTCGAGCCGACCCCGACCCGTGGCACGACCCCGGCGTACACGCTGCCGGAGTCCTCGGAGACCCAGGTGCCGACGGCGCCCGAAGCCTCGGAGTCGGCGGACACGGCTCCCTCGGCGGCGCCTTCGACGAGCGCGAGCTGCTCGGCGGAGGAGAAGCGGCTCGGCGGGTGCTCCAGCGCGCTGCCGCTGGACGCGGCGCAGCAGGGCGGGGGCGGCCCGCCCTGGTACCGGATCGCCGGATGGACGGCGCTGGGCGTCGGGCTTCTGGTCCTGCCGTTGCTGCCGATGCTGTGGCGGCTGAGACGGCGCTCGGTGCGGCTGGCCTCCGCGCAGCACACCGGGCCCGCCGGGGCAGGCGGTCCGGGCGGTCCCGGCGGGCCGGGCGCTGGCTCGGGTGCGGACGAGGCGGGCGGTGCCGGTGGCGCCGAGGCCTCCGGCCCCGGGGTGCTGCTGGACGTTCCGGCGGAGGTGGTCTCCGAGGCCGCCGTCGCGCATGTCCTGGCGGTGTGGCGGGAGCTGACCGACACGGCCTGGGACTACGGCATCGCGCCCGACGAGGCCCTCACACCCCGCAGGGCGGCGGACCGGATCGTCCGGCTGGGTGAGCTGGAGGAGCCGGTGGCGCGGTCGGTGCACCGGGTGGCGGGCGCGGTCGAGCAGGTGCTGTTCGCTCCCCGGCCGCGCGCCGAGGCCGGTCTCGCGGACGATGTGCGCCAGGTGCGGGCGGCGCTGCGGGCGCGGGTCAGCGGGCGGACCCGGCTGCGCGCGGTGGTGGCGCCCCGTTCCGCCATCCGTGCGGTGTGGGACCTCAGCGACCGCTGGACGGCGGTGAAGGCGGGCTGGTCGGCCCGGTTGTCGGCGCTCCTGGCACGGCGGCCGTTCGGCGGACAGGCGGGCGGCTGAGACCGGACCCACCCGGTGGGCTGACCGGGTGGGTCGGCCCACCGGCTGCCTCTCCGGCCGCCCGGCCCGACCAGCCGCCTCACCAGCTGACTGCCTCACCGGCTGACCGCACAGGGCGTAGGCGATACACGACGCGGCCCCTGTCCGGGGAGGGATTCCCTGGGCGGGGGCCGTGGTCTGTCTCGGGTAGGGGGGCGGGGCGGGCATGCGTGAGGGGTGACCACCGGGCGGGTGGTCACCCCTCACGTACGAAGAGTCGGAGCGCGCCGGGGAGTGGCGCGGGGCGTGCCAGGCTCAGGGGCGGCGCGGCAGCGGAGAACTCCGGGAGCGGTTCGGGGCGGGCTCAGCGACCGCCCTGGTCGCCCTGTTCGTCGCGGCGGCGCTGCCAGCGCTGTTCGATCCGGTCCATCATGGAGCGCTTCGCCGGACGTCCCTGGCCGCGTGCGGGCTGGGCTCCCGCGGCGGGCTGTTCGCCCGGCTTGGGGGCCTTGCGCCAGCCGGTCACGGCGAGCACCGCGCAGCCCAGCATGACGAGGAAGCCCACCACGCTGAGCCAGACCTGCTGGGCGACCATACCGGCCATGAGGAGCGCGATACCCACGAGGAAGCCCGCGACTGCCTGGTAGACCCGGCGCCGGGTGTACGTACGCAGCCCGCTTCCCTCAAGCGCCGACGCGAACTTGGGATCTTCGGCGTACAGCGCTCGCTCCATCTGCTCGAGCATGCGCTGCTCGTGCTCCGAGAGCGGCACGGAGTCCTCCTCATCGTGCAGTCGCCGGGGCGACCCGGGGGGTCCCTTCAGGATAGGCAGGGAATCGCCCCCGTGAAACCCGCCCCTCTACGCCAATTGGCCAACCGGAGCCCGCCATGGAAGTCCCGGCCGCTGGGGGTTCCATTCCCCGGCGGCCGACCCGTCATGCCGGGCGGTCTCCCTCGATCATACGGCGCACAGCGCCCGAACGGAGGGCCTGTGGCGTACTCCATGTGCGAGCAAGTACCTGATCAGCGCCACGCCCCACGAGGGTGCTCAGGCCTCGTCGGCCCCTCGGGCCTCACCGAGCACATGGAGCTGGGTGGCGACGGAGTGGAAGGCGGACAGTTCGGCCGCCGCGGCCTCCAGCTTGAGCAGTGCTTCGAGGGCGCCGGGTTCGGTGTCGACGAGGACGCCCGGCACGAGGTCGGCGAAGACGCGCACGCCGTGGACGGCGCCGACGGTGAGGCCCGCGTCCTCGGCCAGCGCGGTGAGCTGTTCGGCGGTGAAGCGGTGCGGGACGGGGTCGCCCTCGCCCCAGCGGCCGTCCGGGTCGGTGAGCGCCTGGCGGGCCTCGGTGAAGTGCCCGGCGAGGGCGCGGGCGAGGACGGCGCCGCCGAGTCCGGCGGCGAGGAGGCTGAGGACACCGCCGGGGCGCAGCGCGGCGACGGCGTTGCGGGCGGCCTCGGCGGGGTCGTCGACGTACTCCAGGACGCCGTGGCAGAGGACGACGTCGTGGCCGCCGCGCCCGACGACGTCGAAGAGACCGTGGGCGTCGCCCTGGACGCCGCGGACGCGGTCGGCGACCCCGGCCTCGGCGGCGCGGCGTTCCAGCGCGAAGAGGGCGTTGGGGCTGGGGTCGACGACGGTGACGCGGTGGCCGAGGCGGGCGACGGGCACCGCGAAGTTGCCGCTGCCGCCTCCGGTGTCGAGGACGTCCAGCGCCTCACGTCCCGCGGCCTTGACCCGGCGGTCGAGGGCGTCTTGGAGGACCTCCCAGACCACGGCGGTACGGAGAGAGGCGCGGGGGCGCATCGGGTCCGGCACGGCAGTTGACTCCTCGGCGCGGCACCGCCTCTTGCGCGGCGGAGCGATCGGGGCGCTCTCCCGCCCCGGTACGGGGGTGGTGGGAGGGCTTCAGGCGTGCTCCACCCTATTGCCTCCACTCCCGGCCCACCGCCTCCGTCCGGGGCCCCGCGCTTCCTCCCCCTCACCCCGCGTTCGGTACGCCCCTCCCCCGGTCCCGGGCGCGGTCCAGGTCCCGCGCGCGGGACGCCGGGTCGGTGTCGTCGCGGCGGGGCTGGGGCAGGACCGGCTGGAGGACGAGCATCCGCTCGACGAGGCGGAGGAACACCGCCACGTCCCGGACGAGGTCGTCGGCGTCGCGGCGGGTGGCGGCGCCCTGGATGCCCGCCTCGGCACGGGCCCGGCGGGCGGCGCCGGAGGCGAACAGGGCGCTCCACTCGGTCAGCTCGGGGGCGATCTCCGGGAGGACCTCCCAGGCACTCCTGATCCGGCCCCGGCGGCGCGGGTTGGTCTCCGGGCGGCCGAGGGCGGCCAGCACGGCGGCGGCGGTGCGCAGGGCCGCGAGGTGGGCGGTGGCGTACCGCTCGTTGGACGTCTCCAGGGCGGCGGTCTCCTCCAGGCCGGCGCGGGCCTGGGCGAGCAGGTCGAGGGCGGCGGGCGGGGCCGTGGCCCTGCGGAGCACGGGGTGCACGTCGCTCGCCGGGCCGGTCAGTGAGGGGGCAGGGCCGGTGGCGCGGCGGCGGTGCTGAGCTGCTGCGGACTTGCTGGCCATGACGAACCTCCTGTCGTCGTGTCACGGCACGTTCCCTGACACGGGGTGCCGTATGTGCTCATCGTGAGGTATGCCACTGACAATCCGTTCCGACCTGGGCTTTTGCTTCGATCGAAGGTTCGGGCTAACTTTTGGACTGACTGGTCAGTTCAAAAGTGGGGAGCGGTGGGGTGGGACACGTGGACGCGGGCGGCGAGGAAGAGCCCGATAGCGGGACCGCCGCGGCCGCCGGAACCTCCGGGGCCGCCGGGGCCCGGATCACGGCCGAGGGGCTGGGCCTGCGGGGGCCGCGCGGCTGGGTCTTCCGGGGCGTCGGCCTCGCGGCGGAGCCCGGTGCGCTGATCGCGGTGGACGGGCCCTCCGGGTCGGGGCGGACCAGTCTGCTGCTCGCGCTCACCGGGCGGATGCGGACGACCGAGGGGACGGCGACGGTCGGCGCGGCCCGGCTGCCGAGGCAGCTCGCGGCGGTGCGCGGGGTCAGCGCCCTGGCGAACGTCGCCGGGGTCACCGACCTCGACCCGGCGCTCACCGTCGGCGAGCACCTGCGCGAACGGGCCCTGCTGGAGCGGCGCTACGGCGGCTCCCTGCGGGGGCTGCTGCGACCGCGGGCGGCGCGCGCGGCCGAGGCGCGGCTCCGGGTGGAGTCCGCACTGACCGCCGCCGGGCTGGACCTCACGGCGCTGCCGAAGGGGGCGCGGACGGCCGTACGAGATCTGGAGCGGCTGGAGGCGCTGCGGCTGTCGATCGCGCTGGCCCTCATGGGGCGGCCCCGGCTGCTCGGGGTCGACGACGCGGACCTCAAGCTCTCCGACGCCGAACGGACCGCCGCCACCGGGCTGCTGGCCTCCGTCGCCGCGTCCGGCACCACGGTCCTCGCGGTGTGCGCCGAGCCACCGAAGGGCGCCCTCACCGTCTCCACCCGGCCCGACGAAGCCGACAGCCGCAGCGGGACCGACAGCCGCAGCGACAGCGACAGCGACAGCGACAGCGACAGCGACAGCGACAGCGACAGCGAAGGGAACGACGACGATGCGCTCGCCGCGACTGGCCGCGCTTGAGCTGCGGCGCTTCGGGCGGGGAAAGCTCCCCCGCGCCGCCCTGGTGGCCCTGCTCCTGCTGCCGCTGCTCTACGGCGCCCTCTACCTGTGGTCCTTCTGGGACCCGTACGGGCGGCTGGACCGGGTGCCGGTGGCGCTGGTGAACGACGACCGGGGCGCGACGGCCGACGGGAAGCGGCTCACCGCCGGGGACGACATCACCGAGGGGCTGCGCGACAGCGACACCTTCGAGTGGCACGAGGTGAGCGCGGAACGGGCGCACGCGGGCGTGGAGGACGGCACGTACTACCTGTCGCTCACCCTGCCCGCCGACTTCAGCCGCCGTATCGCCTCCAGCGCGGGCGACTCCCCGGAGACGGGCGCGCTCCAGGTACGGACGAACGACGCCAACAACTACATCGTCGGGCAGATCTCGCGCACCGTGTTCAGCGAGGTCCGCACGGCCGCCTCCACCAAGGCGTCCCGGTCCTTCCTCGACAAGATCTTCATCTCGTTCTCCGACATCCACGGCAGGACCGTGGAGGCGGCGCAGGGGGCCGACAAGCTCAACGGCGGCATCGGGAAGGCCGAGAAGGGCTCCGAGGACCTGGCCGACGGGCTCAAGGACGCCCGGACCGGCAGCGCCGGCCTCGCCAAGGGGCTGAAGAAGCTCGACAAGGGCGCCGGTGACCTGGAGAGCGGCTCACGGAAGGTCGCCGACGGCACCCGGACCCTCGCCGACAAGGTCAACGCGGTCGACAGCAGAATCTCGCCGTTCCTGAAGGACAACGAGAAGTCGATCGGGGACACCGCCCGGCTCGTCGCGGACTCCGCCGAGGTGATCCGCGGCCATCTGTCGACCCTGGTGAAGACCGCGCCGGTCGCCGCGGACGGCGCGCGTACCGCGTCGGGGGCGCTCGACAAGGCGTACGCCGACCGCTGCGAGAAGCCGGAGGTGCCCGACGCGGCCTGCGGCGAGCTGAAGAAGGCGAAGGACGCCGCCGCCGACGTGGCGGTGGTCGCGGACGACCTGGACACCCTCGTGGCCGACCGGGACGGCGACCTGAAGAAGCTCCGCGGCGACCTCGCCACCCTCCAGAAGCAGGCACGGGCGCTCGCCGACCGCGCGCCGCACCTCTCCGAGGACGTCGCGGACGCGGTGTCCCGGATCAACGCGCTCGACAAGGGGGCCCAGAAGGTCGCCGCGGGCGCCGACCGGCTGCACACCGGCATCGGCACCGCGCGCGGCGGCGCCACCGACCTCGACAAGGGCGTCGGCAGGCTCAGCACGGGCGCCGACGACCTCAACGGCGGCCTGTTCAAGCTGGTCGACGGCTCCGAGAAGCTCGCCGGAGGACTCCACGACGGCGCGGGACAGATCCCCGACTACGACGAGAAGGCCCGCGACGCGCGTACGTCCGTCATGGCCGACCCGGTCCGGCTCGCCTCGCGCGACCTGCACAAGGCGCCCAACTACGGCACCGGCTTCGCCCCGTACTTCATCCCGCTGTCGCTCTGGGTGGGCGCCATGGTGGCGTACATGCTGATCGCGCCGATGAACCGGCGCGCGCTCGCCGCGGGCGCCCCGGCCTGGCGGATCGCGCTGGCGGGCTGGCTGCCCGTCGCGGCGATCGGCGGCCTCCAGACGGCCGCCCTGATGGCGGTGCTGCACTGGGCGGTCGGCCTGGAGATGGCGCACGCGACGGCGACCGTGGGCTTCCTGTTCCTGGTGGCGGCCTGCTTCGCGGCGATCGTCCAGTGGCTCAACGCCCGCTTCGGCGCGGCCGGGCGCATCCTCGTCCTCGCCCTGCTGATGCTCCAGCTGACCTCGGCGGGCGGCACCTACCCCGTGCAGACGAGCCCGGACTTCTTCAACGCGCTCCACCCGTTCCTGCCGATGAGCTACGTCGTCGAGGCGCTGCGGAGGCTCATCACCGGCGGCGGCCCCGGCCCCGTGTGGCAGGCGTGCGCGGTGCTGCTCGCGTTCACCGCGGGCGCGCTGGCGCTGACCGCCCTGTCCGCGCGCCGCCGCCAGGTGTGGACCCTGGACCGGCTGCACCCGGAGCTGACCCTGTGAGCGGCCGGACCCGGCCCCCGGCGGGCCGGGTTGCTGGGAGAATCGGGGGCATGGAAAGCACCACCACGCCGGGCGGCAGCACCCGCCGCGAGGCCACCCGGCAGAAGCTCTACGAGGCGGCCGTCACCCTCATCGCCGAGCAGGGCTTCTCCGCCACGACGGTCGACGAGATCGCCGAGCGCGCGGGCGTCGCGAAGGGCACGGTCTACTACAACTTCGCGAGCAAGTCGGTCCTCTTCGAGGAGCTGCTGCGGCACGGGGTGGGGCTGCTGACGGCCTCGCTGCGGGAGGCCGCCGAGCGCACCGCGCGCGAGGGCGGCTCCCGGGTCGACGCCCTGGACGCGATGATCCGCGCGGGTCTGGTCTTCATCGACCGCTATCCGGCGTTCACCCAGCTCTACGTGGCCGAGCTGTGGCGCACCAACCGGGCGTGGCAGTCCACGCTGATGGTGGTGCGTCAGGAGGCGGTCGCGGTCGTGGAGGACGTGCTGCGGGAGGGCATCGGGCAGGGCGAGTTCAGCGACGAGATCGACGTGCCGCTGACCGCGGCCGCGCTGGTCGGCATGGTGCTGGTGGCCGCCCTGGACTGGAAGGCCTTCCAGGCGGAACGCTCCCTGGACGACGTGCACGCGGCGCTGTCCCGGCTGCTCCAGGGGCGGGTGAGCGGCCGCCCCTGACACCCGGCGGGCCGCGCGCGTAGGGGCCGTACGCGCGCGAGCCGCCGCCGGGTCCCCGCGCACGCGCGCGTGGGCGCACGAAAGCGCCGGTCCGTCATGGCCGCGTCCCCCGCGAGCCACGCCGGACCGGCGCCCCCTCGTGCTTCCCCCCTGTTCCCCGTTCCCCCGTGTCCCCCGTGCTTCCGGTGGCCCCCGTCTCCCCCGATGGCACGTCCCCCGGGACCCCCGTGTCTCGCTCCCGCCGACCGGGTCGGCGGAAGGAGCGGTCGAGGGCCGGTCCCGTTCCGCCGCCCCGTGCCGGCGGTGCGGGACCGGGCCCCTTTCCGTGCCTCCACTCTCTCGTTCCCGCAGGTCGGCCCCCATCCGCGCGGGTACTCATCTCGGCGTCTAGGTACGGGTACTCAGACCTGGGTGTGCGTCTCCAGGACGCGGCGGGCCGGGCTGGTTACGATCGCGTCCGTGTCCGTACTCCCCCTCGTGTTCACCAGCGGCTGGGCCAGCGGCGTCAACGCGTACGCCGTCGTCCTGCTGCTCGGCGTCTTCGGCGCGACCGGCGTGAGCGACGAGGTCCCCGACACGCTCCAGCAGCCGTGGGTGCTCGGCCTGGCGGCGGCGCTGTTCCTGTGCGAGGCGGTCGCGGACAAGATCCCGTACGTCGACTCGGCCTGGGACTCCGTGCACACGGTGGTCCGTCCGGCCGCCGGGGCCTGGGTGGGCGCGCTGCTCGCCGGGCAGAGCGGCTCGCTCTCCGACGTCGCGGCGGGCCTGCTCGGCGGTTCCACGGCGCTGGCCAGCCACGCGGTGAAGGCGGGAACGCGGATGGCGGTCAACACCTCGCCCGAACCGTTCAGCAACGTCGCCCTCAGCCTCGCGGAGGACCTCGGGGTGGGCGGCGTCGTGACGTTCGCGATGTTCCACCCGGAGGCCGCCGCGATCGTCGCGGCCGTGCTGCTGGTCGCCGGGCTGGTGGTGGTCTGGTTCCTCGTCTCGCGCATCCGCCGGTTCCGCCGACGCCGGGCCCAGCGCCGCGAGGAACGCGCCCTGGCCCGCCGCCCCGACGCCCCACCGGGCTGAGGCCCGCCCACCGGCCGCACCCACCGGCCGCCCGCGCCCCCACCGCCCCCGGCCGCGCACCCCGCAGGCCGCAGCCCGCGGCCCGCGGCCTGCGGACGGCACTGTCGGTGGCGGCCGATAGGGTCGCGGTCATGGCACGGATTGCGGTGATCGGCGCCGGGATGGGCGCACTGGCGGCGGCCGCCCGGCTGGCCGTCGCGGGCCACCGGGTGGTGGTGTACGAGCGGACGGAGACGTACGGCGGAGCGGTGCGCCGCTTCGAGCGGGACGGCTTCGCGTTCGACACCGGCCCCGGTCTGCTGCCGCTGCCCGCGGTCTGGCGGGACCTGTTCCTCAAGACCGGCAAGGAGGCGCTGGAGTCCCGCGTCGAACTGGTCCAGGTCGACCCGTCCGCCCGGCACCTGTTCGCGGACGGCACCGCGGCGACCCTGCCGAACGCGTCGCGCGCGGGCGTCGTCTCCGCCCTGGACGAGGCGCTCGGCGCGCGCGCGGGCGCCCGCTGGGGCGACTTCCTGGTCCGGGCCCGTGAGGCCTGGGACCGCACCCGGCGTCCGCTCCTGGAGGAGCCGCTGTGGCCGGACTGGTCGGTGCTGGCCGATCGGGAGCCGTATCCGGCCGTGCCGCACAAGCGGCTGCTGCGCACCCGGCGGGCCGGGACGCTCGCCGAGGTCGCCGACTGGGAGCTGCGCGACCCGCGCCTCGCCGCGCTCCTGGAGTCCCACGCCCTGGCGTACGGCCTCGACCCGCGGACCGTCCCGGCGAGCGCGGCCGTGCTGCCGTACATGGAGCACGCCTTCGGGATCTGGTACGTGCGCGGTGGTCTGCGGGAGCTGGCGCGCGCGGTGTACGAGCGCTGCGAGGCCCGCCGGGTCGCGTTCGTGTTCGGTACCGAGGTCACGCGGATCGTGGAGAAGGACGGCCGCGCGGCGGGCGTGGAACTGGCCGACGGCACCGTGGCGGAGGCGGATCTCGTGCTGACGCCCGGCGGGGTGCCCGGCGCGCCCGCGCCCGGTCCCGGCGAGGTGCCGCCCCGGCGGGACCTGCCGAGCCGGCTGACGGTGCTGCTGGCGCTGCGCGGCGGCCCGGAGGCGGGCGCGGCGCACCGGACGGTGGTGCACACCGGGGACCGTGACGGCGAGCTGGCGGGCCTGTTCGGCGCGGCGGCGGAGGTGCCCGCGCGGCCGACGGTCACCGTGCTGCGGCCCGGCGACCCGGCGCTGGTGCCGGGCGCGGACCACGAGGCGGTCACCGTCACCGCGGTCGTCCCGGCCGGGGCCCGGATCGGGGCGGATCACGTGGAGGCGGTGCTCACGGCCGCCGAGCGGGCCGTCCCGGCGCTGCGGGAACGCCTGCTGTGGCAGGAGGTGCGGACGCCCGCCGACGTCGCGCGGGAGACCGGCGCGCCCGGCGGGGCGGTCCCGGCGCCCGCGCTGGCGGCGGGCGGCGGCGCGCTGCTGCGTCCCGCCAACTCCACGGCGCTGCCGGGGCTGTTCGCGGTGGGCGGCTGGGCGCATCCCGGCGGCGGGCTGCCGCACGCGGGCATGTCGGGCGCGCTGGTGTCGGGCCTGGTCGTGGAGGGACCGGAGTTCCGCGGCTCCCAGTGAGCCGGGCGGCCGGAGGTTCCCGGTGAGCCGGGCCGGGCGGACGCCCGCGAGAGGGCCGTACGCTCTCAGGGGCCGGCCGGGCGGCTAGAAGCGGTACTGCTGCTCGTCGTAGCCGTTGCCGGAGTTGCCGCCGTCGCCGTGCTGCTGGCCGCGGCCGTCGCTCTGGCCGCCCTGGTAGGGGTACGGCTGCTCGGGCGGGAGGTCGCCGCCCGCGTCGTCGGTGCGCTGCTGCGGCACCCAGACACCGCCGGGCGGGGTCCCGTCGTAGCCGCCGTTGCCGTACTGGTCCTGGCCGTAGCCCTGCTGCTGGTTGTACTGCTGGTCGTAGCCGCCGTCGTAGCCGCCCCCGCCGCCGTACGTCTGGGTGCCGATGTACGGGTCGGAGTAGGCGGCGTACTGCTGCTGCCCGCCGGAGGTGTCGTAGCCGTACTGCTGCTGGCCGTACCCGGAGTAGCCGTCGTAGCCGTACCCCTGGTCGGCGCCCTGGGCGGCTGTCGCGTACTGGTCCTGGGGCTGGCCTGCGGCCGCGTAGGCGGAGTCGCTGTAGACGCCGTACGAGCCGGTGTCGTCGGGCAGGGGCTGCGGCTCGTAGACGGCGGAGGGGCCGGTGGACGCCGGGTCGGCGGTGCGGGCGGCCGGGGTGAACACGTCGTCGCGGTCGAACTCGTCGTCGTAGGCGTCGCCGCCCCGGCCGTAGGCGGGGGTGACGGCGGTGGCGGCCGGGTCGGCGGCGAACACGGGGTCGGCGTCGAGGTCGTGACCGGCGTCGGCGGCCTCCAGGCCGGAGACCTCCAGCGTCGGGTCCTTGCGCTCGCCCCGGCCGCGGCGGCGGGGCGCGGTCTCACCGGCGGCGCCCGGCCGGCTGACCGCCCAGCCCTCGGCGAAGCCGCGGCGGAAGGAGAGGGTGACGTAGGTCTGGCCGACCGCGAAGGCGGCGGCGCCCAGACCGATCACGACGACCGACGGGATCAGGACACCGACGACGACGCCGACGAAACCGCCGAACGCGAGCAGCCGCCAGCGCAGCCGCGCCTTGTACTGGAGGAGCACCTCACCCAGCAGCCACAGCGCGACGACGCCGAACGCGATGTAGAGGACCGTCCAGCCCATGTACGCCCCTCTCCCAGTGGCCGCACCGCAGTGTGTCGTACGTCGGAGCGACCGGTCTAGGCCCGCGGAGGATGGTGCAGGCCCAGGTTCTCGTAGATTTCCAGAGTCGCCGTGGAGTTGTTCAGCGTGATGAAGTGCAGTCCGGGCACTCCCTCGGCGAGCAGCCGAGCGCAGAACTCCGTGGCGAAGTCGATTCCCATGGAGCGTACAGCGGCCGGATCGTCTTTGGCTGTGAGGATGCGCTCTTTCAACTCGGCCGGGAAGTGGGCATTGCTGAGCTTCGGCAGCCTCTCCAGCATCTTCACACTCGTCACCGGGAGGATTTCCGGGATGACGGGCGTCTCGCAGCCCGCCGCGGCCACCCGGTCGCGCAGCCGCAGGTAGGACTCGGGCTGGAAGAACATCTGGGTGACGGCGTAGTCGGCTCCGGCGCGGCACTTGTCGACGAAGTGGCCGACGTCGGTGTCCCAGTCGCTGGAGCGCGGGTGCATCTCGGGGAACGCGGCCACGCCGACGCAGAAGTCGCCGGACTCCTTGATGAGGCGGACGAGTTCGGCGGCGTAGGTGAGGCCCTGGGGGTGCGGCACCCACGCGCCCATGGGGTCGCCGGGCGGGTCGCCGCGCACGGCGAGCATGTTGCGGATACCGGCGTCGGCGTACTGGCCGATGATGTTGCGCAGTTCGGCGACGGAGTGGTCGACGGCCGTGAGGTGGGCGACCGGGGTGAGCGTCGTGTCGGCGACGATCTGCTGGGTCTCCTTGACCGTGGTCGCGCGCGTGGTGCCGCCCGCGCCGTAGGTCACGGAGACGAAGTCGGGGGCCGCCGCCTCGACCCGGCGGAGGGCGTCCCACAGACTTCGCTCGCCCTTGGGCGTCTTCGGCGCGTAGAACTCGAACGAGTACGTCGTCTTGCCGGCAGCCAGGATGTCGCGCACGGTACGCGCGCGGTCCGTCCTGGTGGAGGCGGTTCCGAGGGCCATACCCGCAGGTTAGCCAGGGCGAGGGGCTCTCCCCACCGGATCTCGGATATTTGCCCGAATTGCCGGACTGTTGTCCACCCCTTGGACAGCCGCGCGGCCCCGCCGAGCAGCGCTTTCTGTCCGGAACCGCTCTGGACGGCGGGCGCCCGGCGTGGATGGCTCGGGTGGGTGGCTCAGTGGTCCCGGAGGCGCTGCGCGAACGTGGCGGCGGCGGCGCCGGGGTCGTCGGCCTCGGTGATCGCCCGGACGACGACGACCCGGCGGGCGCCCGCCTCCAGCACCGCGTCGAGGGTGCCGAGGTCGATGCCGCCGATGGCGAACCAGGGGCGTGCGGTGCCGAGGGCGGCGGTGTGGCGGACGAGGTCCAGGCCGGGGGCGTGGCGGCCGGGCTTGGTGGGGGTGGGCCAGCAGGGGCCGGTGCAGAAGTAGTCCACGCCGTCCTGGACGGCGGCGGCATCGGCCTCGGCCGCCGAATGGGTGGAGCGGCCGATCAGGACGTCGGGGCCGAGGATCGCGCGGGCGGCGGGGACGGGCAGGTCGCCCTGGCCGAGGTGGAGGACGTCGGAGGCGGCGGCGTGGGCGACGTCGGCCCGGTCGTTGACGGCGAGCAGCCTGCCGTGGCGGGCGCAGGCGTCGGCGAACACCGCCAGGTGCTCCAGTTCCTCGGCGGCCTCCATGCCCTTGTCGCGCAGCTGCACGATGTCGACCCCGGCGGCGAGGACCGCGTCCAGGAATTCGGGGAGGTCGCCCTGGCGCCTGCGGGCGTCGGTGCAGAGGTAGAGGCGGGCGCCGGAGAGGCGGGCGCGGGCGGTGTCGGGCATGGCTGGGGTCCCCCCTGGGACGGTCACGCGCCAGGAGGGTCCCGGCGCCACGGCGTCCCGGCCGCGGCGGGATCGCCGCGGCCGTGCGCCGGTCGGTGCAGTCGGTGCTGTCGTTACGGAGTGCTGCGGGCCGGGGTGCCGCGGGTCAGACCGCGAGGGCCTGGGCGCGGCGCTTGACCTCCGTGCCGCGGTTCTCGCTGAGGGCCTGCGCCGGGGTGCCCGGCAGGGACGGGTCGGGGGTGAAGAGCCACTCCAGCATCTCCTCGTCGGAGAAGCCGTCGTCCCGCAGCAGCGTCAGGGTCCCGACCAGGCCCTTGACGACCTTGTCCTCGTCGATGAAGGCGGCGGGCACGTGCAGCGCGCGGTTCTCGCCGCGGCGCACGGCGATGAGCTGGCCGTCCCGGAGCAGCTGCCGGACCCGGGTCACCTCGATGTCGAGCATCTCCGCGATGTCGGGCAGGGTGAGCCAGGCGGGGACGAGGGCATCGGTCTTTGCGTCGATCTCGGTCACCCCTCAAGACTGCCATCCCCCACCGACACCCGGTACCCGAGCCCCACCGACCGGGTCTCCGACGGACGGGAGCGGCCAGGTGCGGGGGGGGGCGGGGGATGCGGTGGCCGCCCCCACGAACCCCCTCGCCGAACCCCCCGGCCTCAAGCCGTGGCCGTGGCCCCCTTCAGAGGCCGCGCCGGATCGATGAGCAGTTCCGGGTCCATCCTCGCGCCCGCCTCGATGAGCTTGCGGCCCTGGGCCAGGTCGCGGGGGCGGCCGACGGCGAGCAGGGCGATCAGGCGGCCCTCGCGCAGCCAGCAGACGGTCCAGGCGGGGCCGGTGGGGTCGCCGCGCCACAGGGTGGTGTCGGCGGCGGTGTGGTGTCCGGCGTACTGGACGAAGCGGCCGAACTGCTCGGACCAGAAGTACGGGACCGGGTCGTAGACCTCCGGGGGCTCACCGGTGGGGTCGCCGACGATGTTGGCGGCGACCGTGCGCGGGCCCTGGAGGGCGTTGTCCCAGTGGTGGACGAGGAGCCGCTCGCCGTAGCGGCCGGACGGGAAGGAGGCGCAGTCGCCGACGGCGTGGACGTCGGGCAGGCCGGTGCGCAGGTGGGCGTCGGCGACGATCTCGCCCTGGGGGCCCAGTTCCACGCCGGACCCGGCGAGCCAGGCGGTGGCGGGGCGGGCGCCGATGCCGACCACGACGGCGTCGGCGGGCAGCCGGGAGCCGTCGTCCAGGAGGACCGCGCCGGGTTCGACGCGGGTGACGCGCGTGCGGGTGCGCAGGTCGGTGCCGCTGTCGGCGTACCAGGCGGCCATCGGGGCGGCGACCTCGGCGGGCAGCGCGCCCGCGAGCGGCCGGTCGGCGGCCTCGACGACGGTGACCGCGCAGCCCGCCTCGCGCGCGGCGGTGGCGAACTCGGCGCCGATCCAGCCCGCGCCGACCACCACCACGTCGTGCCGGGCGGCGAGGACGGGCCGCAGCCGTTCGGCGTCGTCCAGGGTGCGCAGCAGGTGGACGCCGGGCACGCCGTCGGTGCCGGGCAGGCGCAGCGGTTCGGCGCCGGTGGCGAGGACCAGGACGTCGTACGGGACGGGCCCGGCGGAGGTGTCCAGTTCACGGTCGGCGGGGCGCAGGCCCAGGGCCTCGCTGCCGAGCCGGAGGTCGACGCCGAGGCTCTCGAAGTCGACGTCGAAGGCGGAGCCCTCGGCCTTGCCGAGGAGGACGGCCTTGGAGAGCGGGGGCCGGTCGTAGGGCTGGTGGGGTTCGGCGCCGACGAGGGTCACCGTGCCGTCGAAGCCCTGTTCGCGCAGGGCGACGGCGGTCTGCACCCCGGCCATGCCCGCCCCGACGACGACCACCCGCCGCCCGCCGGGCCGATCCGGTCTGCCGGGGCCGCCCGTCTCCGGCGCTGGTTCCGGCGCTGCTGTCGGTGCCGCGTCCCGCGTCTGCTCGCTCACCTGATCACCTTAGACAGCTGACGGAGGGTCAGTCAGCGGCCGTGCTCCGTGACCTGCTCCACAACGCTGGTCCCGCGGCCGGGCCGCGACTCCCACTGCCAGCTCTCGTCGAGGCGCACCCGCCCGTCGGGCAGCTCGACGACGGTGGAGACGCAGTGCCCGCCGGCCGTGGAGCCGTCCCGCGTGAGCTGCGTGTACCGGAAGTCGAGCCGGTCACCTTCCCGGGTACCCAGCAGATGGCCGCGTACGACGTCCCCGCCCGCGTAGTCGGCCCAGATCACGCCGTCCCGCTCGTGGTAGGCGAAGCGGGTGCCGGTGCCGACCTGGCCGGGTGCCTGGTCGGCGACGGGGGCGAGGACGAGACCGTCGAGGGACCGGGCCACGGCGGGGGCTCCCTTCCGGGGAGGGGGCGCTCCCTTACCGGGGCGCGGAGCGTGCGACTAGGCTGGCCACCGTAGAGCACTCGCGGGAGCCCGGACGCACCGGGCTGAGAGGGAGGCTGGCGGCCTCCGACCGTACGAACCTGATCCGGGTCATGCCGGCGAAGGGAGGGGCTGGACGCCCATGTCCTCACGAACATCCGACGTCCTCGTCGTCGGGGGCGGGATCATCGGCCTGGTCACGGCCTGGCGGGCCGCGCAGCGCGGTCTCGGCACGGCGGTGCTGGACCCGGAGCCGGGCGGCGGGGCGGCGTGGGTGGCGGCCGGGATGCTGGCCGCGGTGACCGAGCTGCACCACGGCGAGCAGACCCTGCTCGGCCTCAACCTGGAGTCGGCGCGCCGCTATCCGGCGTTCGCCGCCGAGCTGACCGACCTGACCGGGCACGACCTCGGCTACCGCCGGTCCGGGACGCTCGCGGTGGCGCTGGACGCCGACGACCGGGCCCATCTGCGGGAACTCCACGACCTCCAGCGGCGGTCGGGGCTGGCGTCGGAGTGGCTGTCGGGCCGGGAGTGCCGTCGGCTGGAGCCGATGCTGGCGCCCGGGGTGCGGGGCGGGCTGCGGGTGGACGGTGACCACCAGATCGACCCGCGGCGGCTGGCGGTCGCGCTGGTGGCGGCCTGCGAACGGGCGGGCGTGACCTTCCACCGGACCCGGGCGGCGCGGCTGACCGTCACGGCGGACCGGGCGGCGGGGGTGGTCACGGACGACGGCACGGCGCTCGGCGCGGACCAGGTGGTGCTGGCGGCCGGCAGTCTCAGCGGGCGGCTCGCGGGCGTCCCGGCGGCGGCGCTGCCTCCCGTACGGCCGGTGAAGGGGCAGGTGCTGCGGCTGACGGTGCCGCCGCGGTACGCGCCGTTCCTGACCCGCACGGTGCGGGCCGTGGTCCGCGGCAGCCAGGTCTACCTGGTGCCGCGCGCCAACGGCGAGCTGGTCGTCGGCGCCACCAGCGAGGAACTGGGCTGGGACACCACGGTGACGGCGGGCGGGGTCTACGAACTGCTGCGCGACGCCCACGAGCTGGTGCCCGGCATCACCGAACTGCCCCTGACGGAGACCCGCGCGGGCCTGCGGCCGGGCTCCCCCGACAACGCCCCCCTGCTGGGCCCGACCCGGCTGCCCGGCCTGCTGCTGGCCACCGGGCACTACCGCAACGGCGTGCTGCTCACCCCCGTCACCGGGGACGTGATGGCGCACGTCCTGACCACCGGCGAGGCGCCCGAGGTGGCGCTGCCCTTCACCCCCCAGCGCTTCGGCGCGATCCTGTCCGGCACTTCTTCGGAGCAGCCCGCATGAACGCCCCCGCACCGTCCCCGGTCACCATCTCCGTCAACGGCGAGCGGCGCGAGGTCGCGCCCGGCACCGCCCTGGACGCGGTCGTCCGCGCGCTGACCCCGGCGCCGTCGGGCGTCGCGGCGGCGCTCAACGAGACGGTCGTGCCGCGCGGCGCGTGGCCGGTCACCGCGCTCGCCGACGGCGACCGCGTGGAAGTCCTCACGGCCGTCCAGGGAGGCTGACCCGTGGCAGACGACCCGTTCGTCCTCGGCGGTACGTCCTTCTCGTCCCGTCTGATCATGGGCACCGGCGGCGCGCCGAGCCTGGAGGTGCTGGAGCGGGCGCTCGTCGCGTCCGGCACCGAGCTGACCACGGTCGCGATGCGCCGGGTGGACCCGTCGGTGCACGGGTCGGTGCTGTCGGTGCTGGAGCGGCTGGGCATCCGCGTGCTGCCCAACACGGCGGGCTGCTACACGGCCGGGGAGGCGGTGCTGACGGCCCGCCTCGCGCGCGAAGCCCTCGGCACCGACGTGGTGAAGCTGGAGGTCATCGCGGACGAGCGGACCCTGCTGCCCGACCCGATCGAGCTGCTGGAGGCCGCGGAGACCCTGGTGGACGACGGGTTCACCGTGCTGCCGTACACCAACGACGATCCGGTGCTGGCGCGGAAGCTGGAGGACGCGGGGTGCGCGGCGGTGATGCCGCTGGGGTCGCCGATCGGGTCGGGGCTCGGCATCCGCAACCCGCACAACTTCGAGCTGATCGTGGAGCACGCGCGCGTGCCGGTGATCCTGGACGCGGGCGCCGGGACGGCGTCGGACGTGGCGCTGGCGATGGAGCTGGGGTGCGCGGGCGTGATGCTCGCCTCGGCGGTGACGCGCGCGCAGGAGCCGGTGCTGATGGCGGGCGCGATGCGGCACGCGGTGGAGGCGGGGCGCCTCGCGCGCCGGGCGGGCCGTATCCCGCGCCGCCACTTCGCGCACGCCTCGTCGCCGGAGGCGGGCCGCGCGGAGCTGGACCCGGAGCGGCCCGCGTTCTGAGCCGCGGCGGGCGCGCGGGGCACGGCGGCCCGGAGTTCGTCGCGTGTGCGTGTCCCTCGTCACAACTGCGCTTCAGTACCGCTGCCGTCCGGTGCGAGCGGGAGCCGTGTCGGCGCGGACTCGTAGACTCGCGGCGTGGACACGACCCTTCAGGACCCTCTGGTCGGGCAGGTGCTCGACGGGCGTTATCGCGTGGACGCGCGGATCGCGGTCGGCGGGATGGCCACGGTCTACCGGGCCGTGGACACCCGCCTCGACCGCGTCCTCGCGCTCAAGGTGATGCACCCGGCGCTCGCGGCCGACACCTCGTTCGTCGACCGCTTCATCCGCGAGGCGAAGTCCGTCGCCCGGCTGGCCCACCCGAACGTGGTGCAGGTCTTCGACCAGGGCACCGACCGGTCGTACGTCTACCTGGCGATGGAGTACGTCGCGGGCTGCACCCTGCGGGACGTGCTGCGGGAGCGCGGGGCGCTCCAGCCGCGGGCCGCGCTGGACATCCTGGAGCCGGTCCTCGCCGCGCTCGGTGCCGCGCACCGGGCCGGGTTCGTGCACCGGGACATGAAGCCGGAGAACGTGCTGATCGGGGACGACGGCCGGGTCAAGGTCGCCGACTTCGGTCTGGTGCGGTCGGTGGACACGGTGACGAGCACCACGGGCGCCGTGCTGGGCACGGTCTCCTATCTGGCGCCCGAGCAGATAGAGCAGGGCATGAGCGACGCGCGCGTGGACGTGTACGCGTGCGGGGTGGTGCTCTACGAGATGCTCACCGGCGACAAGCCGCACGAGGGCGGCACGCCCGCGGTGATCCTCTACAAGCACCTCCACGAGGACGTGCCGCCGCCGTCGGCCGCCGTGCCGGGGATGGCGTACGAGCTGGACGCGCTGGTCGCGGCGGCGACCGCCCGCAATCCGGAGATCCGGCCGCAGGACGCGGTGGCGCTGCTCGGGCTGGCGCGCGACGCGCGCGCCGGGCTCGACGAGACGCAGCTCGACGCGCTGCCCCCGCAGGCCCGGTCCGCCGAGCGGGACATCGCCGAGGACCGTACGAGCGTGATCCCGCGCTCGCTGACGGTGCCGCGGCCGTTGCCGGTGCACTCGATGGACGACGAGGAGCCCGCCGGGCCCGGCGAGGACCCGATGAACCGGACGTCCCGGTTCGCCGCGGAGCCGCCGCTGCCTCCGTCGCCCCGGCGCGGACCGTCCCGGCCCCGGCGGGGCGTGCTGGCGATCATCGCGGCGGTGCTGCTGGTGCTGGGGGTCGGCGCGGGCGTCTGGTACATCAACTCGGGCCAGTTCACCAAGGTCCCGGCGGTGCTGACGCAGCCGCAGGAGCGGGCGGAGAAGCGGCTGGAGTCGGCCGGGCTGGGCGTCGGCAAGGTCTCCCACGCCTTCAGCGACACGGTGAAGCGCGGCACCGTCATCAGTACGGACCCCGCGCCCGGCGCGCGCATCCGGGGCAACGACTCGGTGAACCTGGTGGTGTCCGACGGCCCGGAGACGGTGAAGGTGCCGGATCTGAAGGGCTCGCGGCTGGACAAGGCCAAGGAGCTGATCAAGGCGGACGGGCTGGAACCGGGCCTGGTCACCGAGGAGTTCAGCGACGACGTCATCAAGGGCTTCGTGATCGGCAGCGACCCGGAGGCGGGCACCGAGCGGCGCGCGGGGTCGGCGGTCGCGCTGGTGGTGAGCAAGGGCAGCCCGGTCGACGTCCCGGACGTGACCGGCCAGGACCTGGACGACGCGCGGTCGGAGCTGGAGGAGGCCGGGCTGACGGTCGAGGTCTCCGCCGACGAGGTCACCTCGGAGTTCGACAGGGGCCAGGTCGCGAAGCAGTCGCTGGAGCCCGGCGCCGAGGCGGGCGAGGGCGACACCGTCACCCTGACCCTGTCGAAGGGCCCCGAGATGGTCGAGGTCCCGGACGTGGTGGGCTCCAGCGTGGACGACGCCACCTCCGCCCTGGAGGACGCGGGCTTCCGCGTCGAGGAGGACCGCGGGCTGCTGGGCCTGTTCGGCGACACCGTGAAGAGCCAGTCGGTGGACGGCGGCGACACCGCGCCCAAGGGCTCCAAGATCACCATCACCATCCGGTGACCCCGTGGGCGACCGGGCGGCGGGGGGCATGACACCCTGAAAGGGTGAGTTCGCAGCCCCCCACCGCCCTGGCCCCCGCGTCCGTCCCGGCCCAGGCGGGCGCACCCGCCCCGGCCCGTGCCGCCGGGTCGCCCTTCCCCACCCGCAACCCCGTCGGCGGCCATGTCCCGGTGGCGGGCGGGCTGCACTCGGTCGGCCTGTCCTACGCCCGTGACCTCCGGGCGGAGGCGGTGCAGGTCTTCGTCGCCAACCCGCGCGGCTGGGCCACCCCGGCGGGCAGTCCGGCGCAGGACGAGGCGTTCCGGGAGGCGTGCGCGGAGGGGGCGATCCCGGCGTACGTGCACGCGCCGTATCTGATCAACTTCGGTTCGCACACCGAGGAGACGGTGGACCGGTCGGTGGAGTCGCTGCGGCACTCGCTGCGCCGGGGGCGGGAGATCGGGGCGCTGGGGGTGGTGGTGCACACGGGCAGCGCGACCGGCGGGCGGGAGCGGGCGGTGGCGCTGCGGCAGGTCCGGGCGCGGCTGCTGCCGCTGCTGGAGGAGCTGACCCACGACGACGACCCGTTCCTGCTGCTGGAGTCGACGGCCGGGCAGGGGTCGTCGCTCTGCTCGCGGACCTGGGACTTCGGGCCGTACTTCGAGGCCCTGGACGCCCACCCGAAGCTGGGCGTCTGCCTGGACACCTGCCACATCTTCGCGGCGGGCCACGACCTGACCGGCCCGTCGGGGATGCACCAGACGCTGGATCTGCTGGTGGACACCGTCGGCGAGGGCCGGCTGCGGCTGATCCACGCCAACGACTCCAAGGAGGCGGTCGGCGCGCACAAGGACCGGCACGAGAACATCGGCTCCGGGCACATCGGCGAGGACCCGTTCCGCGCGCTGATGACGCACCCGGCGACGGCGGGCGTCCCGCTGGTCATCGAGACGCCCGGCGGCAAGGAGGGACACGCGGCGGACGTGGAGCGGCTGAAGAAGCTCCGCGAGGGATAGCCACACCCCCCTCCGGGAATACCCCCTAGGGGTATGTGGTTCCCCTGGTCGCAAGGTCCTGGCACCTCCGTCCGACCCCTGGGGGCACCCATGCAGCACGAGGCGCACCACTCCCACCACACACCCGGCGCGCCCGGCGGACCCACCGCGCACGACACACCCGGCGCGCACGCCCACCACGGCGCGGAACAGTCCGCGGGCCCCCTCGGCTCGTGGTCGACGGCCGTCCAGGCCACCCTGCACTGCCTCACCGGCTGTGCCATCGGCGAGGTGCTCGGCATGGTCGTCGGCACGGCGCTCGGCTGGGGCAACGTCCCCACCCTGCTCCTCGCGATCGTCCTGGCCTTCTTCTTCGGCTACGCGCTCACCCTGCGCGGGGTGCTGCGGGCGGGCGTGGGCCTGCGCACGGCCGTACGGGTGGCGCTGGCCGCGGACACCCTGTCGATCGCGGTGATGGAACTCGTCGACAACGGGGTGATCGTGCTCTGGCCGGGCGCGATGGACGCGGGGCTCGGCGACGGCCTGTTCTGGGCGGCGCTGGCGATCGCGCTGGCGGTGGCGTTCGTGCTCACCACGCCGGTCAACAAGTGGATGATCGGCCGCGGCAAGGGCCACGCCGTGGTGCACGCGTACCACTGAGCGGGCGCCGACCGGCCGGAACCCCTCGGCCCCGGGCTACAGTTCGGGGCCGTCCTCCGGCCCCTCCTGGTAGGAGTAGCGCTGCTCCCGCCAGGGGTCGCCGATGTTGTGGTAGCCCCGCTCCTCCCAGAACCCGCGGCGGTCGGCCGTCATGTACTCCACGCCCCGGACCCACTTGGGTCCCTTCCAGGCGTAGAGGTGGGGGACGACCAGGCGGAGCGGGAACCCGTGCTCGGCGGTGAGGAGTTCGCCGTCCTTGTGGGTGGCGAAGATGGTCCGCTCGGCGGCGAAGTCGTCGAGCCGGAGGTTGGAGCTGAAGCCGTACTCGGCCCAGACCATCACATGGGTGACGTCGTCCGCGGGCGGCGCGTGCCGCAGCAGGGTGCGGGCGGGCACGCCGCCCCACTCGGCGCCGAGCATGCTGAACTTCGTCACGCAGTGCAGGTCGGCGACGACGGTGGCGTACGGGAGGGCGGTGAACTCCTCGTGGGTCCAGCACCGCTTCTCCCCGTCCGCGGTGGCGCCGAAGACGCGGAACTCCCAGCGTTCGGAGCGGAACTTGGGGACCGGGCCGTAGTGGGTGACCGGCCAGCCGCGCTGAAGTCGCTGTCCCGGCGGAAGCTCGGACCGTGCCGCTTCTCCTGTTTCGCTCTCCACCGGATGACGCATGCCTTCCATCCTGACAGACCCGGGGCGGTGCGCCGGACCACCACCCATCGAATCGGGCAACTCCTACTAAGCATGCCCTAACTTACTAAGTACGCACTTACTGGACGATCTTCGGAACCGGTGAAATCATGCGGCGGCAGCCTCTCCCCGACCGTTCGTCGGCAGCCCCCTCCGGCCGACGTCTACCCCCATTCCGTGGAAGGAGCCTCTGCGATGCAGGGCGACCCCGAAGTTCTCGAATTCCTCAACGAGCAGCTCACCGGTGAGCTGACCGCGATCAACCAGTACTTCCTGCACGCCAAGATGCAGGAGAACTTCGGCTGGACGAAGCTCGCGAAGTACACCCGGCACGAGTCGTTCGACGAGATGAAGCACGCCGAGGTCCTCACCGACCGGATTCTCTTCCTGGACGGTCTGCCGAACTACCAGCGGCTGTTCCACGTGCGCGTGGGCCAGACCGTGAAGGAGATGTTCGAGGCGGACCGGCTGGTCGAGGTCGAGGCGATCGACCGCCTCAAGCGCGGGATCAAGGTGATGCGCGAGAAGGGCGACATCACGTCCGCGAACATCTTCGAGTCGATCCTGGAGGACGAGGAGCACCACATCGACTACCTCGACACCCAGCTGGAGCTGCTGGAGAAGCTCGGTGAGGCGCTCTACCTGGCGCAGCTGATCGAGCAGCCGGAGAGCTGATCCGGCGGCCGGTCGTCCCCCGGCACACCGCCCGGACTCAGGCGGCTTCCTCGAACTCCTCGGCCTCGGCGAGGTCGGCGAGGACCGGCTGCCCCTGGTCGGCGAGATCGCGCCGCGGACAGGCGCCGCGGCCGAGGATGGCCTGGATGCGCCGGACGCAGGAACCGCAGTCCGTGCCCGCCTTGCAGGCGGAGGCGATCTGGCGGGGCGTGCAGGCGCCGTCGGCCGCGTGCTTGCGCACCTGCTGTTCGGTGACACCGAAGCAACTGCAGACGTACACGCGGTTCACCTCCCGGGCGGGATCGTCGGACGGGCCGCCCCGAAATTCGGTGAGGCAAACCTAACCTTACCCGGACCGCAGTGGCCGTAAAAGTGCTGTGGGGCGCGGATCGTATGTGATCCGCGCCCCAGTCACGCGCGCGTAACAGGTGAACCTTCGCAGGTGCCCCTACGGGCTTCCGTGCCCGCTGCGGCCGCTGTCCCTACTGGTCCCGGTACATCTCGGCCACGAGGAAGGCCAGGTCGAGGGACTGGCTGCGGTTGAGGCGCGGGTCGCAGGCCGTCTCGTAGCGCTGGTGCAGGTCGTCGACGAAGATCTCGTCGCCGCCGCCCACGCACTCGGTGACGTCGTCGCCGGTCAGCTCCACGTGGATGCCGCCCGGGTGGGTGCCGAGCGCCTTGTGGACCTCGAAGAAGCCCTTGACCTCGTCGAGCACGTCGTCGAAGCGGCGCGTCTTGTGGCCGGAGGCCGCCTCGAAGGTGTTGCCGTGCATCGGGTCGGTGACCCAGGCGACGGTCGCGCCCGAGGCGGTGACCTTCTCCACCAGCTCCGGCAGCTTGTCGCGGACCTTGTCGGCGCCCATGCGGACGATGAAGGTCAGCCGGCCCGGCTCCCGGTCGGGGTCGAGGCGCTCGATGTACTCCAGCGCGTCCTCGGCCGTGGTCGTCGGGCCGAGCTTGATGCCGATCGGGTTGCGGATGCGCGACGCGAACTCGATGTGCGCGTGGTCCAGCTGCCGGGTGCGCTCACCGATCCACACCATGTGCCCGGAGACGTCGTACAGCCGGCCGGTGCGGGAGTCGACGCGGGTGAGGGCGGACTCGTAGTCGAGGAGCAGCGCCTCGTGGGAGGCGTAGAACTCGACCGTCTTGAACTCCTCCGGGTCGGCCCCGCAGGCGTGCATGAAGTTGAGCGCGTTGTCGATCTCGCGGGCAAGCTGCTCGTAGCGCTGGCCGGACGGGGAGGAGCGCACGAAGTCCTGGTTCCAGGCGTGGACCTGGCGCAGGTCGGCGTAGCCGCCGGTGGTGAAGGCGCGGACCAGGTTCAGCGTGGACGCGGACGCGTGGTACATCCGCTTCAGGCGCTCGGGGTCCGGGATGCGGGCGGCCTCGTTGAAGTCGAAGCCGTTGACCGAGTCGCCGCGGTAGGTCGGCAGGGTCACGCCGTCGCGGGTCTCGGTCGGCTTGGAGCGCGGCTTGGAGTACTGGCCCGCGATCCGGCCGACCTTCACCACCGGCACCGAGGCCGCGTAGGTGAGGACGGCGCCCATCTGGAGGAGCGTCTTCAGCTTGTTGCGGATCTGGTCGGCGGACACCGCGTCGAAGGCCTCGGCGCAGTCGCCGCCCTGGAGGAGGAACGCCTCGCCCTTGGCGACGGACGCGAGCCGGGCGCGCAGCTGGTCGCACTCGCCCGCGAAGACGAGCGGCGGATACGACTCGAGGTCCGCGATCACTGCGCGCAGAGCCTCGGGGTCGGGGTACTCGGGCTGCTGCGCCGCGGGCAGGTCTCGCCAGGTGTTGCCGGCACTCGCGCCGGTCTTAGCGTTCACGGTCACGAACCCCACATTACGGGGTCGTGTCGAGTGATTTTCCGTCGGCTCGACAGATGAGACGCGCGCTGCGTCACACGCGCGGGGCCCGTGCGGGCATGGGGTAGGGTGCCCCGCATGTTCGCGCATCCGACCCAGACCCACCAGAACTGGTGGTGGACCGCTCACCCGGCGGCCCACTGACTCTGCGCGTACGCACCACTTCGCGAAGGCCGCCCGAGGGGCGGCCTTCGGTGTGTCCGGGGCCGTTCCTCTCCCGCTGAGGAGGACCGCCCCATGACACCCGACCCGCATCCCCTGACCGACCTCGCGCACGACACCCGCCCCTTCGCCCTGCTGCGCCGGGAGGGCCCCGGGCACGACGGCGGCACCGTCGAGCTGCTGATCGGCCCCGTCGCCGTCCGCGAACGGCTGGCCGACCTGCCGGACACGTGCCTGGCGCTCGTCCCGTTCCGCCAGATCCGCGAGCGCGGCTTCGACGTCCGCGACGACGGCACCCCGCTGACGGTGCTGATCCCCGAGGAGCGGTACGAGATCCCGCTCGCCGACGCCCTGGAACGGCTGCCCGCGCACGCGGTGCGCGTCGAGGACGGCGCCTTCGACGTGGCCGACGCGGCGTACGCGGAGATCGTCGGGCGGGTGCTGCGGGACGAGATCGGGCGCGGCGAGGGCGCCAACTTCGTGATCCGGCGGACCTACGAGGGCCGGATCGACGGGTTCTCCCGCGCCGACGCGCTGGCCCTGTTCCGGCGGCTGCTGGCGGGCGAGCGGGGCGCGTACTGGACGTTCGTCGTGCACACCGGGGAGCGGACGCTGGTCGGGGCGAGCCCGGAGGCGCACGTGCGGATGAGCGGCGGCACGGTCGTCATGAACCCGATCAGCGGGACGTACCGCTATCCCGGCGACGGGCCGACCCCGGAGCACCTGCTTCAGTTCCTCGCCGACGGCAAGGAGGTCGAGGAGCTGTCGATGGTCGTCGACGAGGAACTCAAGATGATGTGCACCGTCGGCGACCGGGGCGGGGTGGTGGTGGGGCCGCGGCTGAAGGAGATGGCGCACCTCGCGCACACCGAGTACGAGCTGCGCGGGAAGTCCTCGCTGGACGTGCGGGAGGTGCTGCGGGAGACGATGTTCGCGGCGACGGTCACCGGCTCGCCGGTGCAGAACGCCTGCCGGGTGATCGAACGGTACGAGTCCGGCGGGCGCGGCTACTACGCGGGCGCGCTGGCCCTGCTCGGCCGGGACGCGGGCGGCGCCCAGACCCTCGACTCCCCCATCCTGATCCGGACCGCCGACATCGACGCGGCCGGGCGGCTGCGGGTGCCGGTCGGGGCGACCCTGGTGCGCGGCTCGGACCCGGCGGGCGAGGTCGCCGAGACCCACGCGAAGGCGGCGGGCGTCCTCGCGGCCCTCGGCGTCCGCCCCGGCCGCCCCGCCGCCGAGGGCGCGCGGCCCCGGCTCGCCGACGATCCGCGGGTGCGGGCGGCGCTGGACGGGCGGCGGGCGGCACTGGCGCCGTTCTGGCTGCGGATGCGGGAGCGGACCGGTGACCTCACCGGGCACGCCCTCGTCGTCGACGCCGAGGACACCTTCACCGCGATGCTGGCCCACCTGCTGCGCTCGACGGGCCTGGACGTGACCGTCCGGCGCTACGACGAGCCGGGGCTGCGGGAGGCGGCGCTCGGGCACGCCGGTCCGGTGGTGCTGGGGCCGGGGCCGGGCGATCCCGGGGACCCGGACGATCCCCGGATGCGGTTCCTGCGCGAGCTGACCGCGCGGTTGCTGCGCGAGCACCGGCACGGGGTGCTCGGCGTGTGCCTCGGGCACGAGCTGATCGCGGCGGAGCTGGGACTGGACCTCGTCCGCAAGGAGGTGCCGTACCAGGGGGCGCAGACGGTGGTCGACTTCTTCGGGCGGCCGGAGACCGTCGGGTTCTACAACAGCTACGTGGCGCACTGCGACGACGACGCCCGGCAGGAACTGACCGCGCACGGCGTCGAGGTGAGCCGCGCCGCGAACGGCGAGGTCCACGCCCTGCGCGGCCCCGGCTTCGCGGGCGTCCAGTTCCATCCGGAGTCGGTGCTGACGCTGGACGGGGTGGCGGTGGTCCGGGAACTGGCGGCCGGGCTGCGGGGCGCGGGGACCGGGACGGGGTCCGGGTCCGGGGCGTTCGCCGGGCGGCGGTCCGCGCGGTAGCGGGGTGGGGCGGGCGGTGCCGCGTGCTGCGGGGAGCCGGGGCGCGCGGCACCGCCGTTCGGGCGGGGCGGGGTGTCAGCCGAAGAAGACGCCCGCCTCCGCGTACAGCCGGGGGTCGACCGTCTTGAGGCGGGCCGTGGCTTCCGCGAGGGGGACGCGGACGATGTCGGTGCCGCGCAGGGCGACCATGGTGCCGAAGGCGCCCTCGTGGACGGCGTCGATGGCGTGCAGGCCGAAGCGGGTGGCGAGCCAGCGGTCGAAGGCGCTGGGGGTGCCGCCGCGCTGGACGTGGCCGAGGACGGTGGTGCGGGCCTCGTTGCCGGTGCGCTTCTCTATCTCGCGGGCCAGCCACTCCCCGACACCGGAGAGCCGGACGTGCCCGAAGGCGTCCAGGGTCTCGTCCTTGAGGACCACGTCGCCGTCCTTCGGCATGGCGCCCTCGGCGACGACGACGATCGGGGCGTACGAGGCGCGGAAGCGGGAGGTGACCCAGCCGCAGACCTGCTCGACGTCGAAGCGCTGCTCGGGGATGAGGACGACGTTGGCGCCGCCCGCGAGGCCCGCGTGCAGGGCGATCCAGCCCGCGTGACGGCCCATCACCTCCACGACCAGGACCCGCATGTGGGACTCGGCGGTGGTGTGGAGGCGGTCGATGGCCTCGGTGGCGATGTTGACGGCGGTGTCGAAGCCGAAGGTGTAGTCGGTGGCGGACAGGTCGTTGTCGATGGTCTTCGGCACGCCCACGCAGGGGACCCCGTACTCGTCGCCGAGCCGGGCGGCGACACCGAGGGTGTCCTCGCCTCCGATGGTGATCAGGGCGTCGACGCGCTGCCGTCGGAGGGTCTCGCGGAGGCGGCGGACGCCGTTCTCCACCTGGAAGGGGTTGGTGCGCGAGGAGCCGATGATGGTGCCGCCGCGGGGCAGGATGCCCCGGACGGCGGGGAGGTTCAGCCGGGTCGAGCGCTGTTCGAGGGGCCCGCGCCAGCCGTCGCGGTAGCCGAGGAACTCGTGGCCGTACTCCTGGACGCCCTTGCGGACGACGGCCCGGATCACCGCGTTCAGGCCGGGGCAGTCGCCGCCCCCGGTCAGTACTCCGACGCGCATGGACGTGTCCCTTCGCCGGTGGTCGCGTGACGCATCCTGACGAAGTCCCACGGTAAGGGTGACTCAGGTCACACCGGTACGGTCGGGCGGCACAATTCCCGTGAACGTGGGGGCAGTCGGCCGGGTCTACTCGTCGTCGAGGCCGCGCTCTATCGCGTACCGCACGAGTTCCACCCGGTTGTGGAGCTGGAGTTTGCCCAGGGTGTTCTGCACGTGGTTCTGGACGGTGCGGTGGGAGATGACGAGGCGTTCGGCGATCTGCTTGTAGCTGAGGCCCTTGGCGACCAGCCGCAGCACCTCGGTCTCCCGGTCGGTGAGCCGGGGCGCGTCGGGTTCGTCGGTGCCGCCGGCGGGCGCGGGCTCGGCGGCCAGCCGCCGGTACTCGCCGAGGACCAGTCCGGCGAGGCCCGGCGTGAACACCGGGTCGCCGACGGCGGTACGGCGGACCGCGTCGAGGAGTTCCTCCGTGGACGCCGACTTCAGCAGATAGCCGGTGGCCCCCGACTTCACGGCCTCCAGGACGTCGGCGTGCTCCCCGCTCGCGGACAGCACCAGCACCCGCAGCGCCGGGTCGGCCGCCACGACCTCCTTGCACACCTGGACGCCCGGCTTGGCGGGCAGGTTGAGGTCCAGCACCAGGACCTCGGGGGCGGCGGCCCGCGCCCGGCGTACCGCCTGTTCGCCGTCGCCCGCGGTGGCGACGACGTCGAAGCCCGCCTCGGCCAGGTCGCGGGCGACGGCGTCGCGCCACATCGGGTGGTCGTCGACCACCATGACCCGGATCGGGCGCCGCCCGCCGTCGGCCGCGCCGCCCGTCGTCTCCCCGGTGCTCATCGCGTTCCCGCCTTCCCCCGCTTCGCGTCCTGCTGCTGGTTCTTCCGGTTCTTCCGGTCCGTCGTCGACTGCTCCTTGGGCACGGTCAGTTCGACCTCCGTGCCCTGCCCCGGCGTCGACACCCACGCGGCGCCGCCGCCCAGGTCGCGCAGCCGCCCCCGGATGGACTGGGCGGCCCCGAGCCGCCCCTCCCCCTCGGCCTGCGCGAGCCGCCCCTCGGGAATGCCCGGCCCGTCGTCCCGTACGGTCACGACGACCTGGTCCGGCTCGTCCTCCACCAGGATCCAGGCCCGCGCCGACTCCCCCGCGTGCCGCCGTACGTTGTCCAGCGCGGCGCCCACGGCGGCGGCCACCTCACGGGCCGCGTGGGCGGGCAGCGGGACGGGCGCGCCGGGCTCGGACAGCGC
Organism: Streptomyces sp. NPDC091281; assembly: GCF_044757425.1. NCBI lineage: Bacteria > Bacillati > Actinomycetota > Actinomycetes > Kitasatosporales > Streptomycetaceae > Streptomyces > Streptomyces sp. NPDC091281. The sequence continues at coordinate 939,677 of NZ_JBIVUY010000001.1, read as the reverse complement.
GACCCGGGCGGCGGCGTACGGCGCGAGCAGGGACCGCAGGTCGACCGGGGCGCCGTCCGCGTCGTCGTCCTCGTCGGCGTCGGGGATGTCGACCACCCGGACCAGGGCGCCGTCGGCGGCGTCCTCGGAGACGCGGGAGACCGGGACCAGGCCGCCGGAGACCAGGGTGCGCAGCGCGACCTCCTGCTCGCCCGCCATCCGGCCCAGCTCGGCCGCCTCCCCGCCGAGGACCGCGCCCCGGCGCTGCACCATCGCCAGCACCTGGAGCACGCTGTCGTGGATGTCCCGGGCCAGGCGCTCCCGCTCGCGGGTCGCCGCCTCGATCTCCAGCGCGCGGGCGAGGGTGCGCTCGGAGGCGCGGGCGACCTCGACGACGTAGCCGATGGCGATGGAGGCGACCCAGACGAGGATCACGTTGTGGACGGTGTCGCGGGCCGGGTGGCCGCGCTCCAGGAGGTTGGCGACGGCGACCGGGGTGGAGGCGAACGCGGCCCAGCGCCAGCCGCCCTTGATGGCGTAGGCGAGGACCGCGCCGGCGGTCCAGATCGACGGGAGGGTCGGGCCGCCGTCCTGGATGTGCGCCTCGCTGACGACCAGCGGGGTCAGCAGGATGCCGGAGAGCGCGACGGTGAGGTCCGCCGCCAGGAACGGCTTGGTGCAGGCGGTCGCGTTCTGCACGCGGGGCAGGGTGGCGAGCGTCCAGACGGCGAGGACGGCGTAGTAGGCGACGGCGAGGCCGGGCCGGTCGTAGTCGTCGTACGCGGAGGCGAACAGGCCGACCGCGTACAGCATGGTCAGCACCCGGTAGGCGGTGAGCGCGCGCCACAGCGGCAGCTCGACCGACATCCTCATGACTCTCTCGCGCCTGGCCATGTGTTCCCCGTGCCCCCCGTGTCCCGCGTGTTCCCGTGATCCCCCGGCCCCCCTCGGCCCAGGGGCGCCCCCGCTAGGGCGCGGACCCCTCGGGCCCGTCCTGCTCCTGCCCGTCCTGCTCCTGCGCGGCCTGCTTCTGCTCGGCCTGTTCCTTCTTCTCCTGGTCCTTCTCGGCCTGTTCCTTCTTCTCCTGGTCCTTCTCGGCCTGGGCCAGGGCGGCCTTCGCCGCCTTCTCGGCCTTCTCGGCCTCCTTGTCGGCCTTCGCCGCGTCCGCGATCTGCCGCTTGGCGGCCGTCGCGTACATGTCGACGTACTCCTGGCCGGAGAGCTTCATGATCTCGTACATGACCTCGTCGGTCAGCGCGCGCAGCACGAAGCGGTCGTGGTCCATGCCCTCGTAGCGGCTGAAGTCCAGCGGGCGGCCGATGCGGATGCCGGGCCGCATCACCTTCGGCATCACCTGGCCGGGCGGCTGGATCTTCTCGGTGTCGATCATCGCGACCGGGATGACGGGCGCGCCGCTGGCGAGCGCCATGCGCGCGAGGCCGCCGGGCTTGCCGCGGTAGAGGCGGCCGTCGGGCGAACGGGTGCCCTCCGGGTAGATGCCGAACAGCTCACCCCGCTCCAGCACCTCCATGCCGCTGCGAATCGCCGCCTCGCCCGCGCCGCGCGCGCCCGAGCGGTCCACCGGGAGCTGTCCGACGCCCTTGAAGAACGCCGCCGTCAGACGACCCTTCACACCGGGCGTGGTGAAGTACTCGGCCTTGGCGATGAAGGTGACCTTGCGGTCGAGGACGGCGGGCAGGAAGAAGGAGTCCGAGAAGGAGAGGTGGTTGCTCGCCAGGATGGCGGCCCCGTCGGCGGGGACGTTCTCCAGACCTTCCACCCAGGGCCTGAAGATCACCTTCAGCGGCCCCCCGATGGAGACCTTCATCGCGCCGTACAACAACCGAGTGCCTCCTGTAGGTGTCGCTCAGACCTTAACCCGGAGTCGCCCCAAAGGCCCCGACGACCCTGGTCGGTGTCAGTGCGGTCGCGTACGGTGAAACAGACGTCCCTCGACGCGACGAGGAAAACGGACAACAGGCCAGAAACAAGAAGTTCGGACGTCAAGAGTTCAGACGTCACACGACGGAAGAGAAGACGGAAGACAGGAGACCGAGGTGCCGGTCGTTCCTGGAGCCGAGCCGTATCACCACGAGGGCGGGGAGGTCGGCGTCCTCCTCTGCCACGGCTTCACCGGCTCCCCCCAGTCGCTGCGCCCCTGGGCGCGGTATCTCGCCGGGCACGGCCTGACCGTCGCGCTGCCTCTGCTGCCGGGCCACGGCACCCGCTGGGAGGACCTGGCGCTCACCGGCTGGCAGGACTGGTACGCCGAGGTCGAGCGGGAGCTGCGCGCGCTGCGCGGCCGGTGCGCGCGGGTGTTCGTGGCGGGGCTGTCGATGGGCGGGACGCTGGCGCTGCGGCTCGCCGCGCGGCACGGCGAGGGGGCCGACGGCGTCGAGGGCGTGATCGTCGTCAACCCGGCGAACCGGGTGCACGGACTCGCCGCCCGCGCCCTCCCCGTCGCCCGCCATCTCGTACGGTCGTCGAAGGGCATCGTGAGCGACATCGCCGAGGAGGGCGTCCTGGAGACCGGATACGAGCGGGTGCCGCTGCACGCGGCGCACTCCCTGCGGAGGTTCCTGTCGCTGACCGACGGCGAACTCCCCCAGGTGACCCAGCCGCTGCTGCTCCTGCGCAGCGTGCGGGACCATGTGGTGCCGGCCGCCGACTCCGCCCGCGTCCTCGGACGGGTGTCGTCCACGGACGTGACCGAGGTCCTGCTGGAACAGAGCTACCACGTGGCGACGTTGGACCACGACGCGGACCGGATCTTCGAGGAGAGCCTCGCGTTCATCGGCCGGCTCGCACCCAGTGTCGGCAAGGAAGGGACGACGGCAGGTGGCTGAGCACGACTCCGACCGCGAGGACCGTGACGAGCGGGAGGGCGCGGAAGGTACGGAGGGCGGGGAGGGCCGCGGCGGGCGGGACGGCGCCCGCGGACGCGAGGGCGGTCACGGCCGCGAGCCGGAGGAGCAGAGCGTGCCCTTCGACGAGGCGGCCGCGTGGGAGGCGATCGTCGCGGCGTACGGGGAGGAGCCCGCCGACCCGCCGGGCGCCAAGCCGTTCAAGTCGGTCGAGGACCTCGCCCTCCTGGAGGCGGAGCCCAACGACGGCCCGTCCGGGCCCGGGGCGCCGACGACCGGCCACGCGGGCGCGCCCGGCACCGCGGCGGCGGACCCCGCGGCCGTGCCCAAGGCGCCCGACGTGCCCGAGGCACCCGAGAAGGTCGCCGAACCCGACGCGGAGAAGGCGCCCGCGCAGCCGCTGGGCGGCTCGGTGTCTTTCGCACCGGGGGTCGGGCCGCGCGACTACTCGCCGCCGGAACCGGCCGAGGAAGACCTCGACGCGGACGACGAGGGCCACTTCGTGCCGCCGGAGCCGCCGCCGCTGCCGCCCGCCGACACGACGGCGAAGTTCGCCTGGCTCGGCGTGATCGGCGGGCCGATCCTGCTGCTGCTGACGGTGGTGCTCGGCTGGGACATGACCTGGTGGCTCGGGACCCTCGCCATCGGCGGCTTCCTCGGCGGCTTCGCCACGCTCGTGGCCCGCATGGGCCCGGACGACGAGGAGAACGACGGCGATCCGGGGCGGGGCGCGGTGGTCTGAGGGGCCGGGCGGCCCGGTGCGGGCCGCCCGGAACGCTTCTTGGAACAGGTCTGACCTAGCTCGCCGGGACGCGGATCGCCGCCAGCAGGGGCAGGTGGTCGGTGGCGGTCCTGAGGTCCTCGGAGGTGACGCCCGGCAGGTCGAGCGGGACGCCGCAGCCGAGGACCTCGACGCCCTTGGTGGCGAGGAGGGCGTCGATACGGCGGTCGGCGCCGCTCGCCGGGAAGGTGAGGTCGCCGTCGCCCCAGGGCGCGGTGGCCCGGCAGTCCTGGAGGCCGGTGGTGAGGCGGGTGAAGGCGCGTCCGCCGGGGCGCTCGTTGAGGTCGCCGCCCGCGATCGCGTGCTCCGTGCCCAGCCCGGCCAGCCGGTCGAGGAGCATCCCGGCCTGGTCGTGGCGCTCGTCGGCGCGCAGGCTGAGATGGCAGCTGAGGACGCCGAGGCGGGCGCCGCCGAAGCGGACCACGGCGGTGGCGAAGCCGCGCCGGTGCTGTCCCGGGACGAGCGGCAGGAGGACGTCCTCGGTGCGTTCGACGGTGGCCCGCAGCGAGCACAGCACGGCGGGGCCCGCGGCGGTGGCACCGCCGGTGAGGATCACCTGCCCGGAGGCGGCGGCCAGCCGGGCGAGCTTCTTGCGCCAGCGGAAGAACCGCGGCGCCTCCTGGACGAGGACGAGATCGGGCGCGCAGGCGGTGATGACCCGGGCGAGGGCGTCGGTGTCGTCCTGGAGCGAGCGGACGTTGTAGCTGAGGACCCGGAGGACGGCCGAACCGTCGGCTTCGGTGCGGGAGGCGGGAAGAGGCGTCACCATGCGGTCACGATAGCCACGCGGGGCGGTGCCCGTGTCGCGCAGGACGGTGCCCGGGTCGCGCCCGGCGGTCGGGCCCGGGAACCGGACGGTCCCCCGTGCCTCGGGAGGCGCGGGGGACCGTCGGTGGTGACCAGGTGACCAGGTGACCAGGTGACCGGGTAGCCAGGTGGCCGGGTGGCCGGACCAGTGCGGCTACATGATCGGGTCGGGCTCGCGGGCGAGGTCCGCCGCGCCGACCATGCCCGCCTTGTTGCCGAGCTGGGCGGCGATGACGTCGGCGACCGGGCGCCAGTTGCCGCCGACCAGCCAGCGCTTGTACGACTTGCGGATCGGGTCCAGGACCAGGTCGCCCTCGTCGGAGAGGCCGCCGCCGACGATGAAGGCGGACGGGTCGAAGAGGGAGGCGAGGTCGGCGAGCCCGGCCCCGGCCCAACGGGCCAGTTCGCGGTACGAGTCGACGGCCACCGGGTCGCCCTGGCGGGCGGCCATGGAGATGTGCTTGCCCTCGATGCCGTCGGGGCTGCCGTCGCCCAGTCCGAGCAGGACCTCGGCCCGCTCGGGGGTGGCGTTGGCGCGCTGCTTGGCGTATCTCACGAGGGCGCGGCCGGAGGCGTACTGCTCCCAGCAGCCCTGCGAGCCGCAGCCGCACAGCAGGCCGTCCGGGACCATCCGGATGTGGCCGAACTCGGCGGCCACGCCGAAGTGTCCGCGGCGCAGCTTGTTGCCGATGATGATGCCGCCGCCGAGGCCGGTGCCGAGCGTGATGCAGATGACGTTGCGGTGGCCCTTGCCCGCGCCGAAGCGGTACTCGCCCCAGGCCGCGGCGTTGGCGTCGTTCTCCACCACGACGGGGAGGCCGACGCGCGCCTCGACCTTCTCCTTGAGCGGTTCGTTGCGCCAGTCGATGTTGGGCGCGAAATAGACCGTGGAACGCTGCCGGTTGACGTATCCGGCGGCGCCGATGCCGACGCCGACGATGTCGTGCCCGGCGCGGGCGCCCTCCACGGCCGAGGCGATGGCGTCCACGATGCCCTCGGGCGTGCCCGGGGTCGGCACCTTGAAGGTCGAGAGGATGTTGCCTTCCTCGTCGACCACGCCGGCCGCGATCTTCGTGCCGCCGATGTCGACGCCGATGGTGAGTCCCATGAATCCCTCAGTTTCGGTCGAGCCCCGCTACGGCCAACCGTACCCGAGGGCGGTCAGTCCAAGTCGATGCGTTGGCCGGGGCCGGTGCCTCCGTCGTCGTCGCGCGGGGCGTCCGGGGCGGTGCCGTCGGGGGCCGCGGGGCCGCCGGTGCCGGGGCCCGGATCGCTCGCGCGGGCGGTCCAGCGCTGCTCCTGCTGCTGGACCGCGGAGCGGTAGGCGGCGAGGATCTCGCCGCCCGCGGCGGCGAGATGGTCGAAGACGTCCGGGTTGCGCTCGATCACCGGCTCGACGGCCGCCTTGGCCTGCTGCACGACCTGACGGACCATCTGCTGGGCGGCGGGCCCGGCGACGGCGCCGAGGAGCGGCGACTGGAGGCCGGAGAGCCGGTCGGCGACGGTGTCGACGAGCTTGCGCAGTTCCTCGGCGGCCGAGGCCTGCGGCGCGCCGTGCTCCGCGCGGCGGCGGGCCTTCTCGGCCGCCAGGTCCTCGGCGCAGGCGGTCGCCCAGGCATCGGCGTCGAAGGCCTGCTCCGCACCCGCTTCCCCCGGAGGGCGCTGTTCGCTCATGACGGACTCCTGACTACGGTTCGTCCCTACGACGTTACCCGAACGGCGCAGACGTGTTCAGCGGGTGCGCGGCCACAGCGCGGGATCGGGCGCGAACCGCACGCGCAGCTCGCCGTCGCGCAGCCCGGCGCCCTGCACGGTGCAGCGGCGCAGCGCGGACGGCAGCGGCACGATCCGGCGGAACGGCCCGGCGGTGACGACGAGTTCGTCGCCGCGGCGCACGAGGTCGAGGGTGTCGCGTACGGCGCCGGGGAGCGGGATGCGCCACTCGTACAGGGGGACCTCGGCACCGTCCGGGGCGCTGGTGGGGCCGCCGGTGACGGGCCAGGCGACCGGGCCGGTGGCCCCGGCGGCGGGTACGGCGAGGGCGGTGAGGTCGTCGGTGCCGCGGGGGTCGTGGCCGAGGTGGGCGACGGGCCGGGCGTCGGGCCACTCGTCGAGGAACTTGCGCTGCTGCGCGTAGGGGCGGGCCGACCAGCCGCCGTCCGCCTCCTCGGGCAGCACCCGGTTGGCGACCAGCGCCTCGACGGGCAGACCGCGCAGGGCGAGGCCGAGCCGGGCGTCACGGACCGCGTCGGCCCCGGCCGGACCCGGTTCGGCGACGAGGCGTACGGCGGTGGCGCGGTCGGCGAGGACGGCCTCGACGGCGGCGAGTTCGCCGTCCCAGCGGGCGGCCGTCTCGTACAGCCACTCGGCGGGCATGGGGACCCCGGCGAGGCGGCCGAGGACAGGGCGCAGGGCGCGGGCGGCCTGGCGTTCCGGGGGCAGCAGACGGCGCAGGTAGCGGCGCAGTTCCTCGGGGAGGGCGAGCAGGGCGAGGGCCTGTGGGGTGGGGGGCAGGTCGACGACGAGGAGGTCGTGGCGTTCGGCGAGGGCGGCGTCGCGCAGGGCGCGCAGCAGGGTCAGTTCCTCGGCGCCGGGCAGCGGGGTGACCTCCTCGGGGTCGAGGCGGGCCGCGCCGAGCAGGTCGAGGACGGTGGTCGCGCGGTCCTGGAAGCCGGTGAGGTCGTCGCGGAACCCGGCGGTGGCGTCCGGACGCCAGGCGGTGAGGCCGGGCGCGGCCCGCACGGGGGCGGGGCCGGTGGGGACGCCGAGCGCGGCACCGAGGGTGTCGGTGCGGTCGGCGCTGAGCACGAGGGTCCGGGTGCCGGACGCTGCCGCCAGGTGGGCGGTGGCCGCGGCGACCGTGGTGCGGCCGGTGCCGCCCGGACCGGTGATCAGGAGGGTGCGCATGGGGGTGAACGGTAGTCGAGCGGGGGGTGCGGGCCCGGGTGGAGGGGTGCCGTCGCCTCGTGCGGGCGGGCGGGGGCTGCCGCCCCCACGCCCCCGCTTCGGCCTGAACGGGCCTCGTCCTCGAACGCCGGACGGGCCGCGAAAGAGGCTAGTGGGACTCGACGCGCTTCTTCAGGCCGGCCAGGGCGCGGTCGATGATGACCTTCTCCGCCTTGCGCTTGATCATGCCGAGCATGGGGATCTTGACGTCGACGGTGAGCTGGTAGGTGACCTCGGTGCCGCCCGCGCCGGCGGGCTTGAGGAGGTAGGAGCCGTCGAGGGAGCGGAGCATCTGGGACTTGACGAGGGTCCAGGAGACCTCGTTGGCGCCGGTCCAGGTGTAGGCGAGGGTCTGGTCGTCCTTGATCGCGCCGGCGTCCATGACCAGACGCACCTGCTCGGCGCGGCCGGCGGCGTCGGAGGCGAGGACCTCGGCCTCCTTCACCTCGCCGGTCCAGTCCGGGTACCGGGCGAAGTCGGCGATGACCGCCATGACCTCGGCGGGTGCCGCCTCGATGGTGATGCTCGAACTGGTGTATTCCGCCATCGTGGTGGCTCCTCCAGACGCGGGCCGCTCAAGAGATCCGAGAGCACGGGGTGCGCGAGCGGGCGCACGCGGGTGCAGCGTGAAGGCTACCGCGCGCCGACCTGCTGTCTTGACGCCGAGGGCGGCCCGGCGCCGCGGGGCACCGCTGCCGCCCCGGTCTCACCACTCCAGTGCCCACGGCTTCCCGGTGCCCGCGAAGTGCCCGACGTTGACGCACTCGGTGGCGCCGATCCGCATCCGCCGGACCAGGGGCTGGTGGACGTGGCCGAAGAGGGCGTAGCGGGGGCGGGTGCGGCGGATGGCGTCGAGGAGGGCGAGGCTGCCGCGTTCGAAGCGGCGGGCGACGGTGTCGTAGACGAGTTCGGGGACCTCGGGCGGGATGTGGGTGCACAGGACGTCGACCTCGCCGACGGCCTCGATCTTCGCCGCGTACTCCTCGTCGCTGATCTCGAACGGGGTGCGCATCGGGGTGCGCAGGCCGCCGCCGACGAAGCCGAAGACCCGGCCGCCGATCTCGACGCGCTGGCCGTCGAGGACGGTGGTGCCGGGTCCGGCGTACTCGGACCACAGGGCGGGCATGTCGACATTGCCGTAGGTGGCGTACGTCGGGTCCGGGAAGGCGGCGAACAGCTCGGCGTACTGCTTGCGCACGGCTTGCTCGATCACCGCGGCGCGGTCCCCGTCGACGCCGCCCCACAGGCGGGCGCCCAGCTCGCGGGCCTCGGTGAAGCGGCGGGCGGTGCGCAGGGCGACGAGGCGGTCGGCGTTCTCCTCGCCGAAGAGGTCGGGGAAGATGCCGCGGGAGTGGTCGGCGTAGTCGAGGAAGAGGACCAGGTCGCCGAGGCAGATCAGGGCGTCCGCGCCCTCGCCCGCGCAGGCCAGGTCGCGCGCGTTGCCGTGCACGTCGCTGACCACGTGGACGCGGGTGCGGGGACGCGCGGGCCCCGCGGGCGGGCCGGCGGGCGCGGGCGGTGTGGGTGCCATGGCGATCAAGGGTAGGTCGGTAGGAGGCGGGTGAACAGGGAGGCCCGGCGGTGGCCCGGCGCCCCCGGGGTTACTGGCCGGTCACTTCGCGGGTCGACTACCGTACGCGGTGGAACACCCATCTGTGTGACGCAGCGAACATCTCGCCGGGACCCCCTGTCGGAGACCGATACCGGCGGGTAACGTCCGGGCAGTCCAGTCGTGCTCAGTGCTTCAGGGTTTCGGCCACTGAACGCCCGAGCATCTGACCGAGCCTTGGACCGCACCGTCGCATCACACAACGTCGTGGCGCCGGCGCCCTATGAGGAGCAGCAGTCTTGCGCGAGTTCAGCCTTCCGGCTTTGTACGAGGTCCCCGCGGACGGCAACCTGGCCGACATCGTCCGCCGCAACGCCGCGCAGCATCCCGATGTCGCCGTCATGGCCCGCAAGGTGGACGGGGTGTGGCAGGACGTCACCGCGACCGCCTTCCTGGCCGAGGTGTACGCCGCCGCGAAGGGCTTCATCGCGGCCGGGGTGCGGCCGGGCGACCGGGTCGGGCTGATGTCGCGGACCCGCTACGAGTGGACGCTCCTCGACTTCGCGATCTGGTGCGCGGGCGGGGTGACCGTGCCGGTGTACGAGACCAGCTCCGCCGAGCAGGTGGCGTGGATCCTCGCCGACTCCGGGGCGACCGCGTGCGTGGTCGAGCTGGACGCGCACGCCGCGTCCGTCGCGTCGGTGCGCGGGTCGCTTCCGGCGCTGGAGCACGTGTGGCAGATCGAGGGCGGCGGCGGACTCGCGGAACTGGTCGCGCTCGGCCGGGACGTCACGGACGGGACCGTCGTCGAGCGGGCCTCGCAGGCCACCGCCGACGATCCGGCGACCATCGTCTACACCAGCGGCACCACCGGGCGGCCCAAGGGCTGTGTCCTCACCCACCGCAGCTTCTTCGCCGAGTGCGGGAACGTCGTGGAGCGGCTGCGCCCGCTGTTCCGCACCGGCGAGTGCAGCGTGCTGCTGTTCCTGCCGCTGGCGCACGTCTTCGGACGGCTGGTGCAGATCGCGCCGATGATCGCGCCGATCAAGCTGGGCACCGTCCCGGACATCAGCACCCTCACCGACGAACTGGCCTCGTTCCGGCCGACGTTGGTGCTGGGCGTGCCGCGCGTCTTCGAGAAGGTCTACAACTCGGCGCGCGCCAAGGCGCAGGCCGACGGCAAGGGCGGCGTCTTCGACAAGGCGACCGACACGGCCATCGCGTACAGCAAGGCGCTGGACAGCGCGTCCGGTCCCTCGCTCGGGCTGCGGATCAAGCACAAGGTGTTCGACCGGCTCGTCTACAGCAAGCTGCGCGCGGTGCTCGGCGGGCGCGGCGAGTACGCCATCTCCGGCGGGGCGCCGCTCGGCGAACGCCTCGGCCACTTCTTCCGGGGCATCGGCTTCACCGTGCTGGAGGGCTACGGCCTGACGGAGTCCTGCGCGGCGACCACGTTCAACCCGTGGGACCGGCAGAAGATCGGCACGGTCGGTCAGCCGCTGCCCGGTTCGGTGGTGCGGATCGCGGACGACGGCGAGGTGCTGCTGCACGGCGAGCACCTGTTCAAGGAGTACTGGAACAACCCGGAGGCGACCGCGGAGGCGCTGGCCGACGGCTGGTTCCACACCGGCGACATCGGCACCCTCGACGAGGACGGGTACCTGCGGATCACCGGCCGCAAGAAGGAGATCATCGTCACCGCGGGCGGCAAGAACGTCGCCCCGGCCGTGATCGAGGACCGTATCCGCGCGCACGCGCTGGTCGCCGAGTGCATGGTGATCGGTGACGGGCGGCCGTTCGTGGGCGCGCTGGTCACGCTGGACGAGGACTTCCTGGGCCGGTGGGCCGCCGAGCACGGCAAGCCCGCCGGGTCCACCGCGGCGTCGCTGCGCGAGGACGCCGACCTGCTGGCGGCCGTCCAGTCGGCGATCGACGACGGCAACGCCGCGGTGTCGAAGGCGGAATCGGTGCGGAAGTTCCGCATTCTCTCCTCCCAGTTCACTGAGGACTCGGGCCACCTCACCCCGTCGCTGAAGCTGAAGCGCAACGTCGTGGCGAAGGACTACGCGGCCGAGATCGAGGCCATCTACCAGAAGTAGGGCGGCGCGTGCCGGTGACGGTACGGCGGTCGGCTCATGGCGCGGTGTCCTCGGCGAGGACCCGCGCCATCGTGCGTTCCGCGAGGGCGGTGATGGTGACGAACGGATTCACGCCGATCGACCCCGGCACCAGCGAGCCGTCGGTGACGTACAGCCGGGAATAGCCCTTCACCCGGCCGTAGTCGTCGGTCGACCTCCCCAACACGCAGCCGCCCAGCGGGTGGTAGGTGAAGTCGTCGGCGAAGACCTTGCTCGGGGTGCCGAACAGGTCGTAGCGGTAGATCGTCGCGTTGGCCGCGTTGATCCGGTCGAAGAGCCTCTTCGCCATGGCCACGGAGACGGCGCTCTGGGCGGGGCTCCAGCCGAGCGAGAAGGTGCCGCCCGAGTAACGGAACGCCGCCCGTTCGGGGTTCCTGGTGATCGCCAGGTAGAGGCTGATCCAGTGCTCCAGGCCCATCGGCAGCGGGGCGATCTCCGCGAAGACCGGGTTGGCGGTGTTGGCCCAGTCGTCGATGCCCATCACCGGCATCGTCGCCTGGTTCGCGCCCACGGTGTCCCAGAGGTGGTTCGCGCGGCCCAGCATGACGTTGCCGTTGGTGCCCCAGCCGGTGCCGACGCTCGGGTCCAGATCGGGCAGGGTGCCCGTCTCCCGTGCGCGCAGCAGGAGTTCGCTGGTGCCGAGGCTGCCTGCGCCGAGGAAGAGGTACGTGCAGCCGTACTCCCTGGTCTCGACGACCCGGCCGGTGGTGTCGATGCGGTCGGCGGTCAGGACGTACCCGCCGTCCGGGGCGCGGGTGACGGCCCGCACCTTCTCCAAGGTGTGGAGGGTGACGTTGCCGGTGCCGAGGGCGGCGGCGAGGTAGGTCTTGTCGAGGCTGCGCTTGCCGTGGTTGTTGCCGTAGATGACCTCCCCGGCCAGCGCCGACTTCGGGGCCGTGCCCGCCGCCTCGCGCTGCATGTGGCCGAAGTCGTAGACGTTCGGCACGAACGTGGTGCGCAGGCCCGCCCGTTGGGCGTGCTTGCGGGAGACGCGGGTGAAGCGGTACCAGTCCGTCGCCTCGAACCAGGCGGGGTCGATGGAGTTGACGCCGAGCATGGCGCGGGCGCGCGGGAAGTACGTGCCGTACATCTCCGCGGTGTCCACGGTCGGGAACTGCTCCGCGAAGTACGCGGCGGGCGGGGTGACGGCCATGCCGCCGTTGACGAGGGAGCCGCCGCCGACGCCCCGGCCGACGAAGACCGACATGTTCGCGAAGCGGACGCGGTCCAGGACGCCCGGATGGAGGCCGATGTCGCGGTTGACGAGGTCCAGCCAGAGGAACGTGGAGAGCGGGGCCTCGGTGCGGGTGCGGAACCAGGTGGAGCGCTGGTCGGGGGCGCCGGTCGAACAGAAGACCTTGCCGTCGGGGCCCGCGGTGTTCCACAGGGCGCCCATCTCCAGGACGAGGGTGCGGATGCCTGCCTGGCCGAGGCGGAGGGCGGCCACGGCGGCGCCGTAGCCGGAGCCTACGACGATCGCCGGCGCGGAGTCGACTGCGTCGGGCTCGGCGGCGGGGTCTGCGGCGTGGGCGGAGGTGAGGGTGACTCGGGTGAGGCCGAGGGTGGCTGCGGACTGGAGGGCGGCCATGCCGAGGATGTGACGTCTCGTCAGGAGACGTCGGGGGGATGGCGGGGGTGGGGGCGGTGGGGGCTCGGCGTGTAGCTGACGCTGCGTCAGGTCTGGTGTCATGGGGGGAGCATGGGCCGGATTCGGGCATTCGGCTAGCGCCTGCGGCGCTTTGGCCGGGGGGTGGGGATGGGGGGCGTGGGGGTCTGGTGCCCGGGGGGCGGGTGAGGTGCGCGGTTCCTCGCGCCCCCGAGGGGGTCGCTTGGCGCGGGGGCCTGTTGGGAGGTGCCCCTCGGGGCAGGGGCCGTGCGCGGTTCCCCGCGCCCCCAGGATGGTCTGCTTGGCGCGGCCCCTGCCGGGAGGCACCCCCGGTGCACGGGCCGTGCGCGGTTCCCCGCGCCCCCAGGATGGCCTGCTTGGCGCGGCGCCTGCCGGGAGGCACCCCCGGTGCACCGGCCGTGCGCGGTTCCCCGCGCCCCCGAGATGCTCGGTCAGAGGAGGGTTTTCAGGGATTCTGCCAGGAGGTCCCAGCGCCAGCGTTCCTCTACCCAGGTGCGGCCTCTTTGGCCCATGCGGGTGCGGAGTTCGGGGTCGGCTAGGAGGGTGGTGATGCGGTCGGCGGTGTCCTCGGGGGAGTCGCCGCGGACGACCCAGCCGGTCTCGCCGTCGAGGACGGCGTCGGGGGCGCCGCCGGAGTCGCCCGCGACGACGGGCAGGCCGGTCGCGGAGGCCTCCAGGTAGACGATGCCCAGGCCCTCCACGTCGAGGCCGCCGCGCCGGGTGCGGCAGGGCATGGCGAAGACGTCCCCCGCGCCGTAGTGGGCGGGCAGCTCCGACCACGGGACCGCGCCCGTGAAACGCACCGAGGCGGCCACCCCGGTCGACTCGGCCAGCGCGCGCAGGTCCTTCTCGTACGGGCCGCCGCCGACGATCAGCAGCACGGTGTCCGGCTCGGCGGCCAGGACGCGGGGCAGGGCGCGGATCAGGGTGTCCTGGCCCTTGCGGCGGACCAGGCGGGAGACGCAGACGACGACCGGGCGGTCGGTGAGGCCGAGGCGGGCGCGTACCGCGTCGCCGCCGGAGCCGGGGTGGAAGGTCTTCTCGTCGACGCCCGGCGGGAGTTGGACCATCCGCCCGGCGGCCTCGGCGCTCAGCGCGCCCGCGATGCGGGAGCGGGTGTACTCACCGAGGTAGGTGATCGTGTCCGTCGCCTCCCCGATCCGCCCCAACAGCTGGCGGGCGGCGGGGAGTTGGGCCCAGCCCGCCTCGTGGCCGTGCGTGGTCGCCACCAGGCGCTCGGCTCCGGCCCGGCGCAGCGCGGGCGCCATCAGGCCGAGCGGGGCCGCCGCACCGAACCACACCGCCGTGCACCCGTGCTCGCGCAGCAGTCCCGTGGCGCGCCGGGTCACGGCGGGCGTCGGCAGCAGCATGGTCGTACGGTCGCGTACGACGGTGAAGGGCTGCTCGGCGTCGAAGGCCGCCGTCGCCTCGGCGCCCTCCCGGCCCCGCTTCCAGGTGGAGGCGTAGACGACGATCCGGTCGGGGTCCAGCCGGAGCGCCATGTTGTGCAGGAAGGCCTGGATGCCGCCGGGGCGGGGCGGAAAGTCGTTGGTGACGATCAGGGTCTTTCGCATCGCCGCCGACCCTACCCCCACCAGCCGGAACCCCTCGGCTCCCGCCAGGGCCGCGGGGAACCGCGCGCCTCCCCCACCCCCACGGGCACTCTCAAAGCCCCCCGCCACACCCCCGGCCTACCCCAGCTCATCCCGGAGGTACGTACGCCACCGCGCCGTGAAGTCCGCAAGGTCGACGCCGAGGACCTCCCGCAGCGCCCCTTCCACCGCCCCCGCCCGCTTCCCCCGCTCCCCCACCGCGCGGTAGAACGCGTCGAGCCGTCCCTCACCCCACCGCTCGGCGATCATCCGGCAGGCCAGCCAGCCGCCCTCGTAGGCCCGCGCCAGCCGCCCCGCGTCCCCGGTGAAGCCGAAGTCGCCGTCGGGCGGCAGCGCGGTCGGTTCCTGCCCGTCGCGCAGGGCCTTCTCCAGCTCGGGGGCGGCGTCGCGCGGGGTGCGCCCGGTGCCGCGGTAGCCGACCCAGTCGGCGTAGCCCTCGGAGAGCCACAGCGGGGTGGCCGCGTTGGTCGCCGTCCGGGTCGCCACGTGCGTCGTCTCGTGGGTGAGGACGACCTGCCGTCCGGCCGCGCCGAGCAGCCCGTACGCCTCGGGGTTGACGATGATCCGGTCGGCGGGCGCGCCGGGGCCGCCGCCGGTCTCGCCGGTGGTGACGGCGGCGATGCCCCGGTAGTCGGCGGCGGGCGCGGCGAGCAGCGCGGCCATGCCGTCCAGGGTGTCGGGGACGAGGACGAGGACCCGGCGGGGCCAGCGGGGGCCCCAGGCGTCGGTGACGGCGGGCACGGCCCGGTCGGCGAGGCCCGCGACGGCCTTCTGGGTGCGCAGCCGCTCCGCGGACCCGCCGACGCCGAGCACGAGGCTGTGCGTGCCGCGTACGGCGGTGACGGTGCCGCGGTCCCACAGCTGCTCGCCGGTCTTCGGCGCGGGCCGCTCCCCGGTGACCCGCCACCGCCCGGCGGGATCGCGGACGAGCCGCAGGACGCGGTCGGTGGTGACCGGCGCCCGGTCGTACCCGGCGATCCGGTAGCGCAGTTCGGCGTCGGCCCGCAGCGCGTCGCCGCCGCTCCCCGGACCGTCGTCGTGCACGGCGGTGACCCGGTAGGACCAGGCGGCCAGGGGCACCGCGCGCAGCCGGTCGTACCCGGCGGGATCGCCGGTGGCGGCCCAGGCGGCGGCGTCCCGGTCCAGGAGGGCGGCGGCCCGGCGGTCCAGGACGTCCTGGACGGCGGTCCGGGTGCCGTCGGCGGCGGGCCGCCCGCCGCAGCCCGCGACGAGGGCCGCGAGGAGCGCGGCGACGAGGAGCAGGGCGAGGCCCGCGGCGGTGTGCCGTCCCGGTGCCCGTCCTCGCCCGTTCATCCCGCTGATCGTACGGGGGCGCGCGGGGCCGCGGCCGGGGCTCCGGGGAACCGGAAGGCGCCGGTCAGGGGCGGGTGACCGCCGAGACGGGCATCATGCCGACCGGGTCGTAGCGGACCGGCGCGCCGGGGTAGGGGGCGTGGATGACCTGGCCGTCGCCGACGTACATGCCGACGTGGCTGGCGTCGGAGCGGTAGGTGACGATGTCGCCGGGGCGGGCCTGGGAGAGCGGGACGCGGTGTCCGGCGTGCGCCTGGGCCTGCGAGGTGCGCGGCAGGGAGACCCCGGCCTGCGCCCAGGACCACTGCACGAGGCCCGAACAGTCGAAGCCGGACGGCCCGTTGGCGCCCCAGACGTACGGTCTGCCGAGCGCGGAGCGGGCCGCGGCGAGGGCGGCGCCCGCCCGGCCGGAGGCCACCGCGCCCGGCTCGGGGAGGTCGGCGCGGCCGGAGCGGGAGGCCCGGTCCCAGGCGGCGCGCTCGGCGGACGGCAGGGAGTTCAGCAGCCGCCGGGCCTCGGCGAGCTTCTGCTCGACGGTCCGCTTGTGCCGGACGACGGCCTCGCGGTTCTTCTCCAGCTCGCCGAGCTTGCGGGTGGCCTCGGCGCGTTCCTGGGCGAGGTCACGCAGGGCACCCTGGAGTTCGCGCAGCTCACCGGCCTGGTGGGTGGTGATCCGGTCGAGGGCGGAGGCCCGGTCGAGGTAGTCCTCGGGGTCGTCGGAGAAGAGCAGCGCCACGGACGGGTCGAGGCCGCCGGTGCGGTACTGGGCCCCGGCGAGCGCGCCGAGCCGCCCGCGCAGGTCGTTGACGCGTTCCTGCTGGCGGGCGATGCGGTCCTGGGCGGCGCCGACCTGGCGGCGCAGCGCCGCGGCCTTCTCCCCGGCCTCGTTGAAGGCCTCGGTGGCCTTCTCGGCGGCGGTGTGGAGCCGGTCGACCTCGGCGCGGGTGTCCTCGTGCGGGGCCGCGCCCGCGGGTACGGCGGTGGTGGAGACGGCGCCGAGGGCGGCGGCCGTGGCGGACAGGACGCAGAGCGCGCCCCGGTCGAACCCGGACGGTGCGAGGCGGCGATGGGAGCCCACGGGAGACCGCGCTCCTTCCACTGGGGACGGGGAAACGCGGGTGACAGTAGCCCCGCCACCGGGGCCCTTCCAAAGACCCTCGCGGGCACACACGGTGACACCCCGCCCTCGACGCAGGTCATGGGCGGGGTGCGGGGTCGGTTCCGGTCGGTGTGATTCGCCCGTTCGGGCGGCATGGTGTCGTGATCTTGCCGCCGGATCGGACCCGGAAGCCGGGCGACGGGCGAGCGCGCGGGCACGGACGCCCGAGTGCCCGGACGGCCGTACGCTCAGGCGCTCGGATACCCAGGCGCTCAGGGGCTCAGATACGGACGCCGAACTGGAACGGCATGTTGTTGATCGACTCGTACCGGACGACGGTGCCGCTGCGCGGGGCGTGCAGCACCTGGCCGTTGCCCGCGTAGAAGCCGACGTGGTG
This sequence comes from Streptomyces sp. NPDC091281, assembly GCF_044757425.1. Taxonomy (NCBI): domain Bacteria; kingdom Bacillati; phylum Actinomycetota; class Actinomycetes; order Kitasatosporales; family Streptomycetaceae; genus Streptomyces; species Streptomyces sp. NPDC091281. Next base: position 922,563 of record NZ_JBIVUY010000001.1, on the reverse strand, counting down.
CAGGTCGCCGTAGAAGATCACCAGGTCGCCGACCTTGAGGTCGGACTGGGAGTAGATGCGCGTCCCGGCGTTGGCCTGGGCCTGCGAGGTGCGCGGGATGCCGACGCCGGCCTGGGCGAAGGCCCAGGAGGTCAGGCCCGAGCAGTCGAAGGAGGACGGGCCGGTGGCGCCGTAGACGTACGGGGTGCCGATCTTGCCCTGCGCGGCCTGGAAGGCGGCCATCGCGCGGCCGGAGCCGGGGGTGCCGTTGCCGAGGTCGACGCGCTCGGTGGCGGAGCGGCTGGCACGCTGGTCGGCGGCGGCGAGCGCGGCCTTCTCCTTCGCGGTCAGCGTGTTGAGGAGGGTCTGCGCCTCGGCGAGCTTGCCCTGGACTTCCTTCTTCTTCTTGCCCAGTTCGGTCCGCGTGGCGGAGAGGTCCTTGAGCTTGTCCGAGGCCTCGGTGCGGTCCTGGGCCAGCTCGCGCTGCTTCTCCTGGATCTTCTTCAGCGCCTCGACCTGCTGGGCGCTGAGCTGGTCGGCCGCGGAGGCCTTGTCCAGGTAGTCGTCCGGGTTCGAGGAGAGGAAGAGCTGGAGGGAGGAGTCGATGCTGCCGGTGCGGTACTGGGCGGCGGCCGCCAGGCCTATGGAGTCGCGCAGCTCGTTGAGCTCCTCCTGGCCGCGGGCGACGTTGTCCTGGATGGCGGAGATCTCCTTCTGGAGCTTCTCCTGCTTCTCCTTGGCGCCGTTGAACTTCTCGGTCGCCTGCTCGGCCTCTTCGTAGAGCTTGTCGACCTTGGACTTGACCTCGTCCTTGCCGGGCTTCTCACTGGGCGCGGCGTTGGCGGCCTGCGCGCTGAGGGCGACGGCGGCGGCGGCCGCGGTGGTCAGCACGGTCACGCGCGTGCGACTGGGCTGCTTGGGTCGACGGTGGGACGCCACGGAGGACGAGCTCCTTCATGTGAGTGATCACTCGTGCGGAGGTTCGAAGGCTGACCCTAGTGACCCGTCCGTGATCACTTCAAATCCTCGCGCGGAAAAATTCCGTGACGCCATGCATTCTTTACACCCAACTCACGTGCGGTGATGCCCGATTGACGCTACGTTGCGTGACGATTGCAGCAAATCGGGCATGCGGGGCGTTCGTCGGCGGAATCAGGTCAGGCGCTTCAGGAGTACCGCAGAAGCGACAGGCCGGGCACCCGCCTTGGCGATCCCGTCGGCCACCTCGCGGTCGGTGGAGGCGACGATGACCGGGCGGCCGGGCGGCTCGGCGCGCACCAGCCGCCGGATCAGCTCGTCGGCGGTCACACCGGGCTTGGAGAACAGCACCCGCACCCCGCGCGGCGGCGCCAGCAGTACCGGCGCGGCGAGTTCGGCGCCGTCGAAGACACAGGTGACCTCGGCGCCGGTCTGCGCGGCGAGTTGGGAGAGCTGGCCGAGCAGCCGCAGCCGCTGCTTCTCCAACGGCATCTGCGGATAGCCGGTCTTGGTGACGTTGTAGCCGTCGACGACGAGGTGGGCCTGCGGCAGCGCGAGCAACTGGTCCAGGATCGCCGGGTCGTTCTCGGACAGGGCGCGGGTGGCGATGTCCTTCGGTGTCATCCGGCCCGGCTCGACGGCGTCGACGGTCTCCGCGGGCCGCACCGACACGGGTGGCAGCGCCAGTTCGCGGCGCAGCCCCTGGGCGGCCTCCAGCACGGTGTCCAGCAGCAGCCGTACGCGCATGTCCTCGACGCTGCGCCCCTCGCGGGCGGCCCGCCGGGTGGCCTCCAGGGCGGCCTCCGCCTCCCCGAGCCGGGTCTTGAGGCGCCGGGTCTCGCTCTCGGCGGCCGACACCTGGGCCTGGCCCTCACCGCGCACGGCCTCCATCTCGGCCTGGAGCTTGCGCAGGGCGGCCTCGCCGCGCTTGACGTCGCTGAGGGCCGAACGGAGCTTGCGGTGCAGGGACTCGGCGTCCCGCTTCGCCGTGTCGAGTTCGGCGCGCAGCCGTTCGGTCTCGGCGCGGGTCTGCTCGCGGGCCTGACCGAGCTGTTCGCGCAGCCGGTCCAGTTCGGCGCGGCTCTCCTCGTCGGCCCGTTCGGCGTCGGCGCGCTGCGCCTCCTCGCCCGCGGCGGTGACGAGCTTGACCCAGCCGGTGGGGCGCAGGACGAACGCGGCGGCGGCCACGTCGAGCGGGTCGGCGGCCGGGGGCGGCGCGCCGGAATCGAGGGCGCCCGTCAGTTCGGGCTGGGCCTCGCGGAACTTCTCGGCGATGCGCTGCCGGAACAGGGGGTCCGTCTCCAGCGCCGCGGCCATGGCGTTGCCCGCGAACTTGGCCCGCCGGTTGGGGGCGAAGCGGGCGTACTGCCGCAGCTGGGCGGGGAGTTCGGAGACGGTCAGGCCGCCGAAGCCGTCCGAGACGATCTGGACGACCCGGCGGCGCACGCCGTCGGGCAGCGGACGGTCGAGCACCTCAGCGGCGCCGTCGTTCGGCCCCCCGCCTGCGCTCTCCACCATCCGTCACACCCCACTAGCTGTGCGGGGCCCGCTCCCTGTCAGGAGCCGGCGCCCGGCCTGTCCACGAGTTCCACCTGGTCCACGGCGTTGCACCAGCGGCACCGCACCGACTCGATGGTCTCACTGACCACCTCGCGCTCCTCCACCTTCGGCTCACCGGCGAGGTCGAGGTGCACGTACTCGACGACCTTCGACGAGCGCGTCACGTCGAACCGCGTGAGGTTGCCGCAGAGGGTGCAGCGCCACCGCGTGGCGGCGGTCGGCAGGGGAACCGTCATCGTGACTGTCCGCTCTCTCTCAGATCGTGACGCGTACGTACAGTGTCCGCCCTCGGGGAGGCAGGTGCGTCCAAGGCTCCCCGGAGCGTGTGGCTCGTAACCCTAAGGCCTGGTGGGGACTCGCCGCCCGTCCGTCCACGGCGGCGAGGCGGTGACGGGTGGTACGTCCGGTTACGTCATGCTCTGTAGCCATGTTCAGCAACTGGAACGGGCCGCTGCTCCGGGCGGCCCGGCGCCCCGCCGCGCCCGTGACGTACGGCCTGATCGTCCTGTGCTGCCTGGTCTTCCTGGCCGGGCCCGCGTCGGGTCTGCACCCCGCCCACGGGACCGGTGCGGAGGTGGCCCTAGCGCAGCGGGCGTACTTCCGCCGCTGGGGCGTCGTCCCGGCGGACCTCTTCGCGGACGCGCCCGGCGCCGCCCTCACCCCGCTGACGGCGCTGTTCCTGCACGGCAGCTGGGTGCACCTGCTGGGCAACATGCTCTTCCTGCACGTCTTCGGGGTGATGACCGAGCGGCGGATGGGCGGAGTGCAGTTCGCGCTGTTCTACCTGGGCTGCGGCGCCCTGGCGATGCTGGGGTACGCGGCGGCCAACGCCGAGTCCGAGCAGTCCCTGATCGGCGCGTCGGGGGCGATCTCGGCGGTGCTGGGCGCGTTCCTGTACCTGTTCCCCCGGGCGCGGGTGACGAGCCTGCTGCCGTTCCTGCTCTTCCTGCCGCTGCGCTTCCCGGCGTGGGTGGTGCTGCCCTTCTGGGCGGCGATCCAGTGGCTGGCGGCGGGCCGGGCCGGTTCCGGTCCGGGCGTGGCCTACCTGGCACACCTGCTCGGCTTCGGTCTGGGCCTCGGCTACGCGTGGGCCCGCTTCGGAGGGCCGACTAGAGTGCAGACAGCCCCGGCACCCGGGACAGCCTCGGCACCCGGGACCGCCCCGGAGCCCGAGACCGCCCCGGAGCCCGAGACCGCCGCAGCACCGCGGACAGCCCCCGCTCCGTCCCCCGAGGGAGAGAACCAGCCGTGATCACCGCGATCGTCCTCATCAAGACCAGCGTGGACCGGATTCCCGAGATCGCGGAGTCGATCGCCTCGCTGGAGTCGGTGAGCGAGGTGTTCTCCGTGACCGGCACCTACGACCTGATCGCCATGGTCCGCGTCCGGCAGCACGAGGACCTCGCCGAGGTGATCCCGGGCCGGATCAGCAAGATCCCCGGCGTGGAGGGCACCGACACGCACGTGGCGTTCCGCACCTACTCCCAGCACGACCTGGAGGCCGCGTTCGCCATCGGGCTGGACTCGTAGGGCCCGGCCGCGACACACCGGAGGGGGGCGCGGTCGGCCGCGCCCCCCTCGGTCGTCGTCGCGGCGGCCGTCCGTCCGGCCCGCCGGATCAGCCGACGGCCGGCACGCAGCGGCCGTCCTCCGTGCGGTACCGCCACTTCGCGCCCTCGCGCACCAGTTCCCGCACCGCGGTCACGAAACGCTCGACGTGCTCGTCGGGGGTCCCGGCGCCGAAGCTCACCCGGATGGCGTTGAGGGACTTCTCGCCGGGCGCCGCCTCGGGCGCGCCGCACTCGCCCTGGGTGCCGGGGTCGCTGCCGAGCAGGGTGCGCACCAGCGGGTGGGCGCAGAACAGGCCGTCGCGGACGCCGATGCCGTACTCGGCGGAGAGCGCGGCGGCGAAGTGGGAGCTGTTCCAGCCCTCCACCACGAACGAGATCACGCCGACCCGGGGCGCGTCGTCGCCGAACAGCGACAGGACCCGCACCTCGGGCACCTCGGCGAGGCCCGCGCGGACCGTGGCGATCAGGTACTCCTCACGGGCGACGAGGGCGTCGAAACCGGCCTCGGTGAGCGCCTTGCAGGCGGCGGCGATGGAGTAGGCGCCGATGACGTTCGGGGAGCCCGCCTCGTGCCGGGCGGCGCTGTCGTGCCACTCCACGTCCACTCCCCCGTCGGTCCGGCGGGTGACCCGGCGGCTGGCGCCGCCGCCCGCGAGGTACGGGTCGGCCGCGCGCAGCCAGTCCGCGCGGCCCGCGAGGACCCCGGCGCCGAAGGGGGCGTACAGCTTGTGGCCGGAGAAGGCGACCCAGTCGACGTCGAGGTCCTGGACGGAGACCGGGTGGTGCGGGGCGAGCTGGGCGGCGTCCAGGACGATCCGGGCGCCGTGCGCGTGCGCGGCGGCGGCCAGCTCCCGCACCGGCCACAGCTCGCCGGTGACGTTGGAGGCGCCGGTGACGCAGACCAGGGCGGGGCCGTGCGGGTCGCGGGCGGCGAGGGCGCGCTCCAGGGTGGTGACGGCCTCGGCGGGGGTGCGCGGGGCGTCGAGGTAGGTGACGCGGGCGTCGCGCCAGGGCAGCAGCGAGGCGTGGTGCTCGGTCTCGAAGACGAAGACCTGGCAGTCGGCGGGCAGCGCGGCGGCGAGCAGGTTGAGGGAGTCGGTGGTGGAGCGGGTGAAGACGACCTGGTCGTCGGCGCGGCAGCCGAGGAAGTCGGCGACGGTGCGGCGGGCGTTCTCGAACAGGTCGGTGGAGAGCTGGGAGAGGTAGCCGGCCCCGCGGTGGACGCTGCCGTAGTAGGGGGCGTACGCGGCGACGTCGTCCCAGACCCGCTGGAGGGCGGGGGCGCTGGCCGCGTAGTCGAGGGCCGCGTAGGTGACCTCGCCGCCCGTCACCAGCGGGACGGTGACGTCCCGGCCGAGGACGGGCAGCGGGCCACAGGCGGCGGGGGCGTCGGCGGCGGGCACCTCGGCGGAGGAGGCGACGACGACGGAAGCGGTGGCGGAGGCGGCGGCGGGGGCGGTGCGGGCGGCGGCGGAGGTGGCAGCGGACATGGCGAACTCCCGTTCGTGGCAGGCGGTTTCACCGCGCGAGCGGGCATGGCTCAAGCGCGGGAGACACGTGAAGGCGTGCGGAAAAAGGGGGATGCGGAGGCGGGGCTCTGCGGCCCTATCGCATTCGCTTGCTCACGGGGTACTCCTCCGAGGACCAGGACCCCTGGTGCTCACTCCGAGGAGTAAAGGGGTCCGCGCTTGCCGCAGACCTCGCTGCCTACGGCCTGGTCTTCACCCGGGGCACCCCGCCACGGACGGAGGGTTGCCGGACAGTCGGCCGGGGCCTCATGACTGTCGCTCATGACCTGGTACAGCATCTTGCCACACGATCATGGGAACGCAAGACGCGGTCCGGATGGTGGACCGCGCCCCGCGTTCCCGCCGCGCTCAGGCGTGGGTGGCGGCCGCCCAGCGGGCCAGGGTCTGCTTCGCGGCCCCGGAGTCGATGGACTCGGCGGCCCGCGCCATCCCGTCCCGCAACTGCTCGGCGAGCGGCGCCCCGGTGGGGTCGAGGGCGACGAGGGCGGCGGCCGAGTTCAGCAGGACGGCGTCGCGCACCGGGCCCTGCTCCCCGTCCAGCAGCCGGCGGGCCACGCCCGCGTTGTGGGCCGCGTCGGCGCCGCGCAGCGCCTCCACGGGCACCAGGTCGAGGCCGACGTCGCGCGGGTCGAAGCTCTCCTCGGCGACCTTGCCGTCCCGCACCACCCACACCCGGGAGGTCGCGGTGGTCGTCAGCTCGTCGAGTCCGTCGTCGCCCCGGAACACCAGCGAGGAGTGGCCGCGTTCGGCGAAGACGCCCGCGACGATCGGCGCCATCCGCGGATCGGCCACCCCGACCGCCTGGGCCCGTACCCGGGCCGGGTTGGTCAGCGGACCGAGCACGTTGAACACCGTGCGGATGCCCAACTGGCCGCGGGCGGCGCCCGCGTGACGCAGCGCCGGGTGGAACCTGACGGCGAAGCAGAAGGTGATCCCGGCCTCCTCGGCGACCTCCGCGACCCGCTGCGGGGTCAGGTCGAGGCGCACGCCGAGCTGCTCCAGGACGTCGGAGGCGCCGGAGGCGGAGGACGCGGCCCGGTTGCCGTGCTTGACGACCTTGGCGCCGGTCCCGGCCACCACGATCGAGGACATCGTGGAGATGTTCACCGTCTTGGCGCCGTCGCCGCCGGTGCCGACGATGTCGACGGTCCGGCCGGGCACCTCGATCACGTTGGCGTGCGCGTACATCGCGCGGACCAGGCCGTTGATCTCCTCGACGGTCTCGCCCTTGGCGCGCAGCGCCACCACGAAGCCCGCGATCTGGGCGTCGGTGGCCTCGCCGCGCATGATGCGGTCCATCGCCCAGGCGGTCGCGTCGGCGCTCTGGTCCCGGCCGTACAGCAGGGCGTTCAGCACCTCGGGCCAGGAACGGTCCGCCGCGGTGTCGCCTCCTGCGGGGGTCACAGCGCTCATCAGCCGCTCCTGGGTCAGTGTCGTCCCGCCGTACGGGACCCGTGTCTCGACGGGGTCCACCCTATCCAGCCCCGGACAGGGCGAAGGGCCCCGTCCGGGGTGCGGACGGGGCCCTTCGCGCACTGCGTGGCGACGCAGCGGTGAACCGGTGATCAGGCGGTCAGGGGATCAGTGGTGGCCGTGGCCGCTGGTGATCTCCTTGTACTCCTCGACGGTCGGCTTCGGGATCTGGCTCTCCTCGCCGAAGTACGACTTGCTGAGCTTGACGCGGGTCTTCTCGATCGGCGACACCTTGCGCTCGACACCGTTCTCGTCGACCGTGGCGCCGATCTCGGCGGGCGCGTACTGCTCGTGCGAGGTGAGCGTGTACAGCGCCTCCTGGCTGAGCGGCTCGTGCACCTCGATGAACTCACCGTGCGGCAGGCGCTTGATGGTGCCGGTCTCGCGACCGTGCAGCACCTTGTCCTTGTCGCGGCGCTGGAGGCCCATGCAGATCCGCTTGGTGACCACGAAGGCCAGGACCGGTCCGACGAAGAAGCCGATCCGGACGAACCAGGTCACCGCGTTGATCGACAGGTGGAAGTGGGTCGCGACGATGTCGTTGCCACCGCCGATCAGCATGATGACGTAGCCGGTCACCCACGCGACACCGAACGCCGTACGGGTCGGGGCGTTGCGCGGGCGGTCCGCGATGTGGTGCTCGCGCTTGTCGCCGGTGACCCAGGACTCGATGAACGGGTACAGGGCGATCACACCGAGGAAGAGACCGAACAGCACCAGCGGGATGAACACGCCCAGGACCAGGGTGTGGCCCCAGAAGTTGACCTCCCAGCCCGGCATGGCGCGGATCAGACCCTCGGCGAAGCCCATGTACCAGTCGGGCTGGGCGCCGGTGGACACCTGGTCCGGACGGTAGGGGCCGAGCACCCAGATCGGGTTGATCGAGGCGATGCCGGCGAGGGCCGCGATGGCGCCGAAGACCAGGAAGAAGAAGCCTCCGGCCTTGGCCATGTAGACCGGCAGCAGCGGCATGCCGACGACGTTCTTGTTGGTGCGGCCGGGGCCCGCGAACTGGGTGTGCTTGTGGTAGAAGACCAGGATCAGGTGGCCGACCACGAGCCCGAGCATGATGCCCGGCAGCAGCAGGATGTGGATCGAGTAGAACCGCGCGACGAAGTCGCCGCCCGGGAACTCCCCGCCGAACAGGAACATCGAGATGTACGTGCCGACGATCGGCGTGGACAGGATCGCGCCCTGGGTGAAGCGGACACCGGTGCCGGAGAGCAGGTCGTCCGGGAGCGAGTAGCCGGTGAAACCGGTGAACATGCCCAGGACGAACAGCAGGAAGCCGAACAGCCAGTTGATCTCACGCGGCTTGCGGAACGCGCCGGTGAAGAAGACGCGCATCATGTGCACGAACATGCCCGCGAGGAAGATCACCGCGGCCCAGTGGTGGATCTGCCGGATCAGCAGACCACCGCGCACGTCGAACGAGATGTGCATCGTCGAGTTGAACGCCTCGGACATCAGCTGTCCCTGCAGCGGGACGTAGCTGCCGTGGTACTCCACCTCGTTCATCGACGGGTGGAAGAACAGCGTCAGGTACACACCCGTGAGGATGATGATGATGAAGCTGTAGAGGCAGATCTCACCCAGCATGAAGGACCAGTGGTCCGGGAAGATCTTGCGCATGTTGGCCTTGGCCAGGGAGTAGATCCCCAGCCGACCGTCGGCCCAGTCGGCGACCCGCTCGCCTGCGGGTGCCTTGCGGCGGTCGTCCTTGTTGCTCATCCGCGCTCCCAGAAGGCAGGACCGACGGGCTCCGCGAAGTCGCCGAGCGCCTCGAGGTAGCCCTCGTCGTTCACGCCGATACGCAGCTGCGGCAGGGCGTGACCGGCGGGGCCGAAGATCACCCGGGCACCGTCGGACAGGTCGAAGGTGGACTGGTGGCAGGGGCACAGCACGTGGTGCGTCTGCTGCTCGTACAGCGAGATCGGGCAGCCGACGTGGGTGCAGATCTTCGAGTACGCCACGATGCCCTCGTGCGACCACTCGAGTTCGCGCTTGTCCTTGATGTTGTCCGGCTGGATACGGACGATCATCAGGGCGGCCTTGGCGATCTCGGTCTGGAAGTCGTGGTCGTCCTCCTCCAGGCCCTCCGGCTTGGCGAAGGTGAGGGAACCGACCGCGACGTCCGAGGGACGCAGCGGCTCGTTGGTGTTCATGTTGACCAGGAGCTTGCCCTTGGCCCACAGGGTGTGGCGCAGCTTGTCCTCGGGCAGCGGCCCGAGGTCGCGCAGCAGGACCACGCCGGAGAGGGGGACCAGCGCCAGCGCACCGAACATCGTGTTGCGGATGAGCTTGCGCCGGCCGAGGGCCGACTCCTCGGCACCGTCCCGGAAGTCGGCCATGACCTTGGCCTTGACCTCGGGCGAGGCCGCGATCGGGTGACGCTCGTCGGCGACCTCCACGTCGGACATCAGGGTGCGGGCCCAGTGGACCGCGCCCGCGCCGATGCAGAAGAGGGCGGCGCCCAGGGTCATGCCCAGCGCGAAGTTCAGCGCGCTGATGTGACCGATGGGGAAGATGAAGACCGACTTGTCGTGCGGGATCGCCACGTAGGAGGCGATGAAGCCGACGGTGGCCAGCATCGAGAGCGTGAACAGGAACGCGACCGCGCGCTCGGACCGCTTGGCGGCCCGCTCGTCGATGTCCTGGATCCGGTGCTCGTGGGGCGGCAGTCCGGGGTCGGCGAACGGGTTCTTCTCGTCCGCTACGACGCCTACGGAACCGTGGGCGTGGCCTGCCTCGGCGGGCAGGTTCTCTTCTGGGATGTCTTGGCTGCTCATGACTTCTTGGCCTTTGCGGTCCGGGCGGCGACCCACACGGCGACGGCGATCAGACCGCCGAGACCGAAGATCCAGCCGAAGAGGCCCTCGCTGACCGGCCCGAGGCCGCCCAGTTCGAGACCGCCGGGGCTCTCGGTGTCGGAGCTGTTGACCGCGTCCAGGTACGCGATGATGTCCTTCTTGTTCTGCTCCGACAGGGTGGTGTCGGGGAACGAGGGCATGTTCTGCGGGCCGGTCTGCATGGCCTCGTAGATGTGCTTCGGGTCGACGCCTTCCAGCGTCGGCGCGTACTTGCCCTTGGTCAGGGCGCCGCCCTTGCCGGTGAAGTTGTGGCACTGCGCGCAGTTCGTGCGGAACAGCTCACCGCCCTTGGCGATGTCCGCGCCCTCGGCGCCGTACTGGGCCTCGGTGGGGACGGTCGGACCGGCGCCGAGCGAGGCGATGTACGCGGCGAGCTGGTCGATCTCGGCCTGCGAGTAGATGTTCTTCTTGGACGGCACCTGGGCGCCCTGGGAGGTCGCGGCCGGCATACGGCCGGTGGCGACCTGGAAGTCGACGGCCGCGGCGCCCACGCCGACCAGGCTGGGTCCGTCGGAGGTGCCCTGACCGCCGGTGCCGTGGCAGCTGGCGCAGCCTACGGCGTAGAGCTTCTTGCCCTCTTCGATGGCGAGGGACTGGGCGGTTTCGTCTGCCTGCGCCTTGCTCGCGGGCGCGAGCGTGGCGTACAGCCCCCCGGTGCATGCCAGCGCGAGGAGTAGGACGACGAGCGCCGCCATCGGATGGCGTCGTCGTGCGGAGAGCTTTTTCACGGATTACCCCGGTGTCAGGATCTTCTGCGTCGGTGCGTCTGGGAAGGGTGCGGGATCGGACCCGGCTACTTGATCATGTAGATCGTGGCGAAGAGGCCGATCCAGACGACGTCGACGAAGTGCCAGTAGTAGGACACGACGATCGCCGCGGTCGCCTGGTCGTGCGTGAACCTCTTGGCCGCGTAGGTGCGCCCGAGGACCAGCAGGAAGGCGATGAGGCCGCCCGTCACGTGCAGGCCGTGGAAGCCGGTGGTCAGGTAGAACGCCGAGCCGTACGGGTCCGAGGAGAGCGAGAGCCCGTCCTTCTTGACCAGTTCGGTGTACTCGTACACCTGACCGCCGATGAAGATCGCACCCATGATGAAGGTGACGATGAACCAGCCCCGGAGCTTCTTCACGTCACCGCGCTCGGCGGCGAAGACGCCGAGCTGGCAGGTGAGGGAGGAGAGCACCAGGATCGTGGTGTTCGTCGCCGAGAACGGGAAGTTCAGGGCGTGCGCCATTTCCTTCCAGTGATCGGGACCCGTCACCGATCGCAGGGTGAAGTACATCGCGAAGAGGGCCGCGAAGAACATCAGCTCGGAACTCAGCCAGATGATGGTTCCGACACTGGTGAGGTTCGGCCGATTGACCGACGGGTGCGCGTGCCCGGTTTCTACTGTCGTTGCTGTCGCCACGACCGACATTATGTCGGTCGCTTATCCCGCCCTCACTCCGGGGGGTGCCGTTCGGGGTGTCCGCCCGTCGTGTACTGCCCGGATGGCCCATCGCAGGCGTGTTCGCACAGGTGTTGACGCGGTGTCCGGGGGAGTAGCATCCGCCCCATCGGTACCCGGGAAAGTTCCACTCCAATGACGCGGAGGAACCATGCAGGCGACCGCCACGGTGCTGGTCTACAGCGACGACGCCAACACCAGGGAGCAGGTACGGCTGGCCACGGGCCGGCGGCCGGCCCCGGACGCGCCCCTGGTGGAGTTCCTGGAGTGCGCCACGCCCGCCGCCGTCCTGTCCGAGCTGGACAAGGGCGGGATCGACGTCGTGGTCCTGGACGGTGAGGCCGTGCCCATGGGCGGCATGGGGATGTGCCGCCAGATCAAGGACGAGGTGTTCCGCTGCCCGCCGGTGCTGCTGCTCATCGGGCGGCCGCAGGACGCCTGGCTGGCGACCTGGAGCCGGGCCGACGCGGCGGTGACGCTGCCGGTGGACCCGGTGGAGTTCGCCGCGTCGCTGGCGGAACTGCTGCGCCGCAGGAACCTGCTGAGCGCCTGAGGGCGCGCTGGACGCCGGTAGGGGGCGCCGGACGGTACCGGCCGCCCCCTACCGGCGCGTAGCGCCGCACAGGGACGTCAGACGGCCGCCGGGGACAGCCGGGACGCGTCCTCGGGGACGCGCTGCTTGCTCCCTGTCAACGCGCTGCCCTCGCGCCACTTCTTCCAGTCGAGGTTCCAGTCGCCGAAGCCGTTGCCGAAGGTCTCCATCGTGTCGCCGTCGCTGTTGACGACCTGGACGACGTCCCCGGCGCGGACGTTGTCGAAGAACCACTCGGCGTTGTCGGTGCTCATGCCGGTGCAGCCGTGGCTGACGTTGGCGTAGCCCTGGGAGCCCACGGACCAGGGCGCGGCGTGCACGTACTCGCCGCTCCACGTCACCCGCGTGGCGTAGTAGACGGGCAGGTCGTAGGACTCGGAGGAGCCCTCGGCGATGCCGATGCTGGTCCCGCGCATCCGTACGAAGTACTCCTTGCCCAGGACGACCTTGACGCCGTTGCGGGTGTCGAAGCCCGGTTTGCCGGTGGTGACGGGGAGTTGCTTGACCTCCTCGTCGTTCCTGTACAGCGTCAGCGTGTGCGTGGCGGCGTCGGTGAGGGCGAGGACCTTGTCGCCGATGGTGAGCTTGAGGTCCTTGGCCTTGCCGCCCCAGAGCCGGGCGCCGACCTTGATGCCGTCGAGGTTGCTGTGCGCGCGGACGGTGGCGTGGGCGGGCCAGTACTCCTTGGGGCGGAAGTGCAGCGTCTTGTCGTCCACCCAGTACCAGGCGCCCTGCACGGCGGGCTTGGAGTCGACCTTGAGGGACCGTTCGACGACGGCGCGCTGGGCGGGGTCGGCTATCGGCTGGCTGAGGGTGGCGGTGACGGGCTGGCCGACGCCGTAGGTGCCCGCGTCGGGGCCGAAGGTGACGCCGAGGAGCTTCTTGGCGGTGGGCTTGCCGGTGTCGAAGGTGAGGGTGCGGCGGCCGGGGGCGCCGTCCTCGTCCTCGGTGCTGACGCGGACCGTGTAGGTGGCGTTCGCGGCGAGGGGTTCGGTGCTGTGCCAGCGGCTGCCGTCGGCGGAGAGTTCGCCCGCGAGGTAGCGACCGGTGGCGTCGCGGGCGGTGACGTCGGTGATCCGGTCGTCGTCGTCCTCGGCGCGGATCTCCAGGGGCTTGTCGGGGTCGGCCTTCTTGGCGTCGTCGCGGGGGCCGCTGAAGGAGATCCGGTCGGTCGCGTCGTAGGGCCGCGCGGAGAGCGGGTTGCCGTCCGAGCCGCAGGCGGTTCCGCCCGCGACCAGGGCGATCACCAGCAGCGTGCAGCTGACGACGGTACGGGGGCGGGGTTCGTGGCTCATGGCTTCACGCTAGGGAGCCCCCGCGGGCCCGGCGCGCGGGGAGACCCGGACGGCCTACGTCCGGTGCGGCGAACGGGTGAGCCCGGACCCTCCTGACGGAGTGTCCGGGCTCGTCGTGCGCGGGGCGCGTGCTACTGGGTGCGGTTCTCGCCGCGGTAGTACTCGAAGACCCAGCCCCAGATGCCGATGAGGATCAGCGGGGCGGAGAAGTAGAGCAGCCACCAGCCGACCGCGACCCCCAGGAAGGCGAGGGCGCCGCCGATGGCCAGGGAGAGCGGCTGCCAGCTGTGCGGGCTGAAGAAGCCCAGCTCGCCGGCGTCGTCCGCGACGTCCGCCTCCTTGTTGTCCTGGGCACCGGTGTCGACCCGCCGGGCGGTGAAGCCCAGGTAGAAGCCGACCATGATGCACAGGCCGAAGGCCAGGAAGAGGGCCGTGGTACCGGCCGGCTCCTTCGACCACACGCCATAGACGACCGCCATGGCGAGGACGAAGACGCTCAGCCAGACGAACATCTTGCCCTGGATCTTCACTTGCCGGCCTCCTTGCTGCCCGCGATGGCGCTGGCACCGTGGCCGGCGTGCTCCAGCTGCTCGAGCGCGGCGATCTCCGGGTGGTGCAGGTCGAACGCCGGGGATTCACTGCGGATCCGCGGCAGGGTGAGGAAGTTGTGCCGCGGGGGCGGGCAGGAGGTGGCCCACTCCAGGGAGCGGCCGTAGCCCCACGGGTCGTCGACGCCGACCGGCTTGCCGTACTTGGCCGTCTTCCAGATGTTGTAGAAGAACGGCAGGATCGACAGACCGAGGACGAACGAGGCGATCGTCGAGATCGTGTTCAGCGCGGTGAAGCCGTCGGCGGCCAGGTAGTCCGCGTACCGGCGCGGCATGCCCTCGGCGCCCAGCCAGTGCTGGACGAGGAAGGTGCCGTGGAAGCCGATGAACAGGGTCCAGAAGGTGACCTTGCCGAGTCGTTCGTCGAGCATCTTGCCGGTCATCTTCGGCCACCAGAAGTGGAAGCCGGCGAACATCGCGAACACGACGGTGCCGAAGACGACGTAGTGGAAGTGCGCCACCACGAAGTACGAGTCCGAGACGTGGAAGTCCATCGGCGGCGAGGCGAGGATGACACCCGTCAGACCGCCGAAGGTGAACGTGATGAGGAAGCCGGTCGCCCACAGCATCGGTGTCTCGAAGGACAGTGAGCCCTTCCACATCGTGCCGATCCAGTTGAAGAACTTCACCCCGGTCGGTACCGCGATGAGGAACGTCATGAAGGAGAAGAACGGCAGCAGCACGCCGCCGGTGACGTACATGTGGTGCGCCCACACCGTCACCGAGAGACCGGCGATGGCGATGGTGGCCGCGATCAGGCCCATGTAGCCGAACATCGGCTTGCGCGAGAACACCGGGATGATCTCGCTGATGATGCCGAAGAACGGCAGGGCGATGATGTACACCTCCGGATGGCCGAAGAACCAGAAGAGGTGCTGCCACAGCAGCGCTCCGCCGTTGGCCGCGTCGAAGATGTGCGCCCCGAACTTGCGGTCCGCCTCCAGGGCGAACAGCGCGGCGGCCAGCACCGGGAACGCCAGCAGGACCAGGACGGCCGTCAGCAGCACGTTCCAGACGAAGATCGGCATCCGGAACATCGTCATGCCCGGTGCGCGCATGCAGATGATCGTGGTGATGAAGTTGACCGAGCCGAGGATGGTGCCGAAGCCGGAGAAGGCCAGACCCATGATCCACATGTCGGCGCCGACGCCGGGGCTGCGGATCGCGTCCGACAGCGGCGAGTAGGCGAACCAGCCGAAGTCCGCCGCGCCCTGCGGGGTGAGGAAGCCGCCGACCGCGATGAGCGAGCCGAACAGGTAGAGCCAGTAGGCGAACATGTTCAGCCGCGGGAACGCCACGTCGGGCGCGCCGATCTGCAGCGGCATGATCCAGTTCGCGAAACCGGCGAACAGCGGCGTCGCGAACATCAGCAGCATGATCGTGCCGTGCATCGTGAACGCCTGGTTGAACTGCTCGTTCGACACGATCTGCAGACCGGGCCGGGCCAGCTCGGCACGCATGACGAGCGCCATGACGCCGCCGATGCAGAAGAACGCGAACGACGTCACGAGATACAGCGTGCCGATCGTCTTGTGGTCAGTGGTGGTGAGCCACTTGACGACGACCTCGCCGCGGCGCTGGCGCCGGACGGGCAGCTCGTCCGCATAGTGGGACCCTGCCTCGGCCGCACCCTGGGGTTCGTTGAGGATGCTCACAGGTTTGTCGTCTCCCGGTTCTTCTCGTGGCTCGTCTGCTCGATGCCCGCGGGAACGTAACCGGTCTGCCCCTTCTTGGCGAGGTCCTTGAGGTGCTGCTCGTAGCGCTCGGGAGAGACGACCTTCACGTTGAACAGCATCCGGGAGTGGTCGACGCCGCACAGCTCGGCGCACTTGCCGAGGAAGGTGCCCTCACGGTTGGGGGTCACCTGGAAGGCGTTGGTGTGGCCCGGGATGACGTCCATCTTCATCAGGAACGGCACCACCCAGAAGGAGTGGATGACGTCACGCGAGGTCAGGACGAAGCGGACCGTCTTGCCCTCGGGGAGCCAGAGCGTCGGACCGGGGTTGTTGGTCTGCGGGTTCCGCTCACCGGGAGTGCCGCAGGAGTAGACACCGCCGGCGTCGGCGGGGAAGTCCTTCTTGTACCGGTCCGGGATGGCGGCCAGGTTCTTGTCGGACTTCGCGTCTCCGGACGAACCGTCGACGCTCTCGATGTAGTTGAAGCACCAGCTCCACTGGAAGCCCACCACGTTGACCGTGACGTCCGGCTTCTTGTCGAGGCTGAGGAGCTTCGTCTCGTCGCGGGCCGTGAAGTAGAACAGGACCGAGACGATGATGATCGGGACCACCGTGTACAGCGCCTCGATGGGCATGTTGTACCGGGTCTGCGGAGGTACCTCGACCTTGGTGCGGCTGCGGCGGTGGAAGATCGCACTCCACACGATGAGGCCCCACACGAGCACGCCGACGGCGAGCGCGGCAGCCCACGAGCCCTGCCACAGCGAGAGGATCCGCGGCGCCTCTTCGGTGGTCGGGGTGGGCATGCCGAGGCGGGGGAAGTCCTCGTATGTGCAACCGGTCGCGGTCGCAAGGACCAGGCCCGCGGTCAGTGCCTGCAGCAGCTTCCGACGCATCGGGCGCCGCGGCTTGGGGGTCCCGCCCACGCCATTCGGGCTGTGGGGGAGGTCGGAGCCGTTCGGACTCACGTAGCGCCTTCCCGAGAGTCTCGCCCGCGCGCTTCGGCTGCGGCCTTCTCGCTGGTAGGTCGCCGCCCTGCGTCGGGCAGGGGTTTGGATGTTTATGCGGACCAAACCCTACTGGACGCGTTTTGGGGTCGCGCGGGGAGGGGTGGGCAACGCGCCGGGGGTGTCGCCGACGGAGGGGAAAGGGGCGGAATCGGGGGGAACGGGCGCCCGGACGAACGGAGATACGGCCGGTCGGACGGCGCCGGTCCGGGCCCGCGCCGCTCACCCGGACCGCCCCGCCCGGTTCCCCGCGCCGGACGTTCTACCGTTGCCGCGTGCCCTACTTCGACGCCGCCTCCGCCGCCCCGCTCCATCCCGTCGCCCGTCAGGCCCTGTTGGCCGCGCTCGACGAGGGCTGGGCCGATCCCGCCCGGCTCTACCGGGAGGGGCGGCGGGCCCGGCTGCTGCTGGACGCGGCCCGCGAGACGGCCGCCGACGCGGTGGGCTGCCGACCTGACGAACTGTCGTTCACGGCGTCGGGCACCCGGGCCGTGCACACCGGGATCGAGGGGGCGCTGGCCGGGCGGCGGCGCGCCGGACGCCACCTGATCGTGTCAGCGGTCGAACACTCCTCTGTGCTCCATTCGGCGGAGGTGTGGGAGGCGGCGGGCGGCACGGTGACGCAGGTGCCGGTGGAGCGCTCGGGCGCGGTGACGGTCGCGGCGTACGCCGGGGCGCTGCGCGCGGACTCCGCGCTCGCGGTGCTCCAGTCCGCCAACCACGAGGTGGGCACCGCACAGCCGGTGGCGGAGGTCGCGGAGGCGTGCCGGGCGGCGGGGGTGCCGCTGCTGGTGGACGCGGCGCAGTCGCTGGGCTGGGGGCCGGTGGCGGGGCCGTGGTCGCTGCTGGCGGGGAGCGCGCACAAGTGGGGCGGGCCGCCCGGGGTGGGGCTGCTGGTGGTGCGCAAGGGGGTGCGGTTCGCGCCGCGGGGGCCGGTGGACGAACGGGAGTCGGGGCGGGCGGCCGGGTTCGAGAACCTTCCGGCGATCGTGGCGGCGGCGGCCTCGCTGCGGGCGGTGCGCGCGGAGGCCGCGGCCGAGGCGGCCCGGCTGCGGGAGCTGACGGAGCGGATCAGGGCGCGGGTGCCGGGGGCGGTGCCGGACGTGGAGGTGGTCGGGGACCCGGAGCGGCGGCTGCCGGGGATCGTCACCTTCTCCTGTCTGTACGTCGACGGGGAGACGCTGCTGCACGAGCTGGACCGGGCGGGCTTCTCGGTCTCCTCGGGATCGTCCTGCACGAGCAGCACGCTGACGCCGAGCCATGTGCTCAAGGCGATGGGGGTGCTGAGCGAGGGCAACGTGCGGGTGTCGCTGCCGCCGGGCACGGCGGAGGAGGACGTGGAGCGCTTCCTCGACGTGCTGCCGGGGGTGGTGGCGCAGGTGCGGGAGCGGATCGGGGCGCCGACGGGGGGTGCGGGGGCGGTGAGTTCGGCGGCGGGGGCGGCGTCTTCGGAGGTGGCGTCTTCGGAGGTGGCGTCTTCGGGGGCGGCTCCGGAAGCGGGGGCGGCGCCTTCGGGCGCGGGCGGCGGGGCCGGGGGGCCGCTCGTCGTGGACGCGCTGGGGCGGCGGTGCCCGATCCCGGTGATCGAGCTGGCGAAGGTCATCGGCGCGGTGCCGGTGGGCGGCACGGTCCGGGTGCTCTCCGACGACGAGGCGGCCCGGCTGGACATCCCCGCCTGGTGCGAGATGCGCGGACAGGAGTACGTGGGGGAGGAACCGGCGGACCGGGGCGCGGCCTATCTGGTCCGCCGGCTCTCCTGAGCGGGGGCGGGCGGGGCGGCCCGGACCGCGGCCGGTGCCTCCCCGCCCGGACGGTCAGCCCAGGTGCTTCTTGACCTCGGCGGCGGCCTCGTCGCCGTAGGCCGTGGCGAAGCGCTCCATGAAGTGGACGCGGCGCAGCTGGTACTCCTGGGTGCCGACGGTCTCGATCACCAGGGTGGCGAGCATGCAGCCGATCTGCGCGGCGCGCTCCAGGGAGACGTTCCAGGCGAGGCCGGAGAGGAAGCCGGCCCGGAAGGCGTCGCCGACGCCGGTGGGCTCGACCTTGCGGTCCTCCTTCGGGGTGCCGACCTCGATCGGGTCCTCGCCCGCGCGCTCGACGCGGACGCCGCGCGCACCGAGGGTGGTGACGCGGTGGCCGACGCGGGACAGGATCTCCTCGTCGCTCCAGCCGGTCTTGGACTCGATCAGGCCCTTCTCGTACTCGTTGGAGAAGAGGTACGTCGCGCCGTCCAGCAGGATGCGGATCTCGTCGCCGCCCATGCGGGCGATCTGCTGGGAGAAGTCCGCGGCGAACGGGATGGTGCGGGTGCGGCACTCCTCGGTGTGGCGGAGCATCGCCTCCGGGTCGTCGGCGCCGATGAGGACCAGGTCGAGACCGCCGACGCGGTCGGCGACCGTCTTCAGCTCGATCAGCCGGGCCTCGCTCATGGCGCCCGTGTAGAAGGAGCCGATCTGGTTGTGGTCGGTGTCGGTCGTGCACACGAAACGGGCCGTGTGCAGCGTCTCGGAGATCCGCACCGAGGAGGTGTCGACACCGTGCCGGTCGAGCCAGGCGCGGTATTCGTCGAAGTCGGAGCCCGCGGCCCCGACGAGGATGGGCTTCGTGCCGAGCTGCCCCATGCCGAAGGCGATGTTCGCGCCCACCCCGCCGCGCCGTACGTCCAGCTGGTCGACCAGGAAGGAGAGCGAGACCGTGTGGAGCTGGTCCGCGACGAGCTGGTCGGAGAAGCGGCCGGGGAACGTCATGAGGTGGTCGGTTGCGATGGAGCCGGTGACTGCGATGCGCACGGCGTGGACTCTCCTGTGGGAGGCGGATTGACAGTTCACGCTACCGGGTGGACCGGCCTCGAAGAAGCAGACGAAACTACCCGATAGTAGATCTTTCTTCGTGGGTCGTGGCCTGCGTACGGTGCGGTCATGACGAACCTCAAGGTCCACTCCCCCGCTCCGGCCGACCTCGACGGCGGGCTCGCGGCGCTGCGCGGCGACTGCGCCCGGATGGCCCCGCACTGGACCGCCCCCGCGAAGAGCGCCGCCCGTCCCGTCCCGCCGTCGCTGATCCACGGGGTCGAGGTACCGGCCGCGTCGGCCCGGCTGCTGGAGGCGATGCCGGAGTACGGCAACTGACGGGACCGAGGGAACCGTACGCTCCCCCGCCGCGTCCCATCGCTGTCCCCCGTCAAGGGGATGTCGGAGCACGTTCGCGCACGACGCGCACGACGACAGTGACAGCAGCGCAGCCGAAGGAGCGATGCGGTGAACACCGAGCGACCGGACGACAACGACGCCGAGGCCGACGCCGCGCGCGGACCGGAGGACCGGAGGACGCCGGAACCGCGCACGACGGAGGAGCCTGCGGAACGTCCCGCGGACAGCGGGGCGGAGACCCCCGCGGAGCCTTCCGCGAAGGGCGAGGCGGAGCCTTCGGCGGGGGCCGCCGCCGGGGACGGGGCCGAGGGGGCGGAGCGCGCCGACGTGGCGGCCCCGGCCGAGGCGTCCCCGGAGCCCGCCGAGCCGGAGGCCGGGGCCGTGCCGGGTGAGCGGCCTGCCTCGCCGGAAGCCGCCACCGACGAGGTCACAGCGTCGACGCCGGAGCCGAAGCCGGACCTGGAGTCGAAGCCCGAGCCCGTGTCCGAGCCCGAGCCCGAATCGGCGCCCGAGGTGGTGTCGGCGTCCGGGCCCAGCGAGCGGCCCCGAGCCGCCGATGCCCCCCGCACGCCCCCGGAGTTGGCCCCGCACCAGGGCGCCGAGGAAGCCGACGACGCGCGTCCCCGGCGCAGGGCCCCCGTGCTCATCGCCTCCGTGGCCGCCGCCGCGGTGCTGGTCGTGGGCGGGGGCGGCGCGCTGCTCGCGGCGAACGCGAGCGGCGGATCGGGGGGCGGAACGGGCTCCGGTGCGTCCGGCGGGGACGGCCCTCCCCCGGTGCTGACCCTCGACGACCTCACCGGCCCGGCCGCCGCCGAGGGCCGGGACGCGGGCACCCCCGAGCCCGGCAACGGCATCGCGCCCGGCGAGCCGGACCCGTACGGGCCGGTCTACCGCGCCGACGGCGGGCTCCCCGACGGACCCGGCTCCGCGCCCGTGTACTGGGCGAAGGGCGAGGTGGCCAAGAGCGAGGTGAGCAAGCTGGCCGACGCGCTGGGTGTGACGGGGACCGTGGTCGCCGACGGTCCGGCCTGGCGGGTCGGCGCGGGCACCGACGGCTCCGGACCCGTCCTGCGGGTGGACCGCAAGGCGCCCGGCCTGTGGACGTTCAGCCGCTACGCGCCGGGCACCGACGACTGCCAGGGCGGCATCGCGAAGTGCGCCAAGGACCCCGTCGCCCCCTCGGCCGACCCGGTCGGGGAAGCCGCCGCGCGCAAGGCCGCCGCGCCCGTGCTGAAGGCGGTCGGGCAGGACGACGCGAAGATCGACGCGAGCCAGGTCATGGGCGCCCAGCGGGTGGTGAACGCCGACCCGGAGGTGGGCGGACTGCCCACCCACGGGTGGACGACAGGCGTCACGGTCAGCGGGCAGGGCGAGATCGTCGGCGGCAGCGGGCAGCTGAAGCCGCCGGTCGAGGGGGCGACGTACCCCGTGCTGAGCGCGCGGCAGACGCTGGACCGGCTGAACGAGTCGAACGGGTCCGGCGGCGCGGGTGCCACGGACCACCGCATGGGCATCGGCGGCTGCGCCTCCCCCGTACCGGCCGGGGAGCGGCTGGAGAGCCCCTGCAAGGACCAGCCGACGGCGGCGCCGAAGCCGCGGACGCTGACCGTGGACGACGCGGTGTTCGGGCTCGCCCCGCACGCCTCGGGCGGGCGGCAGGTGCTGGTGCCGTCCTGGCTGTTCTCGGTGAAGGGCGCCGCCGAGGCCTACACGCTGGCCTATCCGGCAATCGAGCCGAAGTACCTGGGCACTCCCCCGGCCGCCTCGCAGCCCGCCGAGCCGCCCGCCTCCGGCACGGAGGAGACGCAGAACGTGCAGCTCGACGGGTACACCGCCGAGGGCTCGGACCTGGTCGTCAGCTACACCGGCGGGGTGTGCTCCGACTACGAGGCGACGGCCGTGGAGAAGGGGGACCGGGTCGAGGTGACCGTCACCGCGACGCCGTGGCCGGACAAGGTCTGCATCAAGATCGCCAAGGTGTTCCACTCGACGGTGAAGCTGGACAAGCCGCTCGGTGACCGGACGGTGGTCGGCACGGACGGCAAGAACGTGCCGCTGGAGAAGCCGGGCGCGCGACTGCCCCGGTAAGGAACCCGATCCCTCCGCACCTGCACGAACGGCGGCCCCCCGGTAGGAACCGGGGGGCCGCCGTCCTGTCGTACGCGCCGCTGTGCGCGGGGGCGTCCGGGTGGCTCAGCTGAAGGAGTCGCCGCAGGCGCAGGAACCCGTCGCGTTCGGGTTGTCGATCGTGAAGCCCTGCTTCTCGATGGTGTCCACGAAGTCGATCGAGGCACCGCCCAGGTACGGGGCGCTCATGCGGTCGGTGACGACCTTGACGCCGCCGAAGTCCTTCACGACGTCGCCGTCGAGCGAGCGCTCGTCGAAGAAGAGCTGGTAGCGCAGGCCGGAGCAGCCACCGGGCTGGACAGCCACCCGCAGGGCCAGGTCGTCGCGGCCTTCCTGGTCGAGCAGGGCCTTGACCTTCGCCGCGGCGGCGTCGGACAGGATGATGCCGTCGGTGACGGTGCTGGTCTCGTCCGATACGGACATCTACATCTCTCCCGGGTTGTACGGAGACTGCTTGCCGACGGTGTCAACCGGCGGGGCCGCGGATTCATTCCGGGCCGGGCGCTTCTCGGGCGCTTTTCCCTTGCGCATTCCTCGCGCGCCTGTCCCTTCATGCTCGCACACCCGCGGGGAAGCGAACAGCGCCCCCGGACGGCCCGGGGACAAGCCGACGGACCGGCACCGGCAACCCGACGGAACGGCACCGGGATTCATGTCACATCGACGCAATGACCATCGTCAACGTGACGTGAACCGGGTTATCATAGATAACGTCAGATAGACGAAAAGTAGAAAGGGTGTGTGTCGTGACCACCGCCCAGACCACGGAGCTAGACGTACAGCCGTCGCCGCTCGCCCTGCTGCTGCTCGGCCGTGAGGCCGACCCGAGGAGCGAGCGGGGCGTCGAATGCCCCGGCGACCTGCCCTCCCCGTCCGACCCGGACCTGGTGGAGCGGGCCCGTGCGGCGAAGGAGAAGCTCGGCGACAAGGTCTTCGTCCTCGGACACCACTACCAGCGCGACGAGGTCATCCAGTTCGCCGACGTCACGGGCGACTCCTTCAAGCTGGCCCGCGACGCCGCCGCCCGCCCCGAGGCCGAGTACATCGTCTTCTGCGGTGTGCACTTCATGGCCGAGTCCGCGGACATCCTGACCTCCGCCGACCAGAAGGTCGTCCTGCCCGACCTGGCCGCGGGCTGTTCGATGGCCGACATGGCCACCGCCGAGCAGGTCGCCGAGTGCTGGGACGTGCTGACCGAGGCCGGGGTGGCGGACCAGGTGGTCCCCGTCTCGTACATGAACTCCTCGGCCGACATCAAGGCCTTCACCGGCAAGCACGGCGGCACCATCTGCACCTCGTCCAACGCGAAGAAGGCCCTGGAGTGGGCGTTCGAGCAGGGCGAGAAGGTGCTGTTCCTCCCGGACCAGCACCTCGGCCGCAACACCGCCGTCCGCGACATGGGCATGTCGCTGGAGGACTGCGTCCTCTACAACCCGCACAAGCCGAACGGCGGCCTGACCGCCGAGGAGCTGCGCGCGGCGAAGATGATCCTGTGGCGCGGCCACTGCTCGGTGCACGGCCGTTTCAGCCTGGACTCGGTGGAGGACGTCCGCGCCCGTATCCCCGGCGTGAACGTGCTGGTCCACCCCGAGTGCCGGCACGAGGTCGTCGCCGCCGCGGACTACGTCGGCTCGACCGAGTACATCATCAAGGCCCTGGAGGCCGCCCCCGCCGGGTCCAAGTGGGCCATCGGCACCGAGCTGAACCTGGTCCGCCGCCTGGCGAACCGTTTCGCTCCCGAGGGCAAGGAGATCGTGTTCCTCGACCGTACGGTCTGCTTCTGCTCGACCATGAACCGCATCGACCTCCCGCACCTGGTGTGGACCCTGGAGTCCCTCGCCGCGGGCAAGCTCGTCAACCGGATCGAGGTCGACGCCGAGACCGAGGCCTTCGCCAAGCTGGCCCTGGAGCGGATGCTGGCGCTGCCGTAGCCGACGGCGGCCCTGTGCCTGAGCCCGGTGTCCGGAGTCGTCCGGGCGCCGGGCTCAGGCCGTTCAGGGCTCAGGCCTTTCCGGATGTACGGTCCGGGCGGGCTGGGTCCAGGGAGAAGAGGGTGCCGTCGGGGGTGACGGCCACCAGGGCGCCCGCCCGGCGGAACAGGGTGGGGGCGTGGCCGCTGCCCGGGGAGCGGGCGGCGCGGGCCAGGGACTCCCACAGCACCTCGCCGGTCCGCAGGTCCAGGGCCGCCGCCCGGCCGCTGCCGCTGACCAGGAACGCCGTCCGTCCCGCCGCGTCGCCGAGCGGGGCGCCGGGCTGCTCCAGGCTGGTGGAGGTCCGCCAGACGCGGGCGCCCGTGGTGGCGGAGAACGCGGTGACGCGGCCGTTGGACCCGGCGAGGAGCAGCAGGTCGCCGGTGAGCGCGGGCTCTCCGGCGGTACCGGCGGGCAGCGGGACCGTCGTCCGGGTGCCCTTCGCCGCGTCGACGAGCAGCAGCCGGTCGTAGGAGCGGTCACCGCCGTCCGCGTGGCTCTCCGGGGTGTCCCGGACGAAGACGAGCCGTCCGCCGAGCGCGCCGAGGTAGCGCAGGGACAGGTCGAGCCGGGCCAGGGTGCGGGGGGTGCCGTCGGCCGGGTCGAGGGACAGCAGCCGGCTGCCGGGGCTGTCGCCGTCCCACCGGGAGCACAGGACGTACAGCCCGGTCCCGGCCGGGTGGAAGTCGCAGGCGTGGTCCACCGGCAGGTCGGCGGACCAGCGCTTGCCGCCGTCGCGGAGGGAGCGCGCGGTCACCGTGGCGCCGTCCGGGACGAGGGCCAGTCCGGCGTGGAGGGCGGGGCGGACGTTGGTGCCGGTGAGCGGGCGGTGCCACAGCCGTCGGCCGGTGCGCGCGTCGAGGGCGACGACCGAGGTGGTGTCGCGTTCCTCGCCGGAGAACACCGGGGTCTGCCGCAGCAGCACCACGCCGTCGTGGACGCCGAGCACCTGGCCCTCGAAGCGGCCGTACGGCGAGGAGGCCGGGGCGCTGTCGACGCGCCAGCGCATGCGGCCCGTGCGGGTGTCGACGCCGACGGGCAGGCCGCCCGCCCCCACGCAGTAGAGGCCCTCGCCGCCCAGCGCGCAGGACGGGGTGCCGGTGTCACCGGAGTTCTCCGGCGGCAGGGCGATCCCGGCGGCGGCGCGGGCCGCGACCGTCGTGGTCCAGGGCTGCCAGCCCTTCGGTACGGCGGCCCAGCGGTCGGACGCCCCGGTGTCCGCCGAGGAGCCGCCGCTCTGCGGACCCAGCAGGAGGTATCCGGTGAGGGCGAGCGCCAGGGCCGCCGCGGTGCCGGAGAGGACGAGGAGCCGGGTGCGGCGGCGGCGCGGGGCGGTGGGTGCGGCGGGCGGCTCCGGGGCGGGGAGCGAGTCAGGGGTCTCGGTGCGGTCGGCCGGGTCCCGGTCGGGGTGCTCGCCGTTCCGTTCTGCCGGGGCCGGGCCGGTCCCCAAGGCGGGGGCGGGCCCGGTCGCGGGAGCGCTCGCCTCGGTGGGGGCCGGGGGGACGGCCGGGCCGGTGACCGGGGCCACCGTGAACTCCTCGGCCGGGATCGTCGCGAACTCCTCGGCCAGTGCGGTGAGTCCGGGCCGGTCGGCGGGCTTCTTGGCCAGGCAGCGGGCGAGGACGTCCCGCAGGGCGGGCGTCAGCGGCTTCAGGTCGGGTTCGTCGTGCATGACCCGGTACGCCGTCAGATACGGGCTGTCCGCGTCGAACGGGCCGCGCCCCGTGGCCGCGTACGCGAGCAGCGCGGCCAGTGAGAAGACGTCGGAGGCGGGGCCGACGGAGCGGGCGTCGGTGAGCTGTTCCGGGGACATGAAGGGCGGGGTGCCGATCATGTGGCCGGTCTCGGTGAGGGTCTGGCTCCCGGCGGCGCGGGAGATGCCGAAGTCGATGACACGGGGGCCGTCGGCGGCGACCAGGACGTTGGCGGGCTTGAGGTCGCGGTGGACGACCCCGGCCCGGTGGATGTCCCGCAGCGCCTCGACCAGGCCGAGGGCGAGGCGGCGCAGTTCGGGTCCGGGAAGGGGGCCGTAGCCGCGGATGCGTTCGGCGAGGGACGGGGCGGCGACGTACTGGGTGGCCATCCAGGGGCGGGCCGCCTCGGGGTCCGCGTCGAGGACGGGGGCGGTGAAGGCGCCGCTGACCCGGCGGACGGCGTCGATCTCCTGCCGGAAGCGGGCGCGGAAGACGGGGTCCTCGGCGTACTGCGCGTGCACCACCTTCACGGCGACCTCGCGGCCGGAGCGGGACGTGGCGCGGTAGACCACGCCCATGCCGCCCGACCCGAGCCGGCCGACGATCCGGTACCCGCCGAGCGACTCCGGCTCCCCCGTGTGCAACGCCACCGTCGCGTTCCCTCTCCCCCGCAGAGCAGTCCTGGTGCACAGGATAGGCAGCCCCGGCGGAAGCGCGGACTCCGGTCCCGGTCCGGAGGGCCCGGCGGTACGCGTGCGGCCCGGCGGGGGTCAACCCCGCCGGGCCGCACGTCGGTTGTCCGGTCGCACCCGCCGTACGGTCGGTCCGTACGGGGGGTCCGGCAGTCCGGCCGCGACGGCGCGCGGCCGGGGGCGCCTCACACGCCCGCGGGCTCCGGGACCTTCGGCTCCTCCTTCGCGGACCGCTTGGCGGCGCGCTTGGCCGCCCGGCGCTCCTTGCGGAGTTCGAGCATCGCGTAGAGCGTCGGGACGAGGAGCAGGGTGAGCAGCGTCGAGGTGATCAGACCGCCGATCACGACGACGGCGAGGGGCTGGGCGATGAAGCCGCCCTCGCCGGTGACACCCAGCGCCATCGGCAGCAGGGCGAAGATGGTCGCCAGCGCCGTCATCAGGATGGGCCGCAGCCGGTGCCGGCCGCCCTCGACGACGGCCTCCACCACGCCGTAGCCCTGGCGGCGGTACTGGTTGATGAGGTCGATCAGCACGATGGCGTTGGTGACCACGATGCCGATCAGCATCAGCATGCCGATCATCGCCGGGACGCCCATCGGGGTGCCGGTGACGAGCAGCAGGCCGATCGCGCCGGTCGCCGCGAACGGGATGGAGACCAGCAGGATCAGCGGCTGGACCAGCGAACGGAACGTCGCCACCAGCAGCATGAACACGATCGCGATCGCCGCGAGCATCGCGAGACCCAGGTTGGCGAACGCGTCGTCCTGGTCCTCGGAGACCCCGCCGATCTCGGCGGTGGCGCCCGCCGGGAGCTTGAGCGCGTCGAGCTTCGAGGTGAGGTCGGCGCTGACCGCGCCCGTGTTGTCGCCGGTGGGCCGCGCGGTGATCGTGGCGGCGCGCTGACCGTCGATCCGGGTCATGGCGACGGGGCCGTCCACGACCCGCACGGTCGCGATGTCGCCGAGCTTCACCGGGCCCAGCGGGAGGGCCTTGAGCTGCGCCAGCGTGGTGGCGGGCGCGGCGGAGGCGATGACGATGTCCCGCTCGGTGTCGTCGAGGATCGCCTTGCCCGCGACCGTGCCGCGGACCGCCTGGGCGACGGCCGCGCCGAGCGTCTGCTCGTCGAACCCGGCCGCCGCGGCCCGCGCGTCGGCCTTCACCGAGATGCGCGGGACGCTCTGCGAGAGGTCGCTGGTGACGTCGGTGACGTCGTCGAGTCCGGCGACCGCCTTGCGGACCTGCTCGGCCGCCGTCTCCAGCACCTCGCCGTCGGCCGCCTTGACGACGACGCTGAGGTCCTGGCTGCCGAAGCCGTCCCCGGCGGCGACGGTGGTGGTGCCGACGCCGTCCAGCTTCGCGAGACCGTCCTCGATGTCCTTCTGGACGTCCTCGGAGGACGCCGAGTCCTCCAGCATGACCTGGTAGGAGGCCTGGTTGGAGTCGGTGCCGCCGCCGAAGGCCGCCATGAAGCCGGAGGAGCCGACGGTGACCTGGTAGGTCTTCACGCCGTCGATGCCGCCGAGGAGCTTCTCGACCTTCTTCGCCTCGGCGTCGGACGCGGCGAGGCTGGTGCCGGGCTTCAGTTCCTGCTTGACCGTCAGGACCTGCTGCTCGCCCTGGTCGAAGAAGTTCGTCTTGAGCAGCGGCGCCATGCCGAAGGTGCCGATGAGGACGACGACCGCGATCGCCACGCTGGTCAGGCGGCGCCGGGTGGCGAACCGCAGGACGGGGACGTAGATCCGCTGGAGGCGGCTCCTCGCCTCCTTCTCCTCGGCCGCGCGGCGGGCCTCCTCGGCGTCCTCGGGGGTGTTCTTCGGGGCGCGCAGGAACCAGTACGACAGGACCGGCACGACCGTCAGCGACACCAGCAGGGAGGCCAGCAGGGCCGCCGTCACGGTGAGGCTGAAGGAGCCGAAGAGGGCGCCGACCATGCCGCCGACCAGGCCGATCGGCAGGAACACGGCGACGGTGGTGAGGGTGGAGGAGGTGACCGCCCCGGCGACCTCGCGGACGGCGGTGAGGATGGCGGTCTCGCGCTCCTCGCCGTAGCCGAGGTGCCGCTTGATGTTCTCCAGGACGACGATCGAGTCGTCGACGACCCGGCCGATGGCGATGGTCAGCGCGCCCAGCGTCAGCATGTTCAGCGACAGGTCGCGCGTCCACAGCACGATCAGGGCGAGGACGACGGAGAGCGGGATGGAGACGGCCGTCACCAGCGTCGAGCGGACCGACGCGAGGAAGACCAGGATGATCAGGACCGCGAAGAGCAGGCCGAGCGCGCCCTCGGTGGTGAGGCCCTCGATGGACTTGGAGACCGCCGGGCCCTGGTCGCTGACGACGGTGATGTCGGCGTCCGAGCCGAGGGCCTCGCGCAGCGCGGGGAGCTTGTCCTCGACGGCGTCGGAGATGGCGACCGCGCTGCCGTCGTGGTCCATGGTGACGGAGACGGCGAGGCTGGGCCGCCCGTCGGTCCGGGTGATCGAGTCGGCCGGGGCCTCCTGCTGCTTCACGGTGGCCACGTCGCCGAGCCGGACCGGCTTGCCGCCGCCCTGCGCCGGGATCGCCAGGTTCTCGATCTGCTCCAGCGAGGTGAAGCCGCCGCCGACCTGGACGGTGCGGTTGGCGCCGCCCTCGTCGAAGGAACCGGCCGGGACGGTCGCGCCGCCCGCCTGGAGGGCCAGGGCGAGGGACTGCGTGGTCAGGCCCGCCTTGGCGAGCTTGGCGTCGGCCGGGGTGACGGTGACGCGCAGGTCGCGGACGCCGTCCACGGTGACCTGGCCGACGCCGTCGATGTCGCGCAGCGCGGGCACCACGGTCGAGTCGAGCTGGTCGGCGAGGGCCTGCTGGTCCTTGCCGGAGGTGACGGCGAGGACGACGGTCGGGATGTCGTCGGTCGAACCCGCGACGACCTGCGGGTCCACCGTGTCGGGGAGCCCGACGCGGGCCCGGTTGACGGCCTGCTGCACGTCGGCGACGAGCTGCTTGGTGTCGTTGCCGTAGTCGAAGGAGGCGAGGATGACCGCGTTGCCCTCGCTGGCGGTGGAGGTGACGCCGGTGATGCCGTCGACGCCTTCCAGGCTGTCCTCGATGGGCTGGATGACCTGCTTCTCGACGACGTCCGGGGAGGCGCCCTGGTAGGGGGCGAGCACGGACACCATCGGCAGCTCGATGGTCGGCAGGAGCTGCTGCTTCAGCTGGGGGATGGCGATCGCGCCGAAGGCGAGGGCGATCAGGGACATGAGGCCTATCAGGGCCCGTTGCGCGAGGCTGAACTTGGACAGCCAGGACATGGGTTCAGGGTCTCTCTTCTGTGAGCGGCAGAAGGCGTGCGGAGGACGCGCGGCAGGCGCGCGGAGGCGTCCGGGACGCGTTCGGTGTCGTCCCCTCCACCCTGGTCCATCGGGGCGGCCCGTTCGGCACGCCGCAGGGCGATTTCCTTATGCCGCGCATACTCCGGCCGCAGTACGGCCGGGTGGAGGTCAGTCCACCCTTGGGCGGACCAGTCCTGACTCGTAGGCGATGACGACCAGTTGGGCCCGGTCGCGGGCGCCGAGTTTGGCCATGGCGCGATTCACGTGGGTCTTCACGGTGAGCGGGCTGACCTCCAGCCGCTCGGCGATCTCGTCGTTGGAGTGGCCGCCCGCGACCTGCACCAGGACCTCCCGCTCGCGGCTGGTGAGCGCGTCCAGCTTGGCGGAGCGCACCGGGTCGTCGTCGGAGGCGTCGCCCTGGGCGAGGAAGCGGGCGATGAGGCCCTTGGTGGCGGTCGGCGACAGCAGTGCCTCGCCGCCCGCGGCGACCCGGATGGCGCTCAGCAGCTCCTCGGGTTCGCTGCCCTTGCCGAGGAAGCCGGAGGCGCCCGCGCGCAGCGACTGGACCACGTAGTCGTCGACCTCGAACGTCGTGAGGATCACCACCCGGACCTGGGCGAGGGCGGGGTCGGCGCTGATCAGGCGGGTCGCGGCGAGGCCGTCGGTGCCGGGCATGCGGATGTCCATCAGGACGACGTCGGCGGCGCGCTCCTTCGCCAGCCGGACCGCCTCGGCGCCGTCGGAGGCCTCGCCGACGACCTCCATGTCCGCCTCGGAGTCGACCAGCACCCGGAACGCGCTGCGCAGCAGGGCCTGGTCGTCGGCGAGCAGGACGCGGATCGTCATGCGGTGTCCTCGGGGGCGCGGGAGCGGGTCTTGACCGGAAGGATGGCATGGACGCGGTAGCCGCCGCCGTAGCGGGGGCCGGTGGTGAGGGTGCCGCGCAGGGCGCCGACCCGCTCGCGCATCCCGAGCAGGCCGTGCCCGCCGCCGTTGCCGCTGCCATTGCCGTTGCCGTTGCCGTCGGTGGGGGCGGGCTGGTCGCCGGTGCCGTCGTCGAGGACGGTGACCTCGATGTGCGGGCCGACCCGGACGACGCTGACCTCGGCGCGGGCGGTGGCCCCGGCGTGCTTCTGCACGTTGGTGAGGGCTTCCTGGATGACGCGGTACGCGGCGAGGTCGACGGCGGCCGGGAGGGTGGTGCCGTGGTCGGCGCGGGCGACCTCGACGGGCAGCCCGGCGTTGCGGAACGTCCCGGCGAGTTCGTCGAGGCGGTCCAGGCCGGGGGCCGGTTCGGTGGGGGCCTCGGGGTCGCCGGACTGGCGCAGCAGGCCGACGGTGGCGCGCAGTTCGCTGAGCGCGGAGCGGCTGGCCTCGCGGACGTGCGCGAGGGCCTCCTTGGCCTGGTCGGGCCGCTTGTCCATGACGTGCGCGGCGACCCCCGCCTGCACGTTGACCAGGGCGATGTGGTGGGCGACGACGTCGTGCAGGTCGCGGGCGATGCGCAGCCGCTCCTCGGCGACCCGGCGGCGGGCCTCCTCCTCCCGCGTGCGTTCGGCGCGTTCGGCGCGCTCCCGGATGGCCCGCACGACGGCCCGGCGGCTGCGGACGGCGTCCCCGGCGGTGGCGCCGATACCGGTCCAGGCGAAGATCGCCAGGTTGTCCTGGGCGTACCAGGGCAGGGGTCCGGCGAGCATGGAGGCGCCGGTCAGGACGGTCATGGTGAGCAGGCCGACGCGCCAGGTGGTGGGGCGGTCGGTGGTGGAGGCGACGGTGTAGAGGGCGATGACGGCGGACATCGCGACGGGCGCCCGGGGGTCGCCGGTGACGCTCTCGACGACCGAGCAGACCCCGGTCACGGCGAGCACCGCGCGCGGGGCGCGGCGCCGGAACACCAGGGCGGCGGCGCTGACGGTGATCGTGACCAGGCTGAGCGGGTCCGGGCTCCGCAGACTCCAGTTCACGGCCTGCTTGCCGTGCGGTTCGATGAAGGAACTGGCCAGCATGCACACCAGCACGACGACGGCGACGGCGGCGTCCAGCGTCATCGGATGGGCCTTGAGATGGCACCGGGCACGGGCCAGGGGGGTCACGACCGCGCTCACCTCGCTCTCGTCCCGGTGGATGCCGTACGGCGGGGCAGCCGCAGGGCCCGCCGGGACCGGGCGGGAGGGGCCGGTCCGCCCCCGGAGCCGGAGCGGCCCCGTCCGTACAACGGTGGACGGGGCCGGTGGGTGCCCGTGGGCGGCGACCGGTGTACGGCGGGGCGGGGCGGGACGGCTCAGCCCGGGATGAGGCCGTCGTCGCTCAGCATCTCCCGGACCTCCTCCAGGCTCGCCCCCGGCGCCGGGAGGATCAGCTCCGAGGGCTCCAGCGCGTCGTCCGGCAGGGGCTCGCCGAGCCGCCGTACGGCGTCCAGGAGGGCGCCGAGGGTCCGGCGGAAGCCGTTCTCGTCGCCGCCCTCCATCTCGGCGAGCAACTCGTCGTCGAGCGTGTTCAGCTCGGCGAAGTGGGAGTCGGCCAGTGTCCACTGGCCCTCCCCCATGATCCGGACGATCATGTCGGCCTCCTCGGCTCCGGTCCCCGGCGCCGGGCTGCTACTGCTTGTCGAAGCGCGGGGTGTCCTGCGGCTGCTGCTGGTGCTGCGGGGCGTTGGTGCCGCCCTCGATGGCCTGCTGCCCGGCGGAGGAACCCCCGGCCAGCTCGGCCTTCATGCGCTGGAGCTCCAGCTCTACATCCGTACCACCCGAGAGCCGGTCCAGCTCGGCCTGGAGGTCGTCCTTGGCGATGCCGGTGGGGTCGTCGAGGGCGCCGGAGGCGAGCAGCTCGTCGAGGGCGCCGGCGCGGGCCTGGAGCTGCGCCGTCTTGTCCTCGGCCCGCTGGATGGCCAGGCCGACGTCGCCCATCTCCTCGGAGATGCCGGAGAAGGCCTCCCCGATCCGGGTCTGCGCCTGGGCGGCCGTGTAGGTGGCCTTGATGGTCTCCTTCTTGGTGCGGAAGGCGTCCACCTTGGCCTGGAGGCGCTGGGCCGCGAGGGTGAGCTTCTCCTCCTCGCCCTGGAGGGTGGAGTGCTGCGTCTCCAGGTCGGTCACCTGCTGCTGGAGGGCGGCCCGGCGCGACAGCGCCTCGCGGGCGAGGTCCTCACGGCCGAGGGCGAGCGCCTTGCGGCCCTGGTCCTCCAGCTTGGACGACTGGGACTGCAACTGGTTGAGCTGGAGCTCCAGCCGCTTGCGGGAGGTGGCGACGTCGGCCACGCCGCGCCGCACCTTCTGCAGCAGCTCCAGCTGCTTCTGATACGAGTAATCGAGGGTTTCGCGCGGGTCCTCGGCCCGGTCAAGGGCTTTGTTCGCCTTCGCGCGGAAGATCATCCCCATACGCTTCATGACACCGCTCATGGGCTTCGCGCGCCCCCTTCTGACGGACTCCGGCACCAGCTCTGCGACAGAACCCACAGTACGGGCCCTGCATCCATTGACGCACTGTTCGGGGACGGATGCGCTCCTCCCCAAGGACGACTGTGGTGTCACCCGATCCGGCCTGAGGAGTAGGTGAACCCCAGGGGTGGACGGGCGGGCGTCGTCCCGGCGCCCTTCATCGACTTCCGTTGCTCCTGTCATGCAGGACGCCCGGTGTTGCCGGATCGTTCCCCACCGGGCTGCGGTCCATGCCCCGGCACCCCTTACCCTTGGGTTTTGTGTTCCGTAGCCGTTCCACCAAGGACGAGAAGGCAGCCGTCGCCGACAAGGCGTCGGTGACCGACTCCGCGAAGATCCGCGACCCGCAGGCTCCCAAGGGCCGGCCCACTCCCAAGCGCAGTGAGGCCCAGTCCCAGCGCCGCAGCGTCGCCAACACGTCGTTGACGCGCAAGGACGCCGCCAAGCGCCAGCGCGAGGAGCGCCGAGCCCAGATGGAGCGCCAGCGACAGGCGCTCGCGGGCGGCGACGAGCGGTTCCTCCCGGCCCGCGACAAGGGCCCGGTCCGCAAGTTCGCCCGCGACTTCATCGACGCGCGGTTCAACGTGGCGGAGTTCTTCCTGCCCATGGCCGTGGTCATCCTCGTGCTGAGCATGATCCGGGTGGGCGCCCTGCAGAGCGTCGCGCTGCTGCTGTGGCTCGTGGTGATCGTGCTGATCGTCCTGGACTCGGTCCTGACCGGCTTCCGGCTGAAGAAGCGGCTCGCCGAGCGCTTCCCCGACGACAACCGGCGCGGCGCCGTGGCGTACGCCCTGATGCGCTCGCTCCAGCTGCGTCGGCTCCGGCTGCCCAAGCCGCAGCTCAAGCGCGGAGCGAAGCCCTGAGCACTGCGGCGTTCTCCGGGGGTGCCGCGAAGGCCTGGCTGACCAAGCTGGGCGGCCTGCGGGACGTGGTGCGGCAGGAGCTGGTCGCCCGCCAGCTCGACGAGCAGATAGCCGGGCGGTTCCCGGTCGGGCAGCGGCTGCGCGTGCTCGACGTGGGGATGGGCCAGGGCACGCAGGCGCTGCGCCTGGCCCGGCTCGGTCACCAGGTGACCGGCCTGGAGCAGAACGCGACGATGATCGCGACGGCCCGCGAGGCGCTGAGCGGCGAGCCGGAGGGCATCCGGGAGCGGATGCGGATCATCGAGGGCGACGGCCGGGACACAGGCGTGCACTTCGTGCCCGGCAGCTTCGACGTGGTGCTCTGCCACGGCGTGCTCATGTACGTCGAGGAGCCCGACCCGCTGCTGGCGGGCCTCGCCCGCGTCCTGGCGCCGGGCGGCCTGCTGTCGCTGCTGGTGCGCAACGCGGACGCGCTCGCGATGCGGCCGGGTCTGTCCGGCGACTGGGCGGGCGCCCTGGCGGGCTTCGACACGACCGCCTACCGCAACCGGCTCGGCCTCGACGTGCGCGCGGACCGGCTGGAGACGCTGACGGCGACCCTGGCGGGCATCGGCGCGCCCCTCCACTCCTGGTACGGGGTGCGGGTCTTCACCGACACGGCGGCGGACGACGCGGCCGTCCCCGACGCCCCGGAGGAGCTGTTCGCCGCGGAGGAACGCGCGGGCCGCACGGACCCCTACCGCGGCGTCGCGGCCCTGCTCCACCTGTGCGGCGTACGCGGCTGAGATCCGGCCCCGCGCGGCGTACGAGGCCGAGCCCGCGCGGCGTGCGGCGCCGGGGTGCGCGGAGCCGACGGCCCCCGTCCCCTCGTTCGGCTGAGCCGGGCGGGCCGGGCGGGCGCCGCGCCGTGAGACTCGGGGCATGGACGCTCGCCGTACCCGACGCCCCGCCCGTATCCGACGCCCCGCCTCTGCCCGCGCCGCGTTCCGTGCCCGGCCCCGCCCCGTACGGCGGGCCGCGGCCGTACTCGCCGCGGGGCTCCTCGCGGCGGCCGCCGGGTGCTCCGGCGCGGGGACGGCGGCGCGCGGGGACGTGACCCGGCAGGCCGCCGCCGCGCCGTCCGACCGGGCGGAGGACCTCCAGAGCGCCTACCAGGAGGTCATCCGGGACGTGCTGCCGTCGGTGGTGCAGATCGAGGCGAGCCGGGACCTGGGGTCGGGCGTCGTCTACGACGGCGAGGGGCACATCGTGACCAACGCGCACGTCGTCGGGGACGAGAAGACGTTCCGGGTGACGACCGCGCACAGCGAGGAGCCGCTGGCCGCGACGCTCGTGTTCGCGTACCCGGAGCAGGACCTCGCCGTCATCCGCCTGGACCGGGTCCCCGACGGGCTGCGGGCGGCGGAGTTCGGGGACACCGGGACGGTCGAGGTCGGGCAGATCGTGCTGGCGATGGGCTCGCCGCTCGGGCTGTCGTCGAGCGTGACGCAGGGCATCGTGTCGGCGACCGGACGGACCGTCAGCGCCGGTTCGGCGGGCGGCGGGACGGGGGCGACCATCCCGAACATGGTGCAGACGTCGGCGGCGATCAACCCCGGCAACAGCGGCGGCGCGCTGGTCGGCCTGGACGGCCGGGTCATCGGCATCCCCACCCTCGCGGCCACCGACCCGACGCTCGGGGAGGGCGCGGCGCCGGGCATCGGCTTCGCGATCCCGGCGTCGATGGTGCGTACGGTCGCCGACCAGATCGTGCGGGACGGGCGGGTCACCGACTCGGGGCGGGCCGCGCTCGGCATCAGCGGGCGGACGGTCGTCGACGACGGCTACCGGGCGGCCGGGGTGGCGGTGGTGGAGGTGGAGAAGGGCGGCGCGGCCGACAAGGCGGGGCTGCGCGCCGGGGACGTCATCACCCGGTTGGGCGACACCGACGTCACCACGATCACCTCGCTCGCGGAGGCGCTGGCCGAGGAGCGGCCGGGGGACCGTACGACGGTCACGTTCACCCGCGACGGCGAGCGGCGGACCGCGGACGTGACCCTCGGCGAGCAGTGACGCCCGTACGGCCGGGGTGCGCGGGCCGTCCGGGGTGACCGGGGGCGGCCCGCGCGCCGGGCGGCGGGGGTGTCAGCCCGCGTCCTCCGCGTGCAGGTTCATCGGGCCGTAGATCTCGGTGGCGTCCTCGAACAGCCGGACCTGGTCCGCGCCGCCCTCGACGAGGTCCTTCCAGTACTCGCCGATCCACGACTCGGCGTCGCCCTGGGTGGTGAACTCCTCGGGCTGCACCGCGGGCTGGACCTCCGTCCCGTCGGCCTTCTCGAACCGCCACGTCCATGCCGCCATGTACGCCTCCCACGTGTCAACACAGGCAGAGCAGGGACCGGATCTTGGTCCGGCCCCGCCAAAGCCTAGGCCCTGATGCGCGAGACCTGGGGGGACGCGCGAAAATCGGGGCGTGGAAGCGACGCTGCTCGGTACCGGTGCCCCCGCGGGACTGCCCCGCCCCGACTGCCCGTGCGCGGTCTGCGCGACGTCCGTGGGGGCGGACGCGCGGGCGGCGACCTCGGTGCTGGTGGACGGGGCGCTGCTGCTCGACCTGACACCGGGGGTGGCGTTCGCGGCGGCCCGGTCGGGGCGGTCGCTGGGCGGCGTGGGGCAGGTGCTGCTGTCGCATCCGCACGACGGGCCCGCGGTGGAGGTCCCGGCCGGGCTGCCGCAGCCGGGGCGGGTGCCCGACGGGCGGGAGCTGGCGCTGCTGACGGGCCACCGGGTGCGGGCGGTGGCGCTCGACGCGCCGGGCACGGGGTACGCGGTGACCGGCCCGGAGGGGCAGCGGCTGCTGTACCTGCCGCCCGGGGGCGCGCCCGCGGGGCTGGAGGAGGGCACGGCGGCGGCGGAGCCGTACGCCATGGTCCTCGTGGACGTGGTGGGGCGGCCGGACGCGCTGGCGAAACTGCGGGCGGTGGGCGCGGTGGGGCCGACGACGGACGTGGTCGCCGTCCACCTCGACCACGACGTGCCGCCCCGCGCCGAGCTGCGGCGGCGGCTCGCGGCGGCCGGGGCGCGGGCGGTGCCGGACGGGGCGACGCTGGCGGTCGGGGCGTACGAGAAGGTGCCGGACGTGCCGCGCCGGACGCTGGTGCTGGGCGGCGCCCGGTCCGGCAAGTCGGTGGAGGCGGAACGGCGGCTGGAGGCGTTCCCCGGCGTGCTGTACGTGGCGACGGGCGGGACGCGCGGCGGGGACACCGAGTGGGCGGCGCGGGTCTGCGCGCACCGGGAGCGGCGGCCGGGGTCCTGGCGTACGACGGAGACCTGCGACCTGGTGCCGCTGCTGGCCGGGGACGGGCCGCCGCTGCTGGTGGACTGTCTGTCGCTGTGGCTGACGGACGCGATGGACGCGGTCGGGGCGTGGGACGACGCGGTGTGGGGTTCCGGCGGTGAACGGGCCCTGCGCGCACGGGTGTCGGAGCTGGCCGCGGCGGTCCGCGCGACCCGGCGGACCGTGGTGCTGGTGTCGAACGAGGTCGGCTCGGGCATCGTCCCCGCCACCGCCTCCGGCCGCCGCTACCGGGACGAACTGGGGCGGCTGAACGCGGCGGTGGCGGGCGAGTGCGAGCAGGTGCTGCTGGTGGTGGCGGGGCAGGCGGTGGTGCTGCGGGGGTGACGGGCCCGCGAGGACGGCCGGTCGGCCGTCAGCCCTTGCGGGCGATCAGGCGGTAGGTGTTGGAGAAGCGGGTGTGGCGCAGGAGCGGCGCGAGGGTGTGGTCGAGGGCGGTCGCGGCGGCGACCAGCGGGGCGGTGGCGCGCAGAAGTCCGGTGCGGGGGGCGGGGATCGCGCGGGTCAGGGCGACGGAGAGCGCGGCCGAGAGGTCGTGCGGGACGTGCGCCCCGCCCCGGTCGGCGCGGACCACCGCGCAGCCGCGGGACTCCAGTTCGGCGCGGAGGTTGGCCAGCGGGATGAGGTGGAGGTGGCGCGGCTGCCCGTACGGCACCCACCACTTGCCGAGCAGCGCGGCGAACGCGCTCTGCGGGTCGGGGAGTTCGAGCAGCAGATGGCCGCCGGGGCGCAACGCGTGCAGCGCGGCGGCCAGTTCGGCGCGGGGATCGAGGGTGTGCTCCAGGTGGTGCAGCATGCTGACGACGTCGTAGCGGGCGCGCAGCCGGGTGTAGGTGCCCGGATGGCTCAACTCGCCCTGGTGGGCCTCCTCCAGGCGGCCCGCGTCGCGCGCGGACACCACACGGGAGGTCGGGTCGACGCCGTCGAAGGCGGTGTACGCGAAGACGTCCCGCGCGGCGGCCGGGAACATGGCCTGGCCGGTGCCGACGTCGAGCCAGCTCTCCGGTTCCGGGAAGGGCAGCATCACGCGGGCCGTGGCGCGCAGGCGGCGGCGCGCGGTGCGGGCGGCGAGGACGCGCGCGGCGAGCCGGGCGGCGTCCTGCTCACCGGGGCTGCGCCGGTACAGGTCCAGGCCCTCGGCGCTCAGGCGCGGGTTCTGGAAGGTGTGCGCGCAGTCCCGGCACTGGTCGAGGCCGAAGGTCCCCGGGCGGCGGTGGATCAGGTCGGGGGCGCGCAGCCGGGTGCGCAGCCGGGCGGAGCCGCACCAGGGGCAGGTGTCGCGGCGCGGCTCGTGGATGGGCCTGGGGGGCATGAGCGGCTCCGTGGGGGGAGGGCGTCTCGCGGGCGCGGCGGTGCACGACGGGGTGCGGTGCACAGCGGGACGCGATGCACCACGGGATTCACCGCAAAAGTGAACTTAACGGAACGTATGGGATCGGGATCTTGGGTGCAATGACGTCGCGGGGGTGTGGTGCCGACGTGGCGCCGGGGCGGCCCGCCGCTGCCGGTACTGTTCGGCGAATGAGCGCGCTGAATCTCGACGACTTCACCGATCTGATCGAGCGTCCGGACGGCGGGGTGCGCCGGGACGCGGAGGCGCACCGCGAGCGCCGGGTCGTGGCGCCAGGATCGCTGGGCCGCCTGGACGAGCTGGGCGAGTGGCTGGCCGCCGCGCAGGGCGTCGTGCCGGTACGGCCGCTGACGCGGCCCCGGGTGGTGCTGTTCGCGGGCGACCACGGCGTCGCGGAGCTGGGCGTGTCGGCGCGGCCCGCGAGCAGTGCGACGCAGCTGGTCCAGGACGTGCTGGAGGGCGGCCGCCCGGTGTCGGTGCTGGCGCGGCGGCTGGACGTGCCGGTACGGATCGTGGACATGGCGCTGGACTGCCCGCCGGACACCTTCCCGGCCGACGTCTCCCGGCACCGGGTGCGGCGCGGCAGCGGCCGGATCGACGTCGAGGACGCGCTGACCGCCGAGGAGGCCGAGCGGGCCTTCCGGGCGGGCGTCGCGGTGGCCGACGAGGAGGCCGACTCCGGTACGGACCTGGTGGTGCTCGGGGACGTCAGCGTCGGCGGGACCACGGCGGCGGGCGTGCTGGTGGCCGCGCTGTGCGGGACGGACGCCTCGGTGGTGACCGGGCGGGGCGGGCAGGCCATCGACGACCTGGCGTGGATGCGCAAGTGCGCGGCGATCCGGGACGCGCTGCGGCGGGCCCGGCCGGTCCTCGGCGAACAGCTCCAGCTGCTGGCGACGGTGGGCGGCGCCGACCTGGCCGCCATGACGGGCTTCCTCCTCCAGTGCGCGGTGCGGAAGGTCCCGGTCGTGCTGGACGGGGTGGTGGCCTCGGCGTGCGCGCTGGTCGGCCAGCGGATCGCGTTCCGCGCGCCGGACTGGTGGCTCGCCGGTCAGCGCAGCGGCGAGCCGGGCCAGGCGAAGGCCCTCGACCGGATGGCCCTGGAGCCCCTCCTGGACCAGGGCCTGACCGTCGGCGAGGGCGCGGGCGCCCTGCTCGCCCTCCCCCTGATCCAGGCGGCGGCGGCCCTGGCGGCGGAGCTGCCGGAACGCGCGGACACCCCCGCCGCGAAGACGGAAGCCCCCTCCACGACGGAGGAGCCCACCGGGACCGCGGAGCGCGTCGAGAACTAGGGCGTGTCCCGGCCGACCTGGCACCCTCCGCGCCCGGCCGCCTCAAACCACCCCTCACCCCCATACCGGACATACCATCCCCTTTCATGGGACGTGTCCGGTGCGGGCGGTGGGTTCGGGCCGAGTGGGGGGCGTTGTACGGGGCGGTGCGGGAGCCGTTGGCGCGGCGGGGGTGGCGGGCCGTGCCGATGACGCTGGGGGCGGTGGCGCTGACGGCGCTCGTCCAGGTGACGCAGAACCAGACGTGGGGGTACGGGCTCGTCCGGGACCTGGGCGGGGTGCGCGCCGCCGACCCGCTGTGGCTGGCGCTGCTGCGGACCCCGCTGTCGCTGTTCGTGCCCGCCCCCGACCTGCCCGTCTGGGGCGCGCTGGGGCAGATCCTGCTGGTGTTCGGGATCGCCGAGGTCTGCCTCGGCCGCTGGCCGACGCTCGCCGTGGCGTACACCGCCACCCTCGCCGGGACGCTGTACGCGCGCGCCGGGATCGCCCTGGGCCCGGACGGCCCGCTCGGCCTGCCCGCCTCGTACGCGCGGGTGGTGGACACCGGCCCGTCGGCCGCGGTGGTCGGCCTCGCCCTGTTCGTGGCGTGGCGCTACCAGGCGTACGTCACCGCGGGCGCGGTCGTCGCGGCGATGGTCGGCGAGGTCGCCGTGGAGGCGAACCTGGCCGGGCGGGAGCACCTCGCGGCGCTCGCCGCGACCGGCGTGCTGTGCGGGATCGCGGGGGCGCGTCAGCGGTGGTGGGCCGCCTCGGCGGCCTCGGTCAGCTCGGCGTCGGTCTTGCCGCCCAGCCAGTCGCCGAGCACCCGGCTCGGGCCGGACCAGCGCCGGTCGTGATGGTAGGCGCGCAGCGTCGCGCGGGCCCGCGCGCGGGGGCGCCTGCGGTAGAAGCGGCGGGCCCACGGGGAGCCGGGGCGGGCCAGGCGGATGATGCCGAAGAGCGCGACGAACGGGATGATCACGCTGAACAGGGCCATCTTGGCCTTGCCCTTGCTGAGGACGCCCAGCGCGAGCAGGAAGTTCACCACCACGGTGGAGATGACGCTCCCCCGGTCCTGGAGCTCCTCGTCGCTGAGGTCGTTGACGCCGAACGGCGAGAACCCGACCAGCACCAGCCCCACCAGGGCCGCCGTCAGCACCACGACCTCCACGCTCTGCCGCCCCGCCTCCGACCAGTACACGTCGTCGAGGTGCAGCACCAGCGCGAACTCGTCCAGCACCAGCCCGGCGCCGATACCGAAGACGACCGCGCAGGCGTAGGAGCCGAAGCCGTGCCGTCCGCTGGCGACCGCGCCGAAGCCGCCCACGACGGCGAGGATGATGCCGGGCACCACGTGGTGGATGTGCAGGCCGCCCGCCTTGACGTTCCCGAACGGGCCCCGCCCCGCGCGGATCAGCCGGGTGATGACGCGGGTGATCAGGAACGTGAGGACGAAGGCCGCGAGGGCGAGCAGCAGCGGGAGTTTGCCCGGCTCGATGATGTTGCGTTGCCACCAATCTCCCATACGGGCATTTTCGTCCCCCGGCCCCCGGACCGCCCGCCGGGTAGCCTGCGCCGGTGTCCACGCCCCCGCCCTCCCCCGCCCCGCCCGCCTCGTCCGCCTCGCCCTCCCTGTTCTTGGACGGCCTCCGCTTCGCCTTCGGCACCCTCACCGTGCTCCCCGTACGGGTGACCCGGTGGGACCGGGCGGCCGCGCGCGCGGGCATGCTCGCCGCGCCGCTGGCCGGGCTGGTCGTGGGCGGCTGCGCGGCCGGGGCGGGCCTCGCGACGCTCGCCCTGGGCACGGGTCCGCTGCTGGCCGCCGTCGCCGCCACCGCCGTACCGGCCGTCCTGACGCGCGGGCTGCACCTCGACGGGCTCGCCGACACCGCGGACGGGCTGGGCAGCGGGCGGCCCGCCGAGGACGCGCTGCGGATCATGAAGCAGTCCGACATCGGACCGTTCGGCGTCGTCACCCTCGTCCTGGTGCTGCTCGCCCAGACGGCCGCCCTGGAGCGGGCGTTCGACGCCTCCGGGGCGCGGGGCGCGGTCGCGGCCGTCGTCGCCGGGGTCGCCGCCCGGCTGGCGCTCACCCTCGCGGCCCGCGCCGGGGTGCCCGCCGCCCGGCCGGAGGGGCTCGGCGCGGCGGTGGCGGGCGTGGTGCCGCGGCCCGGCGCGCTGGCGGTGGCCGCCGGGTGCGTGGCCCTCGCGGCGGGCGGCGGGGCGCTGCTCGGCGGGTACGGCGCGGTGCGCGCCGCCGTCGCCGTCGTGGCCGCCGCCCTCGCCGCCGACCTCCTGCTGCGGCACTGCGTACGCCGCTTCGGCGGGGTCACCGGCGACGTCTTCGGCGGCCTCGCGGAGACCGCGGCGACGACGGCCCTGGTGGTGTGCTGCGCCGGAGGGTGACCCCGGCGGCCGACGGCCGCGGCCGACCGCCGTGACCGGGAGTGTGACCCGGTTCATACGGGTTCGGGAGTCTGTCAGGATCAAGGTGTGGTCACGGCGCCGCCGACGGGTGAAGACTCGGCGCATGAGCGATCGCGCACGCACGCGTACGCTCGTCGCGGGGTTCGCCGCCCGGTCCGCCGCGCCGGTGGGGCAGACCCCCGGTGGCGACCGCGCCCTCGACCCGGTTCTAGGGTCGGCTGTCGGGCCCGGTCGTCCCACTCCGAACGGCCACAGCAACTCCACATCGGAAGCGAGATTTCACCACCGTGACTGCTCTCACTCTCAGCACCGCCGCGGCGCCCGGCCTGCGGGCCGACGCGATCGTGATCGGTGTCGCCAAGGGCGCCGCCCCGAAGTCCGGGGACCTCGTCGTCGCCCCCGGCGCGGACGCCCTCGCCCAGGCCTACGACGGCCGCCTCGCCGGCGTCCTGGAAACCCTCGGGGCCACCGGCGCCGAGGGAGAGGTGACGAAGCTGCCCGCCCCGGCCGGGTTCAAGACGCCGCTCGTGCTGGCCGTGGGGCTCGGCACGGAGCCCGAGAAGGACGCGTCGTACGACGCGGAGGCGCTGCGCCGCGCCGCCGGTGTGGCGGCCCGGACCCTCGCGGGCGCCAAGAAGGCCGCGTTCCTGCTGCCGCTGACGGACGCCGCCGACCTCGGCGCGGTCGCCGAGGGCGTGGCGCTCGGCGCGTACTCCTTCGACACCTACAAGGAGCAGAACAAGGACGCCAAGGCCCGCGCCGGCAAGGCGCCGCTCGCCGAGGCCGTCCTGCTCGGCGGGAAGCCGCGCGACGCCGCCCACAAGGCCGCCGTCGCCCGCGCCACCGCGGTCACCGAGGAGCTCAACCGGGCCCGTGACCTCATCAACACCCCGCCCAACGACCTCGACCCCGAGGCCTTCGCCGCGATCGCGCAGACCGCGGCCAAGGAACACGGCATCAAGATCCAGGTTCTCGACGAGAAGGCCCTGGCCAAGGGCGGCTACGGCGGCATCCTCGGCGTCGGCGCCGGTTCCGCGGCGACCCCGCGGCTGGTCAAGCTGTCGTACACCGCCTCGAAGGCGAAGAAGCACCTGGCGTTCGTCGGCAAGGGCATCACCTACGACTCGGGCGGCATCTCGCTGAAGCCCGCCGGGCACAACGAGACCATGAAGTGCGACATGAGCGGCGCGGCGGCGGTCTTCGCCGCCGTCGTCACGGTCGCCCGGCTCGGCCTGGACGTCAACGTGACGGGCTGGCTGGCCCTCGCGGAGAACATGCCGTCCGGCTCCGCCACCCGCCCGGGTGACGTGCTGCGGATGTTCAGCGGCAAGACGGTCGAGGTCCTCAACACCGACGCCGAGGGCCGCCTGGTCCTGGCGGACGCCCTGTGGGCGGCCTCGCAGGAGAAGCCGGACGCCATCGTCGACGTCGCGACCCTGACCGGCGCGATGATGCTGGCGCTCGGCAGCCGCACCTTCGGTGTGATGGCCAACGACGAGGCCTTCCGCACCGCGGTCCACGAGGCCGCCGAGGAGGTCGGCGAGCCCGCCTGGCCGATGCCGCTGCCGGAGCACCTGCGCAAGGGCATGGACTCGCAGGTCGCCGACATCGCCAACATGGGCGAGCGGATGGGCGGCGGCCTCGTCGCCGGTCTCTTCCTGCGCGAGTTCGTCGGCG
This sequence comes from Streptomyces sp. NPDC091281, assembly GCF_044757425.1. Classification (NCBI taxonomy): domain Bacteria; kingdom Bacillati; phylum Actinomycetota; class Actinomycetes; order Kitasatosporales; family Streptomycetaceae; genus Streptomyces; species Streptomyces sp. NPDC091281. Next base: position 878,681 of record NZ_JBIVUY010000001.1, on the reverse strand, counting down.
AGGGCATCAGCTGGGCCCACCTCGACATCGCCGGTCCGGCGTTCAACGAGGGCGGCCCGTTCGGCTACACCCCGAAGGGCGGCACCGGCACCGCGGTGCGCACCCTGGTGCGGCTCGCGGAGCTGACCGCCGCGGGCGACCTGGGCTGACCCGCCCCGCACCGGGTACGCGGTTCCCGGGTCCCCGGGTTCGCGCCGGGGGCGTGGGGACTGTGCGCCGGATCACGTGGACCGTACGGCTCCGCCCGTCGCAGGGCGGGCGGGGCCGGGTCCGGCTGGTCGCACGGTTCCCGGCCCCCTCCGGGGCGTCCCCGCGCAGCCGTCTCAGGTGAGCGTGGGACGTCTCACACCCCGGCCCCGCGTCCCGTCCGCCCCCCGCAGGTGCGAAGATGGGGCTCGGCAGGACAGGGCCCCCACCACAGGGCCGAAGAAAGAGCGGCCGGACACCAGCCGACCGACCGGTCAACCACCCGCAAGGGCAACGGTGCCCGGCGTACGGCGCACATGCATGGAGGACGTGACGTGGCGAACGACGCCAGCACCGTTTTCGACCTAGTGATCCTCGGCGGTGGAAGCGGTGGCTACGCCGCGGCCCTGCGCGGGGCGCAGCTGGGACTGGACGTCGCCCTGATCGAGAAGGACAAGGTCGGCGGCACCTGCCTGCACCGGGGTTGCATCCCCACCAAGGCCCTGCTCCACGCGGGCGAGATCGCCGACCAGGCCCGCGAGAGCGAGCAGTTCGGCGTGAAGGCCACCTTCGAGGGCATCGACGTCCCCGCCGTCCACAAGTACAAGGACGGCGTCATCTCCGGGCTCTACAAGGGCCTCCAGGGACTCGTCGCCTCCCGCAAGGTGACGTACATCGAGGGCGAGGGCCGGCTGTCCTCCCCCACCTCCGTCGACGTGAACGGGCAGCGGGTCCAGGGCCGCCACGTCCTGCTGGCGACCGGCTCCGTGCCGAAGTCGCTGCCGGGTCTGGAGATCGACGGCGACCGGATCATCTCCTCCGACCACGCCCTCGTGCTGGACCGGGTCCCGAAGTCCGCGATCATCCTGGGCGGCGGCGTCATCGGCGTGGAGTTCGCCTCCGCGTGGAAGTCGTTCGGCTCGGACGTCACGGTCATCGAGGGCCTCAAGCACCTCGTGCCCGTCGAGGACGAGAACTCCTCCAAGCTTCTTGAGCGCGCGTTCCGCAAGCGCGGCATCAAGTTCAACCTGGGCACCTTCTTCTCGAAGGCCGAGTACACCACCGACGGCGTCAAGGTCACCCTCGCCGACGGCAAGGAGTTCGAGGCCGAGGTCCTGCTGGTCGCGGTCGGCCGCGGCCCGGTCTCCGCCGGACTCGGCTACGAGGAGCAGGGTGTCGCGACCGACCGGGGCTACGTCCTGGTCGACGAGTACATGCGGACCAACGTTCCCACCATCTCCGCCGTCGGCGACCTCGTCCCGACCCTCCAGCTCGCGCACGTCGGCTTCGCCGAGGGCATCCTGGTGGCGGAGCGGCTGGCCGGTCTCAAGACCGTCCCGATCGACTACGACGGCGTGCCGCGGGTGACGTACTGCCACCCCGAGGTCGCCTCCGTGGGCATCACCGAGGCCAAGGCCAAGGAGATCTACGGTGCGGACAAGGTCGTCGCCCTGAAGTACAACCTGGCGGGCAACGGCAAGAGCAAGATCCTCCAGACCGCGGGCGAGATCAAGCTCGTCCAGGTCAAGGACGGTGCCGTGGTCGGCGTCCACATGGTCGGCGACCGGATGGGCGAGCAGGTCGGCGAGGCCCAGCTGATCTACAACTGGGAGGCGCTGCCGGCCGAGGTGGCCCAGCTCATCCACGCCCACCCGACCCAGAACGAAGCGCTCGGCGAAGCGCACCTGGCCCTCGCGGGCAAGCCGCTCCACTCGCACGACTGACCCCTCGGTCGACGTACGCGAGACACGCGACGACACGCGACGACACAGACTTCCGCACTTTCGTAAGGAGCAACCGAAACCATGCCGGTTTCCGTAACCCTTCCGGCGCTCGGCGAGAGCGTCACCGAGGGCACTGTCACCCGCTGGCTGAAGGCCGAGGGCGAGCGCGTCGAGGCCGACGAGCCGCTGCTTGAGGTGTCGACCGACAAGGTCGACACCGAGATCCCCTCGCCCGCCGCCGGTGTGCTCGCCTCCATCAAGGTCGCCGAGGACGAGACGGTCGAGGTCGGCGCCGAGCTGGCCGTCATCGACGACGGCACGGGCGCGCCCGCCGCCGCCCCGGCCCCCGCGGCCGAGCCCGCCCCGGCCGCCGAGCCGGTGGCCGAGCCCGCCCCCGAGCCGGCCGCCGCCGCGCCCTCCACCGAGCAGGCCGCCCCGGCGCCCGCTCCCACCGCCGAGGCCGCCTCCGGCGGCGGTTCCGCCGAGGGCACGGACGTCGTCCTGCCCGCGCTCGGCGAGTCCGTCACCGAGGGCACCGTCACCCGCTGGCTGAAGTCGGTCGGCGACTCCGTGGAGGCCGACGAGCCGCTGCTGGAGGTCTCCACCGACAAGGTCGACACCGAGATCCCGGCGCCCACCTCGGGTGTGCTGCTGGAGATCACCGTCGGTGAGGACGAGACCGCCGAGGTCGGCGCCAAGCTGGCCGTCATCGGCGCCCCGGGCGCGGCTCCGGCCGCCGCCCCGGCGCCCGAGGCCCCGGCGCCCGCCGCCGCTGCCCCGGCTCCCGCCCCGGCGGCTCCGGCTCCCGCCCCGGCCGCGCCCGCCGCCCCGGCTCCGGCCGCTCCGGCGCCCGCGCAGGCCGCCCCCGCGCAGCCCGCGGCCCCCGCCCAGCCCGCCGCTCCGGCGCCCGCCCCGGCGGCTCCGGCCCCGCAGGCCCCCGCGCAGCCCGCCCCGGCGGCTTCGTCCTCGGACGACGGCGCGTACGTCACCCCCCTGGTGCGCAAGCTCGCCGCCGAGAACGGTGTCGACCTGGCGTCCGTCAAGGGCACCGGCGTCGGCGGCCGTATCCGCAAGCAGGACGTCGTCGCCGCCGCGGAGGCCGCCAAGGCCGCCGCGGCCGCTCCGGCGCCCGCCGCCCCGGCCGCCGCCGCGAAGAAGGCCCCCGCCCTGGAGGTCTCCCCGCTACGCGGCCAGACCGTGAAGATGCCGCGCATCCGCAAGGTCATCGGCGACAACATGGTCAAGGCGCTGCACGAGCAGGCGCAGCTGTCGTCGGTCGTCGAGGTCGACGTCACGCGCCTGATGAAGCTGCGCGCCCGGGCGAAGGACGCGTTCGCGGCGCGCGAGGGCGTCAAGCTCTCGCCGATGCCGTTCTTCGTCAAGGCCGCCGCGCAGGCGCTGAAGGCCCACCCGGTCATCAACGCCAAGATCAACGAGGCCGAGGGCACGATCACCTACTTCGACACCGAGAACGTCGGTATCGCGGTGGACTCGGAGAAGGGCCTGATGACCCCGGTCATCAAGGGCGCGGGCGACCTGAACATCGCCGGCATCGCCAAGGCCACGGCCGATCTCGCGGGCAAGGTCCGCGGCAACAAGATCACCCCGGACGAGCTGTCCGGCGGGACCTTCACCATCTCCAACACCGGTTCGCGCGGTGCGCTCTTCGACACGATCATCGTGCCGCCGGGCCAGGTCGCGATCCTCGGCATCGGTGCCACGGTGAAGCGCCCGGCCGTCATCGAGACGGAGGAGGGGACGGTCATCGGCGTCCGCGACATGACGTACCTGACCCTGTCCTACGACCACCGCCTGGTCGACGGCGCCGACGCCGCCCGCTACCTGACCGCCGTCAAGGCGATCCTGGAGGCGGGCGAGTTCGAGGTCGAGCTGGGGCTGTAGTCCCCGGCCGGGGGCCAGGGTTTCGGCCCCGGCCCCCGGTCACCGGCATCCGCCGCACGGTGCCCCCGTCCGCCGCCTCCGGGCCGCGGCCGGGGGCACCGTCGTGTCGGGGCCGGGGGTGCCGGGGCGTAAGAGGCGTGTAAGTCTCGTCTCACCTGCGGGACAGCGTGGCCGCGGGCGCCTCCGGGAGGGGGTCGCGGCCGTATTGTCTAAACGTCAAAGCCCCCGGGGCCGAGGAGCGGCCCGTTCGAAGGAGCCTCCATGACCGCGCCCGTCGTCCACTCGCTGCGCGAGCAGATCCGCGAGCACATCGTGGAGGGGATCGTCAGCGGGCGCTGGAAGCCGGGCGAGCGGATCGTGGAGCGGCGGATCGCGACCGAGCTGGAGGTCAGCCAGACCCCGGTCCGTGAGGCGCTGCGCGAGCTGGAGTCGCTGCGGCTGATCGAGTCGGCGCCCAACAAGGGCGTCCGGGTGCGCAACCTGACGGCGGCCGACCTGGAGGAGAGCTACCCGGTCCGGGCCGGTCTGGAGGCGATCGCCGCGGAGCTGGCCGCGCACCGGCTGGCCGACGACTGCTCGGCGCTGGAGCCGCACGTCGCGGCCCTGTACGAGGCCGACCGGGACGCCGACGGCACCGGCCAGGTCCGGCACACCGTCGCCTTCCACCGGGAGCTGGTGCGCGCCGCGGGCAACTCGGTGCTGCTGCACACCTGGGAGGGGCTCGGCATCGAGGTGTTCACGGCGCTGTCGATCCGCTGGCTGGGCACCGTGCAGCAGTCGTACGCCGAGGAGCACGAGGAGCTGGTGGCGGCCTTCAAGCGGCGGGACCCGCGGATCGCGGAGATCGTGAAGGCGCACGTGCTGGGCTGCGCGCCCAGGCCGTAGCGGGCCGGGGCGTCGCCTGTTCCCGCTTCCACGGCCGCCGCTCCGCGTCCCGGCCTGAGCGGTGGCCCGCTCATACGTGCTCCCACCTGCGAAGACACCCCCACACGGCACGGCACCGGGTGCCGAAAGCGAAGGCACTCTGTGCCTACTTTGCCTTCCACGTACTAAATTTCCGCTCACCCCTTTGATCGATCATCGATCAGGGGGTTACAGTCGCCGACGGGCTTTCACCAGAGCCCCACGCCCTGTCCTGCCAAAGACCAAGGGCACCCCGAACCCCTTACCGATGAGGGAACCCCCTTCGACTGAGGAAGGCGGCGACATGACCGACCCCCAGGCCATCCAGCCGAGCGCGCTCGACCAGCTCCCCGACCGCGACCCGGAGGAGACCGCCGAATGGCAGGCCTCGCTGGACGCGGTCGCCCAGGCGGCCGGACCGCACCGGGCCGCGTACCTGATGCGGCGCACCCTGGAGCGTGCCGAGGGCGCCGGTGTCGCGCTGCCCAAGCTGCTCGAGACCGACTACGTCAACTCGATCCCCACCGCCGCCGAGCCCGCCGCGCCGGGCGACGCCGCGCTGGAGGCCCGGATCACCGCCTGGAACCGCTGGAACGCGGCGGCCATGGTGACCCGCGGCGCGAAACACGGCGTCGGCGGCCACATCGCCACCTTCGCCTCCGCGGCCTGGCTCTACGAGACCGGCTTCAACCACTTCTTCCAGGGCAAGGAGTCCCAGGACTCCCCCGGCTCCGGCGACCAGCTCTACATCCAGGGCCACGCCTCCCCCGGCATCTACGCCCGCGCCTTCCTCGACGGCCGCCTCACCGAGCAGCACCTGGACAACTTCCGCCAGGAGGCGGGCGGCAACGGCCTCCCGTCCTACCCGCACCCGCGGCGGCTGCCGTGGCTGTGGGAGTTCCCGACGGTGTCCATGGGCCTCGGCCCGCTGTCGGCGATCTACCAGGCGCGCTTCAACCGCTACCTGACCCACCGCGGCATCAAGGACGTCTCCGCGTCCCACGTCTGGGCGTTCCTCGGCGACGGCGAGATGGACGAGCCCGAGTCGACGGCGGCGCTCGCGCTGGCCGCGCGCGAGGGCCTGGACAACCTGACCTTCGTCATCAACTGCAACCTCCAGCGCCTCGACGGCCCGGTCCGCGCCAACTTCAAGATCGTGCAGGAGCTGGAGGCCCAGTTCCGCGGCGCGGGCTGGAACGTCATCAAGACGCTGTGGGGCACGGCCTGGGACGAGCTGTTCCAGCTCGACACCACGGGCGCGCTGCTCCGCCGTCTGCGCGGGGTCCCGGACGCCCAGGTGCAGACGTACCAGACGCGCGACGCGGCCTACATCCGCCAGGACTTCTTCGGCAAGGACCCGGCGCTCGCCGAGATGGCGAAGCTGCTGAGCGACGACAAGATCCTGGAGTGTTTCCACCTCTCCCGCGGCGGCCACGAGGCGGGCAAGGTGTACGCGGCCTACAAGGCGGCCGTCGAGTTCAAGGGCGCCCCGACGGTCGTCCTCGCGCAGACGGTCAAGGGCCACACCCTCGGCACGGGCTTCGCGTCGAAGAACGCCAACCACCAGATGAAGAAACTGACGGTGGACGAGTTCAAGACCATGCGCGACCTGCTGGAGCTGCCGATCCCGGACAGCGCCTTCGCCGACGGCCAGGTCCCCTACGGCCACCCCGGCGCCGACGCGCCCGAGGTCCGCTACCTCCAGGAGCGCCGCGCGGCCCTCGGCGGCCCCGCCCCGGCCCGCCGCGTCCACCCCGTCGCCCCGCTGCCCGCGCCCGCCGACAAGGCGTTCGCCTCCTTCGACAAGGGCTCCGGCACGCAGAACGTGGCGACGACCATGGCGTTCGTCCGGCTCGTCAAGGACCTGGTCCGCGACAAGGAGACCGGCAGGCGCTGGGTGCCGATCGTCCCCGACGAGGCGCGCACCTTCGGCATGGAGAGCCTCTTCCCGTCCCTCGGCATCTACTCGCCGAAGGGCCAGACGTACGAGCCGGTCGACCGTGACCAGCTGATGTACTACAAGGAGGCCAAGAACGGCCAGATCCTCAACGAGGGGATCACCGAGGCCGGTTCGATGGCCGACTTCATCGCCGCGTCGACCGCGTACGCCACGCACGGCGAGACGATGATCCCGTTCTACATCTTCTACTCGATGTTCGGCTGGCAGCGCACGGCCGACCAGATGTGGCAGCTCGGCGACCAGCTCGGCCGCGGCTTCCTCGTCGGCGCGACCGCGGGCCGCACCACGCTGACCGGCGAGGGCCTCCAGCACGCGGACGGCCACTCCCCCGTCATCGCCGCGACCAACCCGGCCGCGCTGTCGTACGACCCGGCCTTCGCGTACGAGATCGCCGTCATCGTCAAGGACGGTCTGCGCCGGATGTACGGCGAGGTGGCGCCCGGTGAGGACCAGGACGTCTTCTACTACCTCACCGTCTACAACGAGCCGCTGCCGCAGCCCGCGAAGCCGGCCGTGGCCGGGGTCGACGAGGCCATCGTCAAGGGGCTCTACCGCTTCAACACGGCCGAGTCCGCGGGTCTCTCCCCCGCCGCGAACGCGCCGCGCATCCAGCTGCTGGGCTCCGGTACGGCGATCCACTGGGCGCTGACCGCGCAGCGGCTGCTCGCCGAGGAGTGGGGTGTGGCCGCCGACGTGTGGTCCGCGACCTCCTGGACCGAGCTGCGGCGCGACGCGCTGGAGGCCGACGCGGCGCTGCTGCGCGGCGAGGAGCGGGTGCCGTACGTACGGCAGGCGCTCCAGGGGGCCGAGGGGCCCGTCCTGGCGGTGTCGGACTACATGCGGCAGGTGCCGGACCAGATCGCGCAGTGGGTCGAGCAGGACTGGTCCTCGCTGGGCGCGGACGGCTTCGGCCTCTCCGACACCCGTGACGCGGCGCGCCGCCACTTCGGGGTCGACGCGGAGTCGATCGTCGTCGCCGCGCTGGCCCAGCTGGCGCGACGCGGCGAGGTCAAGACGACGTCCGTCAAGGAAGCGCGGGAGCGGTACGGGTTGTAAGGGGTACGCCCCCCTGGCCGGGGGTGGGCAGGCACGGTGGGGACAGCCCCGTCACGGTGCCTGCCCACCCACGACCGCCCGTCTCGGTGGGCTGGACAGCTGGCGTCGAGGTGGTTCAGCCCGTCTGGGGGTGCCCCCTCTGGGGGAGTTTGAGGACGAGGCCCGTTCAGGGCCGACAGCGGACCCCTGGGGGCGGCAGCCCCCAGGGGTCCGTGCGTGCGCACGCGGCATCATGCCTTCATGCGTGCCGCCCGTCTCATCAAGATGATCCTGCTGCTCCAGTCCAGGCCGAGCATGACCGCCGCCGAGCTGGCGGCGGAGCTGGAGGTGTCGGAGCGGACCGTGACGCGGGACGCCCAGGCCCTCTCCGAGGCGGGCGTCCCCGTGTACGCGGAGCGCGGCCGTAGCGGCGGCTACCGCCTGGTCGGCGGCTACCGCACCCGCCTCACCGGCCTGGCCCGCGGTGAGGCCGAGGCCCTTTTCCTCAGCGGAGTGCCGGGCGCCCTGCGCGAGATGGGCCTGGAGGACGCGGCCTCGGCGGCCCGGCTGAAGGTCTCCGCCGCGCTCCTCCCGTCGTACCGGGACGCCCCCCGTACCGCCGCGCAGCGCTTCCATCTGGACGCCCCCGGCTGGTTCCAGGAACCGGCGACCCCGCCCCTGCTGCCGGTGGTCGCGGAGGCCGTGTGGGACGACCGTCCCGTCCGGGCCCGCTACCGCCGGGGCGAGCGGGAGGTCGCACGCGCGCTGGAGCCGTACGGGCTCGTGCTGAAGGCGGGCGTCTGGTACCTCTGCGCCCGCGTGACCGCGCCGGACACCGCCCACACCGCCGACTCCACGCCCGCCGTCCCCGTCTTCCGGACGTACCGGATCGACCGGTTCACCGGGGTCGAACCGGCGGGCCCGGCGGAGGATCGTTTCAGCAGGGACGAGGCGTTCGACCTGCCCGGCTTCTGGGCGGCACAGGCGGAGCGGTTCGCGCGGTCGATCCTCCGTACCGAGGTCGTCGTACGCCTCTCCCCCGACGGGGTGCGCGGGCTGCCGTACGCCGTCGACCCGCTGGCCGCCGGGGACGCCCTGGAAGGGGCCGGGGAGCCGGACGGGGACGGGTGGGTGACGGTCACCCTCGGGGTGGAGTCGCAGGACGTGGCGCACGCCCAGCTCACCGCGCTCGGGCCGGAGGCGGAGGTGGTCGCCCCGGCGGCCCTGCGGGAGCGGTTCGCGGCGGACGCGCGACGGCTGGCGGCGCTGTACGGCCCGTAGCCCGCCCGGCATGTACTCCCCGCACTTCCCCGCACTGGAGGTGCGTCCCGCCCCTCCAGGCACGATGCTGGGACCCGTGATGGACGAGACGGAGTTCTGGGAACTGGTCGACGCCACCCGCGAGGCCGCCGAGGGCGACCCGGAGGAGCAGGCCGACCTGCTCGTGGAGCGGCTGCTCCAGCGCGACCCGGAGATGGTGCTGGACTTCGCCCGTCACTTCGAGGCCCGCTTCAACCGCGCGTACACCTGGGACCTGTGGGGCGCCGCCTGGCTGCTGCTCGGCGGCGCGAGCGACGACGCGTTCGACTGGTTCCGCTGCTGGCTGATCGGGCAGGGCCGGGAGGTCTACGAGGGCGCGGTGCACGACCCGGACGCGCTTGCCGACCTGCTGGGCGAGTTCGACGAGGAGATCGACGGCGACGGCGAGGAGCTGGGGTACGCGGCCGACGAGGCGTACGAGCAGCTCACCGGGACCGTCGCCCCGGACCTCGGGATCGCGCCCGCCCCGCCGGAGCCCGAGGGCACCCCGCTGGACCTGGAGGACGAGCGGGTGCTCGCGGGGCGCTTCCCCCGGCTGTGGGAGCGGTTCGGCGACTCAGACGCCTGACCCCGCCGGGGCGGTCGCGTCCACCCCGTCCGCCGCGCCCGCCCCGCCCGCCGCCTCCACCGTGCCCGTCGTGCGTCCCTGGAGGCGGGCCGCGGCCTGGCGGATCTCCGGGAGGAGGGCGGCGAGGGCCGCGCCGGGGCAGCTGGTCATGTAGCCGTCCTTGTGCCCGGCCAGCGCGGGCAGCGCGGCCGTGGCGCCCGCCGCGTACCGGCTGTGGCTGTTGCTGGAGACGAGCCGGACCTCCGTGCGCGGGTCGACGTCCGCGAGGCCGAGCTTCCAGGCGGCCACGGCGGCGATCGCGTCGGTCATCTCGCGCGGCACGGGCATCCCGGAGGTGAAGGTGCCGAGCGCGGCGATCCCGGCGGTGCGGTGGTTGAAGCCCTGGGTGTGCGCGCCGGTCACCGGCCGGTCGACGCCGCCCGCGCGGCCCTCGTAGACGGTGCCGCAGCGGTCGACGAGGAAGTTGTAGCCGATGTCGTCCCAGTCGCGGCTGCCGGTCTGGCCCTCGTAGAGGGCGCGGATGATGCGGGGCGCGTCGGCGCAGTCGTAGCCGTTGGGCGAGTCGGTGTGGTGGACGAAGACGGCGACCACCTTGTCGTCGTAGCGCGGGGGCGGCTGGTCGCGGCGGGCGTCGGCCAGCCAGACGGCGCGCGGCACGACGGCGGGCCGGGGCGCGGTGTGGGCGGCGGGCGCGGCCGGGCGGCGGCCGGAGCGGGCGGCGAGGGCGGCGGTGGCCGCGTCCTCGACGCCGCCCGCGCAGAGCGCCAGGGCGAGCACGGCGGCGGCCCCGGGCAGACAGCCGAGGGCGACGAGGACGGGCAGGGGCAGCCCGGCGGGGCCGCCGCGGAGCCGGTCGCCGGTCCTTCGCGCGAGGCGCCGGGCCTCGTGGATGGCGCGCATGCACCCACTGTCGGCCGGTTCCGCCGGGTCCGCGACGTGTGCTGTGCCACCCGGTGGAACCATCGGCCGGGCCCGTGACGTTTTTCGGGGTACAAGCCCGCGCGGCCGGATTGGGGTGCCGTCCCGCGGGCGAGGCTGATCACCGGGCCCCTCTCGTCCGTACTGGAGCCCGAGAGGAAGGCGGCTGCGTGGACCTGCTCGACATCCTGCTGGTGCTGGCGATCCTGGCGTACGCCGGATCGGGCTACCGGCGCGGCCTGGTGGCCGGCTGTGTCTCGCTGGCCGGTTTCGTGGGCGGCGCGGTGGTGGGCGTGTGGATTCTGCCCTGGGTGATGGACCTGGTGACGCCGGGGACCACGGCGGCGACGGTCACCGCCGTGCTGACGGTGCTGACCCCGGCGGTGGTCGGGCACGAGCTGGCCGGGCGGCTGGCGCTGCGGCTGCGCGGCGAGCTGGACCGGGGGCCGCTGCGGGTCGCCGACGGCATCGGCGGCGCGGTCGCCAACGCGGTGGCGGTGCTGGTGGTGGCGTGGGTGGCGGCGAGCGTGCTGGCGGTGTCCTCGTCGCCCCTGGTGACCTCGGCGATACGGGACTCGCGGCTGCTGGGGGCGGTCCAGGACGCCATGCCGGAGACCACGCCGGGCTGGTTCGCGGGCGCCACGTCGGCGCTCACCCAGGCGGGGTTCCCGCAGGTCTTCAACCCGTTCGAGAACGAGGCGACGGCCGAGGTCGCCGAGCCCTCCGGGGACAGCGTGACGGCCGCCGCGACCGAGGCGGCCCGCCGCAGCACCGTCAAGGTCGAGGGCGCGGCGGACGGCGAGGGCCGCGAGGGCAGCGGGTTCGTGTACGCGCGCGAGCGGGTGATGACCAACGCCCACGTGGTGGCGGGCATCGACGAGCCGACGGTCCGGATCGGCGGGGTGGGCCGGGCGTACGAGGCGCGCGTGGTGCTGTTCGACCCGCAGCGCGACGTGGCGGTGCTGTACGTGCCGGGGCTGCGGGCGCCGCTGCTGTCCTTCGACGACGACGCGGGGCGCGGCGCGGCGGCGGTCGTGGCGGGCTATCCGCAGGACGGCGGGCTGGACCTCCAGGCGGCGACGGTGGCGAACCGGATCGACGCGACCGGGCGGAACATCTACAACGACGGCACCGTCACCCGCGAGATCTACTCGGTGCGCTCCACGGTCCGCCCCGGCAACTCCGGCGGCCCGCTGCTGACCACCGACGGGCGGGTCTTCGGGGTGGTCTTCGCCCGCTCCACCTCCGACGCGGAGACGGGGTACGTGCTGACCGCCGACGAGGTCGCCGCGGACGCGGAGCGGGCGCGGGACGCGACGGCCGCCGTGGACACGGGCGACCTGGTGTCGTCGTGACCCGTGTCCGGCGGGGGGCGGGTCAGACCGGGCGGCCCATCAGGACGTCGTCGACGTAGGCGCCGTCGAGCAGGAACTCGCCGGGCAGGACGCCCTCGACGGTGAAGCCCTCGGCGGCGTACAGGGCGCGGGCCGGGGCGTTGTGGCCGAGGACGCGCAGGGTGAGGCGGCGGGCCCCGGCGCGGCGGGTCTCCTCGACGGCGGCCCGCACCAGCGCGCGGCCCACGCCGCGGCCGCGGGCCGCGTCGGCGACGGCGAGGCCCTGGATCTGCCGGACGTGCGCGTTGCAGGCGAGCCCGGTCGCGGGCACCAGCCGGAGGTAGCCGACGACCCGTCCGCCGACCTCCGCGACCAGGTAGTCGTGCGGCAGGTGGAGCGCGTCGAAGAAGGGCCGGTACGGCGGCTCGGGGCGGGGCTGGACCGCGTGCAGCGGGGACCAGGTCTCCCGGTCGAGGAGGGCGAGCGGCGCCTCGTCGGCGGGCCGGGCGGGTCGGATCAGCGGGGCGGGCGGCCCGCCGGGGGCGTCCTGGGGCGCGGGCGGGTCGGCCGGTATGTGCGGGTCGGTCATGTGCGGCACCCTACGGCGTGCCCGCGCCCTGTCGGCCACGGCTTTTTCCCGGGTCCGGGGGCAGGATGACCGCATGGAACGTACGCGAATCGCGGTGACCGGCGCGTCCGGTCTGATCGGCAGCGCCCTGGTGCGCTCCCTGGCCTCCGACGGGCACGAGATGGTGCGGCTGGTGCGGCACGCCCCGAAGGGCCCGGACGAGGTGCGCTGGGACCCCGAGCGCGGGGAACTCGACCCCGCCGGGCTGGCCGGGTGCGCGGCGGTGGTGAACCTCGCGGGGGCCGGGATCGGCGACCGGCGCTGGTCGGACGAGTACAAGCGGCGCATCCACGACAGCCGCGTCCACGGCACCGCGGCCCTCGCCCGCGCCCTCACCGCCCTGGACGACGGGCCGCGCACCCTGGTCAACGGCAGCGCGATCGGCTTCTACGGCGAGACGGGCGACCGCGCCGTCGACGAGGAGGCGCCCGCCGGGACCGGGTTCCTGCCCGAGCTGTGCCAGGAGTGGGAGGCGGCGGCCGACCCGGCGCGCGCGGCCGGGGTGCGGACCGTGTTCACCCGCACCGGACTGGTCGTCTCGCGCGACGGCGGTGCCTGGGCGCGGCTGTTCCCCCTGTTCAAGGCGGGCCTCGGGGGGCGGCTGGGCGACGGGCGGCAGTACTGGTCGTACATCGCGCTGCACGACGAGGTGGCCGCGATCCGGCACCTGCTGGAACGGGACGACCTCGCCGGGCCGTTCAACCTGACCGCGCCCGAGCCGCGCACCAACGCCGAGATCACCGCGGCGATGGGGCGCGTGCTGCACCGCCCGGCGCTGTTCCCGGTCCCGGCGGCGGTGCTGAAGACGGTGCTCGGCGAGATGGCCGGGGACGTCCTGGGCAGCGCGCGGGTGGTGCCGAAGCGGCTGCTGGAGTCCGGGTTCAGCTTCGCGTTCCCCGGGATCGAGGACGCCGTACGGGCCGCGTGAGGTCCGGGTGCACGGCTGCCCGCCGGGACGCCTGAGGATCAGCTGACGGCTGTCCGGTGGTCCGTACGACGGCTGCCCGGTGGCTCGTACGACAGCTGCCCGCCGGGCTGGTCGAGGTCCGGACGGTCGCTGACCGCGGGCCGTGCGGTGGCCGCCTGACGGGGTTTCAGGTGGGCATGCGACCGGCGTGCGACCGTGCCCGGTCCGTGCGCGACTGCCGACGACCGGTCACCGCCCTACCCTCGATCCGAACTCGGGTATTCCGGAAGCCAGTTGGGGGCATGACGTCCCCACCGGCCGCGCAACCTCGAGGAGGGGCACGTGCTTGAGCCCGCGTACCAGGCGGACGTCGTGATCGTGGGAGCCGGGATCGCCGGACTCGCCGCGGCGCATCGGCTGACCAGCGCAGGAGTGAGGACCACGGTCCTGGAGGCCGCCCCGTGCGTGGGCGGCCGGATGGCGACCGAGAAGGTGGACGGCTTCCGGCTCGACCGCATCGGGCACCCGCTGCCCACGGCCTGCGCGGAACTCGCCCGGACCCCGGGCCTGGAGGCGCTCGTCCTGCGCCCCTTCGCCCCCGGAGTCCTGCTGCACAGCGACGGGCGCCACCACCGCGCGGGCGCGCAGCCCGGCGCGGGGGGCGCACGGGGCGCACTCCATGCCGTACGCGCCCTCGCGAGCGCTCCCCGGAACGGGGGGCCGCCCCGCGTGCGGAGCGGGGCGCGCACCCCGGTACGGAGCGGTGCGCGCACCGGCGTACGGACCGCGGCCGGGGCGCCGCTGGGGTCCGCGATGGACCAGGCGCGGCTCGGGGCCGCCCTCACCCGGCTCGCCGCCACCCCCGCCGAACGGCTCCTGCGGCGGCCCGAACAGCCCGCGGCGCAGGCCCTCGCCGGGCGCGGACTGCCCGCCCGCACCGTGGACGGCTTCCTGCGGCCCCTGCTGGCCGCGCTGCTCAGCGACCCCGAACTGATCAGCTCCAGCCGGTGCGCCGACCTCGCGCTGCGCGCCTTCGCGGCCGGGGGGCTGGCGCTGCCCGAAGGCGGCGCGGACACCGTGCCCGAGCTGCTCGCGCGCGGGCTGCCGCCGGGGACCGTGCGGACGGGGGTGCGGGTCACGGCGGTGTCCACCACCTCCGTGACCACCGCCGAGCACGGGGAGATCCCCTGCCGGGCCGTCCTCGTGGCGACCGACGCGCGCGCCGCCGCCGAGCTGCTGCCCGGCCTGCGGGTGCCCGCCTTCCATCCGGTGACGGTCGTGCACCACGCGACGGACGAGGCGCCGGGGACCGGGGCGGCGCTGCTGCTCGACTCCGACCGCGGCGGGCCGGTCGCCCACACGGCCGTGGTCAGCGAGGTCGACCCCGGGCGGGCTCCCGTCGGGCGGGCGCTGATCTCGTCCACCGTGCTGGGGGCGCCGCCGGACGGGGTGGACGCGGCGGTGCGGCGGCATCTGGGGCGGCTGTACGGGGTGCCCACCGGGCGGTGGGAGACGCTCGCGGTGCACCACTCCGCGGAGGCGGTGCCGGTGATGGGTGCTCCGCACGATCTGCGGCGGGGGGTGCGGTTGCTGGCCGGGCTGTACGTGTGCGGGGACCATCGCGACGTCAGCTCCGTCGCGGGGGCGCTGCGGTCCGCCCGGCGGGCGGCCGCGGTGATCCTCGGGGATCTGGGGGCGGGGGCGATGCATCGGGGGGAGCCGGTGCGGGTCGCTCCGCGGGCGGCGTGAGGGCAGGCACTCTCGGCTGACCCACCCCGGGGGGCTGCCGCCCCCAGCCCCCCGCCGTCGGCCCTGAACGGGCCTCGTCCTCAATCGCCGGACGGGCTGAACCACCTCGACGCCAGCTGTTCAGCCCGCCGAGACGGACGGTCGTGGGTGGGCAAGCCCCGTGACGGGAGGCGTACCCCGTGTACGGCGAGACGTCGGGGCTCGGCCCGAGGGGGGAGTCCGGCGCGCCCCCGGAGGGTCGGTCAGCGGAGGGCCGCCACGCGGTCGCGGTACGTGCGGACCGGCGCCGCGTCCCGGTACGGCTCCAGGCGGCGCTCGAAGTCACGTACGTACTCCAGGGCCCGTACCGACCGCATCTCCGCCGCCGCGGACGCCGCCTCGGCCGCGAGCTGGCACGCGAGGTCGAGTTCGCCGAGGCCGAGCCGCGCGGAGGCGAGGACGACGCGGGAGAAGAGGCGGCTGCGCGCGTGGGAGGCGGGGCGCAGCCGCAGGGAGCGTTCGGCGTGCTGGACGGCGGCCCGGAACTGCTGGAGGTCGCGGTGGCAGTGCCCGAACTCGTCGGCGAGCTGCCCCTCGTCGAACCGGCGGGCCCAGAACGGCACCTCGTCCCCGGCCCGCGCCGCGTCGAGCGCGCGCTCGGCCCGGACGAGGGAGGCGGTGCAGGCGCGGACCTCGCCGAGGACACCGTGCCCGCGCGCCTCGGCCGCGTGCAGCAGGGCCTGCACGACCGGCGGCACCGCCGACCCCGCGCCCTGCTGGGCGACGCGCGCGAGCTGCACGGCCTCCCGGCCGTGGCCGAGGTAGACGGCCTGGCGGCTCATGGTGACGAGGACGTACGAGCCGTACGTACGGTCCCCGGCGGCCTGCGACAGCCGCAGCGCCTGGACGAAGTAGCGCTGGGCGAGGCCGTGGGCGGCGATGTCGAAGGAGGTCCACCCGGCGAGCCGGGTGAGGTCGGCGGCGGCGCCGAAGAGGCGGCGGCCGGTCTGCTCGCCGTAGGTGCCGCGCAGCATCGGTTCGCACTCGTGCTCCAGGTAGCGCACGAGGGCCTGGCGGGCGTGGCCGCCGCCGTACTGGTCGTCGAGGGTGCGGAAGAGTTCGCCGACGGAGCGCAGCGCGGCGATGTCCCCGCCGGTGACCCGGCCGCCGGGGGCGCGGTCGGCGGCGGTGCCGCGCTGCCGGGGCACTCCGGGCAGGCCCGGCACCGCGCGGGCGGGCGCGGCCCGGTGGGCGGGCGGCCGGCCGCCCTGGACGGGGACGCGGGGCGGGGCGGGTTCGGTGCGGGCGACCTTGTCGTCGGACCGGCCGATGAGCCAGTCCCGGCTGGGCACGACGAGCCCGGCCGCGGTGAAGGCAATCTTGCGGAGTTCGGCGTGGCTGCCGGAGTCCTTGCGCCAGAGCCCGCCGACGATGTCGATGGCCTCCTCGGGGGTCGCGGCGAACTCCAGACCGGCGTACACGGGGGCGCACGCGTCGAGGCCGAGGTCCTGGGCGGTGAGGCGGCGGCCGAGGCGCCGGGTGAAGACCTCGGCGATCAGGGCGGGGGTGGTGCCGCGGGGCTGCTGGCCGCGCAGCCACCGGGTGACGGAGGTCTTGTCGTATCTGAGGTCGAGGCCGTGTTCGAGGCCGAGCTGATCGACCCGTCGGGCCAGACCCGCGTTGGAGAAGCCCGCTTCTGCGATGAGCGCGGCGAGCTGGCGGTTGGGCGTGCGCTGCGCGGGTCGTTCCGTCATCTGCGGTGCGGTCTCCTGCCTTCCGAGCCCTCTGACGTGCCCGGATGAAGTGCTCTGCGAAGTCCTGTGCTCGCGGTGAGCTGCCCTGATGGCGCGTGAACGGCGCGAATGTAGCGGAGCGTAAGCAGGCGATCGCACAGGTCGACGCTCATTCATCCGATCGTGTGAGGATTGGCCTCCGGGCTGACGCGTGGCGGTCGGACGTACAGTGGCGTGGGCGCGTTACGTGCCTGACGTCAGCGGAGGCGGGACCCTGGTGCCCGGCGCCGCCGCGGCGATCGGGTCGCAGCGTCCACCGTGTCCAGCGTGTCGCCGAGGGAGGCGCTTGCCGTGAGTGAGTTGCGGTTCGTCCGGATGGGCTTCGGAGCGGACGCCGTCGAGTACCAGGAGGCCTGGGACGAGCAGCGCCGGGTGCACGCGGCGCGCTTCGCCGACGAGGTCCCCGACACCGTGCTGCTGCTGGAGCACCCCCCGGTCTACACCGCCGGCCGGCGCACGGCCGACAGCGAGCGCCCCCTGGACGGCACCCCGGTGGTGGACGTCGACCGCGGCGGCAAGATCACCTGGCACGGGCCTGGCCAGCTGGTGGGCTACCCGATCCAGAAGCTGCCCCGCCCGGTGGACGTCGTCGCGCACGTCCGGCGGCTGGAGGACGCCCTCATCCGCACCTGCGCGGAGTTCGGGCTGACCACCTCGCGGGTCGAGGGCCGCAGCGGGGTGTGGGTGCTCGGCGACCCGGTGGAGCGGCGTGCCGCGCTCGGCGGGCTCTCCCTCGACTTCGACCCCCGGCTGCACGACGAGGAGTTCGACCCGCGGCTCAACGGGCCGGAGTACGCGCCCTCCAACGCGGGCCAGCGCCGCGAGGACCGCAAGATCGCGGCCATCGGCATCCGGGTCGCCAAGGGCGTCACCATGCACGGCTTCGCGCTCAACGTGAACCCGGACAACAAGTGGTTCGACCGGATCATCCCGTGCGGCATCCGCGACGCGGGCGTGGCCTCGCTCGCCGCCGAACTGGGCCGCGACGTCACCATCGACGAGGTCCTGCCGGTCGTCGAGCGCCACCTGAAGGACGTACTGGAGAACGCGGACCTGAAGCCGCGGGAGATCGAGCCCGCCTCCGCACAGCCCGCCTCCGCCTGAGCGGTGTCCGGAGCGCGCGGGAACGGGAGAGCCCGGGAACGGGCGGTCTCCGGGCGGGAATGCACCCCGCCGCAGTGAGGTTGGCCTCACCGGGGGAGTCGGTAAAACCACGGGCGTACCCTGGTGTACGCCGAAGAATCGAAAGTCTACGCAGACAGGCAGGGAGCCGACGTGTCCGCAGTCGCACCCGACGGACGCAAGATGCTGCGCCTGGAGGTCCGCAACAGCCAGACCCCCATCGAGCGCAAGCCCGAGTGGATCAAGACCCGGGCGAAAATGGGTCCCGAGTACACCAAGATGCAGAACCTCGTGAAGAGCGAGGGCCTGCACACGGTCTGCCAGGAAGCCGGTTGCCCCAACATCTACGAGTGCTGGGAGGACCGCGAGGCGACCTTCCTCATCGGCGGTGACCAGTGCACGCGGCGCTGCGACTTCTGCCAGATCGACACCGGCAAGCCCGAGGCGCTGGACCGCGACGAGCCCCGCCGGGTCGGCGAGTCCGTCGTCACCATGGACCTCAACTACGCCACCATCACCGGCGTCGCCCGCGACGACCTGGCCGACGGCGGCGCCTGGCTGTACGCGGAGACGGTCCGCCAGATCCACGCCCAGACGGCCGACCGCGAGGCGGGCCGCACCAAGGTGGAGCTGCTCGCCCCCGACTTCAACGCGGTCCCCGAGCAGCTGGCCGAGGTCTTCTCCTCCCGCCCCGAGGTCTTCGCGCACAACGTCGAGACGGTGCCGCGCATCTTCAAGCGCATCCGCCCCGGCTTCCGCTACGACCGCTCCCTCAAGGTGATCACGGCGGCCCGCGACGAGGGCCTCGTCACCAAGTCGAACCTGATCCTCGGCATGGGCGAGACCCGCGAGGAGGTCAGCGAGGCGCTGAAGCAGCTGCACGAGGCGGGCTGCGAGCTGATCACCATCACCCAGTACCTGCGTCCGACGGTCCGCCACCACCCGGTGGAGCGCTGGGTGAAGCCCATGGAGTTCGTGGAGCTGAAGGACGAGGCGGAGCAGATCGGCTTCTCGGGCGTCATGTCCGGCCCGCTGGTACGGTCCTCCTACCGTGCCGGGCGCCTGTACCAGATGGCCGTCGAGAAGCGCGGTTCCTTCGTCGCCGTCCAGGCCGTCTGACACACCGTCAGCATCCTTTCCGCGTCCGCGCGGAGAGCGCGCGTGTGAGGTCACGCACAAGGCATTACCCGCCGGTAGCGGCGGAGTCGACGCGGTCCCGGCCGTCCTCGCAGATGAGGGCGCACGCCGGGGCCGCGTCACCGTTCCGGCCCCGCCCACCGAGGCTTCATGGGTGTTTGACCGGTCGGTCACGCCCTGGTAACACCAGAGCGTGACACTCACACAGTGACATTGGTGTCACACGACGTGGATCGCCGCTTTCCGCCCCAGATCCACCCGCCGCACCGCCCCGCACCACAGAGCACCACCCCGCACCACAGAGCACCACCCTGCGCACCGCCCCGCTCCACGCAGCACCCGCCGCTCCCGTACCCGCTCCCGTTCTCTCCGAGGGGACCCCCGTCATGCAGGCCGCGCCCGTCCGCGCCACCGCGATCCCGTCCGTCACCGACGCCCTGCGCGCCGTCGAGTCGCTCCTCATGAGCGGCGGCCAGCGCACCGCCCGGCGCAACGCCTGGACCTCCGTCCTGGAGGACCGCCGTCGCGCCAAGGACCGTACCGAGGCGCAGCGTGTCCTCGAAGAGGTCACCTCCGCCCGTCTCTGACCGACCCGCCCCGACGGCCCGCGGCCGTCGCGGCACCCCCGGCCCCCGGCCCCTTCCCCCGGCGGGCTCCCCCACCGGGCACTGCCGTCGTCGGCACTCCCGGGGCCACGTAGACTGCGGGGCATGGCGAGGAAGGACACGGCGGCGGACGCCGCTAACCCCGGGCGACTGAAGCAGATCGCCCTGACCTACAAGATGACCCGCAAGGCCGACAAGAAGATCGGTCTTGTACTCGCGGCTGTCGGAATCGTCACCTTCGGTGTCTTCCTCGCGATCGGTTTCCTGATCGGTCACCCCGTATATCTCGGCATCCTGGGCTTCCTGCTCGCCTTCCTCGCGACGGCGATCGTGTTCGGGCGCCGGGCCGAGCGGGCGGCCTTCGGGCAGATGGACGGACAGCCGGGCGCCGCGGCGGCCGTACTGGACAACGTCGGCCGGGGCTGGACCACCACCCCCGCGGTGGCGATGAACCGCAACCAGGACGTGGTGCACCGGGCCGTCGGCAAGGCCGGCATCGTCCTGGTCGCCGAGGGCAACCCGAACCGGGTGAAGAGCCTGCTGGCCGCGGAGAAGAAGCGGATGAACCGCATCGTCGCCGACGTCCCCGTGCACGACCTGATCGTCGGCACCGGCGAGGGCCAGACCGAGCTGAAGAAGCTCCGGACGACGATGCTGAAGCTGCCCCGCGTGCTCACCGGCCCGCAGGTGACCGCGACCAACGACCGGCTGCGCTCGCTCGGCGACCTGATGAGCAACATGCCGCTGCCGAAGGGCCCGATGCCCAAGGGTATGCGGCTGCCGAAGGGCGGCCCGCGCCAGCGCTGACCACCACGACCCGTACCACCCGTACACGACGTCTGAGGGGCGCCCGGATCACTCCGGGCGCCCCTCAGACGTGTGCGGGTCGTTCGGCCGCGGGTCGTGAGGCCGCGGGTCCGCGCCGCCGCGGGGCACGGTGGCTCAGATACGGACCTCGACCGTGCGGGCCACCCGGTCGTGCAGGCCGCGGCCATCGCGGTCCCAGACCAGGGCCGGGACGGCGAGGCAGAGCAGGACCGAGCGGGCGGCGGCGCGCAGCGGGTTGACGGTGCCGGTGTCGAGGGAGACCACGCGGAGCCGGAACAGCCGCTTGCCGGGGGTGAAGCCGAGGGTGCCGACCGTGAGCAGGCTCATCACCAGGAAGACGAGGAGCGTCCAGTTGCCGGTGTCGGTGCCGTAGCCGTCCGTGATGAGGCCGTATGCGATCAAGAGGCAGAGCCCCCAGTCGACGGCGAGGGCGCCCAGCCGACGGCCCGGACGGGCCAGCGAACCGGGCCCGTGCTCGGGCAGCCCCAGCTGCTCGCCCCGGTAGCCGAAGTCGGCCCCGGCCTCTTCCATGGCCGCGCGCGGGCCGGACAGCCACGATCCGATTGCTTGCCTGTTGTCCACCCGACCACGGTACTGTGCCCCTCCCCCGCACGGGCAGGCCGGGTCTTCCCCGCGGGCCGGGCGGAGTGGTAGGGGGCTACGGTGGAGGCCGGGCCGGTTAACTTCTGCGAAACAAACGGGTCACGCCGGAGAAATCACCCGTCCCTAGGGTCGACGACAGCGTGTGCCACCGCACTGGCCGCACGAACGAACTACCACCCCGGCCGGGCGGTCGGGAGTAGGAGGAGCTGGATGTTCCAGAACGCCGACGAGGCCAAGAAGTTCATCAAGGATGAGGACGTCAAGTTCGTCGACGTCCGCTTCTGCGATCTGCCGGGCGTCATGCAGCACTTCACGGTGCCCGTCGAGGCGTTCGACCCGGACGAGGAGCTGGCCTTCGACGGCTCGTCGATCCGCGGCTTCCAGGCCATCCACGAGTCCGACATGGCGCTGCGGGCCGACCTGTCGACGGCGCGCGTGGACCCCTTCCGCCGCGACAAGACGCTGAACATCAACTTCTTCATCCACGACCCGATCACGGGCGAGCAGTACTCCCGCGACCCGCGCAACGTGGCGAAGAAGGCCGAGGCCTACCTCGCGTCGACCGGTATCGCCGACACCGCGTACTTCGGTCCCGAGGCCGAGTTCTACGTCTTCGACAGCGTGCGCTTCGCCACCAGCGCGAACGAGAGCTTCTACCACATCGACTCCGAGGCCGGCGCCTGGAACACCGGTGCCCTGGAGGACAACCGCGGCTACAAGGTCCGCTACAAGGGCGGCTACTTCCCGGTCCCGCCGGTCGACCACTTCGCCGACCTGCGCGCCGAGATCTCCCTGGAGCTGGACCGCGCGGGCCTCAAGGTCGAGCGCCAGCACCACGAGGTGGGCACCGCCGGCCAGGCCGAGATCAACTACAAGTTCAACACGCTGCTCGCCGCGGCCGACGACCTCCAGCTCTTCAAGTACATCGTGAAGAACGTCGCCTGGCGCAACGGCAAGACCGCGACCTTCATGCCGAAGCCGATCTTCGGCGACAACGGCTCGGGCATGCACGTCCACCAGTCGCTGTGGACCAACGGCGACCCGCTGTTCTACGACGAGGCCGGCTACGCGGGCCTGTCCGACACCGCCCGCTACTACATCGGCGGCATCCTCAAGCACGCGCCGTCGCTGCTGGCGTTCACCAACCCGACGGTGAACTCCTACCACCGCCTGGTGCCGGGCTTCGAGGCCCCGATCAACCTGGTGTACTCGCAGCGCAACCGCTCCGCCGCAATGCGCATCCCGATCACCGGCTCGAACCCGAAGGCCAAGCGCGTCGAGTTCCGCGCGCCCGACTCCTCCGGCAACCCGTACCTGGCGTTCTCCGCGCTGCTGCTCGCGGGCCTGGACGGCATCAAGAACAAGATCGAGCCGGCCGAGCCGATCGACAAGGACCTCTACGAGCTGGCCCCCGAGGAGCACGCCAACGTCGCGCAGGTCCCGACCTCGCTGCCGGCCGTCCTCGACTCCCTGGAGCGCGACCACGAGTTCCTGCTCGCGGGCGACGTCTTCACGTCCGACCTGATCGAGACGTGGATCGACTTCAAGCGCGCCAACGAGATCGCCCCGCTCCAGCTCCGCCCGCACCCCCACGAGTTCGAGCTGTATTTCGACGTGTGATCGCGCCGGGAGCCCGCGCTCCCCGGACTCCGACGCCCCCGTACCGGTTCTTCCGGGCGGGGGCGCCGTCGTATGGTTTCTGTACGGGTGTTCGACGGCAGCGGGAGCGGGAGATGTCCGGACCGGGCGACGAGGAGCGGGAGTTCGACCTGCGCTGGGCCGACGGCGCGGACCACAAGGAGCCCTCGGCGCGGGCCCGCATGCTGGCCGCCCGCTGGAAGCACCACCCACCCACCCCCCAGCCCTTCCGCCCCGACCCGACCCCCGTGACCCGCCGCAGATCACCCTGGGTGTCGACAGCGATCGTCCTGGGCTGCGTCGCCGCCCTCATCCTCCTCCTGGGGTGGACCCAGTTCCGTGCCCCGTACTAGCGGGCCCGGACGGTGAGCGCCGCCGGAGCGCTCGCGGCCGGGGGGCCGGTGCGCGAAGCGCTCGGCACCGGCGCCCCGGAGGCGTGGGTGGCGCTCGACGCGGCCGTGCGGGGGCCGGGGGCGTACGGGGTGGTGCCGGGGCGCGCAGAGCTGTGGGCCGCGGACGGTACCGGTCCCGGCGGGGAGTCGTGGCTCGCGCTCGCCCTGTGTCACGCCGACGGACGGGTCCGGGAGGTCGCCGTACGGCGGGCCGCGGGGCGGCCCGAGCTGCTGCCGCTTCTCGTGCTGCGCGCCGCGGACTGGGCGGGCCCGGTGCGGGAGGCGGCCCGTGACGTGCTGCGGGACCGGCTCGGGCCGGACACCGCCGTCGCGCTGGCGCCGCTGGTCGTACGGGTCGCACGCCAGGAGCGGGGCGCGTACGCCCTGGACCTGCTGACGGGCGTGCTGCGCCGGGCGGGCCGGGACGCGCTCGGCGCGCTGCTCGCCGGGGACGACCGTGACGCGCGGCGGCTGGCGTACCGGCTCGCCGTGACGGACGGTCTCTTCACACCCGCCGACCTGGCCCGCGCCGCCGACGACCCCGACGTCGTCGTGCGGAGGCTGGGCACCGAGGCCGCGCTCGCCGCCGTACGGAACGGCGGCGCGTACGACGACGTGCTCGGGGCGCTGCTCGGCGCGCGCGATCCGGGGGTGCGGGCGGCCGGGGTGACCGCGCTGCGGGCCGCCGGACGGGCCGGGGAGGCCACCGCCTTCCTCACCGACCGGGCGGCGGGGGTGCGGGCCTGCGCGCGGTACGTCGTCCGGGCGGCCGGGGCCGATCCGCTGGCCTGGTACCGGCGCCGGTGCGCCGACGTCCGGGAGCCGCTGCTGCCGCCGGGAGCGGTGGCGGGGCTGGCGGAGTGCGGGGAGCGGGCCGTCGACGCGGACACGCTGCGCGCGCTGCTCACGCATCCGGCGCCCGGCGTACGGGCCCGCGCCGTAGACGGGTTGCGGGTCCTGGACGTGACCGACGTACCGCTGCTGTGGCCGCTGCTCGACGATCCGGCGCCCGCGGTCACCCGCCGGGTGGCCGAGGCGCTGGCACCGTCCGCGCGGCTGCTGGACGCCGCCGGGCTGACGGAGCGGCTGGCGCCGGGACGGCCGCGCCACGTACGGCTGGCGGCGGTGCGGCTGCTCGGCGCGTACGGCGGGGTCGCGGGGCTGCGGGCGCTGGTGGGGGTGCTGGACGATCCCGACGAGGCGCTGCGGCGGCGGGCCGAGGAAAGGGTGCGGCGGTGGCGGGTGACGGCCGACGTACGGCGTGGAGTGGTGGCCGGACCGGATGCCGCTGCCGAGGCGGTGGAGGTGGCCGCGCTGCTGGAGCGGATCGGGCCGGTGGCCGGGGCGGACGGGGTGCGGCGGCTGCGGTGGGAGGCGGGGCTTCCGGCCCGGTGACGCCATGGGACAGCGGGGCGGGAGGCTTTGCTGGTCCTAGGGGGGATCGGGAGCGCTTCATGGGAGGGGCGCGGTGCACACTGGCAGTGGGGCCGAGTGCCTGATCTGTGGGTGGTGGTACACATGCGGAGCCGCTTCCGGAGCGACCGGCGGCTGACCGTGCGGATGACGGTCACGCTGTTTCTGCTGGGACTGCTGTACGTGGCGTTCGTCGCCGCGCTGATCGTGCTGCTGAAGTCGTGGGTGCTGGTCGTGGTCGTCGCGGCGGGGATGCTCGGCGCGCAGTACTGGTTCTCCGACCGGATCGCGCTGTTCGCGATGCGCGGGCGGGTCGTGGAGCGGGAGGAGTACCCGCAGCTGCACGCCGTCGTCGACCGGCTCTCCGCGATGGCGGACCTGCCGAAGCCGGTGGTGGCCGTGTCCGACCTGGACATGCCGAACGCGTTCGCCACGGGCCGCAACGCCGACCACGCCGTGGTGTGCGTGACCGGCGGGCTGCTGCGGCGGCTGGAACCGGCCGAGCTGGAGGGGGTGCTCGCGCACGAGATGGCGCACGTGGCGCACAAGGACGTCGCGGTGATCACCGTCGCCTCGTTCCTCGGGGTGATCGCCGGGCTGGTGGTGCGGTTCGCCTTCTACAGCCAGCTCTTCGGCGCCGGACGCCGCGACCAGAACACCGCGGCCGTCTTCGCCGCCGTCATCGGGGTCTCGGTCGCGGTGTACGGCATCAGCTTCCTGCTGATCCGCGCCCTGTCCCGGTACCGCGAACTGGCGGCCGACCGGGCGGCGGCCCTGCTCACCGGGCGGCCCTCGGCGCTGGCCTCCGCGCTGACCAAGGTGACCGGGGACATCGCGCGCATCCCGTCCAAGGACCTGCGTACGGCCCAGGCGTTCAACGCCTTCTACTTCACGCCCGCGCTGGGTGCCGAGCCCGGCCTCGCGGGCCTGTTCTCCACCCACCCGAGTCTGGAGCAGCGGCTCGCGCAGCTCGGGCGGATCTCCGCCGAACTGGGCGAGGCCGCCACTCCGGGGAAGGCGGGCTGACGATGGGGCTGCTGGACATCCTGCTCGGCCGGTCCAAGCCGGTCGCGCCCGACCTCGACCGTCTCTTCGCGCTGCCGTCGGCGGCGGTCACGCTGGAGGCGGCGGCCGGGTTCACCCCGACCGGGCAGGGCGCGGTCTGCTTCGCCACCGTCGAGGGCGCGGCCTTCGACCAGACGCACCGGGAGGTCCAGGCCCTCCTCGACGCCGACATCGACCGCACCGGGCCCCCGGTCCGGCTGCTGCGCGACGACTACGGCTACTCCTGGCTCTTCTCCCACCGCGGCCCCGACGACCTCTCCGCCCTGGTCAACGACCTGCACGCGGTGAACAGCGCGATGGAGGTCAACGGCTTCGGGCCGCAGCTCCTGTGCTCCCTCGTCGGCTTCACCGACGGCGAAGGGCGCCGCCTGGCACTCGTCTACCTCTACAAACGCGGCTCCTTCTACCCCTTCGCCCCGCTCGCCGGACCCGCGGAGCGGCGCGACAGCGCGCTGGAACTCCAGGTGAAGGCCGCCCTCGCCGACGACCTGCGGATGGAGGAGGACCTGGGCCGCTGGTTCCCGGTGTGGGGGGCGCCCGGAATCTGATCCCGGTGCGTGAGGCCCCGCCGCCGGACGCCCCCCGGCGCCTCTGCCCACCGGATGCCCGGCATGCGGCATGCTCCCGCCCGCCCTAGAGTCGCCACAAAAGGCGCATAACGGCGTACCGGTACGTCAGGAGATCGGCCGACGGTTCCTCCCTGCCGGTCCGTCGGCGCCTCATCCACTCGGCATGGCCTAAGGGGTGCCCGGCATGAGCAATCTGTTCGTCGTCGCCTACGACGACCTCGCCACCGCCAACCAGGTGCGCGCGAAGCTGTTCGAGCTGTCCAAGCAGCACCTGGTGGAACTGGAGGACGCGGTCGTCGTCGAGCGCCGCGAGGACGGCCACATCAAGCTGCACCAGGCGGTGAACCACATGGCGGTCGGCGCGGCCGGGGGCGCCGTCTGGGGCGGCGTGATCGGCCTCCTCTTCCTGGCCCCGCTGCTGGGGGCCGCGGTGGGTGCGGCGGCGGGCGCGGCGGGCGGCTCCCTCACCGACACCGGCATCAACGACTCCTTCATGAAGGACCTCAGCCAGAACCTCCGCCCCGGCGCCGCGGCCCTCTTCGTCCTGGTGAAGCACGCCGCCGGGGACAAGGTCGTCCCGCAGATCGCCTCCTTCGGGGGCCAGTTGGTGCAGACCTCGCTCAGCGGTGCGGAGGAGGAACAGCTCCGGGCCGCGATCAAGGCGGCGCAGACGGGTCCGGCGGCGGCGGACACCGGGAGCCCGGCGGGAGCATCGGGCGCGCCGGAAGCACCGGAGGCACCGGGCGCGCAGACGGCGTAGTCCTCCGCGGCCCCAGCCACGCCCTCCGCATCGCCCCTTCCCCCCTCTCGGCCCCTGCCCCGCACCGGGCAGGGGCCCGTTGTCAGTGGGGTCGGGGAGGATGGCGGGACAGGGCGGGTGCGGCGGACGGAGGCGGGTCATGGGTGGCGGCAGGGCGGCGGGCGGGGTGCGGCGGGTCGGGGTGGCCGAGCGGCGGGCGAGACTCGCGCTGCGGCACCGGCTGACGCCCGCGCGCCGGGCGGCGACGCCGGAGGAGGTGGCCGCCGATCTCGTCGCGCTGCACGGCTCCGATCCGGCCGCCGTCTATCTCTCGGTCGGGGCGCGTCTCGCGGACGCGTCGGTGACGGTCCGGGAGACCGGCCGCGCGCTGTACGAGGACCGGTCGCTGGTGCGGATGCACGGCATGCGGCACACCGTGTTCGCCTTCCCCACCGCGTCGGCGGCGGTGGTGCACGCCTCGACGGGCCTGGTGGTGGCCGCGCGGGAACGGGCGGCGCTGCTCAAGGACATGGCGAAGGCGGGCGCGCCGGACGCGGTCTGGCTGGCGGACGTGGAGGCGGCGGCGCTGGCCGCGCTGGAACGGCTCGGCGAGGCGACCGCGGCGGAGCTGGCCCGCGAGGAACCGCGCCTGCGGGAGCGGTTCGCGTACGCGGCGGGGAAGCCGTACGAGGGGATTCACACCGTCGGTTCGCGGCTGCTGAAGGTGCTGGGCGTGGAGGGGAAGGTGGTCCGGGGCAGACCGCTGGGCTCGTGGACCTCGTCGCAGTTCCGGTGGGCGCCCGCGCCCGCGCATCGCGAGCTGGACCCGGCCGGGGCGCAGGCGGAGCTGCTGCGCGCCTGGCTCACCGTGTGCGGTCCGGCGACCGAGGCCGACCTCAAGTGGTGGACGGGGTGGAAGGTGTCGGAGGTGCGGCAGGCGCTGGCGGCGATCGGCGCGGAGACGGTGTCGCTGGACGAGGGCACGGGCGGCGAGGGCGGCCCGTCCGCCACGGGCACGGGGTTCGTGGTGGCGGGGGACGCGGAGCCGGTCGCCGCGCCGGAGGAGCCGTGGGCGGCTCTGCTGCCGGCGCTCGATCCGACGGCGATGGGCTGGCAGTCCCGCGACTGGTATCTCCCGACAGCGCTGCGCCCGGCCCTCTTCGACCGCAGCGGCAACATCGGTCCGACGGTGTGGTGGAACGGCCGGATCGTCGGCGCCTGGGCGCAGCGCGCCGACGGTGACCTGGCCTGGCGCGTCCTGACGGACGACGAGGGCACGGACCGGGACGCGGAGAAGGCGATCCGCGCGGAGGCGGACCGGCTGCGGGGCTGGCTGGACGGGACCCGCGTCACGCCCCGCTTCCGGACACCGGTGGAGAAGGAACTGGCGGGGTAGGGGCGAGGCGGGGCAGGCCCTCTCCCCCGCCTCGCCCCTCCCCGCCTCGTCCCCCTCCCGGCGGAGCCGTCCTCAGCGGGCGTAGCGCATCAGCGCGCGGACCATGTGGCAGGTGGTGTCGGACGGCGGGTGGACGCCGATGAGGGCGGCCGTGCTGCGGATCTTCTCGTTGCGGGCCTGGCCGGGCAGGTAGACGCCCGAGTCGAGCAGGGCGATGGCGAGGCGCATGGCCTTGAGGCGGCGGTTGTGGGTCAGGTACCAGTCGCGGGGGCGGCCGGGCGGCAGGGGCCGCTTGGCGACCGGCGCGCAGGGCCGGTCGAGCGGGACGGACCGCTTGGCGGTGGACTGGGTGGGCAGCGGCTTCGGCTTCAGTGCGGCAGCGGGCACAGGCATCCTCCTGTCGCGGCCGGGGCTCCGGTCTGACCCCCGGCGGAACTCTCGAACACTGCCCCCAGTGTACCGCCGCCCACTGACATCCGGGGGGCCGGAAGGGCAGTGAAATGTGCTGGTGGTGGCCGTAGTTGGCGTCTCGTCACCCGATGGTCCGACAGGGGCACGTGAGGTTTCACGAATTCGAACAGAGACGGGCACGGCAGCGCCCCGCGCCCGCCCCGCACCCGACTCCCGTGTGACGCACGCCACGTGGATTGACTCCTGTAACCGCTGAGTAACGACCTGCCGGTGCCTCGTACATACCGGCGTCCGCTTCCCTACTCCCCCCTTGCAGGAGGCGCGTATGTCGCGCAGGAGAACCCTCGGCCCGAAGAAGAAGATCGCACTGCTGGTGGGTGCGGCGACCGTGGCGGGCGGCGGTGCCTTCGTCATGGCGACGACGTCCAACGCGGCGCAGACGGCGGCCGAGTCGACCGTCTGCCAGGGGCTGGCCACCGCGCTCGGCAACAACCAGAAGTTCATCGACGACCAGCGGGCCAACCCGGACGCCCAGTCCGCGGCCCGCATCACGAACCGTGAGGCCGTCATCGCCCAGATCAAGGTGCAGCAGAAGGCGTCGGACTGCGTCGTTGGGGAGTCGGCTCAGGGCTCCCAGGCGGCTCCTCCGGCCCAGGGCGGCAACCAGCAGGCCCAGCCGCCCGCGCAGAACACCCCGCCGCAGAGCAACCCGCCGCAGGCCGACCCGCCGCAGAACGCGGGCGGTGGCGGTGGCGCCGCGGGCCAGCAGGTCTGCAACGGCTCGACGGTCACCCTCTCCGGTGAGGGCGGCGCCCCGGCCGCGTCCAGCAACCAGTTCCCGGCGGGCACGAAGCTGAAGGTCACCAACCTCGACAACAACAAGTCCACCACCGTCGAGGTGACCTCGGTGTCCGGCAGCTGTGTGCTGCTGAACAACGCGGCCTTCGAGCAGGTGCGTGAGCCCGGCAAGTTCCTCATCCGCCGGGCCGTGATCGAGAAGGTGGGGTGACGCCTTAGCGCCGACCGCTCGATCTCGTACGTGTCACAGGTCCCGCTGTTCGCGGCCACGAACAGCGGGACCGCCGCGTGTGGGCGACCGGCGGCCACGGGGAGGCGCGGCGCGTGCCCGCCCCCGGCCCCGTCAAGCCCATCGCATACGAGTCCCCGGCCCGGCCCCGCGTCGGGGCCCCCGCCCGCCCGCGCACCCGGCACTCCCGGCCCGCTCCCCCGCCCCGAGAGGCCCGTGGGGCGCCCCGAAGGTGTCCCCGAGGCGCCCCGGAGACGCCCCGGAGCAGGTGAGACGCGCCACAGCATCGGCCGGTAACACGGGGTTCACAGTCGGGCAATGATCGGGAAATCGCCTGTTGGCAGTCTGCCGGGCATCGAGTGCGGCGCCCCGGTGTCGTAGCGCAGCGGCACTCGTGCATCCCGCCGAGCCCGGCGGAACCGCGGCACCCGCGGCACTCGCAGCACCCGCACGTGCGTGTGACCACCCCCGAAGGAAGTGGCCCGTGACCTTCAAGGCTGAGTACATCTGGATCGACGGCACCCAGCCGACCGCCAAGCTCCGCTCCAAGACGAAGATCGTCGCGGGCTCCCCCGCCGGTCTGGACGCGCTGCCGATCTGGGGCTTCGACGGTTCCTCCACGAGCCAGGCCGAGGGCCACGCCTCGGACCGTGTCCTCAAGCCGGTCTTCACCTGCCCGGACCCGATCCGCGGCGGCGACGACATCCTCGTGCTGTGCGAGGTCCTCGACATCGACATGACGCCGCACGAGTCCAACACCCGTGCCGCGCTCGCCGAGGTCGCCGCCGAGTTCGCCGCGCAGGAGCCGATCTTCGGCATCGAGCAGGAGTACACCTTCTTCAAGGACGGCTACCCGCTCGGCTTCCCCAAGGGCGGCTTCCCGGCCCCCCAGGGCGGCTACTACTGCGGTGTCGGCGCCGACGAGATCTTCGGCCGTGACGTCGTCGAGGCGCACCTGGAGAACTGCCTGGCCGCCGGTCTCGGCATCTCCGGCATCAACGCCGAGGTCATGCCCGGCCAGTGGGAGTTCCAGGTCGGCCCGCTCGCCCCGCTGGAGGTCTCCGACCAGCTGTGGGTGGCCCGTTGGCTGCTCTACCGCACCGCCGAGGACTTCGGCGTCGCCGCCACCCTCGACCCCAAGCCGGTCAAGGGCGACTGGAACGGCGCGGGCGCGCACACCAACTTCTCCACCAAGGCGATGCGCGAGACCTACGAGGCGATCATCACCGCCGCCGAGTCGCTCGGTGAGGGCTCCAAGCCCCTCGACCACGTCAAGCACTACGGCGCGGGCATCGACGACCGCCTGACCGGTCTGCACGAGACCGCCCCGTGGAACGAGTACTCCTACGGCGTCTCCAACCGCGGTGCCTCGGTGCGCATCCCGTGGCAGGTCGAGAAGGACGGCAAGGGCTACATCGAGGACCGCCGCCCCAACGCCAACGTGGACCCGTACGTGGTGACCCGCCTGCTCGTCGACACCTGCTGCTCCGCCCTGGAGAAGGCCGGACAGGTCTGACCGACGGTCTTCCGGGGCCCGCCGAGGGTCCTGGGAGGTCTCCCGAGGTGTTCCGGAAGGGGCGCCCGCCGTGACGGCGGGCGCCCCTTCCGCGCTCCGGCGGCCACTTCGCGCCAAGGAGGCGTCCAAGCTGTGAGAGGAGCCTCCTGTTACGGGCAGGTGTCTGGTTCAATGGGCCCATGGCCAGCTTCCAGAACCGCACCGCTACGGGTCGCCACGACCTGGAGCCGTTCTGGCCTTCCCGTCAGCACCACGACTTCGACCGGGTGTGTTGCCGCGTGAGGAACGCGCCGGCCCTCTAAAGCCGTACACCCCGGCCTTCGGCCAGCGCGCACGACGTACGTCCTCGACGGACCCCGACCACGAATCGCGGCCGTCGTCCTCCCCGACGAACTCCTCGCGCGAAAGAGCTGACCCCTCATGGCGACCTCTCGTTCACTCTCCTCGTCCTCCGTCTCCGCCCTGTCCTCCGTCCCGGCGCTCCCCTCGGGTTCCGCCGCCCCGCACCCCGCCCCGGCCGCCGCCGGGACCGCCCGGCACCGGCTGCGCGCCGTCGACCGGGACGAGGTGGTCGACGTCACCGACTTCCTCCCGCCGGGCGCCACCTGGCTGCCCGCTCCCCCGCACACCCTGCCCACCCTGCCGGGCCAGCCGCCGATGGTCGGCTACCTGGTCCTCGTCCCGGCCGACCAGCAGCCGCCGTTCCTGCCGCTGGCCCTGGCCGGGCAGCCGCAGACCCCGGCGCCCGTGTCCGCGCCGACGGCACCCGCCGGGGCCACCGACTCCGCCCCCGCGGTCCCCGCCGTCCCGGAGGCCGGTGAGCCGCTGGTGCGGATCGACGACGTGCAGCGCACCGCGTCCGTGAACGGGCGCCAACTCGACCTGACGTACCTGGAGTTCGAGCTGCTCGCGCATCTGGTCGCGCACCCGCACCGGGTGCACACCCGCGACCAGCTCGTCACCACCGTGTGGGGCTACGGACATGTGGGCGACGGCCGTACCGTCGACGTCCATGTCGCCCGGCTGCGCCGCAAGCTGGGCGTGGAGCACCGCAAGGCGATCCAGACCGTGCGCCGCGTCGGCTACAAGTACACCCCGCCGACCAGCCGCTGACCCCCCGCGGCCCGCACCGCCCGCGGCGCGCGGCCCGGCTCTGCCGTCGGCAGAGGACGGTTCCCTCCCGCCCCCGCGGCGGGCAGAGTCACCGGCATGAGACTTCTGGTGCTGGGCGGTACGGAGTTCGTGGGACGGGCCGTCGTCGAGGCGGCCCTCGGGCGCGGCTGGGACGTGACGGTCCTGAACCGGGGACGGCACGCACCCGTCCCCGGCACGCGGTCGCTGACCGGCGACCGCACCGCGCCGGGCGGCCTGGACGCCCTCCTCGCGGGCGAGGGCTGGGACGCCGTCGTCGACACCTGGTCGGCGGCGCCCCGCGCGGTGCACGAGGCGGCGCGGCTGCTGCGGGGCCGCGCCCGCCGGTACGTGTACGTGTCGAGCGCCTCGGTGTACGCGTGGGCGCCGCCCGCCGGGTACACCGAGGACGCGCCGCTCGTCGAGGGGGCCGCGCCCGACGCGGAGCGGACCGACTACGCCCGCGACAAGCGGGGCGGCGAGCTGGCCGCCGTGGACGCCTTCGGCGCCGACGCCTCCCTCCTGGTGCGGGCCGGGCTGATCCTCGGCCCGTACGAGAACGTCGGCCGGCTGCCCTGGTGGCTCGGCCGGATCGCGCGCGGCGGGCCCGTCCTCGCGCCGGGACCGCGGGACCTGCCCCTCCAGTACGTCGACGCCCGTGACCTCGCCGCGTGGACGCTCGGCGCGGTGGAGCGGGAGCTGAGCGGGCCGTACACCCTGATCTCGCCGTCGGGCCACGCGACCATGGGTGAGCTGCTGGAGGCGTGCGTGCGGGCCACCGGCGGCCCGGCCGAGCTGCGCTGGACGGCGCCGGAGACGGTCCTCGACGCCGGGATCGAACCGTGGACGCAGCTGCCGGTGTGGGTGCCGCCCGGCACCGACCTGCACGACGCGCTGCACCGCGCCGACGTCTCGCGTGCGGTGGCGGCCGGGCTGCGCTGCCGCCCGGTCACCGAGACCGTCGCCGACACCTGGAGCTGGCTGCGGGAGATCGGCGGCACGGCGCCGCAGCGCGCCGACCGGACCCTCAAGGGCCTGGACCCCGAGGTGGAGGCCAAGGTGCTCGCGGCGGCCGGTCCGGGGCCGTCCGGGACGGCGGACGGAACCCGGGGGGTGTAGCTGGCACCACCCCCCGGCCGGGGGCTCCGGCCAGTGACCGGGGGCCGCCCGGCGGCGAGACTTGCGGCATGAACACCGACATCAAGAGCGGGTACGGCGGGACCGGCGACGGCAGGACAGGAGCACGGGTGCGGGCGCGGGGCATGGTGCTCGCCGCCGCGCGCGGTCTCGGGCTAGCCGTCCTCGCGCTGCCGTCCGCCGTCCTGTGCTTCGTGCTCACCGCCGTGTCGGTGGCGCTGATCCCGATCGGGATGGGCCTGGTCACCACCCCGTACGTGCTGACGGGGGTGCGGGCCGTCGCCGACCGGCGGCGGGCGCTCGCCGCCGCCTGGGGCGGGGTGCGCATCGAGTCGGCGTACCGGCCGCTGCCCGCCGGGGCCAACCCGTGGACGCGGACCTTCGCGATGCTGCGCGACCCGCAGGTCCTGCGGGACCTGCGCTGGCTGCCGGTCGACATGACGGCCGGGTTCCTGACCGCGCTGGCGCCCGCGGTGCTGGTGTTCTTCCCGCTGGAGGGGTTCGCGCTGGCGCTCGGGCTGTGGCGGGCGGTCGCGGACGGCGGCGACACCTACTGGTACGCCTTCGTCCCGGTCACCGGCCCGCTCTCCGCCCTGGGCGCCGCCCTGCTCGCCGCCGTGCTGCTGGTCCTCGCCCACCGGTACGCGGTGACCGCCCTCGGGTACCACTTCCGGCTCACCGCCGCCCTCCTCACCCCCAGCCGGGCCGAACTCGCCGAGCGGGTACGGGTGCTGACCGCGACCCGGCGGGACGCGGTGGACAGCTCGGCCGCCGAACTCCGGCGCATCGAACGGGATCTGCACGACGGGGCGCAGGCCCGGCTGGTGGCGATGGGCATGGACCTCGGCACCGTCGCGATGCTCGTCGACTCCGACCCGGCACGGGCCAAGCAACTCCTCGCGCACGCCCGGCAGTCCTCCGCCGACGCCCTCGCCGAACTCCGCGACCTGGTGCGCGGCATCCATCCGCCGGTGCTCGCCGAACGCGGACTGGGCGACGCCGTACGGGCGTTGGCGCTGCGGCTGCCGACCCCGACGGAGGTGACGGTGGACCTGCCCGGCCGGGCGGACACCCCGGTGGAGTCGGCGGCGTACTTCGCGGTCAGCGAGGTGCTGACCAACGCGGTCAAGCACTCCGGCGCCGACCGGATCTGGGTCGACCTGCACCACCGGGACGGCCATCTGCGGATCTCCGTCACCGACCACGGGCGGGGCGGCGCGACCGTCGGGGACGGGGGCGGGCTGGCCGGGGTGGAGCGGCGGCTCGGTACATTCGACGGCGTCCTGGCCGTCAGCTCCCCGGCAGGCGGTCCCACCATGGTGACCATGGAGATTCCGTGCGCGTTGTCCTAGCCGAAGACCTGTTCCTGCTGCGGGACGGGCTGGTGCGGCTGCTGGAGGCCTTCGGGTTCGAGATCGCCGCGGCGGTGGAGACCGGGCCCGAGCTGGAGCGGGCCCTGGCCGACCTGCGGCCGGACGTCGCGGTGGTGGACGTACGGCTGCCGCCCACCCACACCGACGAGGGGCTCCAGTGCGCGCTGCGGGCCCGGCGGGAGCGGCCGGGGCTGCCGGTGCTGGTCCTCTCCCAGCACGTGGAGCAGCTCTACGCGCGGGAGTTGCTCGCCGACGGGCGGGGCGGGGTGGGGTACCTACTGAAGGACCGGGTGTTCGACGCGGAGCAGTTCGTGGACGCCGTACGGCGGGTCGCGGCGGGCGGGACGGCGATGGACCCGCAGGTGATCTCGCAGTTGCTGGCGCGGCGGGAGGCCGACCGGCCGCTGGCCCGGCTCACGCCGCGGGAGCGGGAGGTGATGGAGCTGATGGCGCAGGGCCGGTCGAACGCGGCGATCGCCGGACGGATGGTGGTGACGGAGCGGGCGGTCGCCAAGCACACCGCGAACATCTTCACCAAACTCGGCCTGGAGGTCTCCGACGACGACAACCGGCGGGTGCTGGCCGTGCTCGCCTACCTCGACCGGGACCGGTGACCTGCCGCTCCCGGTCGCGGCGGTGCTCCGCCGGGCCCGCCGGGAGCGCGCCGCGGTGATCCGCAACTGCCGCCAGTTGTGGGGCTGTTGACAACGAAATGCCCCGAGAACCTTCCCCTGGGGCTCTTGAAAATCTGTGAGTCGTCTGAACGCGCGTGGGGCGGCGCCCGTATGAGACGGCGCCGCTTCACTCCTGTCGGGCGCCTCGATGCTGCCCCGCAAGGAAGTCAGAGGAGTTCCATGGGACGCAACACACGTAAACGCCGTTCGTCGATGGCCAACAAGGCCATAGCCGCGTCGGCGGCCCTAGCGCTCGGTGGGGGCGGGCTGATCTGGGCGAACTTCTACGCGTCTGCGCACGAGTCGAAGAACACGTCGCAGAACCAGACCAAGGCCGCGTCGGTGCGGGTGGCCACCATCTCCTGCCCCGACGTCGGGCAGCAGCTGACGAACGTGCCCCGCGGCGCGCGTGGGGGCGTGGCCAGGGAACTGGCCAACCTGGACAAGCAGATCACCGAGGCCTACACCCGCCTCGCCTCGACCCGCCAGGCTCAGGCGCGGGACGCGAACTTCGTCCAGAACGCGATCGTCAGCCCGCTCAAGCAGAAGCGGACGGCCACGATCGACCGCATCCGGATCAACATCCAGCGCGCGGGCGGCCAGGCCCGCAACCTGGGCCGGTTCGCCGCGTGCACCACGCAGAACGCGCAGACCAACGCCGGGGGCGGCCAGAACGGCAACGGCCAGACCGGCGGCAACAACGGCGGCCAGCAGGGCAACGGCGGCCAGACCGGTGGCCAGAACGGCGGTCAGAACGGCGGCCAGAACGGGAACAACGGCGGTCAGCAGGGCAACGGCGGGCAGGGCGGCAACGGCCCGGTGGCGGCGGACTTCGTCGACATCACCAAGGTCGGCCGCAACGCCCAGCTCGGCGTCGGCGCCAACGGCCTGGCGGCGAACGGCAACAGCGGCTCGCGGGGCACCTTCACCACCAGCTGCGGCACCAACGGCAACGACAACCACAACACGGACAACGTGATCGTGGCGCCCGGTGTCACCAACGGCGCGCACCACCTGCACGACTACGTCGGCAACCAGAACAACGACGCGTTCGCCAGCGACCAGGAGCTGGCCGCGGCCGACACCACCTGCCAGAACCAGGGCGACAAGTCCTCGTACTTCTGGCCGGTGCTGCGTCTCCAGGACGGTTCGCAGGACTTCGACCAGAACAACGACGGCGGCGGCAAGGAAGGCAACGTCGGCCGGATCATCCAGCCGGCCCAGGCCCAGCTGAAGTTCGTCGGCAACAAGCGCGGCCCGGTCGTCGCGATGC
This sequence comes from Streptomyces sp. NPDC091281, assembly GCF_044757425.1. Lineage (NCBI taxonomy): Bacteria > Bacillati > Actinomycetota > Actinomycetes > Kitasatosporales > Streptomycetaceae > Streptomyces > Streptomyces sp. NPDC091281. The sequence goes on along the minus strand of NZ_JBIVUY010000001.1, from coordinate 841,726 downwards.
CGTCCGCCCTGCGGATCATCACCGGTGACGCCAAGGCCTTCATCAACGGCAACGCCAACGCCAACGTGAACTGGAGCTGCACCGGCTTCGAGAACAAGGTGCAGCTGAAGGACAAGTACCCGATCTGCCCGCGCGGCAGCCAGGTGGTGCGCACCTCGAACTTCCAGAGCTGCTGGGACGGCCAGAACATCGACAGCGCCAACCACCGCTCGCACGTGGCGTTCGTCCAGGCCGACGGCAGCTGCGCCAACGGCTTCAAGGCGATCCCGCAGCTCCAGGTGCGGCTGGTCTACAGCGTCACCCCGCCGAAGCTGCGCAACGGGCAGGTGGTGAACCCGTTCGCGGTGGACAGCTTCCCGGAGAACCTGCACAAGCCGATCACCGACCACAACGACTTCATCAACTTCTTCTCCCAGGAGACGATGAACCAGCTGGTCAACTGCATCAACACCGGCAAGCGGTGCCGGTGACGCCCTGCGGGGCGGAGCCGGCCGGTACTGACCGGACCTGAGTGAACGGCGAAGGCCGGCGGTGAGGAGGAATCCTCACCGCCGGCCTTCGTCATGCCATGGAGCCGTCGTGCCGTGGTGACCTCTCAGTGACCGGAGTGGGAGGCTCCCGAGGCGCCGTCCGAGGGGACGTGCGCGGAGTGGTCGGTGCCCTCCTCCAGGTCGCCGCCGAGCGTGCCGCGCAGCGCCGTCATGGTCTTCGTCTCGCCGACGGCCACCCACTTGCGGCCGACCAGGTAGTGACCGCCGTAGTCCTTCGCGCCGTTGATCCACTCGCGCTGGCCGCGGTCGGTGGCGAAGGTGGCGAGGATGAACTTGCCGTCGCCGTTCTTGCAGATCGCCTGGCGGATCTCGTCCGCGTCGGTCTGCATGTCGGGCGTGCACTTCACCTCGGCCGCCAGGTGCTCCAGGCTGCCGGTCGCCGTCTTCGGGACGGCCGCCGCCCGCCCGTCGTCGCCGGAGCCGGAGCCGCAGCCCGCGAGCGCCAGCATCAGCACCGCGCCGCTCACGGCGAGCGTCGATCGGGTCACCTTCATCTGTCCTCCCTGCAAGAGCCTCCTCGTGGATACGGCTCCCGCGCACGGTCCGCTCAAAATACCCGCGCCCCGTCCGGCACCGCCGTGGCAGGGTGGCCCGGTGGACCAGAACTGGGAAGACCGGGTGGCAGCCGTGTGGGCCGACTTCGAGGGCGCGCCCGACGGGGGCGAGAAGCAGTCCGACCGGCTGCGGGCGGCGATCGGCGCGCTCGTCGCCGAGCTGCCGCCGGGCAGCCCCCTCGGCCCCTTCGAGCGGGCCTGCGCCTGGGACTCCACCGGCCACTCCGACCGGGCGGTGCCGCTGTACCGGGAGGCGCTCGCCCTCGGTCTCGACGGCTACCGGGGCCGCCGCACCCGCATCCAGCTGGCCAGTTCCCTGCGCAACACCGGCCGGGCGCAGGAGGGCGTGGACCTGCTGACGCCCGAACTGGACGCGCCGTCGGACGAGTTGGACGACGCGGTACGGGCCTGTCTGGCGCTGTGCCTGTCGAGCCTCGGCCGGGACCGCGAAGGGCTCGCGCTGGTGCTGGGCGCGCTGGCGCCCCATCTCCCGCGCTACCGCCGGTCGATGGCGAACTACGCCCGCGCGCTCACCGCGCCCTGACCGCGCCCGCACCGCGCCTCGGCCAGGACCGCGCGGACCGGGCCCCGCACCGCGTCTTGACCGCCTCCTGACCAGGCCGTGACCGGAGGCCGACCCGGACGGCGGTGACCTCGGCGCGGGTTCGCTCGTTGCGCTGGACGTGCAGTCACAGGATGTCGCCCCCCGTACCGCCGCCGGCTCCCCCGCCGACCGGATCGTCGACGTCGAGCAGGCCGAGGCCGCCCTCGTCGAGCACTACCCCCGCCTGGTCCGGCTCGCCTACCTGGTGCTGCCACCGGGTCTCGGCCGGGGCCGCCGCGTCCTGACCGCCCACGCCCTGGTCCAGCGGGCCCTGCCGCGCGGCCGGGCCTCGGCCCCCCTGATCCCGTCCCAGTCCGCGGCCCGCGAGGGCGACGCGGGGTACGCGTACGTCCGCCAGCAGGTGGTGCGCGCGGCGCTGGAGGCCGGACTCCCGCTGCGGCGCCGGGCGCGGCCCCGGCGGGCCCAGCTCCCGCCGCTGCTGCCGCAGGTGCGCGGGCTGCGGCTGTTCCCGCGCTCCGGCGGCGCCGAGGAACTCGCCCTGGAGGAGCGGCTGTCCGCGCTCCCGGGCCCGGCGCGGGCGGCGTACGTGCTGCGCGGTCTGGAGCAACTGCCCGACGGTGACGTCCGCGAGGTGCTGACCTCGGCCGACGTGGACGACGTGGACGCGGCGCTGCGGCAGGCCGACAAGGTGCCCGTGCAGTACACGCTGCTCGCGTCGCCCGCCTTCGACCCGTGCGCGCTCCAGGCCCGCCCCACCGACCTGATGCGGCGCCGCCAGCACACCCGTGCCGCGCTGGCCGCCGCGGCGGCGCTCGCCGTGTGCGGGGCACTGGTCGCGCTGCCGGGCGACGGCTGGGGCCCGGACGGCGCCGCCGCCCCGGTGTACGCGCAGAACCCGGCGGCCGAGGCCGCCCTCGACCCCGGGCGGCTGGTGCGGATCTCCCCCGCCGCCTGGAAGACCTCCGCGCGCACCGACTTCTCGGTCTGGCCCGCGCGCGGCACCCTCACCGGCGACGAGGCGCTGCTGCGGCGGGCGCTCGCCGTGTGGGCCCGCCCCGGCGAGCGGGTCCGCGTCTCCGCGACCCCCGGCACCCCGTCCGGCGGCCCCTCCGGCCCGCCCCAACTGCTGTACGCGGGCGACGTGTCGACCGCGCGTGTGGTGATCTTCTACGACGGGCTGCGCATCGCCCGGTACGCCGAGCCGAAGGACGGCACGGCCGGGGCGGCGCTGGACTTCGCGCGGGTGGACGGCGCGAGCGGCGCCGAGGCGGCGGCGATGGTGCTGGACCGCGCCGACGGCAACGTCCGCTATCTGACCGCCCCGTGGGTGACGAAGGTCGCCGAGCGGGACCTGTCGAAGCCGGGCGCGGGGCTGATGGACCTCACCGTGGCCGACGGGATCACCTCGCCGATGGCGAGCCCGGCCACCCGGACCGGTGCCTGCACCACCTGGAACGTGCTCCAGGTCTCCGACGACTCCGGCTCGTATCTCCTCAGCGACCTGGGCGAGTTGCTGCCCGCCCGGCTCGTGTCGGGCCGCCCGTCGGCGACGAAGCCGCCGAAGGACGCGACGGGCGCGGAGGCGCTGCGGACCTGGGCGCCGTTCGCCTGCTCGCTGGGCGAGGTCCGCGCGCAGGGCGTGCGGTCGGTCAACGCGTGGGCGTTCGCCCGGCAGCCGCTGCCCGACGCGAGCGGTGAGGCGTCCTGGGTGTGCACGCGGGCCGAGACCTGGCGGGGCGACGGGACGCGGGCGCTGGCCCAGTTCCACACACCGGGCGGGCTGTTCGGGGCGGTCGCGGCGAAGGCCGGGGACGTGCCGGCGTGCGGTCCGCGCGATCCGCACGTGCTGGCCGGGGTGCTGTGGAAGTCCGAGGCGGGCACCTGGTATCTGCTGGCCGCCGGGGACAAGGGCACCGAGTCGGTGCGGGCGACCGGCGGGGTCACCGGCTCCGCGGAGGGCAACCTCCTCGCCGTCGAGGCCGAACAAGGCGCGCAGGCGGGCCTGGAGGGCACGCTGGAGGGCGGAAGGAAGATCAGCGGACTGCGCTGAGGCGGAGACCGGGGCGGGGCTCGGGGCGGAGGCCGTGACAGGGCTCGGGCCGGGCTCGCCTCGGGGGTGAAGTTCTCGGCGCACAGGGGTTCACCTCCGCTCTACCCGTCAGTACATTGACAGCATGTCTAACAAGCAGGCCGCGCGGGCGCCCCGGCCCGTCGAGGAGGAGCGCGTGGCGCTCAAGGCGCGGAAGGTGGCCTTCTCCTGGGAGGACACCCCGCTGCACTGGGTGCCGGGCGACCCCTTCGCCACGCACACCATCAACGTGCTGCACCTGCTGCTGCCGGCGGGCGAGCGGTGGTTCGTGCACGTGTACAAGCAGGTGCTCCCGCTGATCCGGGACGACCGGCTGCGCGAGGACGTCATCGGGTTCATCGGGCAGGAGGCGATGCACTCCCAGGCCCACGACGAGGTCCTGCCGCACCTGCGGGAGCAGGGGCTCGACCCGACGCCGTACACCGCGCAGGTGGACTGGATGTTCGAGAAGCTGCTCGGCGACCGGACGCTGCCGCCGGGGCGGGCGCGGCGCTGGTGGCTGCTGGAGCGGGTGGCGTTCATCGCGGCCATCGAGCACTACACGGCGTTCCTCGGCGACTGGGTCCTCAACGCGGAGGAACTGGACCGGCGGGGCGCCGATCCGACCATGCTGGACCTGCTGCGCTGGCACGGAGCGGAGGAGGTCGAGCACCGGTCGGTCGCCTTCGACCTGTTCACGCACGTGGACGGCGGCTACCGGCGGCGGGTGCGGACCTGGGCGATCGCGTTCGCGGCGCTGCTGTTCCTGTGGCAGCGCGGGGCGCGCTTCTTCATGACCCACGATCCGACGCTGACCGGCGGGCGGGCCACCTTCAAGGACTTCTGGCTGCGCGGGCGGCGCGGCACCCTGCCCGCGACCGGGGCGCTGCTGCGCTCGATCCCGCGCTATCTGAGCCGCGGCTACCACCCCTCGCAGGAGTGCTCGACCGCGCAGGCGGTGGCGTATCTGGCCGCCTCCCCGGCGGCGCTGGCCGCCGAGGCGGCGGAGGCCGAGACCCGAAACCGCGGCAAGGGCCCGGCCGGGGCGGGTGCCGCGTGAGGCGGGGGCCGGTGGCCGTGGCGGTGGCCGTGGGCGGGCTGCTGCTGGCGCGGCGGGTGTCGCGGCGGCGGGTGGTGGACTCGCCGCTGTGGCCGCTGCCCGCGCTGGAGGAGCCGGTCTCGGGCCGCCCGCGCACCCGCGCGCTGCGGCTGCGGCTGGCGGCGCGCGAGAGCGTCGCGGACGGGGTGGTGCAGCTGCGGCTGGAGGCCACCGGCCCGGCGCCGCTGCCCCGCTGGGAGCCGGGCGCCCACCTCGACCTGGTGCTGCCCTCGGGGCTGGTCCGGCAGTACTCGCTGTGCGGCGACCCCGCGGACGGCACGGCGTACACGGTCGCGGCGCGGCTGGTCGAGGACGGGCGGGGCGGCTCGCGCGAGGTGCACGAGCGGCTGCGGGAGGGCATGGACGTCGAGGTCCGCGGCCCGCGCAACCGGTTCCCGCTGACCGGGGCCCCGGCGTACGTGTTCGTCGCGGGCGGGATCGGGATCACGCCGGTGCTGCCGATGCTGCGGGCGCTGCCGGAGGGCACCCCGTGGCGGCTGCTGTACGGCGGGCGGACGCGGGCCTCGATGCCGTACCTGGACGAGGTGCTGAGGCTGGGCGGGGACCGGGTGACGGTGGTCGCGGAGGACGTGGACGGGCGGCCCGACCTGGACGCGCTGCTGACCGGCCTGCCCGCGGACACGGCCGTGTACTGCTGCGGGCCGGAGGGGCTGATGGCGGCGGTGACCGCGCGGGTGCCCGGCGTGCGGCTGGAGCGGTTCACGGCGGGGGTGGTGAGCGGGGGCGCGTTCGAGGTGGAACTGCGGCGCAGCGGGCGGACGGTGACCGTACCGGCCGACACCTCGGTGCTGGACGCGGTGCGCGCGGAGCTGCCGGACGCGGCGTACTCCTGCGAACAAGGGTTCTGCGGGACCTGCCAGCAGCGGGTGCTGGAGGGCGAGGTGGAGCACCGGGACGAGCTGCTGACCGACGGGGAGCGGGCCGACTCGATGCTGATCTGCGTCTCCCGGTCCCGGACCGCGCGGCTGGTGCTCGACATGTGAGAGCGGGCAGACGTCCGGGAGGGAGCGGTGCGGGCCGGCGGCGCGTCGGCGAACGGCGTGGCCGGTCCCGTCCGTTCGCGTCCGGAATCGATCGGTAAGGTGTTCGTATGACTACCGGGGTTCGCCGCAGGATGGGCGTCGAGGAGCGGCGGCAGCAGCTGATCGGCGTGGCGCTCGACCTGTTCGCCCGCCGCTCCCCCGACGACGTCTCCATCGACGAGATAGCGGCGGCCGCGGGGATCTCGCGGCCGCTCGTCTACCACTATTTCCCGGGCAAACTCAGCCTGTACGAGGCCGCGTTGAAGCGGGCCTCGGAGGATCTGGCGGGCCGGTTCGAGGAACCGCGCGAGGGCCCGCTGGGGGCGCGGCTGCTGCGGGTCATGCACCGCTACTTCGACTTCGTCGACGAGCACGGCCCGGGTTTCTCCGCGCTGATGCGGGGCGGTCCGGCGGTCGGCTCGTCGACGACGAACGCGCTCATCGACTCCGTACGGCAGGCCGCGTACGAGAAGATCCTCTCCCATCTGGACGTCGACGAGCCGCCCGCGCGGCTGGAGATGGTCGTACGGACCTGGATCTCGCTGGCCGAGTCGACGGCGCTGTTCTGGCTGGACGGGCGGCGCATCCCGCGCGAGGAGCTGGAGGTCAAGCTCGTCCAGGAGTTCGCCGCGCTCACCGCGGTGAGCGCGGTCCACGACGAGGAACTCCGGGCGCTGCTGCGGCCGGTGCTGACCGGCGAGACCCCGGACGGCCCGTTCGGCGACCTGCTGACCCGTCTGGCGACGCTCGCGGGCTGAGCGCGGCGGCCACGCCGAGCGGTACGGGGCGGCGGGCTACGCCGAGCGGTACGACGGGTCGAGGTCGCGGATCTCGGCGGAGAGGTGCACGGTGAGCGCCCCGGCGGGCTTCAGGTACCGCCCGAGCAGGGCGAGGACCGCCTCGGCGAGCCGGTCGCGGGTCTCCTCGGTGCGCCCGGCGAGCAGGCCGATGCCGACATGGACGACGGCGTGGCCCTCGGTGTCGGGGCCGACGACGGTGTCCTCGGTGCGCCGGAACCGGGTCTTGCAGGCCTGCGGGGTGGCGGCGGCGATCGTGACGACGGCCTCGTGCACGGCGGTGGCGAAGCCGGGCCGGTCGAAGGTGTCGGCGAGCCGGTCGGAGTAGTCGACGGTGATCTGCGGCATGGGCTGGGGCTCCTGTCGTACGGCGGGAGCCCCAGCCTATGCGGGGCGTTGACCTGCGCGGAGGGCGCTGCCTCCGGGCGGGGTCAGGGGGTGCGGGTGAAGACCGCGACCGTGCGCGCCGGGACGGCGAAGGTGCCGGAGTCCTTCGCGTACGTGGCGCCGCGGACGGTGGTGTCCGCGCCCTTCGCCTGGACGGGGTGCAGCCGGTAGCCGGTCCCGGCGACCGCGTCGACACGCTGGCGCTGGGCGTCGGGCGTCGCGTTGAAGACGACGACGAGGTCACCGAGGCGCATGGTGATCACGCCGGGTGTCTCCGCCGCCCCGGAGAGCGGGAAGGAGAGCGCGGACTGCACATGGTCGGCCGTGCCGAGGGAGAACGCCTTCTCCGTCGTACGGATCTTCTGGAGGTCCTGGTACGCGGCGGAGGCGCCCTCGATCTCGGGGCAGCCGACCGAGACCTTCGTCAACAGGGGTGTGGCGTAGGGCCACTTGGCCTCGTTGTCGGCGGCGGGCGGCAGGCCCCGGCCGAAGCCGTTGCCGGCCGCGCAGTTCCAGTGGATCGCGTTGAACCAGTCGCCGCTGTCGTAGGAGTTGCGGTCGAGGGACTTGGAGCGCAGCAGGTCGGTGCCCGCCTGGGAGAGGGCCGGGCCCTGCGAGAGGGTCGCGGTGGCCATCGCCAGGACCTGCATCCGGGCCCGGTCGGCGGGGGTGGTGTCCGCCGGGAGCTTGAACGCGAGGGCGTCGAAGAGCGACTCGTTGTCGTGGGCGTCGGCGTAGGCGAGGGCGTCACCGGGGGCGGCGGCGTATCCGGCCGGGGCGCCGTTGTAGTCGACCTGGGCGCCGGTGACCTCCTTGCCGTCGCCGGCGGTGAACCGGTAGGCGGCGAGGTTGCCGCTGAGACCGACCTTGATCAGGTCCTGGTAGTGCAGCAGGCGGGCCTTCTGCTCGGCCGGGGTGCCGTTGTCCGCGGCCGGGTTGGGGTCGGTGTAGAGGCCGGAGGCGAAGCCCTGGACGCCGGGGTCCTCGTCGAAGGGGCCGCCGCCGCGGACGGCGTCGCGGGCCCGGTCGGAGAAGGTGGCGACGCCCGTCCCGGCCATGTTCTTCTGGGTGGCCTGGACGAAGCGGGCGTCGTCGGCGACCTCGCCGAAGTTCCAGCCCTCGCCGTACAGGACGATCTTCTTGCCGTCGACGCCGTCCCTGGCGACGGTCAGCGCGTCGAGGGCCTTGCGGACGGCGAGGATGTTGGCCTTCGGGTGGTGGCCCATGAGGTCGAAGCGGAAGCCGTCGATCTTGTACTGCTTCGCCCAGGTGACCAGCGAGTCCACGACGAGCTTGCCCATCATGGCGTTCTCGGTGGCGGTGTTGGCGCAGCAGGTGCTGTTGGCGACCGTGCCGTCGGCCAGGAGCCGCTGGTAGTAGCCGGGGACGACCTTGTCGAGGACGCTGGTGTCGGCCTGTCCGGCGGCGGCGGTGTGGTTGTAGACGACGTCCATGACGACGCGCAGGCCGTCCTCGTTGAGCGCCTTCACCATCTGCCGGAACTCGACCGTGCGGCGGGTGCCGTCGGGGTCGGTCGCGTACGAGCCCTCGGGGACGGTGTAGTGGAAGGGGTCGTAGCCCCAGTTGTAGGCGTCCTTCGCGGCGGCGGCGGTGACGCAGGCCTGCTGCCGGTCGGAGGCCGCCGGGTAGGAGGCGAGGTCGCAGGCGGGGGTGGCCTGGTCGGCCTTCTTCTCGGGGACGGTGGCGATGTCGAAGGCGGGCAGGAGGTGGACGTAGGAGGTGCCGGAGCGGGCGAGGTCGCGCAGGTGGCGGGAGCCGTCGCTGTCCTTGTCGGTGAAGGCGAGGTAGGTGCCGGGGCGGCTCGCGGTCGGGTCGGCCACGGAGAAGTCCCGGACGTGGAGTTCCTGGATCTGGGCGTCCTTGAGGGGGACGGCGGCCGGCTTCTTCAGGCCGGACCAGCCCCGGGGGGCGAGGGCACGGTCGGAGAGGTCGGTGACCAGGCTGCGCTGGGAATTCGCGGTGAGGGCGACGGAGTAGGGGTCGGTGACCTTGTTGGTGACGACCTGGCCGACGGTGGGCGCCCACACGGTCACGGCGTAGCGGTAGGGCTTGTTCTTCCAGGAGGCGGGGCCGGTGACCGACCAGACGCCGGTGGCGTCGTTCCGCTTCATCGGCACGGTCGTGGAGCCGAGGTCGAGGGCGACGCGCTGGGCGGTGGGCGCCCAGACGGCCAGGGTGGGGCGGCCCTTGGCGAAGGTGGGGCCGAGGTCGGCCTTGGTCGCGCCGGGGTAGAGGTCGTCGAGGGCACCGGCGATCTGGACGCCGGTGGCGGCCAGGACGGCGCCGTTCACGGCCCGCTGGGAGGCGACGAGCTGCCCGCGCAGGGCGTCCCGGACGCGGTCACGGTCGCGGGGGTCGACGGTCCAGGCCTGGTAGTCCTTCAGGTGGGGGTACCTGGCCTTCTGGGCGTCGGTGAGGGTGGCCTTCGACAGCCGCAGCCAGCGTTCGTCGGTGCTGCTGAGGCTGCCGTTCGCGGCCTTGATCGAGCCGGTGCGGGAGGACAGGAGCTGGGTGGAGGCGGCGCCCTCGGCGCCGTTCCAGGCGACCGTGTTCCGGTCGATCCAGACGGCCTTGGACGTGGTGAGGTCCAGGGCGGCGGCCGACCCGGCGGGCTGCGGCAGCAAGTACGCGGGCTCTCCGGCGAGCAGCCACACCTCGTGGCCGGTGGCCTTCAGGTCGAGGGACTGGTCGGAGGGGAGGTCCTTCTCGTCGCCCTTGTGGAGGATGTAGCTGAGGCTGGTGGCGCCCTCGGCGAGCGGCACCTCGAAGACGGCGCCGTAGCTGTCGGTGCGGACCGGCTTCAGCGGGTTCGACCACTCGGTGGGGTGCGCGGCGCCGGTCCAGGTGTGCAGGCCCCAGCCGTCGTAGTCGCCGTCGGGGCGCTGGTAGTGCAGGACGGCCTTGCCCGGGTCGGGCGCGGGGGCGGTCGGCCGCTCGGTGCGGACGGGCTCCTTGCCCTGCTCGATCCAGACCTCGCCGGTCTTCGTGACGTCGATACTGCGGTCGGTGGCGACGTCCTTGGTGCCTTGCTTGTCGATGACGAGGAAGTTGACCGTGGAGGCGCCGGGCTTCACCTTGACCCAGGCGAAGGCGCCGTAGGCGTCGCGGCCGGTGAAGGGGTGGCTGTCGGGCCAGGTCGTGGCCTCGCCGTCGGCGAGGTCGCCCCAGGCGTACAGGCCCCAGTCGTCGTAGTCGCCGTCGGGGCGCTGGTAGTGGACGATCACGTGGTCGCGGGAGGACGCGGTGGGCGGCTGCTCGACCGGCGGGGTGCCGGAGACCGAGGCGGCCGTGGCGCTCGCGGTGCGGCCCGCCGAGTCGACGACGACCGCCTTGTAGCGCAGCGCGGTGCCGGGGGCGAGGTCCTCGCGGAGGGTCTGGGTGACCTTGTAGGGGGCGTGGTCGGCGGAGCCGAGGGTGCGCCAGGGGCCGTTGCCGGTCTGGGCGGCGAAGACGACCCGGTTGAGCTGTCCGCCGTCGACGTCGGCCGACAGTTCGACCGTGCCGGTGGCTCCGGCGGCCGGGGCGGTGAGGGTGAGGGTGGGCTTGACGGCCGGGCGGGCGGGCGGGGCCGCCGCCTTGAGGACGACCGCGGAACCGGCGGGGACGCTGACGGTGATCTTCCGGTCGGCGTCGGAGGTGACGGTGGCGGTGGTGCCGTAGAGGCCGCGGAAGGCGGTCCGCGCCGAACCGGTCGCGAAGGAGGCGGACGTGGCCTCGGTGGCGTTGTTGAAGGCGACGACGTACTCGGTGCCGGTCTTCGGGTCGGTGCGGGAGACGGCGTAGACGCCCGCGCCGTCGGCCGCGTACCGCTCGGTCTGGACGCCGTCGGTGAGCGCCGGGTGGGCCTTGCGGAGCTTGGCGAGGGCGCTGATCTGCCGGTACAGCGGGGCGCCGGTGTCGAAGGCGTCGGTGGCGTGGGTGCGGTCGGTGCCGATCAGGTCGTCGTCGAGGTAGTCGGCGGTGCGGGAGGCGAACATCGACTGGCGGGCGTCCTTGTCGCCGCCCGCGCCGGTGAAGCCCTGCTCGTCGCCGTAGTAGACGACCGGGTTGCCGCGGCTGAGGAACATCAGCTCGTTGGCGAGCCTGTCCTTGGCGAGGAGTTCGGCGTCGGTGGCCTTCGGGGCGTCCTGCTTCAGGAACGTGCCGATGCGGCCCATGTCGTGGTTGCCGAGGAAGGTGACCTGTTCGTAGGCGTTGGCCTTGTCGGTGGTGTAGCGGTAGTCGTCGCCGAAGACCGCGGCCAGCTTGCGGGCGCTGCCGCCCTGCGAGGCGTACTGGCGGGCCGCCTCCTGGAACGGGAAGTCGAGCGTGGCGTCGAGGCGGCCCTGGGTGACGTACGGGGAGGTGACCGCGGTGTCGGCGGAGTAGACCTCGCCGAACATGAAGAAGTCGTCCCGGCCGCGCTGCGCGGCGTAGTCGTCGAGGGCGGTGGCCCACTGGGTCCAGAAGTCCATGTCGACGTGCTTGACGGTGTCGATGCGGAAGCCGTCGACGTCGAAGTCCCTGACCCAGCGCTGGTAGATCTTCTCCATGCCCTTGACGACCTCGGGACGCTCGGTCCACAGGTCGTCCAGGCCGGAGAAGTCGCCGTAGGTGTTGGACTCGCCCGCGTAGGTGGAGTCGCCCCGGTTGTGGTACATCGTCGGGTCGTTGAGCCAGGCGGGCACCTTGTCGCGGGCGGTGACGGCCGGGGTGCGCGGGAAGGAGTCGGCGTCGGTGCGCGGGAACGGACGGTCCGTACCGGCGTGTGCGGCGTCGTCGAAGGGCTCGCCGTCCTTCGTCAGGTACGGGAAGGCGCCCTTGGAGAGGTAGTCGTAGGACTTCTCCTCGTAGTCGACGACGTCGGCGGTGTGGTTGGTGATGACGTCGAAGAAGACCTTCATGCCCTTGGCGTGCGCCTTGGCGATCAGGGTCTCCAGGTCCTTGTTGGTCCCGAAGTGCGGGTCGACCTGGGTGAAGTCGGTGATCCAGTACCCGTGGTAGCCCGCCGAGGCGTTGGCGCCGGTGCCCTGGACGGGGCGGTTCTTGAAGATCGGCGCCATCCACAGGGCGGTGGTGCCGAGGCCCTTGATGTAGTCGAGGCGCTGGGTGAGGCCCTTGAGGTCGCCGCCCTGGTAGAAGCCCTTGTCGGCGGGGTCGTAGCCGGTGCTGAGGCGGGAACCGGTCAGCCCGCCGCGGTCGTTGGAGCGGTCGCCGTTGGCGAAGCGGTCCGGGAGCACGAAGTAGAACTGCTCGCGGGTCAGGTCGTGGCGGGCGGCGGTCTTCGCCAGGGCCGCGTCCGACGGCGGCGCGGGCGGGGTGGCGGCGCGCGCGGCGAGGGGCTGCACGAGGGCGGCCGCGAGGGCGGCGGCCGTGACGGCGGCGACCCGTGCGGCGGGGGTGGTGCGGCGCGTCCCGGGCGCCGGCCATCTCGGTATCACAGGCATGAACTCCTTGCGACTACGGCTCAAGTGGGCCCGAACCCCGCGCCGCGGGACGACAGCGTCGCCGGGTGCCCGCGCGACGGTAACCCCGCTGAAAGGCTTGCAGCAAGGGTCGTGAAAGCAACAGGAAGAAATTTCATGGCTCTTGCGGACGACGCGCCCCCCGTCCGGGTGACGAGGGGCGCGGTCGCGAGGGGGGACGAGGGGCGCGAAGCCCCGGAACACGGCGGTCAGCAGCTGGACTTGCCCGCGTGGATCGCGAGGGCGGTGTTGGCGCCGAGGGTGGCCGTGAACTGGCCGGACGCGTTGACGGAGACGGTCGTGTTGTTCTGCACGTTGCAGTACGTCCCGGCGGGCAGCGAGGTCTGGAAGGTGCGGTTCAGGGAGCCGCCCTCGTGGTTGATCGCGACGTAGCCCTTGGTGCCCCGGCCGAAGGCGATCGCGTCGCCGCCGTTGTCCCACCAGTTGGTGACGGCCTGGCCGCGGGTGGCGTTGCGGAAGGCCACCATGCGCACGATCTCGGGCCAGTTGTGCTGGCACTTCCAGCCGTCCTGCCAGCAGGCGTTCACGGTGCCGCCGTTGGGCGGTCCGGCGTCCTTCTGGGTGAACTCGTAGCCGGAGTGGACGTCGGGGGCGCCGTAGGGCCAGGCGAGCATGAAGACGTTGGCCAGGGTGTAGTCGGCGCCGTCCTTGTAGCTGAGGGTGGAGCCGTTGCGCTCGGTGTCGTGGTTGTCGACGAAGACCGCGGACTGGGAGCTGTTCATGTAGCCCCAGCCCTCGCCGTAGTTCTTCAGGTAGGCGAGGTTCTCGCTGGTGAAGACGCGCTTGAGGTCGTAGGCGTAGCGGAACTCCTGGACGTCGCCGTTGCCGAGGTACTCGGTGGGCTGGACGGCCTCGCCCGCGCCGTAGATGACCTCCTGCTTCCAGTAGGCGCCGGGGTTGGTCAGGCGGGACTTGATATTGGCGAGGTCGGCGTTGGGGATGTGCTTGACCGCGTCCACCCGGAAGCCGTCGACGCCCAGCGTGAGCAGGTCGTTCATGTAGGCGGCGATGGTCCTGCGGACGTACTCCTCGCCGGTGTCGAGGTCGGCGAGCTTCACCAGTTCGCAGTGCTGGACGTTCCAGCGGTCCTGGTAGTTGACGGTCTCGGCGGTGCAGTCGTCGAAGTCCGGCCACGAGTACAGGCCGGGGTAGTCGTACTTGGTGTACGAGGAGCCGCCGGTGCCGGTGCCGCTGCCCGCCGACATGTGGTTGATCACGGTGTCGACGACGACCTTCACGCCCGCCGCGTGACACGTGTTGACCATGTCGCGGAAGGCGGTGCGGTCACCTAGCCGCCCGGCGATCTTGTAGCTGACGGGCTGGTACGAGGTCCACCACTCCGAGCCCTGTATGTGCTCGGCGGGCGGGGAGACCTGCACGTATCCGTATCCGGCCGGGCCGAGGGTCGTGGTGCACTCGCGGGCCACCGAGGCGAACTTCCACTCGAAGAGGACGGCGGTGACGTCCTTGGTCCCGGGCGGGGCGGCCTGGGCCGCGGAGGGCGTCAGGACCGCCGCGGCGGCCGTGAGGGCGACCGCGGCGGCGAAGGAGCCACGAGCCGTGCGGGAGGCTCTGCCGGGGGCGCCGAGGGGGGTGCTGCGGGGGGTGCTGCGGGATGCCATGTGGGGTTCCTTCGTCGTTGAAGGCGCGCTGGGGATGCGCGGAGGGTGCTCACTGAAGGTTCTTGCTGAAACTTTTGAGCCAACTTTCGGTGACGCAGATGTTAAAGGCCCGCCGCCTGAAAAGGCAGCGGGCCGAGTGAAGTTGATGCGAGAACTTTCGAAGGGCCCGTCGACGCGTCGCGTCAAAACGGGCCCTTCGGGCACAACGGACGCGCGGGAGGCGTCAGTCGGCGGTCAGTCGGTGGTCCACCAGACCGTGGTGTCGGCGGGCACCTTCACCTCGCCGTCGGCCTCGGCCGGTTCGCCGCTGGCCAGCACGATCCGCCCGTACGACGGGCTGGTGACCGACTCGCCGGTGGTGTTGGAGACACAGACGAACGCGCCGCGCCGGAACGCCAGGACGCCCTCGGGGGCGCGCAGCCACTCCACCGCGTCCCCGGCGCCGAGGTCGGGCAGGGACCGGCGCAGCGCCAGCGCCGAGCGGTACAGCTCCAGCGTGGAGCCCGGTGTGCCGTCCTGCGCCTCGACGCTGAGCGGGCCCCAGCTCTCCGGCTGCGGCAGCCAGCTGCCCCCGCCGCCGAAGCCGTACGAGGAGCCCTCGCGGGTCCACGGGATCGGCACCCGGCAGCCGTCGCGGAAGCCGTCCTGGCCCGCGCCGCGGAAGTACGCCGGGTCCTGGCGCACCTCGTCGGAGAGGTCGACGACGTCCGGCAGGCCGAGTTCCTCGCCCTGGTAGACGTAGGCCGAGCCGGGCAGCGCCAGCATCAGCAGGGTCGCCGCGCGGGCCCGCCGCAGACCGAGGTCGCGGTCCCCGGCGAGGCGGATCTGGGTGCCGAGGCCGGGCGGGTTGGCGAAGCGGGTGGCGTGCCGGGTGACGTCGTGGTTGGAGAGCACCCAGGTGGCGGGGGCGCCGACCGGGCGCATCGCCTCCAGGGTGCGGTCGACGACCTCGCGCAGCTCGGCCGCGTCCCACGCGGTGCCCAGGTACTGGAAGTTGAAGGCCTGGTGCAGCTCGTCGGGGCGGACGTAGTGCGCGGTGCGCTCGATGGTCGGGGTCCACGCCTCGGCGACGAAGATGCGCTCCCCGGCGTACTCGTCGAGGACGAGCCGCCACTGGCGGTAGATCTCGTGGACGCCGTCCTGGTCGAAGAACGGCATGACATCGTTGCCCAGCAGCTTCAGCTGGTCGTGCGTTCCAAGGTCGGGAAGGCCGTCCGCCTTCACCAGTCCGTGGGCGACGTCGATGCGGAAGCCGTCGATGCCCATGTCGAGCCAGAACCGCAGGATGGAGCGGAACTCGTCGCCGACGGCCGGGTGGTCCCAGTTGAAGTCGGGCTGCTCGGGGGCGAAGAGGTGGAGGTACCACTCGCCGGGGGTGCCGTCGGGCTCGGTGACCCGGGTCCAGGCGGGACCGCCGAAGATGGACTCCCAGTTGTTGGGCGGGAGTTCGCCGTCGGTGCCCTTGCCGGGGCGGAAGTGGTAGCGCTCGCGCAGCGGCGAGCCGGGGCCCTCGCGCAGGGCGCGCTTGAACCACTCGTGCTGGTCCGAGGAGTGGTTGGGGACCAGGTCGACGATCATCCGCAGGCCCAGCGTGTGCGCGTCGCGGACCAGGGCGTCGGCGTCGAGCAGTGTGCCGAACATGGGGTCGACGGCACGGTAGTCGGCGACGTCGTAGCCGGCGTCGGCCTGCGGGGAGGCGTAGAAGGGGCTGAGCCACACGGCGTCCACGCCGAGGTCGCGCAGGTAGGGGAGGCGGGAGCGTACGCCCTCCAGGTCGCCCATGCCGTCGCCGTTGCTGTCGGCGAAGCTGCGCGGGTACACCTGGTAGATCACCGCGTCCCGCCACCAGTCGCCGCGCGGGGCGGCGGTGGCGACGGCCGAGTCGGGCCGGGTGGTCGGGGCCGGTGCGGCGGAGTGCTGCTGGCTCATGGCGTCCTTGATGCGTAAACGGGTTCGGGTCATGGGGGGTGCGGTGTCGCGGTGAGGGGTGATCAGGCGGCCGCGGTGCCGGCGGGGTCTGGACTCCCCCGGGATCGGGGGGAGACACCGCGGCCGCCACCCGCGCTGTCAGGGGCGCGGGAGTCTGTGCCGTACGGCGCGCCGGGCGGCGCCGAACGGCCGTACCGGGCTCAGCCCTTGGTGCCGCCCGCGGTCAGACCGGTGACGAGGTTCTTCTGCACGAGGTAGAAGAACGCGGAGACCGGTATCGCGATGAGCACCGCGGTGGCGGCCATCAGGTTGCGCTGGGCGTCGTGTTCGCTGACGAAGCTCTGGAGGCCGACGGCGAGGGTGTACTTCTGGTCGTCGAGGAGGAACGTGGTGGCGAAGGCGACCTCGCCGAACGCCGTGATGAAGCTGTAGAACGCGGCGACCGCGAGCCCCGGCTTGGCGAGCGGCAGGATCAGCCGGGCGAAGGTGCCGAACGGGCTGAGCCCGTCCACGCGTCCGGCCTCGTCGATCTCGAACGGGATGGTGTCGAAGTAGCCCTTGAGGAGCCAGGCGCAGTACGGCACCGCGGTCGAGCAGTAGACCAGGATCAGACCGAAGTAGGTGTCGATGAGCTGGAGGTCCGACAGGATCTGGTACATCGGCACCATCAGCACGGCGACCGGGAACATCTGGGTCACCAGCAGCACCCACATGAACTTGCGGTACGCCGGGAAGCGCATGCGGGAGACCGCGTAGCCGGTGGTGGCGGCGATCAGCACGCCGATCACGGTGGTGCCCAGCGCGACGATCATCGAACTCTTCAGCCAGTCGAAGAAGTTCGTGTGCTGGAGGACGTAGGAGTAGTTGTCGAAGGTCATCTTCGACCAGATGCGCCCGGGGTGGAGGTAGTCGTCCTTGTCCGGGCCGAGGGAGAGGAAGACCAGCCAGGCGATCGGGAAGAGCGCGATCAGTCCGGCGACGGTCAGCACGCCGTGCGAGGCGAGCGTGGCGGCGAGCCCGGTCCTCTCCCGGCCGCGGGCCTTGCCCGGTGCGGGGGCCGGCGGGCGTTCGGTCGCGTCGGCGGGGGTCTCGGCGGTGGTGGTGCTCATGGGGACTCCTGCCTCAGATCGCGAGCTGCTGGTCGTTGCGGTTCAGCCAACGGCGGTAGAACGAGGTGAAGACGACCAGGATGGCCAGCAGCAGGATGCCGTAGGCCGCCGACTGGGCGAAGTCACGCGGTTGCTGTCCGAAGCCGAGGTAGTACGCCCAGGTGACCAGGATCTGCGCGTCGGGGGCGGTGTCGCCGAACAGCAGGAAGATCACGGCGAACTGGTTGAACGTCCAGATGATGCCGAGCAGGACGACGGTGGAGCTGACGGAGCGCAGTCCGGGCAGCGTGACGTAGCGGAAGCGCTGCCAGGCGTTGGCGCCGTCCATCTCGGCCGCCTCGTAGAGGGTGGTGTCGATGGACTGGAGGCCGCCGAGCAGGGAGACCATCATGAACGGCACCCCGCACCAGGTGTTGACCATGATCGCGGCGAACCGCTGCCAGAAGGTGTCCTCCAGCCACAGCGGCGTCGGCAGGTGCAGCGTCTCCAGCGCGGAGTTGATGATGCCGCCGTCGGCGAGCATGAACCGCCAGCCGAAGACGGTGACGAAGGTCGGCACCGCCCAGGGCAGGATCAGCACCAGCCGGTAGAAGGTGCGGCCGCGCAGCTTCTGGTTGAGCAGCAGGGCCAGGCCGAGACCGATGAAGTAGTGCAGGGCGACACAGGCCGCGGTCCACACGATGGTCCAGATGAAGTGGGACCAGAAGCGGTCGTAGGAGGTCGGGCCCCACAGGATGTCGGCGTAGTTGTCCAGGCCGATGAACTTGTAGGTGGCCGCGATCTCGTTGACGCCGATCGTGCGGGCGGTGTTGAGGCTGTTGGCGTCGGTGAGGGTGAGATAGAAGCCGTAGGCCAGCGGGTACAGCACGAGGACGCCGAGGACGACGACCACGGGGGCGATCATCGCGTAGGCGTACCAGTGCTTCTGGTAGCCGTGCTTCAGACGCTGGCCCAGCCCGTTCCGGGGCGCGTCACCGCGGCGCTTGCCGGTCGCGCGGTCGATGGCGACTGTCATGGTTCGACACCTTCTAGAAAGATCTGCGGATCTGCGGATCTACGAGCCTGAGGTCCTGCGGCTCGGGCGGCTCGGTGCTTCGCTGATCGTGGGGCGGCGGGGAGTCGGTGCGGGGTGGGCACGGCGGCGGTGGCCGCCGGATCACCCGCCTGTTCGGGCGGGACGCTCCGGCGGCCACCCGCGGCTCACTTGCTGAAGTCCGGGACCAGCTTGGCGATGGCGGTCTCGGCGGTGCTCAGCCCCTTGTCCAGGGACTCCTTGCCACCGGCGATCTTGGGCAGTTCGGTGTCCAGCGGGCCCCACAGGGAGCTGTACTCCGGCAGCGCGGGCCGCGGCTGGGCGTTGCCGAGCACGGTCTGGTAACCGGCGATGCCCGGGTCGGCCTTGACCTCGGCGGTGTAGGCGTCGTCGCGCGTCGGCAGCGTGCTGTTCTTCTGCGCGGTGGTGGCCTGCGAGGCGGCGGAGGTCATGAACTTGAGGAACTTCAGGGACGCCTTCTGGTGGGCGGCGTCGGAACCGGCGTAGACCGAGAGGTTGTGGCCGCCGGTCGGGGCGCCCGCCTTGCCGCTGGAACCGGCCGGGACGGGGGCGATACCGAGGTTGTTCTTGTCGGTGAACGCCGAGCCCTTGTAGAAGTTCGTGATCTCCCACGGGCCCTGGACGATCGCGGCGACTTTGCCGTTGACGAACGCGTCCTGGATGTGGGCGTAGGCGTCGGCGGTGGTGTCGGCCTTGTGCAGGCCCTTGCCGTCGAAGAGGCCGAGCCAGGTGCCGTACGCCTTCTTCGCCTCGGGCGAGGCGACGGTGATCTTCTTGGCGTCGGCGTCGACGGTGTCGGTGCCCTCGCCGTAGAGGAAGGACTGGGCGTAGTAGGCCTGGGTGGAGCCCCAGTAGCCGTCGACGCCGGTCTTGTCCTTGACGGTGGCGGCGGCCGTCTTCAGCTCGTCCCAGGTCTTGGGGGCGGCGACGCCGGCCTTGGCGAAGAGCGCCTTGTTGTAGACGAGCGCGAGGGTGTCGGTGACGATCGGGACGCCGTACGTCTTGCCCTCGTACTTGGCCTGCTCGATCAGGTTGGGCTTGAACTTGTCCTGCTCGGCGAGGGCCTCGGTGCCGTCCAGCGGCAGGAAGAAGCCCTTCTTCGCGAAGGCGGGGGTCCAGCCGACCTCGGAGCGCAGCACGTCGGGGGCGCCCTTGGAACCGGCGGCGGTGTCGAACTTGTTCTGCGCCTGGTCGAACGGGACGTTGACGTACTTGACCTTGATGTCCTTGTTGGCGGCCTCGAACTCCTTGACCAGGGCCTGGTACGTCGGCGCCTCGTTCGTGGCGTTGGAGGTGTCCCACCAGGTGATGGTGACCGGACCGTCGGCCGAGTCGCCGCTGTCGTCACTGCCGCCGCAGGCCGTCGCCGCGAGGGCGAGGGACGCCACCAGCGCGGTGGCCGCTATGCCACGCCGCATGTGTTTCTCCTTGAGGGTGAAAGCCCGTGTAGCTACAGAGGCCGGCCCCGTCCGCCGGCTCTGTCGACTTGCCGACTGCGCCGTTGCCGCCGCCGGGCGACGTGAACGTAACAGCGCTGTAAGCGTTGCGAAAGACCTTGCAGAAAAAAAGTGCAAGGGATCACCGAAGTTATCCGCGTGTGACCTCCCGGCGACCGTCGTGAGACGCTTGTTTTACAAGGGCGGAGCAGGGTGGAGCGGGTTGTGGAAGACTCTGCAAGGTCTTGCCGTCACTTTCCCGAGGGAGCGCGATGACCCAGCAGCCAGGCCGCGGCCGCCCAACGGGTCGTCCCCGGCGCCGGATTGGTGGGCAAGGAGACACCTGGCCGGTACAGTCGCATCCCGTGACCACACGGCTTGCCGACATCGCCGCTCAGGCGGGTGTGAGCGAAGCGACCGTCAGCCGCGTCCTCAACGGGAAGCCGGGCGTCGCCGCCACCACCCGCCAGTCCGTGCTCGCCGCCCTGGACGTCCTCGGCTACGAGCGCCCGGTGCGGCTGCGGCAGCGCAGCGCGGGCCTCGTCGGGCTGATCACGCCGGAGCTGGAGAACCCGATATTCCCCGCCCTGGCGCAGGTCATCGGGCAGGCACTGACCCGCCAGGGCTACACGCCGGTGCTCGCCACCCAGACGCCGGGCGGCTCCACCGAGGACGAGCTGACCGAGATGCTGGTGGACCGCGGCGTCGCCGGGATCATCTACGTCTCCGGCCTGCACGCGGACACCACCGCCGACACCCAGCGCTACGAGCAGCTGCGGGCGCAGGGCGTGCCGTTCGTCCTGGTCGACGGCTTCTCCCCCAAGGTGCAGGCGCCGTTCATCTCCCCCGACGACCGGGCGGCGATGACCCTCGCGGTGACCCACCTCGCCTCGCTCGGGCACACCCGGATCGGGCTGGCCCTCGGGCCGAAGCGGTTCGTGCCGGTCCAGCGCAAGATCGAGGGCTTCGTCCGGGCCATGCAGGACCAGTTCGGCCTGGACGCGGAGACCGTCGAGGCGGATCTCGTCCAGCACTCTCTGTACACGCTGGAGGGCGGGCAGGCCGCGACGGCGGCCCTGATCGACCGCGGCTGCACGGCGGTCGTCTGCGCCAGCGACATGATGGCGCTGGGCGCGATACGGGCGGTCCGCCAGCGCGGCCTCGACGTGCCGACGGACGTGTCGGTGGTCGGCTTCGACGACTCCCCGCTGATCGCGTTCACCGACCCGCCCCTGACCACGATCCGCAAGCCGGTCCCCGCGATGGGACAGGCGGCCGTACGCACCCTCCTGGAAGAGGTCGGCGGCACCCCGGCCCCGCACAGCGAGTTCGTGTTCATGCCGGAGCTGGTGGTCCGCGGTTCGACGGCGTCCGCGCCGGGGGACCGCACGCGCCCCTGAGAGCGCTCGCCCTCCTCCCTGACTCCTCCCGGTCTAGGCCCCAGGCGTCTGCCCGGAGGAGAACATGCGGGTCGGACGGCACCGGGGGATGATCGGGGCAGATGGCTTTTCTGGCAGACTCTGTGTCCATGGGTGATTCGACCGTGACGCCACCGGAAGGCCGTGACCAGGGCCGTTCGCAGCCCGTCACGGCCCCGTTGCGGGTGCGTCTGACGGAGCGGGCGCGGCGGCTGCGCACCCCGCGACGGCCGCGCCTCTGGTTCGAGATCCTGCTGATCGCGGTGAGTTACTGGACGTACTCCCTGATCCGCAACGCGGTGCCCGAGCAGAAGGCCGAGGCGCTGCGCAACGCCGACTGGATCTGGCGGACCGAGCACCATCTCGGGCTCGCGTTCGAGCTGTCCGTGAACCATGCCGTGAACTCGGTGACTTGGCTCATCGTCGGCATGAACTACTACTACGCCACCCTGCACTTCGTGGTGACGCTCGGTGTCCTCGTGTGGCTGTACCGCACCCAGCCCGGCCGGTACGCGGCGGCCCGGCTCGCCCTTTTCGCGACGACCGCCGTGGCCCTGGTCGGCTACTACCTGTATCCGCTCGCTCCCCCGCGGTTGATGAACCACACCGACTTCGTCGACACGGTCGTCGTCCACGAGACCTGGGGGTCGATGGCCTCCGGTGACCTGAAGAGCATGTCGAACCAGTACGCCGCGATGCCGTCGATGCACATCGGCTGGTCGCTGTGGTGCGGTCTCACGCTCTTCGCGCTGGCCTCGGTCCCGTGGGTACGGGTGCTGGGTTTGCTCTACCCGGTGGCCACCCTGGTGGTGATCGTCGCCACCGCCAACCACTTCTGGCTGGACGCGGTCGGCGGCGTGCTCTGCCTCGCCTTCGGCTTCACCGTCGCCCGCCTCTGGTACGGCGCCCTGCCGTACGCCCTGCCGAAGATCCCCCCTGGGCCGGGGGCCCGGCGGACGCTCCGGCCGTCGGAGTCGTAGAGCCTGTCGGCGGGCCCCGCCGGGGGGCGTCCCGGCCTGCGGGGCGTTCTCAGGGCCGGTCGCCGTAGAAGTGGGTGTCGACGACCTGGCGGGCGAGGCGGGCGGTGCGGCGGTAGTCGTCGAGCATGTCGCCGACACGGCCGGGGCCGTAGCCGAGGTAGCGGCCGACGGCGGCCAGCTCGCGCGGGTCGGAGGGGAAGGTGTCCCCGGCGCGGCCGCGCACCAGCATCACCGCGTTGCGGACGCGGGTGGCCAGCACCCAGGCCTCGTCCAGCGTCGCGGTGTCCTCCTCGGAGAGCAGCCCGCAGGCGTGGGCGGCGGCGAGCGCGGCCCGCGTGCGGGTGGTCCGCAGGCCCGGCTCCCGCGCCCCGTGCCGGAGCTGGAGGAGCTGCACGGTCCACTCGACGTCCGAGAGGCCGCCCGGACCGAGCTTGGTGTGCAGCTTGGGGTCGGCGCCGCGCGGCATCCGCTCCGACTCCATGCGCGCCTTCAGCCGCCGTATCTCCCGGACGGCGTCGTCGCCGAGTCCGGCGGGCGGGTAGCGCAGCGGGTCGATCAGTTCGACGAACTCTCGCCCCAACTCCTCGTCCCCGGCGACGGGTTCGGCCCGTAGCAGGGCCTGGGACTCCCAACCGAGGGACCAGCGGCGGTAGTAGGCGGCGTAGGAGGGCAACGTCCGCACCAGCGGCCCGGACTTGCCCTCCGGGCGGAGGTCGGCGTCGATGAGGAGCGGCGGGTCGGCGCTGGGCAGCTGGAGCAGGCGCCGTATCTCCGACACGACGGTGCCGGCGGCGCGGGCGGCCTCCTGCTCGTCCGCTCCCTCGCGCGGCGCGTGCACGAAGAGGACGTCGGCGTCGGAGCCGTAGCCCAGTTCGTGGCCGCCGAAGCGGCCCATGCCGATGATGGCGAAGCGGGTGGGCAGGGTGTCGCCCCAGCCCTCGCGGACCACGGCGCGCAGCGTCCCGGCCAGGGTCGCGGCCGTGAGGTCGGAGACCGCGGCGCCGACCAGGTCGACGAGCGCGCCCTGGTCGGCCTCGGCGGGCTGGCTCTCGGTGCCGTAGGAGCCGACGATGTCGGCGGCGGCCGTACGGAACAGTTCGCGGCGGCGGACCCCGCGCGCGGCGGTCACGCCCTGTTCGGCGGTGGACGCGCGGCGGACCGCGGCGAGGACCTCCTGCTCCAGGTGGGCCCGGCCGCGCGGGGTGAGCCCGCCGGTGCCGCCGTCGCCGTCGCCGAGCAGGGCGACCGCCTCGGGGGCGCGCATCAGCAGGTCGGGGGCGAGCCGCCCGGCCGACAGGACGCGGGCGAGGTTCTCGGCGGCGGCGCCCTCGTCGCGCAGCAGCCGCAGGTACCAGGGGGTCTTGCCGAGCGCGTCGGAGACCTTGCGGAAGTTGAGGAGGCCCGCGTCCGGGTCGGCGGAGTCCGCGAACCAGCCGAGCAGCACGGGCAGCAGGGTGCGCTGGATGGCGGCCTTGCGGGTGACGCCGGAGGCCAGCGCCTCCAGGTGGCGCAGCGCGGCGGCGGGGTCTGCGTAGCCGAGGGCGACCAGCCGCTCGCGGGCGGCGGCCGTGCTCAACCGGGTCTCGCCGGAGGCGAGTTGGGCGACGGAGTCGAGCAACGGCCGGTAGAACAGCTTCTCGTGGAGCCGCCGGACGACGGAGGCGTGCCGCTTCCACTCCCGGTTCAGCTCGGTCACCGGGTCGCTGCGCAGGCCCAACGAGCGTCCCAGGCGCCGCTGGTCGCCCTCGGCCTCGGGGACGAGGTGGGTGCGGCGCAGCCGGTAGAGCTGGATGCGGTGCTCCATGGAGCGCAGGAAGCGGTACGCCTCGTCGAGCTGGACGGCGTCGGCGCGGCCCACGTAGCCGCCCGCGGCGAGGGCCCTGAGGGCGTCGAGGGTGGTGCCGCTGCGCAGGGAGGCGTCGGCCCGGCCGTGCACCAACTGGAGGAGCTGCACGGCGAACTCGACGTCCCGCAGGCCGCCGGGGCCGAGCTTCAGCTCGCGGTCGATCTCGGCGGCGGGGATGTTCTCGACGACGCGGCGGCGCATCTTCTGCACGTCGGTGACGAAGTTCTCCCGCTCGGCGGCCTGCCACACCAGCGGCTCGACGGCGGCCACGTACTCGGCGCCGAGCGTGAGGTCGCCCGCGACCGGGCGGGCCTTCAACAGGGCCTGGAACTCCCAGGTCTTGGCCCAGCGCTGGTAGTAGGCGAGGTGGCTGCTGAGGGTGCGGACCAGGGGGCCGTTGCGGCCCTCGGGGCGGAGGTTGGCGTCGACGGGCCAGATGGAGCCCTCGACGGTGGTCTCGGAGCAGATCCGCATCATGTGCGAGGCGAGCTTGGTGGCGGCGCGCAGCGCCTTGCCCTCGTCGGCGCCGTCGACGGCCTCGCCGACGAAGATGACGTCGACGTCGGAGACGTAGTTCAGTTCGTGGCCGCCGCACTTGCCCATCGCGATGACGGCGAGCCGGCACTGGGCGGCGTCGTCGGGGGCGTCGGCGCGGGCCAGGGCGAGCGCGGCGCGCAGGGTGGCGGTGGCGAGGTCGGCCAGTTCGGCGGCGGTCTGCGCGACGTCGGTGGTGCCGCAGACGTCGCGGGCGGCGATGGAGAGCAGGCAGCGCCGGTAGGAGACGCGCAGGGCGACCGGGTCACCGGCGTCGGCGAGGCCGCGTTCGAACTCCTCCACCCCGGGGTGGAGGTCGCGTGGCTCGTACGTGACGAGGGCCTCCCAGTCACGCGGGTGCCGGGCGAGGTGGTCGGCGAGGGCGGCGGAGGCGCCGAGCACCCCGAGCAGGCGGTCGCGCAGCGGCTTGGCCGCGATCACCGTGTCGAGCAGTTCGCGGCGGGCCGTGGCGCCGGGCTGGGCCTCCAGGAGACGGACCAGGCCGTGCAGGGCGAGGTCGGGGTCGGCGGTGCGGCCCAGGGCCTCCAGCAGGACGGGGTCGTTGCGCACCTCGGACAGCTCGGCGCCGTCGAGGAGGCGTTCGGCGGCGGAGGCGTCGGTGAAACCGTGCCGCAGCAGCCGGGTGAAGGTGCTGCTTCTGCGTCCGGGCGCCGTCATCGCCGGTCCTCCTGTCGGGTCAAGGTCCGGATCAAGGTCGTACGCAATGAGCGTAGCTCGGGTGGTGGGGGCGGGCTCCGTGGTGGGGCGGGGAACCGGTCAGGGGGGCGGGGAACCGGTCGGGGGGCAGGCCGGTCGGGGGCAGGGAACCGGTCGGGGGCGGTTTCCGGACCATCACGCTCCGGTGCACGCTTCCCACGTCTCGGTGGCGGACCGCCCGGTTTTCGGCTTCGGTGAGGGGGAGCCGTCCGGCCAGACCCGACGGCGCCTCGCCCGACCGCCGCCGCCCCGGGCGGACCGGGGCCGGTCGACGCCGACTTGGAGGACCCGTCCATGCAGTACACGCTCGAAGTGATCCCGCTGCCGGTGAGTGACATCGACCGGGCCCGCGACTTCTACCGCGACAAGGCCGGTTTCCACGTGGACATCGACCAGGAGGTGATGCCGGGCATGCGGATCGTGCAGCTCACGCCGCCGGGCTCGGGCTGTTCGATCGCACTGGGCGACAGCCTGTGGGACACCATGGACGGTCCCCGCCCGGCCCCCGGCTCCTACCAGGGCCTGCAACTGTGCGTGACCGACATCAAGGCGGCCCACGCCGAGCTGGTCGAGCGCGGCCTGGAGGTCACGGAGCCGGTCCAGTACACCCCGGACGACGGCGCGACGTTCATGTACTTCAAGGACCCGGACGGCAACGGCTGGGCGATCCAGGAGTACCGCCGCCGGGCGACGGAGCCGCTTCACGAGCTGCTGGCGTCCCAGGCCACCGGATAGCCGCCCGGCCCCACCGGTTTCCCTGCCCGCTCCCGGCCGTCCCCCGCGCTCGTCGCCGCGCTCTCCTGCCCGGCGCCCCGCGCGGGGGACGGCCTAGCCGACGACGCCGTACCCCTGGGGCCGGTCCGGTGGGGCGGTGGTGAGGCCGAGGTCGGCGCGCATGATCTGCCGGGTCTCGTAGAGCTTCTCCGAGGCCCGGTCGAGGCTGCCACGCAGCGCGTCGAGGGGGTCCGCGTCGTCCGCCGCCTCCCCGTCGCCGTGCAGCACGAGGTGGTTGTAGAGGTGGTGCAGCAGCTGCACCAGGTCGCCGACGGGGCGGAGCACGGTGTCCGAGGCGGTCATCTGCGCGGCGGCGTACGCGGCACGGACACCCGCCCGCCCCTCGGTCATCCGCTCCCGCAGCTCCCCCACGGCCCGCCCGCGCTCCAGCGCCTGCAACGCCAGCCGCAGATCCGAGTAGTAGTCGCGCAGCGCGCGGTTGAGTTCCCCGTACGAGGCCCGCCGCATCTCCAGATCAGCGGTGAACCGCTCGTCCGTCCGCTGCTCACGGGCCTGCTGGACGACGTGATCCAGCTCCATCTTCTTGGCCCGCATCGCGGACCGATGGGACAGCACACCGGAGAAAAGGGTCCCGAGAATACCCACGATGCCGATGATCAGGGAGCTGGTCGTCGCACTCATGCGGGAGAAGGTAGTGGGCGGCGGGGTGGCTGCCCAGGGCGGTCCGCCGGGAGCCGACGTCGGCCGGCCGGGAGACCCCGACCGGCCGGGACCGGCTACAGCACCGGCAGGTTCTTCCGCAGTTCGAACGCGGTGACCTCGGAGCGGTACTCCTCCCACTCCTGGCGCTTGTTGCGGAGAAAGAAGTCGAAGACGTGTTCGCCGAGGGTCTCGGCGACGAGGTCGCTGCGCTGCATGAGGTTGAGGGCCTCGCCGAGGTTCTGCGGGAGGGGCTCGATGCCCATCGCGCGGCGTTCGGCGTCGGAGAGGGCCCAGACGTCGTCCTCGGCGCCCGGCGGCAGCTCGTAGCCCTCCTCGACGCCCTTGAGACCGGCGGCGAGCAGCATGGCGTACGCGAGGTAGGGGTTGGCGCCGGAGTCGAGGGAGCGGACCTCGATGCGGGCCGAGCCGGTCTTGCCGGGCTTGTACATGGGCACGCGGACCAGCGCGGAGCGGTTGTTGTGGCCCCAGCAGATGTACGAGGGGGCCTCGCCGCCCGCGCCCGCGGTGCGCTCGGAGCCGCCCCAGATGCGCTTGTAGGAGTTGACCCACTGGTTGGTGACGGCCGAGATGTCGGCGGCGTGCTTGAGCAGGCCCGCGATGAAGGAGCGGCCGACCTTGGAGAGCTGGTACTCCGACCCGGACTCGTAGAAGGCGTTGCGGTCGCCCTCGAAGAGGGAGAGGTGGGTGTGCATGCCGGAGCCGGGGTGCTCGGAGAACGGCTTCGGCATGAACGTGGCCTGCACGCCCTGCTCCAGCGCGACCTGCTTCATGACCAGGCGGAACGTCATGATGTTGTCGGCGGTGGAGAGCGCGTCGGCGTACCGCAGGTCGATCTCCTGCTGGCCGGGGGCGCCCTCGTGGTGCGAGAACTCGACCGAGATGCCCATCGACTCCAGCATGGTGATCGCCTGGCGGCGGAAGTCCATGCCGATGTTCTGCGGGGTGTGGTCGAAGTAGCCGGAGTTGTCGGCGGGGGTGGGGCGGGAGCCGTCGAGGGGGCGGTCCTTCAGCAGGAAGAACTCGATCTCGGGGTGGGTGTAGAAGGTGAAGCCCAGGTCGGAGGCGCGGGCGAGGGCGCGCTTGAGGACGTAGCGCGGGTCCGCGAAGGACGGGGAGCCGTCCGGCATGAGGATGTCGCAGAACATGCGGGCGGTGCCGGGGGCCTCGGCGCGCCAGGGCAGGACCTGGAAGGTGGACGGGTCCGGCTTGGCGATCATGTCGGATTCGTACACACGGGCGAAGCCCTCGATGGCGGAGCCGTCGAAACCGATGCCTTCGTCGAACGCCTGTTCAAGTTCGGCGGGGGCCACGGCGACGGACTTGAGGAAGCCCAGCACGTCCGTGAACCACAGGCGTACGAACCGGATGTCGCGCTCCTCCAAGGTCCGGAGCACGAACTCCTGCTGCTTGTCCATCTTCCGCTTCCCCATCCTTGCTGGTCAGGCCGCCTGATCTCCCCGCGCGCGGGAGGCGGTCGGGCACCTGAGCATCCCACCACAACACCGTTTCGTGCGCGTTGCGCACCTTGATCGTCCGGCCGACCGCGCGGTGAACGCCTCGGGTACGGCAGGTGTACCGCTCGGGACACTCCTGTCGCCCATCTTGCCCGCTCGGGGCGACGGGCGTAACGCCTCCCCCGCCCGGACGCGCCGCCGGTCCGCCCCGGCCCGCCGCCCTGCCCGCCTCCGGGCCGTCTCCCGACCGGTTCCCGGGGCCCGCCTTGGCCGTGACCTGCCTACGTCTTTTCGCCTCTCCCCTATTACGATCTGTTGACCCGAAGAAGTCGACCCGCCCGCCTCACCCGCACCACTCCCCCTCCCGCATCCCAGGGTCCGACCGCACCGCCCCCCACCGCCCGCCCTTTCACCGAAGGACAGACCCCATGGGTTCCGCCAAGAAGAACGACAACGCGGCGCGCAAGGCGCGCATAGCGGAGATGCGGCGTGCCGAGCAGGCGCGTGAGCGGCGCAACCGCATCCTCACGATCACCGCGAGCGTCGTCGTGGTCGCCGGTCTCGTCGCGGGCACCGTCTTCCTCGTGCAGTCGCAGTCCGACGACGACTCGGCCGCCGCCGACGGCAAGACCGCGGGCAAGTTCGTGACCGGCGCGGACGGGGTGAAGACGTGGAAGGGCACCCTGGGACGCACCCACGTCGCCAAGACGGTGAAGTACCCGGTGGAGCCCCCGGTCGGCGGTGACCACAACCAGGCCTGGATGAACTGCAACGGCGACGTCTACACCAAGGCCCTCAACAACGTGAACGCGGTGCACTCGCTGGAGCACGGCGCGGTGTGGGTGACGTACAACAGTAAGGCCCCGAAGGCCGACGTGGACGCGCTGGCGGCGAAGGTGAAGAAGACGCCGTACACGCTGATGAGCCCGGTCGAGGACCAGGCCGACCCGATCATGCTGACCGCGTGGGGGCACCAGCGGACGGTGACCGGGGCGGACGACAAGAACGTGGACACGTTCTTCCAGAAGTACGTGCAGGGTGAGCAGACGCCGGAGCCGGGCGCCGCGTGCACGGGCGGTCTGCCGCAGTGAGGTACGCGGGAGTCGCCGTGGCCGCGGCGGGGGTGCTCGTCGCGGCGGGCGCGATCAGTTACTCCGTCGCCGGGGACAACGGCTCCGACGTCCCGGCGGCCGAGTCGGCGGACGCCGGTTTCGCGCGGGACATGGCGATCCACCACCAGCAGGCGGTCGAGATGTCGTACATCGTGCGCGACCGCACGAAGGACGTGGACGTGCGGCGCCTCGCGTACGACATCGCGCAGACGCAGGCCAACCAGCGCGGCATGATGATCGGTTGGCTGGATCTGTGGGGTCTGCCGAAGGTGTCGGCGAAGGAGCCGATGGCCTGGATGGACATGGCGGGCATGGCCTCCGGCGAGGACGGCGCGCTGATGCCGGGCATGGCGACGGACGCCGAGATGAAGAAACTGGGCGAGCTGAACGGCCGTCAGGCGGAGGTGTTCTTCCTCCAGTTGATGACCGACCACCACAAGGGCGGCATCCACATGGCCGAGGGCTGTGTGGAGCGGTGCACGGTGGGCGTGGAGAAGCGGCTGGCGCAGGGCATGGTGGAGGCCCAGCAGTCGGAACTCCAGTTGATGGCGGACCTGCTCAAGGAGCGGGGCGCGGCGCCGCGTTCGTAGGACGTGGCGCCTCGTCCGTGGCGCGTGGCGCCGCGCGCAGGGGGCGTGGGCGTGACCCCGCCTTCGTGGGCGTGGCCCGACTTGGTGGGCGTGGCCCCGTGGCCCGTACGGGCGTCACGTCGGCCCGTAGCGGACGATTTCCCCCACGAGCCCCCAATCCTCCGCACACCGGAGTGACTTGGGGGCTTCTTGGGGTGGATGGGGTTCTTCTTGGCCTCGGGTTTCCCCTGACATGAACGGATCATCGCCAGAGTGGCGACCGTCGGTGACCGACCGGCGACGAACCACTCCCAGGGGGTCCCATGAGATCCAACCGCGCCGCGCTGCGCGCCGCGACGAGCCTGGCAGCGACCCTGCCCCTGCTCGCCGGCGCGCTGGCGTTCGGCATACCGGCCGCGCACGCCGCGCCCGGTCCGGCCCGCGACACCCTGACGGGCACCCGGCCCGCCTGGGCCACCGCGAAGGCCGACCGGGGCGCGACCGCGGACACCGCGCCGGTCTCCGCCCGCGTCTACCTCGCGGGCCGGGACGCGGCGGGCCTCGCCGCCTACGCGCGCGCCGTGTCCGACCCGGCGTCCGCCGCGTACGGCTCCTACCTGTCCGCCGCGCAGGCGCAGGCCCGCTTCGGCGCGAGCCCGGCGCAGGTGGCGGCGGTGAAGGCCTGGCTGACCGGCGCCGGACTGAAGGTGACGGCCACCACCCGCCGCTACGTCGCGGTGAGCGGCGAAGTCGCCGCCGCCGAGAAGGCGTTCGGCACGCAGCTGCACAACTACACCAAGAGCGGCCGGACCTACCGCGCCCCGTCGGCGTCGGCGTCCGCGCCCGCCGGTCTGGACGGTGCCGTCCTCACGGTGACGGGCCTGGACAACGCCCCGCACCGGGCCTCGGCGAAGGAGCAGCTCCCGCCGCCGGACGAGGTGTTCAAGAACGCGGGCCCGTTCTCGACGTACCACGGCTCGAAGGTCGCGCGGGACCTGCCGAAGGCGAACGGCAAGCGTCTGCCGTACGCGGTACGGGGCTACACGGGGCGCCAGTTGCGGGCCGCTTACGGCGCGGGCAGCCGGACCGGCAAGGGCGTGCGGATCGCGATCACCGATGCGTACGCCTCCCCCACGCTCGCCTACGACGTGGCGAGTTACGCCCGCAAGCACGGCGACGCGGCCTGGAAGACCGGGCAGTTGAGCCAGGTCCTGCCGGGTGACTACACGCGTACGGAGGAGTGCGGGGCGGCGGGCTGGTACGGCGAGGAGACCCTCGACGTGGAGGCGGTGCACGCGCTGGCCCCGGCCGCGGACGTCACGTACGTCGGCGCCGCGTCCTGCTACGACGACGACCTCCTCGACTCGCTCAGCAAGATCGTCGACAACCACCTGGCCGACATCGTCTCCAACTCGTGGGGCGACATCGAGGCCAACCAGACGCCGGACCTGGCCGCCGCCTACGACCAGGTGTTCCAGTTCGGCGCCGTCGAGGGCATCGGCTTCTACTTCTCGTCCGGCGACGACGGCGACGAGGTCGCGAGCAGCGGCACCAAGCAGGTGGACACCCCGGCCAACTCGGCGTGGGTGACGGCGGTCGGCGGGACCTCGCTGGCCGTCGGCAAGGGCGACTCCTACCTGTGGGAGACCGGCTGGGGCACGGACAAGGCCAACCTGTCGGCGGACGGCCGCAGTTGGACGGACTTCCCGGGCGCGTTCACCTCGGGCGCGGGCGGCGGGACCAGCCGTACGGTGCCGCAGCCGTACTACCAGCGGAAGGTGGTCCCCGCCGCGCTGGCGCGGGCCAACAACGCGGCGGGCAACCGGGTCGTCCCGGACATCGCGGCGATCGCCGACCCCAACACCGGTTTCCTGGTGGGCCAGACGCAGACCTTCGCGGACGGCAGCCAGCGCTACTCCGAGTACCGCATCGGCGGCACGTCGCTCGCGGCGCCGGTCATCGCGGGCGTCCAGGCCCTCGCCCAGCAGGCCCGCGGCCGGGCCCTCGGCTTCGCCAACCCGGCGATCTACGCCCGTTACGACTCGAAGTCCTACCACGACGTCACGGACACCCCGCGCACGTCGTCCCCGCTGGCGGTGGTCCGTGTCGACTACGCCAACTCGCACGACGCGACGGAGGGCCTTCTCACGTCGGTCCGCAGCCTCGGCAAGGACAGCTCCCTGTCGGCGGTGAAGGGCTACGACCCGGTGACCGGCGTCGGCAGCCCGCGGCCGGGCTACGTGGAGTCGTACCGGCGGAAATAGCGCGCGGGGCGCCGTAGTCCGCGGGCGCCGCAGTACGCGTGGCGCGGCGCGACGGGGGAGGCGCGCGGCAGGGGCGGTCGGTCACGGGAAGGGTGACCGGCCGCCCCGGTGCGCGGGGGGAGGGCGCCGTTCAGCACTGCACGGTGAGCCGTGCCCGGTCGAACCGGCGGGCGGCGAGGTCCTCGGGGCGGATCAGCCAGTAGAGGGTGCCGTCGTCCGGGGAGGTCGTCCTGGCGCTGCCGTCGCTGCTGAACTGGGTGAGCAGGACCCAGCGTTCGGCTTCCCGGTCCAGGAACCGACCGCCCTCCGCGTGAAGGCCTCCCTCGGCGGCGGCCGTCCCCCCGGCGATGTCGTACTCCACCGGCCCCTGGACGGGCAGCGCGTGTCCGCCGACCTGGTGCCCGATCCGGGTACGCAGCCGCCGGAACGCCCGCAGGAACGGCTTGAGTTCGGCCGGGGTGTCCCGGGGATGAGGCCAGTGCCGGTCGTCGCCGAGCAGGGCCCGCCGCGCCTGGGGGAGCCCCAGGTCAGGAGCGCTCTCCTCGACATCGGCGGCGAGCGCCACGCGGGGGAAGGCCTCGATCTCCGGAGGCGTGTCGACCGGAGCGACCGGCGTCCCCTGAGGGACGTACACCACCCGGGCCCCCGCCCAGCTCTCCGGATCGTCGACCGAGACGAAGGCGTCCTCGTCCGCCCGGCTGTCGAAGTGGAAGAAGAGCAGCGTCCCCGCCGTCGGGAACGCCTCCGGCAGCCCCGCGCGAGGCAGCGCGTCACACCGCACCGACGCGACGAAGGACAGCGGCCCGTACCCGTCCCACTCGGGCCAGCCGACCCCGCCCGGAAGCTCCGGACTCCCCCCGAGGACCGCCACGGCCTCCTCCCCGCCGACGGCGACCCGAAGACGTACGCACGGCCGCAGGAGCGCCGTCCAGCGCGCGACAAGACCACCGGAAAGCCACTCGGCGGCAAGCCGCGCGTACTGCTGATCAGTCATGCCTCCTATGGTCCCCGACACCACTGACAGCTCCTGTCTGCGCTCCCCTGCCGACGTGGTCCGGGGCCATGTAGCGTCGGGGCCAGGGGGGATGAAGTGAACTTCGACGAGAACGAACCGCAGTCTGTCCGGGAGGAACGCTTCGCCGCGGAGCGGGCCGAACGCCGAGAGACACGCAAGGCTGCGCCGCTCGACTCGCGGGGAGCCCACCTCGGCGTGGCCATCGTGACCATCGCCCTGGTGCTCCTCGGCTGGAACGGGAAGCTGGTCGCTCTGGGCGTCGTCGGCGGAGTCTTTCTGCTCTGGTTCTCCACAGCCCTCGTATGGGCCCACGCCGACGGGGACCACGGACGACACGCACTCCAGCGCGCGTACAACGTCACTTTCGGATGGGGCGACGGGTTCTGAGCGCCAAGACCAAACCCGAGGGCGGAGATATGACCTTCGAGGCGTTGAGGTCTGCGCTGGCCCAGGACGGCTCCCTCAGCGGGCCCGCGGCCCTGGCCGCTCTGCTGTCGGGCGCGCGGTGGGAGGTCCCCGCGCATACGGCCTCGGCCCGTACGTTGTGGGCGATCTGGTGCGGACGGCTGGACGTACTGGTGGAGACCGGAGGGGGTGATCCGGGTCGGCTGGAGAGCCTGGCTCAGGCGGTGGACGAGCTCCACGACGCGGGAGACACGCGGGTGTACATGGCCACGGTCACCGACCCGCCCCGCCGGTTCCACGTCTGCCTCTCGGACGACCTCACCCGCTGTGTCGGGGCGTGGGAGGGCCGCGTGAAAGAGCAGACCCCCCGAACGGCGGCCTGAAGCACGGCGGTCAGGTCCTCCTGGGTACCCGATCCTGAGTGCGTGGCTGACCGCGATCAGGCTCGGCGTGAACTCACCGGACCGGAACGGGCCGCACCGACGTGGTTCACGGGAAGTACAGCGCCGCCTTCTCCAGTACATGCCCCGTGAACATGCCGCCCCACGCGATGCGGCCCCGGTACATCGTCGTGCGGGTCGTGGTCGGGGTGGTCTCGATCGTGAGGGGGCGGCTGATCAGGGTGGTGTCGAGGATGCGGGCGTCCTGGGCGGCCCACTGGGACGCCTCGGGGTGGACGCGGGCGCTGACCAGGGCGGGGAGGACCAGGGCGGCGTTGCGGGCGCCGGGGATGCCGCCGCGGAGGTTCTTGGCGTAGCGCATCGCCCACGCGCTGAACTCGCCGAGCGCGTTCAGGTCGACCTCGGGGACGGCCGCCGCGAAGACGAACAGCTGGGCCTTCGTGCCGAACCAGCGGACCTTGCGGTCGGCGCGGCTGCCGATCAGGACCGGGTGGTCGTTCCACTGCGACGAGGTCACCGTGCAGCGGTCGGCCGTCAGCCGGGCCTGGAGGGACGTGAGGTACGCGGTCGCCGCGTCGGCCGTCGGCCCGGTCGGTCCCGTCGCATGCTGATTCATGCGCGCATCCTCCAACACCCTTACCGGACAAGGGAAGAGGAGCACGAAAGCCTCCGGGCCGGGTGGGCTACGGCGCGGTTCGGCCTCCGTACCGTCTCCCCGGGGCCCCGTCGGTTCACGCCACCGTGTACTCCGCGTCCCCGAAGTCCGCGACCACACGCAGACGGCCGCCCAACGCCTCCACGTACGCCCGGAGCGTCGCCACCTCGGTCCGGTCGAGTTCGCCGTGCTCGATCGCGGAGACGCGAGGCGCCGAGACTCCCATGGAGGAGGCCACCTGGCGCTGGGTCAGCGCCTGTTCCCGTCGGACTTCGGCGAGCCTGTGCGCACGCACCTCCGCGGTCAGCCTGTCCATGGCCGCCCGCTTCTCCCGGGTCGAGCGCACCGGCAGTCCGGCGGCTGCACGCCGCTCGCGCGCCTGACGCTTGACCTCGTCCCACTCGACTGCGCTCATTCGTACTCCCTGACTCCAAGATCATTCACGTGCGCCCGGTACCGCGCTTCGGCGATCGGAACGTTCACGTCGTACCAGCGCTGCCAGTTACCGGACTTGTCCCCTGCCACCAGAAGGACCGCGCGGCGCACCGGATCGAAAGCGAAGAGGATTCTGATCTCGCTGCCTCCGGATGAGCCCGGTCTCAGCTCCTTCACATGATGATTGTCGGAGCCCTTGATCCGATCGACCAGTGGACGGCCGAGCGTCGGGCCCACCGCCGCCAGCATGTCGATCACGTCTTCCACCTGCTCGGCGCTGGCCCAATCCTCATCGGCCGGGGCGCGCAGCGCGCCCCCGCCCCGCTCACCCCCGTACCGTCTCCCCCTCCGCGTCCACCGCCACCTCGGCCGCCACGCCCGGCAGTGCTCCCGCGACCACGCGGGCCTCCGGGAAGGGCGACGGACCCGCGGCGCCCGGCGCGTCGGCCGCCGCCCTGCGGCGGTCCACCGCCCACGCCGTTCCGGCGACCCCCAGGCCCAGGACCGCGAGGCCCGCTCCGGCGACCGCCGGGGAGGTCGCGCCGAGGCCCGCGGCCAGGGCGAGGCCGCCGACCCAGGCGCCGCCCGCGTTGGCGAGGTTGAAGGCCGCCTGGTTGGCGGAGGAGGCGAGGGAGGGGGCGGAGGACGCCTTCTCCATGACCATGAGCTGGAGGGGGGAGCCGGTGGCGAAGGCCGCGACGCCCAGGAGGATCACGGCCAGCGCCGCACTCCACTGCGTCGCCATGAGGACCGGGAACAGGGCCAGGACGACGACCAGCGCCGTCAGGCCACCGAAGAGCGTGCCGCGCATCGTGTGGTCCGCGAGGCGGCCGCCCAGCAGGTTGCCGATCGTCGCGCCGACGCCGAACAGCGACAGCAGCACGGTGACCGTCGAGTCGGCGTAGCCCGCCGCGTCGGTCAGCATCGGCGTGATGTAGCTGTACGCGGCGAAGAGCGCGCCGAAGCCCGCGACCGTCGTGCCCAGGGCCAGCCACACCGGCAGCGAGCGCAGCGCGGCCAGTTCGCCGCGCAGACCGGCCGCCACCGGGGCCCCGCCGGCCCCGGCACCCCGGCCGCCGTCGGCACCGGCACCAGCACCGGCCTCCGCACCCGCGCCCTCAACCTCCCGCTTCTCCCCGGGGATCAGCAGCGCCAGCGACGCGATCGCCGCCAGGCCGATCACGCCGACGCCGAGGAACGTGGCCCGCCAGCCGAGGTGTTGGCCGACGAGGGTGGCGACGGGGACGCCCGCGACGTTGGCGACGGTGAGGCCGAGGAACATCAACGACACCGAGCGGGCCTTGCGTTCGGGGGCGACCAGGGTGGTGGCGACCACCGCGCCCACGCCGAAGAAGGCGCCGTGCGGGAGTCCGCTGAGCAGGCGTGCCGCGAGCAGCCAGTTCGCGTCGGGCGCGAGGGCGGAGAGGACGTTGCCCGCGACGAAGAGGGCCATCAGGCCGATGAGGACGGTACGGCGGGACATCCGGGCGGTGACGGCGGCGAGCAGCGGGGCGCCGATGACGACGCCGAGCGCGTACGCGGAGACCTGGTGGCCCGCCGCGGGTATGGAGATGCCGAGGTCGTCGGCGACGTCGGGCAGCAGGCCCATCATCGCGAACTCGGTGGTGCCGATACCGAAGGCACCCACGGCCAGGGCGAGCAGGGCCAGAGGCATGACGGACGGGCCTTTCGCAGCGGGGAGGGGACGGAGGAGACAGGGCGCGTCTCCGGGCGGAGACGGGCAGGCGGAACGGCACGACGGACGGGGACGCCACCCATCGTATGTTCAACTGCGAAACAAAGTCTCCCCGCTGCGGTATTCCGGGAGGTTACGGTGTGGTGACCTTCACACGGGCGGCGACCGGCAGGTGGTCGCTGGCGGTGCGCGGCAGCGTCCACGAGGTCACCGGCTCGACGCCCGTCACCATGATCTGGTCGATGCGGGCCATCGGGAACGACGCGGGCCAGCTGAACCCGAAGCCGCTGCCCGCCGCGCCCTGCGCCGAGCGCATCTGGGAGGTGACGGCGTTCAGGGAGCGGTCGTTCATCGTGCCGTTGAGGTCGCCGAGGAGGATCTTGCGGGTCAGGCGGTCGGCGGCGATGGCCTCGCCGAGCGCGTCGGCGCTCTTGTCGCGCTGCCGGGCGGTGAACCCGGCCTGGAGCTTCACCCGCACCGACGGCAGGTGGGCGACGTAGAAGCCGACCGGGCCCTCGGGGGTGGCGGCGGTGGCGCGCATGGCGCGGGTCCAGCCGAGCTTGATGTCGACCGACCGGATGTCGCTCAGCGGGTACTTGCTCCACAGCCCGACCGTGCCCTGTACCGAGTGGTAGCGGTACGTCCCCGCCAGCGCCTTCTCGTAGACCGGCACCGCCGCCTCGGTCAGCTCCTCCAGCGCGACCACGTCCGCGCCGGAGGCGGCCACGTCACGGGCGGTGCGCTCGGGGTCGGGGTTCTGGGCGTTGACGTTGTGGGTGGCCACCGTGAGGTCGCCGCCCCCGCCGGTCTTGTCGCCGATCAGCCCGCCGAAGAGGTTCAGCCAGACCGCGACGGGGAGGATCAGCGCGATCAGCGCGGTGGCCGACCGGCGCACCAGCGCGAGGACCAGCAGCAGCGGGACGAAGACGCCCAGCCAGGGCAGGAACGTCTCCGTCAGACTGCCGAGGTTGCCGAAGCGGTTGGGGATGCGGGAGTGCAGCAGCATCACCAGGGCGAGCAGCAGCGCGAGGGCGGCGACGACCAGGCCGCGGCGCCAGATCCGCCGGTCGCCGCGCCAGCCCGACGGCAGGCGGCTCGCCAGCCGTTCGAGCAGGCGACGGAACCGGGCTCCCCGGTGCTCGGGTCCCGAGCCTCCGTTGTCCGTCTCCGTCACGTACGCCTGCTGCGCCATACCGTCGCCTCACTACTGCCGTGCACACCGTCTCCCCCGTGTGGGTACGACCCTAGGGGATGATCGGTTCCGATCCCGCCGTCCCATGACGGCCCGACGGGCACGAGGACGAACGGAGCGGCGCGCGGGGTTCCGGCTGCGGCCGGTCCGTAGGGGTCTGTGACGAAACGCGCATATTCACGGGTGTGTTCGGCGCCCCTCCGCGGGCGCGGCGCTCTCCGGCGGGACGTTCTCCGGCAGGGTGCTCACCGACGGGGCGTTCTCCGCCGGGGCGTTCTCCGCCGGGGCGTTCTCCGACGGGGCGACAGGCCGCAGGCCGTCGAGCAGGGTGTCGACGATCTGCTCGGCGAGGCCTTCGGGCAGTTCGGCGTCGGGGCGGAGCATGGCGCGCACCAGCATGGGGCCGACGAACACGTCGTTCAGCAGGTCGATGTCGACGTCGGCGCGGAGTTCGCCGTTCAGTTGGCCGCGGCGCAGCACCTCGATGCCGAGGGCGCGGCGGGGCACGATGACGGTGCTGTGGTAGGCCGCCCAGATCCGCGGGCTGCTCTTCATCTCGGCGTGCACGGTGCGCAGGATGGCCGAGGAGCGGGTGGCGAGGCCGCGCAGCCGCAGCGACTCCAGCATGACGACGAGGTCGTCGCGCAGGGAGGTGCCGGGGAGTTCGAGGTCGTCGGGCTCGGCGGCCCGCAGGACGTCGACGAAGAGTTCCTCCTTGCCGCTCCAGCGGCGGTAGATGGTCGCCTTGCCGACACCGGCGGTGCGGGCGATCCGCTCGATGGACAGCTCCCCGAGCGGTACGCCCTCCTCCAGGAGTCTCATCGCCGCCTCGACGATGGCCCGTTCCACGCTCTCGCTGCGGGGTCGCCCCCGGACGGGCTGCTCCGCGGCCGACCCGGTGCCGGCTGTCGTCGTCACGTCCGCTCCTCGTCTCGCCTCGTCACTCCGTCGTACGGTCCCGCCGCCGTACGGGCCTACGGGTCGTACGGGGCGACGGGTCGCCGCCTCCCGCAGGACCCGTAGGCCCGTACGACCCGTACGACCCCTACGGGAGGCATTCTCCCCGACGCTCCCCCGGAGCCGCGCCGACCGCTCGTACGGCTGCGGGCTCCGGCCGCTACGCCTGCTCGCTGCGCACCAGTTCGTCCTCCGTGGGGCTGGTCGGGGCCGGTTCGTCGCGGCCCGGGAGGAACAGGACGACGACGAGCGCGCCGATGAGGGCCACGCCCGCCCCGCACAGCGCGGTGACGTGCATGGCGTGCAGGAAGGCGTCGTTGGCGGAGCCGACGAGGGCCTCGCCGCGCGGGCCGAGCCGGTCGGCGACGCCGAGGGTGGCCTCGATGGACTCGCCCGCGGTGTCGCGCAGTCCGGCGGGGAGGACACCGAGCTTGCCCTCGATGCCGTTGCGGTACGCCGTGGACAGGACGGAGCCGAGGACGGCGATGCCGAGCGCGCCGCCGAGCTGGCGGAAGGTGTTGCTGAGGGCGGACGCGGAACCGGCCTTCTCGCGGGGCAGCGCCTGCATGATGACGACGCTGGTCGGGGTCATGATGTGGGCCATTCCGGCGCCCATGCCGAAGAAGACGACCTCCAGGACCCAGATCGGGGTGTCGGCGTCGAAGGTGGCGAACGCGGTCAGGGTGGCCGCGATGAGCAACATGCCGCCGGTGGTTGTGGCGCGGTTGCCGAAGCGGTTGACGACGAGCCGGGCGCGGGGCGCGAAGATCAGCTGGGCGACGGCCAGCGGCAGCAGCAGGAGGCCGGTCTCCAGGGGCGAGTAGCCGCGCACGCTCTGGGTGTAGAAGACAGAGAAGAAGGTGACGCCCATGAGGGCGAAGAAGACCAGGGCGATGGCGCCGATCGCGGCGGAGAACACCTTGTTCTTGAAGTAGGTGACGTCGATCGACGGGTGGTCGCTGCGCTTCTCGAACAGGACGAACGCGGCGAGCACCACGAGCCCGGCGATGATCGTCACCAGGACGGTCGGGTCGGTGAAGTCGGCCAGTTCGCCGCCCTTGATGATGCCGTAGACCAGCAGGACCAGGCCGACGACGGAGAGGACGACGCCGACGGGGTCGATGCGGCCGGGGTTGGGGTCGCGGGAGTCCGGGACCAGCCAGATCATCAGGGCGATGGCGATGATCACGATGGGCACGTTGACCAGGAAGACCGAGCCCCACCAGAAGTGGTCGAGGAGCAGACCGCCGGTGATCGGGCCGATCGCGATGGCGAGGCCGACACCGCCCGCCCAGATGCCGATCGCCTTGGGCTGCTCGTCGCGCTCGAAGACGTTCATCAGCACGGCGAGGGTGGCGGGCATCACGAAGGCGGCGCCGAGCGCCATCAGCGCGCGGAACGCGATGAGCTGGGCGGGTGACCCGGACTCGGCGGCGAGCAGGGAGCCGATGCCGAACACGGCGAGGCCGCCGAGGAGCACCTTCTTGCGGCCGAGCCGGTCGCCGAGGAGCCCGGCGGAGAAGAGCAGGCCCGCGAAGACGAGGGTGTAGGAGTTGATCGCCCACTCCAGCTCGCTCTGGGTGGCGCCGAGGCCGGTGGGTGCCGGGGTGGAGATCGTCTTGATCGCCACGTTCAGGATCGAGTTGTCCAGCACCACGATCAGCAGGCTGAGCATCAGCGCGCCGAGGATCGCCCAGCGACGCCGGTGCACCGCCTCGGGTATCCGGGGGGCTGCGGGGACGGCAGGAGTGGTCATGCCCTCCAGCCTAGGCCCATTTCGATACGAGACCGTCTCGTATCGAAAACCTTGCTGAGGCTTTACCCACACCGGGCGCCGTGCTCCGGGGGCGCTCTGGCCCTCCCCGGGGCGAAGTGCCACCATGGGAAACGGTCCGGGGACGCACTGAGGGCGCCTCGAGATGACGTAAGGAGCCGTACCCATGACGCAGCTTTCGGCTGCCCAGAAGCAGTCCTCCGACGGCAGCAAAGCGCTGTACGGGGGCAAGGGCACTCGCCGCATCACCGTCCGTGACATCGCCGCCGCCAAGGAGCGCGGCGAGAAGTGGCCCATGCTGACCGCGTACGACGCGATGACCGCGTCCGTGTTCGACGAGGCCGGCATCCCCGTCCTGCTCGTCGGCGACTCGGCGGGCAACTGTCACCTCGGCTACGAGACCACCGTCCCGGTCACCCTGGACGAGATGACCCTGCTGTCGGCGGCCGTCGTGCGGGGCACCCGGCGCGCCCTGATCGTCGGGGACCTGCCGTTCGGCTCGTACCAGGAGGGGCCGGTGCAGGCCCTGCGCAGCGCCACCCGGCTGGTCAAGGAGGCCGGGGTGGGGGCCGTGAAGCTGGAGGGCGGCGAGCGCTCGCACCGGCAGATCGAGCTGCTGGTGGAGTCCGGCATCCCGGTGATGGCCCACATCGGCCTCACCCCGCAGTCGGTGAACGCCATGGGCTACCGGGTGCAGGGCCGGGGCGAGGAGGCCGCGGCGCAGCTGCTGCGGGACGCCAAGGCCGTGCAGGACGCGGGCGCCTTCGCGGTCGTCCTGGAGCTGGTCCCGGCCGAGCTGGCCGCCGAGGTGACGCGGGTGCTGCACATCCCGACCGTCGGCATCGGCGCGGGCGCCGAGACGGACGCGCAGGTCCTGGTCTGGACGGACATGCTGGGCCTGACCGGCGGCCGGATGCCGAAGTTCGTCAAGCAGTACGCGAACCTGCGGCAGGTCATGGGCGACGCGGTGAAGGCGTTCGCGGAGGACGTCACCACCGGGACGTTCCCGCAGGAGGAGCACGCGGTCCACTAGGGCACGCGGCCCTACGGGGGCAGGACCCCGTAGGACCCGTACCTCCACAGAGCCATCTCCGCACCCCGGGCGGCCCGCCGATCTTCCCCCGTCGGCGGGCCGCCCCCTTTCCCGCGCGACGCGTGCCGGTGACCGGCTTCCCTGGCCGTGTGCCGGTGACCGACAGACGGCCTGTGAACGGCTGACAGGCGGCCTGCACGCATCCCGCACCCCATGTCGGTCGGCTGTCGGCGATATGTCGGTGAGGGCTGGCACTGTCTACGGCATGACACGCATCGACAACACCCCGGGCGGCGCGAGCGGCGCCGTCACCGTGCGGGGGCTGGTCAAGCACTACGGGGAGACCAAGGCGCTGGACGGGGTCGACCTCGACGTGCGCGAGGGCACCGTGATGGGCGTCCTCGGGCCGAACGGCGCCGGCAAGACCACCCTCGTCCGCATCCTGTCCACCCTCCTGGTCCCCGACGCGGGCACCGCGACCGTCGCGGGCTACGACGTCGTCCGCCAGCCGCGCCAGCTCCGCCGGGTGATCGGCCTCACCGGCCAGTACGCGTCCGTAGACGAGAAGCTCTCCGGCTGGGAGAACCTCTACCTCATCGGCCGCCTCCTCGACCTGCCCCGCCGGGACTCCCGGCTGCGCGCCGACGAGCTGCTGGAGCGGTTCTCGCTCACCGAGGCGGCCAGGCGGCCCGCCGCGACGTACTCCGGCGGCATGCGGCGCCGTCTCGACCTCGCCGCGTCCATGATCGGCCGCCCGGCCGTGCTCTGCCTGGACGAGCCGACCACCGGCCTGGACCCGCGCACCCGCAACGAGGTGTGGGACGAGGTCAAGGCGATGGTCGGGGACGGGGTGACCGTCCTGCTCACCACGCAGTACATGGAGGAGGCCGAGCAGCTCGCCTCCGAGCTGACCGTCGTGGACCGCGGCAAGGTCATCGCGGGCGGCCGGATCGACGCGCTGAAGGCCAAGGTGGGCGGCCGGACCCTGCGGGTCACGCCCACCGACCCGCTGCACCTGCGCCCGCTGGCGTCCGCCCTGGACGAGATGGGCATCACCGGCCTCGCCGCCACCGTCGTGGACACCGAGCGCGGCTCGGTGCTGGTGCCCGTGCTCAGCGACGAACAGCTCACCGCCGTCGTCGGCGCCGTCACCGCGCGCGGCATCACGCTCGCCGGGATCACCACCGAACTGCCCAGCCTGGACGAGGTGTTCCTGTCCCTCACCGGGCACCGCGCGAGCACCCCGCAGGACACCGTGCCCGCCCCGACCCGCGAGGAGGTCGCCGTATGAGCGCCACCACCGCCCCGTTCGCCCCGGCCGACTCCAAGGTCACCGACGCGCCCATCCCGCTGCGGGCGCACCTGCGCCACACCGGCGCGCTGGTCCGCCGCAACCTGCTGTGGATCCGCCAGGACCCCGAGTCGATGTTCGACGCGATCCTCTTCCCGGTCGTCTTCACCCTGCTCTTCGTCTACGTCTTCGGCGGCTCCATCGGCCAGTCGCTGGGCGGCGGCCAGGAGGAGTACGTCCAGTACGTCATCCCCGGCCTGCTCGCCATGATGGGGATGAACATGGCGCAGGGCGTCGGCACCGGCTTCAACCAGGACTTCAACTCCGGGGTGATGGACCGTTTCCGGTCCCTGCCCATCGGACGCGGCTCGGTGCTGTTCGCGAAGATCGCGGTCGAGCTGATGCGGATGCTGTTCGCGACGGTGGTCCTGATGGTCGTCGCGCTGCTGGTCGGCTTCGAGATCACCAGCTGGACCGGTCTCATCGCGTCGATCGGCCTGTCGGCGCTGTTCGGCTTCGCGCTGATGTGGGTGTTCCTCACCCTCGGCGTGGTGATGAAGAACGCGCAGTCCGTGCAGGCGATGGGCTTCCTGGTGCTGATGCCGCTCCAGTTCGGCTCGTCGATCTTCGCGCCGACCGCGTCGATGCCGGGCTGGCTGCGGAACTTCACCTCCGTCAACCCGCTGTCGGGGCTGGCCGACGCCGCGCGGGGCCTGATGATCGGCGGCCCGGTCGCCCACGGTCTGTGGGTGACGCTGGCCTGGTCGGTCGGGCTGACCGCGGTGATGGCGCCGGTCGCCATCCACAAGTTCCGCACCAAGAGCTGACGCGGGCGACGGCGGGCATGCGCGCCGGAACCCGGCCGTCCGCGTACGGCGTCGGTCAGACCAGGGCGGTGGCCTCCTCGTACGAGAGGCCGCCGCCCTCGGCGTACGCGGCGGCGTAGGCCTCCTCGCCGAGGGCGGCGCGGGTGCGGGCCACGGCGAGGGTGTGGGTCTCGCGCTCCATGCGCGGGGGCACGTGGGCGGCGGGCAGCAGCGCGTCCCCGGCGCCCAGACAGCGGGCGGCGGCCTCGGCCCTGGCCAGGAAGCCGGTCCCGTCGGAGGCGTCGTGGCCGTCGGGGGCGGTGTCCTGGCCGTCGGCGGAGGCGTGTTGGCCGTCGGCGGCAGCGCCGTCCTCGGCGGCGAGGGCCGCCGCGGCGATCGCCAGGTAGAAGGACCGCATGTGCGGGGCCATGGCCGTGGCGAGCGGGTCCCCGGCCCGCAGGAGGGCCTGGCGGACGAGGGTGAGGGCCTGTGCGCGCCGCCCGTCGACCACGCACAGCCAGGCCTCGGCGCCGAGGATGAAGGCGTCGAAGACGACGAAGTGGGCGGTGCCGAACTCCTCCTTCAGCAACCTCATCTGTTCGCGGGCCTCGGCGAGGCGGCCGGTCATGGCGAGGTGGCCGGTGAGGAAGAGGCGGGCGGCGGGCATCGCCTCGTTGGCGGCGTGGCCGGGGCGTCCGATGACCTCGCGCAGGACGCGTTCGCCGCGTTCCTCGTCGCCCGACTCCAGC
This sequence comes from Streptomyces sp. NPDC091281, assembly GCF_044757425.1. NCBI lineage: Bacteria > Bacillati > Actinomycetota > Actinomycetes > Kitasatosporales > Streptomycetaceae > Streptomyces > Streptomyces sp. NPDC091281. Next base: position 797,265 of record NZ_JBIVUY010000001.1, on the reverse strand, counting down.
AGCGCGCTGCCCAGCCGGGCACCGAGGACGTCCAACTGGGTGCGGGCGCCGAGCCGTTCGGCGTGCGCCATGGCGTCCTCGTAGTCGGCGGCGGCCTCCCGGTAACGGCCGAGGCGTTCGCCGGACTCGGCGCGCGCGGACAGCGCCTCGGCCACGCCCCAGGCGTCGTCCATGCGGCGGAAGATCTCCAGGGCCTCCTCCGCGTCACGGGCGCCTGCGGCGGCGCTGTCGGAGCGGTTGGCGTGCAGGTTGGCGCGCAGTTGCAGGCAGACCGCCAGCTCGTACTCGAAGCCCGGAGTGTCCCGGCAGGTACGGACGTTGGCGTCGGCGAGGGCGATGATGCGTTCCGCGTCGCCGCTCATCATCACGGCGTAGAAGGAGAGTTGGCCGGGGATGCGGCAGGCCTGGGGGAGGCCGGGGGGATAGGCGGCGGAGATGGCGCGGAGTCTGGCCTGCGCCTCGGGGGTCTGCCAGGCGTCCAACTCGGTGTCCATGCAGGCGAGATGGGCGAGATGGACGCCGCGCCGGGCCTCCTGGAGGAGTTCGCCGGTCATCGGGGGCGGGGCGTCGATGCAGTTCTCCCACAGGGGCTGCGCGGGGGTCAGCGGCTCGGCGAAGGGGTCGGGGCCGAGGGACATGACCTCGCGGCACCAGGTGCGGGCCTCGATGCGCAGGTCGCGCATCTGCCAGTACAGGACGAGGGAGAGGGCGAGGCAGAGCGCCTCCTGCTCGTCGCGGGCGGTGACGGCGCGGCGCAGCGCGGTGCGGAGGTTCTCGTACTCCAGCTGGAAGCGGGCGATGGCGGCGAGTTGCCCGGCTCCGCGCAGCGACGGCTCGGTGGTGCGGGCGAGTTCGCGGTAGTACGTGAGGTGGGCGCGCTCGGCAGCGGGGCGGGCGCCGGAGGCGTCGAGGCGTTCGGCGGCGTACTCGGCGACGGTCTCCAGGAGCCGGTAGCGCATGGCGCCGTCGGCGGTGGGGGCGGCGACGACGAGGGACTTGTCGACGAGGGAGCCGACCGCTTCGAGGGCGGCGGGGCCGCAGACCGCCTCGGCGGCGGCGAGGTCGCAGCCGCGGGCGAAGACGGACAGGTGGCCGAGGACGGCGCGTTCGTCGGCGTCGAGCAGGTCCCAGGACCAGTCGACGACGGCCCGCAGCGTCTGCTGGCGGGGCAGGAGGGTGCGGCTGCCGGAGGTGAGCAGCCGGAAGCGGTCGTCGAGGCGGTCGGCGATCTGGCGCGGGGTGAGCATCCGCAGCCGGGCGGCGGCGAGTTCGATGGCGAGGGGCAGCCCGTCGAGGCGGTCGCAGATCTCGGCGCAGGCCTCGCGGTCCTCGTCGACACGGAAGCCGGGGCGGACGGCGGCGCCGCGCTCGGCGAGGAGGCGGAGCGCGACCGGGGCGGGCAGGGGTTCCACGGGGCGCAGCACCTCGCCGGGCACGCCGAGCGGTTCGCGGCTGGTGGCGAGGACGGTGAGCCGGGGGCAGCGGCGCAGGAGTTCGTCCACCAGGCGGGCGGCCGCGTCGACGACGTGCTCGCAGTTGTCGAGGACGATCAGCATGCGGCGCCGGGAGCAGTGCTCGACGAGGCGGTCCACGGGGTCGTCGTGCCGCTCGGACGCGGCCCGCAGCTCCTCGGCCCCGGCGCCGTAGAGGACGGTCTCGCGGGCGCCCACGGCGGTGAGGACGGCCTGCGGTACGGCCTCGGGGTCGGCGACGGGCGCCAGCTCGGCCAGCCACACGCCGTCGCGGGCGGCGTCGCCGACGGTCTCGGCGGCCTCCTGGGAGAGCCGGGTCTTGCCCGCGCCGCCGGGTCCGAGCAGCGTGACCAGGCGGGCGGTGGCGAGGTCGTCCCGGACGGCGGCGATGTCGGCCTCCCGGCCGACGAAGGAGGTGAGCCGGGCGTGGAGGTTGCCGGCCACGGGGGCGGCGGCCCGGTCGGTCGCGGGGCTCGGGGCGGGCCGGCCGGCGGCGGGGGCGGCGCCGTTGTCCCGCGCGGCGCCGTTGTCCCGCGCGGTGGCGAGGACGGCGAGGTCGCCGGGCGCCGGGGCGAGCAGTTCGGCGTGCAGGGCGCGCAGTTCGGGCCCCGGGTCGGAGCCGAGCCGGTCGGCGAGCACCTTCCGTACGTCCTCGTAGGCGGCGAGGGCCTGGGCGGGGCGGCCCGCGTCGCGCAGGGCGCGCAGGCGCAGCGCCTGAAGGGGCTCGTCCAGCGGGTGGGCGCCGCACAGGGCGGTCAGCTCGGGCAGGGACTGCTCGGCGCCGCCGAGGGCGAGGGCGGCGGTGTGCCGGGCGCGGACGGCGTCCAGGCGGCGGGCGGCGAGCCGGGCGGCCTCGGCGCCGCGGTCGGGGAGGTCGCTGAGCGGCGGGTCCTGCCAGAGGGCGAGGGCGTCGTCGAGGAGAGCGGCGGCCTTGGCGGGGTCGCCGTCGGCGAGGGCGCGCAGCCCGTCGGCGGTGAGCCGTTCGAAGCGGTGCAGGTCGACGGCGTCGGGCGGGGCGGCGAGCCGGTAGCCGCCCTCGGCGGACTCGACGGCGTCCGGCCCGAGGACCCGGCGCAGCCGCCCCACCAGCGCCTGGAGCGCGCCGGGGGCGTCGGCGGGCGGGTCGCCGCCCCACACCTCCGCCACCAGCAGTCCGGCGGGCACGGTCCGGCCGGCCCGCAGCGCCAGGACGGTCAGCAGGGCACGCAGCCGCGCCCCGCCGACCGGGACGGGCGTGCCGTCGGTCCGGAGTGCCTGGGTGGTGCCGAGGATGCGGTAGCGCACGGGGTCCATTGTCTCCGGTGGGATCGGGGCGGGTCACGGGGTTCGGGCGGCGGGCGCGGCGGGGTCCGCCGCACGGGGGGGGCGGCCGACCCCGTGGGAGCGTCCTGCGGGGGGTCCGCCCCCCTAGGGATAGGGGCGCCCCCTTGTCCCCCTCGGATATCCCCCTCGGACATCCCTCTCGGACATCCCTCTCGGTACGCCCGTACCCGGGCAGCGCGAACCGGCGCCCCCGTCGGGGCGACGGGGACACTCTGCTAGGAACCGATGCCCCCGCGCGAGACGTTTTCCCCGTACGCCCCGTCCACCCGGTACGGTCGGGCAGCCGGACACCGGTCCCGACCGTACCGGTGACGGCCCGGTCCCGACGTGGGGACCGCCCGGTCCCCGACGACAGCCACCTGGAGCCCCGCCCCATGACCACCGCCCTCTCCCGCCGCAGCGACCGGCGGATCAGCCCCGTCTTCCTGGGCATCCTGGCCGTCACCGCGGTCACGGGCTGGGCCACCTGGACCGGCTTCGCCGAGCAGCCCGGAGTGGCCGTCTTCCTCTTCGTGACCGGCGCCTGGGTCGTCTCCCTGTGCCTGCACGAGTACGCGCACGCGCGCACCGCCCTGCACGGCGGGGACATCTCGGTCGGCGCCAAGGGCTACCTGACGCTGAACCCGCTCAAGTACACGCACGCCCTGCTCAGCATCGTGCTGCCGGTGATCTTCGTCATCATGGGCGGGATCGGCCTGCCCGGCGGCGCGGTCTTCATCGAACGCAACCGGATCAGGGGCCGGTGGCGGCACAGCCTGATCTCGGCGGCGGGCCCGCTGACGAACGTCCTGTTCGCCGTGGTCTGCACGGCCCCGTTCTGGCTGGGCGCGCTGGACGGCGTCCCGGCCGACTTCCGCTTCGCGCTCGCCTTCCTGGCCCTGCTCCAGGTGACGGCCGCGATCCTCAACTTCCTTCCGGTCCCGGGCCTGGACGGCTACGGCGTGATCGAGCCCTGGCTGTCGTACAACGTACGCCGCCAGGTGGAGCCGTTCGCCCCGTTCGGCCTGCTGTTCGTGTTCGCCCTGCTGTGGGTGCCGTCGGTGAACGCGGTCTTCTTCGACGCGGTCGACGCGGTCCTGCGCGGCCTGGGCATCGAGGACGTGGACACGTACTGCGGCCAGTCCCTGTTCCGCTTCTGGCAGGGGACGGACGAGTTCTGCTCGGTGGGCGGGTGAGGCGGGCGCGGCCCGACCACCCGCGCGGACACGGAGCCGCCCCGCCCCCGCCGTGTGACGGGCGACGGGGAGACGGGGTGGTCGGGTCGTCGTCGGACCCGGTCTAGGCAGGGGGTGCGCTGACCCCGAAGTGCGTGATGCGGTGCGTCCGGAAGCCTTGATGGCCGTCGTGCTTCCCGGCGTGGCGCCTGGCACACTCGACGGGGTCCAGTCCCTCGACCAGGCCGCCCCGCACCGGCTCCATGCGGACGCAGCGGGAGCACTCGACGTAGACGGTGGCGTCCAGCCGGTCCAGATCCGCCGCTGTCGACACCTCGGCGAACGGCGCCGTGTTCACCCGTCCCTCCTGCGGGCCCGACGCTCCGCCTTGAGGCGCTCGTCGCGGGTCGCCCGGCGCATGAGACCGACCTTCACGGACCACTCGTAGCCACCGCCGACGGGCCGCAGCCACGCCTCGCCGTCGATGACGGTCTGGAAGGTGCCGAACCGGTCCCGCTCGGTGTCGACCACCAGGGTGCCGACGTCGGGCAGTCGCCCCCTTCCGGCCGTCACCGCGACGCCTCGTGCCGGTCGTTCTTGTGCCGGGTCAGCTCGACGACGAGGTCGGACGACCTGGAGGGGTCGTACGCCTCGCTGCCGGGCGTCGTGGCCCGCACCCACTACCGGTCCAGGTCCGCACACAGCCGACATCCCGGAACGGGGGTGGGACGGGAGAAGACGCGGTCGGTGAGGCCGACCGGCACGTCCACCACCGACCCACCGGCAACGCGCACCTCGCGCGGCCGACCGGCTCGTACAGTCGGGGTGACCAGTAAGACCGTTGACCGGTGGGTGGCGGACCCCAGTCGGGTTCCCCATCCCCGCACGCGGGACGACATAGCGCAGGTGTGGGGAGTGAGTCCGGACGTGCTGTGGCCCAAGGCGATCCGTAGCGCTGTGAAGACGGGGCACGACCGGGAGATCCTTGCGTCGTACCCGTACCGGAACGCATGCCCCACGTCGGTGTGGGCCCGTCTCATCGACGGGTCCTCGAAGTCCCTCACCTTCGCGGGGTACACGAACTACTTCCTGTGGCAGGAACACCCGCGGCTCGGTGAGCGTCTGGCGGCGAAGACGGCGGCCGGCTGTTCCGTCCGCTTCCTCGTCGGCGACCCCGCGTCCGACGTCACCCGGCGCCGCGAGGAGATCGAAGACGTCCCGCTGACGGTGAGCACCCGCATCCGCATCACGCTGGACGCTCTGGGGAAGATCGGCGACAGCGGCATCGAGACACGGTTCTCCGACGGCCACATCGCGCTGTCCGTCTTCCTCTTCGACGACGACATGCTCGTGACGCCGCACCTGTCCAGCCTGTTGGGACACGAGTCCCCGATGCTGCACCTGCGGCGGCTCGGCGAGGACGGGCTCTACGACCGATTCGCGAGCCACGTCACGGCGCTGTGGAACGAGGGGCGCCCGGCGGCGTCACAGTAGGGCTGTCGAGCAGGTCCAGGGGGCCTCATCCGAGCGCGTCGACGGCCGCGGAGATGCGACTCCGCGCGTCAGCGCCGTAGACCGCGAGCGCGGCCATCTCTTCGAAGGCGCGCGTGTAGTGAGCCAGCTCGCCGGGGGCCGTCACCGTGACCGCCGCCGTGAGAAGTTCGACGTGGACGCGCTGCGCGTCGAAGAGCGTGAACGTTTCCAGCGTCCACATCCCCCGCTGACGGCCTCCGGGAATGACACCGACCGACACGGAGGGCAGTGCCATGGCGGAGACGAGGGACTCCAGCTGACCGGCCATCGTGGCGGTGTCACCGACGACGTGGTGAAGGACGCTCTCCTCAAGGACGATCCCGAAGCGGTGGTCGCCTTCACGAATGATCCGGGACCGCTCGATCCGCGCCGCCGCGGCGTCCGTCACGTCATCAGGCGTGCCGTGGACCCGTGCGATGTCTCCGAGCAGCGCGGAGGCGTACTCGTAGGTCTGGAGGAAGCCGGGGACGACCGTCGAACTGTAGACGCGGAACATGCGTGTGCGCTCGTACAGGGGCACACGGGATTCCTGAAGTCGCCGTAAGCCGGAACGCTGCACCCGGCGCCATTCGAGATACATCGAATCGGCGTTTCGCGTGGCGGCGAGAAGATCAGGAACACGGTCGTCCGCGCCGCACGCGGCGCACCAGGCGCGGATGTCGTCGTCCGACGGGGGCGTCGTGGCGCTCTGCAAGCGGGACACCTTCGATGGGTGCCAGCCGGCCCGCGCGGCCACCTCCCTGCCCGTCAGGCCCGCGTCCCGCCGGATCTCGCGGAGCTGCTCCGCCAGTGCGCGACGGGTGGCGTCGAGCCGTGCTGACGGGTAGGGGCGCTCTCGCATCGGCCCTCGCGCTCGGATCTCGCCAGGCAGTGGTCCTGCCGGTCCCGGAGTTCTTCCCGAGCGAGCGTAGAGCCGTGGCGGGCCTCTCATGGCGCGCGTTGCACGAGGTTCTACGCGACGTACGGCGGCCGACCGCGCGCGAGGTCACACCATGAGCGACGTCAGCCGATAACCGACCTGCTGCCTCGCCCCGCCGACGTCAGTCCCAGATACAAGCGGTGTGCCGATCTCTCACGCGCGTAGGGCCTGAGGAATCCGTCCCGGGCGGAGTGAAAACCAGCCCGGGACGGAACCGCACGGACGCGACAGGAGCCGGGGAGAAATCGGCCGACCTCATATCAACCTCCACCACTCCGCCCCCGTCGCGTCCACCGCAGGCGACGCACGAGCCTCGGCCGCGGGTCTAGAAGGGGTGTTCAGACGCCGAAGTTCGTGATGCGGTGCGTCCGGAACCCCCGATGGCCGTCGTACTTCCCGGTGTGACGCCTGGCCCACTCGACCGGGTCCACGCCGCCGACCAAGCCGCCCCGCACCGGCTCCATGCGCACACAGCGGGAGCACTCGACGTACACGGTGGCATCCAGTTCGTCCAGATCCGCGGTCGTCGCCACCTCGAAGAACGGGGCCACGTTCATGCGCCCCTCCTCTGGCTCCCGCGCTCGGCCTTCAAGCGCTCGTCGCGGGTCGCCCGCCGCATGAGGCCGACCTTCACGGACCACTCGTAGCCACCGCCGACGGGCCGCAGCCACGCCTCGCCGTCAATGACGGTCTGGAAGGTTCCGATCCTGTCCCGCACGGTGTCGATGACGAGCGTGCCGACGTCGGGCAGTCGCCCGGCCCCGGCGCTCACAGCGACACCTCATGCTTGTCCTTCTTGTGCCGGGCCAACTCGATGACGAGATCGGACGACTTGGAGGGGTCGTACGCCTCACTGCCGGGCGACGTGGCCTTGACCCACTGCCGGTCCAGGTCCGCACACAGCGGACATCCCGGTACGGGAGTGGGACGGGAGAAGACACGATCGGGAAGGTTGACCGGTCCGTCCATGGTCGTCCTCGGTAATGCCACCACTGCACCTCCGCAGTTCACGTTGCCGTCGAAACGGATACTCACGCGCCACAAGGGACGTTCTGGACCAGGACTCGTGAGGGGGGCCTCACAGCGCTCACGCCGCTGATCCGCCCAGGTCGGCCACGGCCGGAGCGACCCGGCGGAGAACCGACCGCTCACACGCACCGGGCGCTTCATGTCCCCTGTCCGGTGTCCTTCTTCCGCTGTCATCCCTTGGTGGTCCGTGCTCGCACCAGGCAACCGCCCGACCACGCACAGCGGTACCGTGGGGAAGAGGGCGGCACTTAAGAGTTTTAAGAAGCCATGGCACGGGAGTTGGGGCGAGTGACACCACAGCCGAACACCGGACTTGAACGCCTGTACCACGAAACCGGTTGGACCCTGCGGCAGTTCGCGCGGGAGATCAACCGCTTAGGAACGGAGCGCGGAACACCCCTCCGATATCGAGAACCCTCGGTACATCAGTGGCTGAGCGGACATCTTCCAAAGAAATCCGTTCGGCCTCTGATCCTGGAAGCGCTCGCCAGGAAACTGCTCCGCCCCGTCACACACACCGAGGCGGGTTTTCCGTCGCTCCCGAAAGAGCCGGACAGCCCCCCGACCACCGTGGAGGGGCTGATCGACCTCGGGAGTCAGGACATGGACCCCTCCCGCCGCAGCGTCCTGGGCGCGGGACTGTTCTCCGTCGCACTCACCGTCCCCGGTTGGCAGGACGTGGTGGGACGCATGGAGGCTTTCAAGAAGAATCCGAAAGTACGCATCGGCCAGTCGGAGGTCCAGGCGGTCAGGGCGATGACGGAACGCCTTTCGGATCTTGATGATGATTTCGGCGGACGCTATGCGCGCCCCATGGCGGCAGCCTTCCTGGTCAACACCGTGACTCCCTACCTCAACGCGGACACGTCCAGCGAGACGCAGGAGTCCATGCTTTCCGCCGCCGCGTTCCTCTGTTATCTGACCGGTTGGATGGCGGTGGACGAGGGAGCGCACGGGAGGGCGCAGCAGTACTACGTGAAAGCCCTTGAACTCGCGGGCGCGAGCGGGGACCACAACACCTACTGCCATGTCCTGCGCGGCATGTCGGTACAGGCCGCGAACCTCGGGCATGGAACACCGGCAGCGAGGCTCGCGAACGCGGCGGCGGAGGCGGCGCCGGATTCCACTCCCCGGATGCGAGCCTTCATGGCCGGGCAGCAGGCCCACGCCTACGCTCTCGCAGGGGAGAAGACGAACGCGCTCATCAGCCTTCGTGAGGCAGAGCGGGCGGTCAACCAGGCGGAGAGCCAATTGGGAACCTTCGGCGGTTTCAGTTCGGCCACTCTTGCGTACTCCACTGCGGAAGTCCGATATTCCTTGGGCGACGTAAAGGGAAGCGTCGAATCCCTGCACGACCACTTCCGTCTGCGGGATTCAACGGACATGCAGCGGAGCAAGCTGATCTTCAGCTCCCTCCTCGCCGAGAGGCAGCTGGAGATTGGTCACGTGGAAGCCGCGTGCTCCACGTGGAGCACCGTCCTCGACGAGTATCCAGCGATTCACTCGGGGAGAATCGACGGGCAGGTGAGAAAAATTCCCTCACTTCTTTCTCCGTATCGCAGAAATTCGCTTGCCCGGCACACAGTAGAGCGGGCGATCTCGTTGAGCGGGAAGTAAAGCCCCCACTCCTTCACATCGAAGGGGCTGGATTTCGTACACCGCCCCGGCCGGGCCCCGTCTCGGCCTGTGACGCTTCTCGACCGGCAAAGAATTCCGCACGTCCCGATCCAGGCGCTCCCGCTCGCTCGTGGAGAGTCCGACGAGTGCCCTCTACGTCGAGGACACTGCGGAGGAAGCCAGTACGGGTCGGCCTTCGAACGCTTGCGTGCGTCCGCCCTCCCGTTCGACTAATCGGCCGACCTCAAGGGAACGACTGAAGGACAGCATCCAGTGAATAAGAGGATCATCACCGACGCCTCTACGACCGGCTTCGTGTGGACGAAGTCGTCGTACAGCGGGGGTAACAACAACTGTGTGGAGGTCGCTCACGGCATCCTCCCCGCGGCCCTCCCTGTCCGTGACAGCAAGACGCCCGCCGGTCCGGCGATCGTCTTCGGCTCCGACGCCTGGACCGGGTTCGTCGACGCCCTGAAGCTCGACGTCTGACCGACCTGCTTCTGCATGTGACCAACCCCCCGCCGGCTCGCCCGGCGGGGGTTCCGCCGTACGCGGCGTCGGCCGGGTGACCTACCAGTCCACGGCGCTTCGTCCAAGCGCGTCGAAAGCCGCGGCGATGAGGCTCCATGCGTCATTGCCGGAGACGGGAGAGCGGTCAATTCCTCAAAGGAGTGGGCGTATTGGGCCCGTTCGCTGGGAGTCTTCACGGTGAGCGCCGCCGTGAGAAGGCCGTCCGGTCGGCAGGGTGATCACGTCAACGGCACGCCCGACCGACTTGCCTCCGCACCCATCACAGGCGCTCACGCGACGCGCGGCGGCCGACCCCTGAGCGACGTCAGCCCGTCACCGACCGGCGGGCCCGTTCGCGCTTGATGTAGTACCAGGTCATGTTGGAGGACAGGCCCGCGAGCAGCACCCAGACGACGCCCAGGAAGCTGCCCTGGGTGAAGGAGACGACCGCGGCGGCCACGGCGAGGAGGCAGACGGTCAGGGTGTAGACGGCGAGGCGGGGCATGGGCGGGGGCTCCTGTCGGGGGACACGGCGGCACTGCTTCGGTGCCGTCCAGTGTCCCCCATGACCCGGCGGGCGCGGACGCCCGGCTCAGACGTCGGTGACGCGGAGTCCGGCGTGGGCCTTGTAGCGGCGGTTGACGGAGATCAGGTTGGCGACGAGGGATTCGACCTGGTGGGCGTTGCGCAGGCGTCCGGCGAAGACGCCCCGCATGCCGGGGATGCGTCCGGCGAGGGCCTGGACGGTCTCGACGTCGGCGCGGTCTTCGCCGAGGACCATGACGTCGGTGTCGATCTGATCGACGGCCGGGTCCTGGAGGAGGACGGCGGAGAGGTGGTGGAAGGCGGCGGTGACGCGGGAGTCCGGCAGCAGGGCGGCGGCCTGCTGGGCGGCGCTGCCTTCCTCGGGCGTGAGGGCGTAGGCGCCCTGCTTGTCGAAGCCGAGGGGGTTGACGCAGTCCACGACCAGCTTGCCCGCCAGGTCGTCGCGCAGGGCTTCGAGGGTGGCGCCGTGGCCGTCCCACGGTACGGCGACGATGACGATGTCGCTGCGGCGGGCGGTGTCGGCGTTGCCGGCGCCCTCGATGCCCAGGCCGAGTTCGTCGGCGGCGGCCTGGGCGCGGTCGGCGGCGCGCGAGCCGATGATCACCTTCTGGCCCGCCTTCGCCAGGCGGTAGGCCAGGCCCTTGCCCTGCGGGCCCGTCCCGCCCAGCACGCCCACCACCAGACCGGAGACGTCGGGCAGCTCCCACGGGTCCTTCGCGGGAGCCTTCGCGGGCGCGTTCTGTGCGCCGCCGGTGGCGGCACTGTCGGTAGAGGTCATGGGCCGACCCTACGTGCGCGGGGCCGCCCCCACCGGTCGGGGTGCGCGTCGGCGGGGGTCCCCCGGTCGGGGGAACGGGCGGAGAACGGCGGGCCCGGTCCGCGCGGCTCGGGCAGGATGCGGGCGCATGGACGCCGTACGGGTCGCGCTGCTGCGCGAAGTGCTCGCCGGGACCGAGTGGCTCGGCGCCACCCGCCGCTTCGCCGGGGTGCTGCGCGGGTCGGTCGTGTCGCACGGCGGCGGGCTGCTGCTGGTGGGGACGCCGGAGTACGAGCCGTGGCACCTGGCGGCGCATCTGGTGGACGAGGCGGCCTGGTCGGGGACGCCGGAGCTGGCCCCCACCCTCGTCCGGCACGGGGCGTGCCCGTCCGATCCGCCGCATCTCGCGGTCGGGCCGGGCCGGATCGAGGCGGCCCGGCGGGGCGAGACGCTGCTCGTGGTGGGCCCGGAGGGGCACGCGCCGCTGCTGGAGCGCGTGTCGGACGCGCGGCGCGCCGGGGTGACGGTGCTGGCCCTCGGACCGGGCGACGGCGAGCTGACCGGCCTGGCGCACGAGACGCTGGCCGTGCCGGACGGCGCGGAACTCGACCTGGACACCGTGCAGCACCTGGTCAGCGCGGCGGCCGGGGAGCACACAGCGGCGCCCGGCCGGGGCCGCCGCCGCTTCCGCGACCGCCTGACCAGGCTGGCGGAGTCCCTCACGGCTCCCCCGCCGCCCCCGTGGTGAGGGGACCAGCGGGTGGGGAGCCCAGGGCGGGCGGAACCCGGCGAACGGGCCGTGTCCGGCCGCCTCAGCGCACCGGCTACCGCTCCGGCGACCCGGCCCCGCCGTGCGGCGCGCCCCGGGTCTTGTCTAGGTCTCGTCCCTGCCGCCCGCCGGGGCGTCGTGCCACTTGGGGTCGTTCTCCCACTCCAGGTTGCGTTCGCGGGCGGTCGCCATCGCGTGTTCGGCCTCCGGGCGGGTGGCGTAGGGACCGAAGCGGTCCTTCGCCGGGCAGTCGGGGCCTTCCTCGACCTTCTTGTGCTCCAGGCAGTAGTACCACTCGCCCGGCTTGCCGGCCGTACGCTTCTTGAACAGGGCCATCACCAGCTCCTCTCGCCATCGTCATGTTCCCCCATGCCCGCTGGTTAGACTCGCTGGCATGTCTGGCCAGTCGCTGCTCGTGCCCGGGGAGCTGTCCCCCACCCGTTCCGTGCCCGGAAACATCCGCCGTCCCGAGTACGTCGGCAAGCCCGCGCCGACGCCATACACCGGTCCGGAGGTGCAGACCCCGGAGACCGTGGAGGCGATGCGGACCGCGGGGCGGATCGCCGCGCGGGCGATGGCGGAGGCGGCGAAGCTGATCGCGCCGGGCGTCACCACGGACGAGCTGGACAAGGTGGCGCACGACTACATGTGCGACCACGGCGCCTACCCGTCGACGCTCGGCTACCGGGGCTTCCCCAAGTCCCTGTGCACCAGCGTCAACGAGGTGATCTGCCACGGCATCCCGGACTCCACGGTGCTGCGCGACGGCGACATCGTGAACCTGGACGTGACGGCGTACATCGGCGGGGTGCACGGCGACAACAACGCCACCTATCTCGTCGGGGACGTCGACGAGGAGAGCCGTCTGCTGGTGGAGCGGACCCGCGAGTCGTTGGAGCGGGCGATCAAGGCGGTGCGGCCGGGGCGGCAGATCAACATCATCGGCCGGGTCATCGAGTCGTACGCCAAGCGCTTCGGGTACGGCGTGGTGCGGGACTTCACGGGGCACGGCATCAACTCGTCGTTCCACTCGGGGCTGATCGTCCCGCACTACGACAGCCCGCACGCGACGACGGTGATCCAGCCGGGGATGACGTTCACCATCGAGCCGATGCTGACGCTGGGGACGTACGAGTACGACATGTGGGACGACGGCTGGACGGTCGTGACCAAGGACCGCCGCCGCACGGCCCAGTTCGAGCACACCCTGGTCGTCACGGACACCGGCGCGGAGATCCTGACCCTGCCCTGACCGCACACCCACGCACCCCAAGCACCCCACGCACCCACGCACCCACGCACCCGCATCGCGGTGGCCGAAGCCCGTTCTCCGTCCGGAGGGCGGGCTTTTCGTCGTCCCGGTAGGTTTTTACCGACGCCGTGTCGGAAAAGGTAACGGCAGATACCGACAGAGAGTCGGAAAGGCATTGACTTAGGTAAGCCTAACCATAGAAACTCGGGGCCATGGACTCCTTCTCCACAGTCATCCGCACCGCCTCCCACGAGCAGCACGTGGAGGCCGAGACCTCGACGTTCATGAGCGACCTGCTCGGCGGCCGGCTCGGCGTCGACGCGTACGCGCGGTACACGGAACAGCTCTGGTTCGTGTACGAGGCCCTGGAGACGACGGCGGAGCGGCTGGCGTCGGACCCGGTGGCCGGTCCGTTCGTACGGCCGGAGCTGTTCCGGCTGCGCGCCCTGGAGCGCGACCTGGCCCACCTGCGCGGACCGGGGTGGCGCGACGGCCTGTCGGCGCTGCCCGCGACGCGGGCGTACGCGGACCGGGTGCGGGAGTGCGCCGAGACCTGGCCCGCCGGGTACATAGCGCACCACTACACCCGCTACCTGGGCGACCTCTCGGGCGGCCAGATCATCCGGGACCGGGCGGAGAAGGCCTGGGGGTTCGAGAAGAAGGGCGACGGCGTCCGCTTCTACGTCTTCGAGGAGATCGGCAACCCGGCCGCGTTCAAGCGGGAGTACCGGGAGCTGCTGGACGCGGTGCGCGCGGACGACCTGGAGAAGCAGCGGATCGTGACCGAGTGCAAGAGGGCGTTCGCGCTCAACACGGGCGTGTTCCGGGCGCTGGGCGAGGAGTTCCCGCTGTCGGCGTGAGCCGGTGACCCGGACGGAACGGGTGGTGCGCGGGCCGGGCCCGCCGCCTCGGCGCTGATGCGCGGAGGGGGCGGGCCCGGTGCCGTACGGCGGGGTGCTCAGTCGTTGATGCCGTAGTCCTCGTCGACCTCACAGTGGGCGCCGCCCCAGACGATGTCGCTGGAGGAGGTGTCGATGCCGCCGAAGTAGGGGCTGCAGATGGCGTCGTCGCCGCCGCCGAAGTGGTGGCGGTGACCGTCGGCGGCGGTGGCGCTCGCCGCACCGGCGGCGGCGAGGGAGACACCGAGGAGGACGGCGGCGAGAGCGGAACGGATACGCATGAGAGTCCTTTCACTGCGCGTGACTGATCACGCTCAGTAGTCCCCACTGGTCGCGGCGGGCACACACGGGACCACCCGTACGGGGGGAGCGCGCCCGGAGCGCGGCGGCGGACCGTGCTCCCGGGCGCCGTGCGCGCCCCGGCGGGGCGCGCGTGCAGCCCGCGCCCCGCCGCGGGACCCGCGTGCCGTCAGCGTTCCAGGAGGACCCGGCCGCCTATCTCCACCCAGCCGTGGGGCTGCGGGGCGGTGAGGATCTGCGAACCGGCGCCCTGGGCGATGTTCAGGGCGCGGCCGAGGCGGTCGGTGAGCAGCAGGGCGGCGCCGCCGGTCGCCTCCTCCTCCTCGACGCCGTCGCCGCGGCCGGGGAAGGCGCGGGCGCGGACCCGGCCCGCGGCCTCGTCCTCCCAGGCCCAGGCGTACACCCACTCCCCCGGCGGCGGTACGGGCAGCGCGTCGACCTCGGCGGCGGTGGCGTACTGGCGCAGGGTGCGCGGCGGGACCCAGTCGGCGCGGGCCTCGATCCAGCTGAACTCGCCGTCGAGGCGGGCGCCCAACACCCCGGCCGGGGTGACGAGTTCGGGGAGGTCGAGGAGCCAGGCGGCGCCCACGCAGGGCTGTCCGGCGAAGGGCAGGCGGACGGCGGGGGTGTAGAGGTCGATCGCCCCGCGCTCGGGGTCGTCGACGAACACCGTGGCGCCGAAGCCGAGTTCGGCCGCCAGCTTCTGCCGGTCGGCCCGCTCGGGCAGGAGGGAGCCGTCGCGGACGACAGCGAGTTCGCCGCCGTAGCCGCCGCCCGGCGCGCAGAAGGCGCGGAGTACGTCGTAGTCGGTCACCGGGGCATTCAAGCACCGACGGCGCCGACCGGGAGTGCCGGTCGGCGCCGTGCGGATCGGGGGGGTCAGGCGGTGGGCCCGGTCTCGTCGGTACGGCGCCTGCGCGCCACGTAGACGGCCGCCGCGCCCGCGAGGACGATGCCGCCCGCCGCGGCGCCGAGGGCGCCGACGGGGACGTCGGAGCCGGTGGCGGCCATGCTGCCGCCGACGGAGCCGCCGGTGGTGCCCGCGCCGCCGGTGGTGGAGCCGGTGGTCCCGGCGCCGCCGGTGGTTCCGCCCGAGGTGTCGCCGGAGCCGCCGGAACCGCTCGAACCGCCGCTGGTGGAGCCGCCGTTGTCGCCGCCGGGCAGTTCGGCGTCGTCGGTGAGGGCGAGGGAGAGGGCGACCGGGTCGAGGGCCTCGCCCGCCTGGTAGAAGCCGCTGAACGCCTTGGCGCCCGCGGCGGTGAGGGTGGCGGTGACGTCGTCCACGGTGAGGACGTCGTCCTCGGCCGTCAGGTCCTTGTCGGCGGCCTTGAGGTCGGCGAGGACGACGTCGTCGCTCTTCACGCCGAGGCTGGTGAGGTCGGCGGTGAGGGTGCCGGTGCCGTCGGCGAGGCGGGCCTTGAGGTCGCCGAGGGTGAGGTCGAGGCCGTAGCCGCCGTCCTCGCCCGCGCCCTGGTGGCCCTTGAAGTTCACCGTGCCCTTGAAGGAGGCGGAGAGGGTGTCCTCGTCGGTGTCGTAGCTGCCGGTGGCGTCGGGGAAGGTGAAGGCGCCGTTGCCGGCGGCCTGGGTGGCCCCGCCCGCGGTCGTGACCTTGCCCTTGGCGACGTTGCCGACGACGTAGGAGCGGAAGGACTGCTTCACGCCCCAGGTGAGGGTGCCGTCGGCGACCGAGCCCTGCGCGGGGGCGGTCGGCGCGGGCGTCGACGGCGAGGTGCTGGGGCTCGCGGAACCGGAGGGCGAGGTGGACGGCGAGGCCGACGCGGACGCGGAGGTGGACGGGGAGGGCGAGGAGGAGGGCGACGACGACGCCGACGGGGACGTCGAGGTGGACGGGGAGGCGGACGTCGAGGGCGACGGGGCCGCCTTCTTCACCACGTCGAGCGGGTCACCGGCCGCGCCCGAGTAGGAGGGGCTGCCGAGGAAGGCGGCCGCCTCGGCGGTGAGGGTGGTGCCGAGGCCGGTCATCTCCTGGCTGGTGGGCGCGGCGACCTGGGCGATCACCACGTCCTGCTGGACGGCCTGGTCGTCGGCCTTGAGGTCGGCGGTGAGCGTGCCCTTGCCGCTGTCGTACTGGAAGTCGCTGAGCGTGCGGACGAAGCCGTGCGCCGTCGACCTGGCGGTGACGCTGCCCTGGAAGGCGAGGTGCAGGGTGTGCTTGGTGCTGTCGTAGGTGCCCTGGCCGCCGGTGAAGGTGAAGGCGCCGTTCCCGGCGGCCTGGGAGGCGCCGTCGACGGTGGTGAAACTGCCCTGGGTGTAGGGGGCGACGACGTAGGAGCGGTACGACTGCTTGATGCCCCAGGTGAGTTCGTAGCCGCTGAGCGGTATCTCGGCGGCGGACGCGCTGGTCGCGCCGAGGGTGGCCAGCGCGGTCGCGCCGAGGGCGGCGGCGGTGGCGACGGCGGCGGTCAGGGCGATCGGCCTGCGGGCGGCGATCGGCCTGCGGGCGGCGGTCGGTCTGCGGGAGGCGGTCATCGGTGGGGCACTCCTGTGGGTGGGGCCGGGCCGCGGGGGCGGCCGACCGGCGTACGGATTCAGGGAGTCCGGTCCTCGGCGGGGGCGTCGGACGCGGTGCGGGTACGGCGCCTGCGGACCGCGACCGCCGCGAGGGCGGCGGCCAGCAGCAGGGCACCGGCCGCGGCCGCGAGCGGCAGGACCGGGGGGCCGTCGTCGTCCGTGGAGGCCTGGGCCACGGGGGTGGCGGCGGTCTCGGGGGCCGTGGACGACGGGGTGGCGGTGGGGGTGGGGGTCGTGGTGGGCGCGCTGCCGAGGTCGGGCAGGGCCGGGAGGCGGGCGTCGTCGGTGAGGGCGACGGCCAGCGAGAGCGGGTCCATCTCGGTGCCCGCCCGGTACAGCGAGCTGAACGCCTTGGCACCGTCGGCGGTGAGCTTCGCCGGGGCCTCGGTGACGCGGGCGAGGCCTTCGCGGGCGGTGAGGTTCTTCGCGGGGAAGGTGACGAGCGCGACCTTCCTGCCGCTGAAGCCGGGGCTGGTGACGTCGGCGGAGAGGGTGCCGGTGCCCTTGCGGACGGTGGCGCGGACCGCGGCGAGCGTGAGGTCCAGGCCGTCCTTGCCGGTGAAGCGGACCGCTCCCCGGAAGGTGGCGGTCAACTCGCCCCCGGTGAGGGTTCCCCGGCCGCCCGTGAAGCGGAAGAGGGCGCCGCCGTCGCGGGCGCCGCCGGTCAGCGTCCAGGTGCCGCGGGCGATGTCGCCGGTGACGTACTCGCGGAAGGTGCGGCGTACGCCCCAGTCGACGGCGCCGTCCTTGAGGGCGCCCTTCGCGGCACCGGAACCGGCCTTCTTCGAGGCCGACTCGGACGGCCCGGCGGACGGGGACGACGGCTTCGGGGTCTGCTTCCCCGTCTTCTTCGCGGCGGGCCGTACGTCCGCGGCGAGGTTCACCGGGTCGAGGCGGGTGCCGGCCGTGTAGTACCCGGCGAAGGAGCGGGCGCCCTGCGCGGTGAGGGTGGCGGGCAGGTTGTTGAGGACGACCGAGGTGCCGCCGCCGCGCATGTCGATGCCGCCCAGGGAGAGGGAGGCGAAGGGCACCTGTGAGGACGTCGTGACCGCCCCGGTGTCCTTCGCCTTGCTGGAGACGTCCAGGTAGAGGGTCCCGGAGGACCCGGCGATCCGGACGGTGGGCCGGCTGAGGGTGAGGTCGAGCTGGTACGCGCCCGAGGTCGTCCGGTGGCCGCGGAAGTGCACCCCGCCGGAGAAGGAGGCGCGGAAGGCGCCCGTCGCGTCGTCGTAGCTGCCGATGGCCGAGTGGAAGCGGAATCCGGCGCCGACGGTTCCCGCGCCGCCCGTCAGGGAGTAACTTCCCTTGGCGATGGGCCCGGTGACGTAGCTCTGGAACGAGGCCTTGACGCCCCAGTCCAAGCGGCCGCCCTGCACGGTGCGGTTCGCGGCGTGCGCGGCGGAGGCCGGCAGCAGGGCCGTGAGGAGGGCCGCGCCGAGTACGGCGAGGGCCGTGGTCACGGCGGTGGCCAGGGCGCGGGGGCGCGCGGGCATGGGGGTCCTCCGGATAGGCGGCCGGTAGCGAGCGAAGGTAAGGCTAACCTAAGCTTTCAGGCATGACCGTCCTGGACAAGACCGCCGGTGGCACCGATTCCGTTACGACGGCCACGGCCGCCCCGAGGCGCCGCGCGCGACGCGGCCCGGCGTGGCTGCTCACCGCGGGGCTCGCCCTCGCCCTCCTGCTGCTGGTGCCGGTGGCCGCCGGACTCGGCGCCTATCCGGTGCCCGTCGGGGACGTGCTCTCCTCGGTGCAGCACCGACTCGGCCTCGGCGGCGCCGCGTTGGACCGGGTCGCGGAATCGGTGCTGTGGAACGTGCGGTTCCCCCGGATCGTGCTCGCGCTGCTCGTCGGCGCCTCGCTGGGCTGCGCGGGCGCGCTCATGCAGGGCGTGTTCGGCAACCCGCTCGCCGAGCCCGGCGTGATCGGGATCTCCTCCGGGGCGGCGGTCGGCGCGGTCGTCTCCATCGCGTTCGGGATGAACTTCCTCGGCAACTGGACGGTGTCCGCGTTCGCCTTCGCCGCCGGACTCGCCACCGTCCTCCTCGTCTACGTCATGTCGCGCTCCGGGGGCCGCACCGAGGTGGTGACGCTGATCCTCACCGGGATCGCGGTGAACGCGTTCGCGGGCGCGCTGATCGGGCTCTGCCTCTTCTTCGCGGACGCGGCGGCCGTGCAGCAGATCACGTTCTGGCAGCTGGGGTCGCTGGCGCAGGCCACCTGGCCCAAGGTGCTGGCCGTCCTGCCGTGCGCGGTGATCGGGCTGGCCCTCGCGCCCCTGTACTCGCGGCGGTTGGACCTCCTGGCCCTCGGCGAACGTCCCGCCCGGCACCTCGGGGTGGAGGTCGAGAAACTGCGCATCGTGCTGATCCTGGTGATCGCGCTGCTCACGGCGGCGGCGGTGAGCGTGTCCGGCATCATCAGCTTCGTCGGCCTCGTCGTACCGCATCTGCTGCGCATGGTGGCCGGGCCGGGGCACCGGTTCCTCGTCCCCGGCAGCGCGCTGCTCGGCGCGCTGACCCTGCTCGGGGCGGACCTCGCCGCCCGCACGGTGGCCGTCCCGGCGGAGCTGCCCCTCGGCGTCCTCACGGCACTGCTCGGCAGCCCGTTCTTCTTCTGGCTGCTCCGTCGGACCCGGCGGCGGCAGGGGGGTTGGGCGTGAGGGGTTTGTGGGCGGGGGGGGTCGGCCGCCTCGTCCGGCGTTCCACGGTCACGCTTCTCCGCCTCCGTCACGGGGCTTGCCCACCCACAACCACCCGTCTCGGTGGGCTGGACAGCGGGCGTCCAAGTCGGCCCCCTCACCCGGCATCCCCCGGCCACGCCTCTCCACCTCCGCCACGGCGCCTGCCCACCCACAACCGCCCGTCTCGGTGGGCTGGACAGCGGGCGTCCAAGTCGGCCCCCTCACCCGGCGTCCCCCGGCCACGCTTCTCCACCTCCGCCACCGCCTCCGCGCCAGCCCACCCACCACCTCGCCCCCTCCCCCTCCCACCCCCCCCAAGGACCCCACCCCATGAGACTCCTCCGTCCCCGTCCCGCTCCCCCCGTGAGGCCCGTCGCAGGCGATCTCTTCGTGGAGGCGTCCGGCCTCCACGTGGGCCTCGGCGGCCGGGCCGTCCTGCGCGGTGTGGATCTCCCCGTCCGCGCGGGCGAGGTCCTCGCCCTCGTCGGCCCGAACGGTGCCGGAAAGTCCACCCTCCTCGCGGCGCTCTCCGCCGACCTGCCCGCCGCCCGCGGGACGGTCCGTCTCGACGGCCGCCCGGTCACCGAGTGGACCGCCCCCGAACTGGCGCTGCGCAGGGCCGTACTCCCCCAGGCGGCCACTCTCTCCTTCCCGTTCCCGGTGGAGGACGTGGTCCGTATGGGCCGCGCCCCGCACCCCGCCTCCCCCGTCGAGGACGATCTCGCGGTCGCGGAGGCGATGGCGGCGACGGAGGTGACGGCTTTCGCGGCCCGCCCGTTCTCCGCGCTGAGCGGCGGGGAACGCGCCCGGGTGGCGCTGGCGCGGGTCCTCGCCCAGCGCACCCCGCTGCTGCTGCTGGACGAGCCGACCGCGGCGCTGGACCTGAAGCATCAGGAGCTGGTGCTGCGGGTCTGCCGGGAGCGGGCCGCGGCCGGGGACGCGGTGGTCGTGGTCCTGCACGATCTGGGTCTGGCGGCCGCGCACGCGCACCGGGTGGCGGTCCTGCACGCGGGCCTGGTCGCGGCGGACGGCCCGCCCGCCGAGGTGTTCACGGAGGAGCTGCTGACGGAGGTCTACGACCAGCCGGTGGAGGTCCTCCCGCACCCCCGGACGGGCACCGTCCTGGTCACCGCCCGCCGCACCCCGCACCCCACCCGCACCTGACCTCCTCACCGCCCGAGCCACCCCCTCCAAGCGCCCGCCCGCTCCCCCTTTGCCCGCCCTTGACCCGCTCATGAGTTCCGTTTTGAGCCACCGTGATCGAGTCGTGCCCCTCCGCTCCCTATGAGAGCTGAATCACGGCGAGGCAGGGTATTCGGCAGGTAAGCCTTGGATAAGTTAGGCAAGCCTCACCGACCTTGGGTGCGGCCAGCACACGTTTCTCCACCCACCAGAACCTCACTTTTCAGCCACGCTGGGAGCCCGAATGCGCGCCGCCAGACTCTCCGTCGTCACCGCCGTCGCCGCCGTGACCGCGTTGACCGCCGTCACGGGCTGCACCGAGAAGAGCGGCTCCGCCGACGGCGACCGCGTCATCACGGTGACCGCGACGGACGACAAGTGCGACACCTCGGCGAAGGAGATCGGCGCCGGGCGGGTCGAGCTGGACATCGAGAACAAGGGCTCGAAGGTCACCGAGGTCTACCTCCTCTTCCCGGACGACCGGGTCGTCACGGAGCGCGAGAACATCGGCCCCGGCACCAAGCAGCGGGTCACCGCCGAGGTGAAGGCCGGTGACTACCGCATCGCGTGCAAGCCGGGCATGAAGGGCGACGGCATCCGCCAGGACCTCAAGGTCACCGGCGGCAAGGCCGCCAAGCGCGATCCCCGCCTGGACAAGGCCGTCGCCGCCTACCGCTCGTACGCGCAGGCGCAGGCCGACGAGACGCTGCCGAAGGTGGCGACCTTCGT
Organism: Streptomyces sp. NPDC091281; assembly: GCF_044757425.1. Lineage (NCBI taxonomy): Bacteria > Bacillati > Actinomycetota > Actinomycetes > Kitasatosporales > Streptomycetaceae > Streptomyces > Streptomyces sp. NPDC091281. The sequence continues at coordinate 776,062 of NZ_JBIVUY010000001.1, read as the reverse complement.
GGCGGCGGTGAAGGCCGGGAACCTGGAGGCCGCGAAGGCCGCCTACGCGCCGTCGCGGATCGGCTGGGAGCGCACCGAGCCGGTCGCGGAGTCCTTCGGCGACATCGACCCGAAGGTCGACGTCCGCGCGGACGGCCTGGAGGACGGCCAGAAGTGGACCGGCTGGCACCGGCTGGAGAAGTCCCTCTGGCAGGACAAGAAGATCACCGCCGAGGACAAGGCCCTCGCCGACCAGCTGACCGTGGACCTCACCGACTGGCAGAAGCGGGTCGGCAAGGCGGAGATCACCCCGACCTCGATGGCCAACGGCGCCAAGGAGCTGCTGGACGAGGTCGCCACCGGCAAGGTCACCGGCGAGGAGGAGCGCTACTCGCACACCGACCTGGTCGACTTCAAGGCGAACGTCGAGGGCGCCGAGCAGTCGTACGAGCTGCTCAAGCCGGTCGCGCGGGAGAACGACGCGGCGCTCGTCACCGAGCTGGACAAGCAGTTCGCGGCGCTGAACACCCTGCTGGACAAGTACCGGCCGAACACGTCGTCGTACGACTTCACGTCCTACGACAAGGTCGGTGAGGCGGACCGCAGGCAGCTCTCGGACGCGGTGAACGCGCTGGCCGAGCCGCTGTCGAAGCTCGCCGCCGCGGTCGCCGCCAAGCAGTAGCGACGAGCTGGAGGCATCCGTCATGACGGACACGGAATCCGGGAAGGGCTCCCACCCCGAGGAACCCGGATCAGCGACCGGCTCCGACGCCCCACCCCCCGCGGCCACCTCTCCCGGCAGCGCCGCCGACGGCGCTGCCGCCCCCGCCCCCGCTCCCAGCCGGCGCTCCGTGCTCGGCTGGGGCGGGGCCGGGCTGGCGCTCGGTGCCGCGGTGGCCGGGGGCGCCGTCGCGGTGTCCGGGGCGGGTGACGACACGGCTCCGGCCGGGGCGGACGCCGGACCGGCCGTGCCCTTCCACGGCGCGCACCAGGCGGGCATCGCCACGCCCGTCCAGGACCGGCTGCACTTCGCCGCGTTCGACGTGACGACCACCGACCGGGCCGCGCTGGTCGCCCTGTTGAAGGACTGGACGGCGGCGGCGCGGCGGATGGCGGCGGGCGAGGCGGTCGGGGAGGGCGCGTACGGCGGTCTCGCCGAGGCGCCGCCGGACGACACCGGGGAGGCGCTGGGGCTGAAGCCCAGCCGTCTGACGCTGACGGTGGGCTTCGGGCCGTCCCTGTTCGGGAAGTTCGGTCTCGGGGACCGGCGTCCGGCGGGGCTGGTGGAGCTGCCGAAGTTCGCCGGGGACAACCTGGACCCGCGGCGCAGCGGCGGCGATCTGTGTGTGCAGGCGTGCGCGGACGATCCGCAGGTCGCGGTGCACGCGATCCGCAACCTGGCCCGGATCGGCATGGGGCGGGTGGTGATCCGGTGGTCGCAGCTCGGCTTCGGCAAGACGTCGTCGACGACGCCGGACGCGCAGACGCCGCGCAATCTGATGGGCTTCAAGGACGGCACCCGCAACATCGCGGGCACCGAGACGGACCGGCTGAAGAAGTTCGTGTGGGTCGGCGAGCGGGACGAGTCGGGGAACGCGGCCTGGATGGCGGGCGGTTCGTATCTGGTCGCGCGGCGCATCCGGATGCACATCGAGACCTGGGACCGTACGTCGTTGCAGGAGCAGGAGGACGTCTTCGGCCGCGACAAGGGCGAGGGCGCGCCGGTCGGCAAGGCGAAGGAGCGCGACGAGCCGTTCCTGAAGGCGATGTTGCCGGACGCGCACGTCCGTCTCGCGCATCCGGACTCCAACGGCGGGGCCACGCTGCTGCGGCGCGGCTACTCCTTCACCGACGGCACCGACGGGCTCGGCAGGCTCGACGCGGGCCTGTTCTTCCTGGCCTACCAGCGCGATCTGGCGCAGGGCTTCGTCCGGGTCCAGCGGAATCTGGCCGGTGACGCGCTCAACGAGTACATCCAGCACGTGGGTTCGGCGGTCTTCGCGATCCCGCCCGGCGTCCGCGACCAGGACGACTGGTGGGGCCGGGCGCTGTTCTCCGAGAAGGAGTAAGGGCCTTGTTCTCCAACTATCTGATCGGACTGCGGGAGGGCCTGGAGGCCAGTCTCGTGGTCTGCATCCTCATCGCCTACCTGGTGAAGACGGACCGGCGGGACGCGCTGCGGCCGGTGTGGACGGGCATCGCGGTGGCGGTGCTGCTCGCGCTGGGTTTCGGCTCGGCGCTCGAATTCGGTTCGCAGGAGCTGACGTTCGAGGCGCAGGAGGCGCTGGGCGGTTCGCTGTCGATCCTCGCGGTGGTGCTGGTGACGTGGATGGTGTTCTGGATGCGGCGCACCGCCCGGCACCTGAAGGCGGAGCTGCACGGCAAGCTGGACGCGGCGCTCGCGATGGGCACGGGCGCGCTGGTCGCGACGGCGTTCCTCGCGGTGGGCCGGGAGGGCCTGGAGACCGCGCTGTTCGTGTGGGCGTCGGTGCACGCGGCGGGGGACGGCACCCCGCGCCCGCTGATCGGGGTGGCCCTGGGCCTCGCGACGGCGGTGCTGCTGGGCTGGCTGTTCTACCGGGGCGCGCTGCGCATCAACCTGGCGAAGTTCTTCACCTGGACCGGCGGCATGCTGGTCGTGGTCGCGGCGGGCGTCCTGGCGTACGGGGTGCACGATCTCCAGGAGGCCGACTGGCTGCCGGGGCTGACCGACAAGGCCTTCGACATCAGCGGGACGATTCCGCCGGACAGCTGGTACGGGACCCTGCTCAAGGGCGTGTTCAACTTCCAGCCGGACCCGACGGTCGTCCAGGTCACGGTGTGGCTGCTGTACCTCGTCCCCACGCTCGCGCTGTTCCTCGCCCCGGTAGGGTTCGCCTCCGGGAAGGGGAGGGTGACGTCGCCTGATGAGCAGGGAAAGCAGCCCGAAGACCGGACGCCCGGGGCGCCCGGGGCGCCGCGTCCGTGACGGCGTGCGCCGTCGTCGGCGCGCGCTGACCGCCGCCTCGCTCGCCGTGGTCTCCCTGGCGGCGAGCGGCTGTGTGGTGGTGCACGGGGAGCGGGCGGTGCTCCCGGCCGCGACGAGGGCCGAAGCGGCGGAGGCGGTCGCGGGGTTCACGTCCGCGTACAACGCGGCGGACGCGGCGTACGACGGTTCCCTCGACGCGGGTCGGACGACGGGCGCGCTCGGGGTGATCGACGCGGCCCGGTTGAGAGCGGGGCGGGTCAACCACCCTGACGGCAACCCGGATCACACGCCGCTGGCGCTGTCGGACGTGCGGTACACGATCCCCGAGAAGCCGGGCTGGCCGCGCTGGTTCGTCGCGGACGCGCGGGCCAACAAGGGCGGGGACGCGCGCTGGGTGCTGGTGTTCACGCGGGCCGGGCTCGCGGCGCCCTGGCAGGCGGCCTATCTGACGTTGACGGCGCCGGGCGCGCTGCCGGAGTTCGCGGTGGACGAGGACGGCTGGGCGCGGGCGGTGCCCGTGGACGCGACCGGACTGGCGCGTACGCCGGGGCAGTTGAGCGCGGACTACACGGCGTACCTGAAGAGCGGTGGGGCCGTGTTCGCGGACGGCGCGCACACGAGTGAGCTGCGGGCGACGCGCGCGAAGAACTCCAGCAGGCCGGGGCTTGCGACGCAGTACATCGACGAGCCGCTGACCGAGGGCGACTTCGCGCCGCTGGCGCTGCGGACGGCGGACGGCGGCGCGGTGGTGTTCTTCGCGTCCCGGCACTACGTGAAGCAGACGGCGGCGGCCGGGGCGTCGGTGCCGACGCCGAACCAGAGTGTCCGCGCGCTGACCGCCGGCGAGATCAAGCAGTCGCTGACGATGGAGTTCGTGGCGAACGAGGTGGCGGTCACCCCGACCGGCTCCGCGGCGGGCTCGGGCGGGAAGGTGCGGCTGCTGAGCCGCCTGGAGGGGCTGACGGGCGCGAAGGGCGAGTAGCGGGGGCTCGCGGCCGGTCGGGTCAGTGGCGGGACGGCCAGGCGGTGGTGTGGTCCGGTTCGACCCCGGCGTGACGGGCGCAGGCGTCCGTCAGGGTCTCCAGGAGGGTCAGCGGGTCGGGCAGCGGGTGCTCGGGGCCGCGCAGCCAGTGGACGGACTCGCCGTCGTCGCCGGGGAGGCGGGCGGGGGGCACGAGGACGTAGGAGCCGCGGCAGTGCCAGCGCAGGCCGGGGTGCTCGTCCATGGTCTCGGGGTGGCAGTCCAGCTCGCAGGGCCACCACTCGTCCTCGTCCTCGGGGGTGCCCCGGGTGAGGGTGAAGAACAGCATGCGGCCGTCGTCGCCGATCGCGACCGGGCCGACGTCGACGCCCGCGCCGAGCAGCCGGTCCAGGGCCTCCTGACCGGCCTCCAGGGGGACGTCGAGGACGTCGTGGGTCATGCCGGTGGCGGTGATGAAGTTGGCCTGGGGCTGGTGGCGGGCCCACCGCTCGATCTGCGCGTGGTCGGTGGTCGACTGGGTCTGCCAGGCGAAGGACACCGGGTGCCGGGCGGGCGTGGGACAGCCGACGCGGTCGCAGGAACAGCGGTACCCGGAGACCGGGTGCGCGGCGGGCGCCAGCGGGAGCCCGGCCCCGGCGGCGGCGAGCAGCAGGGCCTCCCGGCCGCCCTCGTCGGCGGCAGCGGCGGACTCCTTGGGGCGGCGGCCACGCAGCCACTGGGAGATCCTGCCCTGCCGGCCGGTCCGGCCGCCGAACTCCGCGCTCATCTATCGCCTCGCCTCAGCTGTGGTGCGGACAGCATGCCTCATCGTCCCACCATCCTGCGCATCGGGGGTGCTGAGCACCTAAAAGGGGCAGGTGGGGCAGGGGCTGCGGAGGTACGGGGAGCGCACCGGGCGCGCGGCAGGCGCACGACGGTCCACGACGGGGTCAGCGGGGCGCGAGGCCGTGCAGGGCGTAGTCGACGAGGGTGTCGGTGTAGGCGTGGGAGATCGGGCCGGTGTGCTGGAGCCAGCGCTGGGCGAGCGGGGAGACGAACAGCTCCAGGGCGATCCGGGGGTCGACGCCGGGGCGGAGCTGTCCGGCGTCGCGGGCCCGTTCCAGGCGGTCGACGTACAGCTGGAGCTGGGGTTCCAGGAGCTTGGCGACGAACTCGCGGCCGAGCTGTTCGTTGACCAGGCCCTCGGCGGCGAGGGCGCGGGAGGGGGCGGAGAAGCGGGGGTCGAGGAGTTCGTCGACGGTGGCGCGCAGGACGGCCTTGAGGTCGGTGGCGAGGTCGCCGGTGTCGGGGAGGGCGTAGGTGTCCTGCCCGGCGGTCTCGGCGGTGTTCTGCGCCATGTCGAGGAAGGCCTCCAGGAGGACGTCGGCCTTGGAGTCCCACCAGCGGTAGATCGTCTGCTTGCCGACGCCCGCGCGGGCGGCGATGCCCTCGACGGTGGTCCGCGGGTAGCCGACCTCGGCGACCAGGGCGAGGGCGGCGGCGTAGATGGCGTGCCGGGACTTCTCGCTGCGGCGGGCGGGGGCGGGGGCCGACTTGCCGGGCTGGGTGACCATGGCACGACCGTACCAAGCCGGTGAGACGCCCCGTCTCGCCACGGGGCCACGCCTCGGGCCCGCCGCATGGGCCGAGCCCGCGGGCACCGCCGCGCCGCCGGCCCGCCCGCGCCACCGGCACAGCCCCGCCACCGTCACAGCCCAGCCGACGGCCCCGGAGCCGCTACCCCTCCTCCCCCGGGTACCGCACCCCCACCCGCTCCCGGAGGGTGTCCAGGGTGCGCATCACGGCGAGGGTGCCCGAGCGGGGGACGAGCGGGGACTCGGTCTCGCCCGCGCGGAGGGCGCGCATGACCTCGCGGGCCTCGTGGCGGAGGGTGGTGCGGGGGCCGTCGGCGGGGTCGGCGGTGAACTCCTCGGGGTCGCGGCCGTCGCGGTGCAGGACGAACCGGTCGGGGTGGAAGAAGCCCGCCGGGAGGTCGATGCGGCCCCGCGAGCCGGTCACCGACGCCGTGGTGCCCGTACCGCCGACGACGGAGCAGTGCAGGGCGGCCAGCGCGCCGGAGTCCCAGGACAGGGCGGCGGCGGTCTGGAGGTCGACGCCCTCGGCGGAGAGCGTGGCCTGTGCGGCGATCCCGCTCGGCTCGCCGAGGAGGAGGTGGGCGAAGGAGACCGGGTAGACGCCGAGGTCGAGGAGGGCGCCGCCGCCCTGTGCGGGGTCGCGCAGCCGGTGCGAGGGCGGGAAGGGCCCTTCGAGGCCGAAGTCGGCCTGCACGGTCCGTACCTCGCCGATCGCGCCGTCGTCGACGAGGGCCTTGAGCCGCCGCACGAGGGGGTGGCAGTACATCCACATCGCCTCCATGAGGAAGCGGTCGTGGTCGCGGGCGAGGGCGTCGAGTTCGTGGGCCTCGCGCGCGTTGAGCGTGAACGCCTTCTCGCACAGCACGTGCCGTCCGGCCTCCAGGCAGAGCCCGGCGGCGGCCCGGTGCGCGGCGTGCGGGGTGGCGACGTAGACGACGTCGACGTCGGCGTCCTTGGCGAGGGCGTCCCAGTCGCCGTAGGCCCGCGTGATCCCGAACCGTTCGGCGAAGGCGCGTGCGGAGGTCTCCGTGCGGGAGGCGACCGCGACGACCTCGGCGTCGGGGAGGTCGATGAGGTCGGCGGTGAAGGAGGCGGCGATCCCGCCGGTGGCGAGGATGCCCCACCGCACCGGCGCCACCGCCGGGTCCGTCCCCGCCGGGTCCGCCCCGGCGCCCGCGGCCGCCCCCGCGCCCGTCCCCGCAGTCGAACCCGCACCCGTACCCGTGCCCGTCGTCATCCCGCCCGCCCTCGTGCCGTCCCAGCAGTCCGTCCGAGCTGAGAGCATAGGTGGCGCTGATGACGGAGAGGGAGGGGTCACATGCCCGAGGGTGGGGCGACGGGCGGGGCGATACCGGACGTGGCGCGGGAGGCGGTGGCCGCGCCCGTGCGGGCGGCGCGCCGGACGGGGCTGCTGGTCACCCTCGTCCTGGGCGGGCTGACCGCGACGCCGCCGCTGGCGATGGACATGTACCTCCCGGCGCTGCCGCAGGTCACCGACGCGCTGCACGCGCCCGCCGCGACGGTGCAGCTCACCCTCACCGCCTGCCTGGCGGGCATGGCCCTCGGCCAGCTGGTGGTGGGCCCGATGAGCGACCGCTGGGGCCGCCGCAGGCCGCTGCTCGCCGGTCTCGCGGTGTACGTCGTGGCGACCGCGCTGTGCGCGCTGGCGCCGACCGTGGAGGCGCTGATCGCGTTCCGGCTGGCGCAGGGCCTGGCGGGCGCGGCCGGGATCGTAATCGCGCGGGCGGTGGTGCGCGACCTGTACGACGGTGTGGCGATGGCCCGCTTCTTCTCCACGCTGATGCTGATCTCGGGGACCGCGCCGGTGGTGGCGCCGCTGGTGGGCGGGCAGATCCTGCGGGTCACGGACTGGCGGGGCGTGTTCGTCGTCCTGACGGTCGTCGGGGTGGTGCTGGCCGGGGTGGTCGCGGCGCGGCTGCCGGAGACGCTGCCCGCCACCGAGCGGCACGCGGGCGGGGTCGGCGAGGCGCTGCACTCGATGCGGCGCCTCCTCGCCGACCCGCCCTTCACCGGCTTCCTCCTCACCGGCGGCTTCGCCTTCGCCGCGCTGTTCGCGTACATCTCGGCGTCGCCGTTCGTGATCCAGGAGATCTACGGCGCCTCCCCGCAGACGTTCAGCCTGCTGTTCGGCGTGAACTCGGTCGGGCTGGTCGTGGTGGGCCAGATCAACGGCAAGGTGCTGGTGGGCCGGGTGCGGCTGGACCGGGCGCTGGCGGCGGGCCTCGGGGTGGTGCTGCTGGCGGCGACGGCGTTGCTGCTGATGACGACCGGGGTGTTCGGGAAGGTCGGGCTGGTGCCGGTGGCGGTGGCCCTGTTCGTGCTGATGTCGGCGATGGGCGTGGCCCTGCCGAACGCGCAGACGCTGGCCCTGCTGCGGGTGCGGCACTCCGCGGGTTCGGCGTCGGCGCTGCTCGGCACGTCCTCGTTCGCGATCGGCGCGGTGGCCTCCCCGCTGGTGGGCATCGCCGGGGAGGACACGGCCGTGCCGATGGCGGTGGTCCAGCTGGTGGCCGCGGTCGTCGCGCTCGGCTGCTTCGTGGCACTGTGCCGTCCCGGACGGGACACGGAGCCCGCCGGGGCCGGAGAGGGCGCCGGGGCGGGAGAGGCCGCCGGGGCGGGGACGGAAGGAGCGGAGCGCTGAGCGCGCCGAGACTGCGGGCCGACAGCCCGGAACGGGCGGGGCTGGACCCCGAGGAGACGCGGCGTCTGGTGCGGGAGGTGCGCGCCCTGACGCTGGGGGTGCGGCCCTGGGCGGCGGGCGTGGTGCTGGTCGCGGGGCGCGGCCCGGTGATCGCCGTGGAGGAGGCGGCGGGCTGGGCGGTGCGGTACGGCGGCTGGGACGCGGAGGCCGGGGCGGGCGTCGAACTCCCGGCGCGCTCGCGTGTCCCGATGACCGTCGACACGCCCTTCGACCTGGCGTCCCTGACGAAGCTGTTCACGGCGGTGGCGGCGGTGCAGCAGATCGAGCGGGGGCGGCTCGGCATCGACGCGCGGGTCGGCGCCTACCTGCCCGACTTCCGGGCGGCCGACGCGCACGGCGTCACCGTCCGCCAGCTCCTCACCCACACCTCGGGCCTGCGCCCCGAACTGCCGCTGTACGACTGCGCGGACGCCGCGGAGCGGCTGGAGCTGCTGCGCGCCGAGGCCCCGGCGGGGCCGCCGGGGACGTACGTCTACTCGGACCTGAACATGCTGCTGCTCCAGCACCTCCTGGAACGGCTCACCGAACGCCCGCTGGACGTGCTGGTGCACGAGGGGATCACCCGCCCGCTGGGGATGACGGCGACCCGTTTCGGGCCGTGCCCCGACGCGGCGGCCACCGAGGACCAGCGGCGGCCGTGGGCCAAGGCGGACCGGGGCCCGCTGCGGGGCGAGGTGCACGACGAGAACGCGTGGGCGCTGGGCGGGGTGGCCGGGCACGCGGGCCTCTTCGGCACGGCCCGCGACCTGGCGGTGTTCTGCCGCACCCTGCTGGCGGGCGGCTCCTACGGTCCCGCGCGCATCCTCGGCCCCGACTTCGCGGAACTCCTCCTCACCCCGCCGGGCCTCGGCTTCGCCGTGGACCAGCCCTGGTTCATGGGCGACCTCGCGGGCGCGGGCGCGGCGGGCCACACGGGCTTCACCGGCACGTCCCTGGTGCTGGACCCGGCGACGGACACCTTCCTGGTCCTGCTGGCCAACACGGTCCACCCCCGCCGGGGCAAGCCCGACAGCCGCCCCCGCGCGGCGGCGGGGTCCCGGCTGCGGCGGGCGGTGCGCTGAGGAACGGGCCCTCCCGAGGTACCGCGAGACGGCGGCCGGGGCGGGGGCTGGTGCCGTCGAGCGACGTGCGGCCGGGAGGCGTGCGGTCGGGAGGCGTGCGGTCGGGGCGGCGGGAAGGGTCGGGGACCGCCCGTAGAATCACCGGGTGAACGACCCCGTATCCCTCTCCCCGGCCGGTGCGCTCCGGGACGTGCTGGACGGGCTGCCGCCGCGGCAGGCCGCGCGGGCCGTGGAGCGGCTCATCGCCACCTACCGGGGGGCCACCCCGACGGACGCCCCGATCCTGCGTGACCGCGCCGACGTCGCCGCGTACGCCGCGTACCGCATGCCCGCCACCTTCGAGGCCGTACGCGCCGCGCTCGCCGCCTTCGCGGACACCGTGCCGGAGTGGACCCCGGCCAGCCATGTCGACGTCGGCGGCGGGACCGGCGCGGCGACCTGGGCGGTCGGCGCGACCTGGCCCGGCAGGCGCCCGGTGACGGTGCTGGACTGGGCCGAGCCCGCGCTCTCCCTGGGCCGCGAACTGGCCGCCGGGCACCCGACGCTGGACGGGGTCCGCTGGCAGCGGGCCCGGGTCGGCGCCGCCCTCGCCCTCGACCCGGCCGACCTGGTCACCGTCTCGTACGTCCTCAACGAACTGTCGGCCCCCGACCGCACCGCGCTCGTGGACGCGGCGGCCTCCGCCGGGCAGACGGTCGTCCTCGTCGAACCGGGCACCCCGGACGGCTACGCCCGGATCATCGAGGCCCGCGACCGTCTCGTCGCCGCCGGGTTCCGGATCGCCGCGCCCTGCCCGCACAGCGCCGCCTGCCCGATCGTGCCCGGCACGGACTGGTGCCACTTCTCGGCGCGGGTGGCGCGTTCCTCGCTGCACCGGCAGGTCAAGGGGGGCTCGCTGCCGTACGAGGACGAGAAGTTCGGCTACGTCGCCGCCACCCGCCTCCCGGCCGCCCCGGCGCCCTCCCGCGTCGTACGGCGTCCGCAGATCCGCAAGGGGCAGGTGCTGCTCGACCTGTGCGAGGCCGACGGGCGGCTGGCGCGCACGACGGTGACGAAGCGGCACGGGGACCTGTACAAGGCGGCGCGGGACGCCGACTGGGGCGACGCCTGGCCGCCGTGACCCGGCACCGCGATGAGTGAAGCATCAACCTGCACAAGCGGATTTAGTGATTCCGCCCCATACGCGCCGGTCGGAGACCTATGCTCATGGTCACCTCCACAAGAGCTTCACAGATGGAGGGCGGAGCTTCCGCAGTCCGCAGCGCAGACCGCACCGATGGGGGGACGGCAGCCGTTCCAGGAGCCGGGTGGGGGTGGACCTCGCGCAGGACCGCGAGGTACGCACCGGCTCCTGGAACGGCTGCCGCACACTCACCGCCGACGGCGGGCGCGGTACGGCGTCGTCACGCCTGCCCGGTCTCGAAGCGCGAGATGTGCCCGTCGTCGTCGACCGTGAAGGTCCACCGGGTCCGCATCTCGCCCCAGGTGTCGTTGCTGTAGCGGGCCACCAGCGCCCGCCCTCCGGCCGACTCGTTGTCGACCTCCAGGTGGCCGTGCGAGGAGAAGATCTCCCGGTCGACCCAGTCCGCGAGGTCGCGGTCGGAGCCGTCGTCGGCCATGGTCGCGTCCGCCGTGAGGAGGTTCATGAACGCCTCCCGGTCATGGGCGTTGACGGCGGAGACGAAGGCCCGCACGGCCGGGTCGGACAGTTTCGCGGTCTGGATCGTCATGGGCGCCAGCCTCACACCGCGCCGCACACCCCGCCACCGGAGCCCCGCCGCCCCGTCGCCCGGCTCCGCCACCCGAACGGCGTCCGGGCGGGGCGGGGCCGGGGCGGTGGTGCCACGGTGGACGGGCAGGGGGTTCCGTCCGCACCGGGAGTCACCGTGACCAGTTCCGCCGCCGTCGCCGCCACGGCCGCCACCGCCGTCTCCGCCGCCCCCGACCGACGCGACGTGGGTCTGCTGCTGTTGCGGCTGGGCGCGGGCGGGGCGCTGGCCGCCCACGGCGCGCAGAAGCTGTTCGGCTGGTTCGGCGGGCACGGCCTCGCGGGCACCGGAGAGTTCATGGAGTCCGTCGGCTACGCCCCGGGCCGCGCGAGCGCCGCCGCAGCGGGCCTGGCCGAGGCGGGCGGCGGCACGCTGCTGGCGCTGGGCCTGGCGACGCCCGCGGCGGGCGCGGCGGCGGCCGGGGCGATGGCGGGCGCCTCCGCCGTGCACACGCCGAACGGCTTCTTCGCGCAGAGCGGCGGCTACGAGTACGCCGCCACCCTCGGCCTGACCGCGGCGGGCCTCGCGATCGCGGGCCCCGGCCGCCTCTCCCTGGACCAGGCCCTGGGCCACACCGCCGACCGGAGCTGGATGGTCCCGGCCGCCCTGGGCGCCACGGCGACCGCCGCGGCCCTGGTCGTCGGCCTGCGCAACCGGCGCCTGCGACGGCGCGAGGAGGCGGAACGGGGCGAGCAGGGGACGCTGTTCGAGGAGTGAGGGGCTTTGTGAGGCGCCCGGGGGCGGGTCAGTCGGGGGCGTCGGCGGGCTGTACGGCGCCGGGCTGCCGGTCCGCCCGGAAGGCCTCCGGCGCCTTCGCGGAGGGAGGCTCCGCCGTCGCGGAGGGGGGCTCCGCCTTCGCGGACGTGGCCTCCGCGGGCGCCGCCCGCCGCTCCCGGAGCCGTACGACTGCCATCACGGCGAGGGTGGCCGCCAGGGAGGCGAGGCCGCCAGTGTAGAGGCCGCTGCGGGCGCCGAGGCGGGCGGAGAGCCAGCCGACGAGGAGCCCGCCGAGCGGGGTGGTCCCCTGCATGACGAGGGTGTAGACGGCGAGGACGCGCCCCCGGTAGCGGGGGTCGCTGCCGAGCTGGATGCGGTGGTTGGCGGCCTGCGCGAAGTAGATGGTGGCGAAGCCGGTGGCGGTGAGCAGGACGGCCGCGACGGCGAACGTGGGCGCCCAGCCGGTGGCGGTCTCCAGCGCGCAGAACGCGAGGGCGGCCCCGGTGACGGTCCGGGCCGACGGCCGCCCGCGCCGGGCCGTACCGGCGAGACCGCCGAGGAGGGACCCGGCGGCGAACGCCGTGGTGAGGAGGCCGAAGGAGGCGGCGTCGGCGTGGAAGACGGTCTTGGCGAGCAGCGGCAGGGTGAGGTGGAAGTTCATCCCGAAGAGGCCGACGAAGAGGACGAGGGCCATCGGGGCGACCAGGTCGGGGCGGGCGGCGAGGTGGCGCAGCCCGTCGGTGAGGCGGGCGGTGGCGTCGCGCGGGGCGCGGGTCAGTTCGGCGGTGCGCATCATGCACAGTCCGGCGACGACGGCCGGGTAGCTGGCCGCGTTGAGGGCCATGACGGTGCCGGTGCCGGAGGCGGCGATGAGGGCACCGGCGGCGGCCGGGCCGAGGACGCGGGCGAGGTTGAAGTAGACGGCGCTCAGGGAGGAGGCGTTGGGGAGGAGGTCGGGGCCGACCATCTCGCTGACGAACGACATGCGGGTGGGGACCTCGACGGCGTTGACGGTGCCGAGGCAGAGCGCGAAGGCGAAGACGTGCCAGAGCTTGAGGGCGCCGCCGAGGTCGAGGAGGGCGAGGACGAGGGCGCAGCCGCCGGAGACGGAGTTGCAGAGGATGAGCAGGCGCCGCTTGTCGTGGCGGTCGGCGAGGCGGCCGCCGTACAGGGTGAGGAGGAGGACGGGGGTGAACTGGGCGGCGGTGACGGCGCCGAGGGCGGTCGCGGAGTCGTCGGTGAGGGAGAGGACGAGCCAGTCCTGGGCGACGACCATCATCCAGGTGCCGGAGACGGAGAGGACCTGGCCGATCGCGAAGAGCCGGAAGTTGCGGACGGCCAGCGACCGGAAGGTGTGCCGGAGCCGCGCGCGCACGGTCAGTCGGCCAGGGCGGGGGCGGGTCCGGCGAGGTGCACGGCCGCGGTGGTCACCGTGGGCGCGGCGGTCTCGGCCGTCCCGGCGGGCTCAGTGGGGGTGGGTCGGGCGGCGAGGCAGTCCTCCAGGAAGGCGAGGGCGCGCAGGTGGTAGGCGCGGGCGACGCGGCCGAGGCTGAGGTTGTGCCCGGCGGCGGACTGCCGCTCCACGGTGAGGCGCGGGGTGCCGGTGAAGCGGGCGGCGAGGTCGGCGAGGGTGGCGTCGTCGTGCCGCCACCAGGCCTCGTGCTCGGCGAAGGTGAGCCGTACGGGCACGTGGACGCGGGGCGCGACGGCGCCGAACTCCTCCGGCCAGCGGGCGAACTCGGCGCTCTCGTCCGGGGGCACGGGCTCCACCATGTGCTGGAGCGTCAGGAAGGTGCCCGGCGGGTAGAGCCGCAGCGGGCCCCAGCTGCGGCGCAGCCGGACCCGGTCGTCGACGCCGCGGGACAGCTCCGTGGGGTCGAGGGCGTAGACGTGGCCGCAGCCGGACACCTCGACGCCGAGGAGGCCGGGCAGGCCGGGTTCGGCGGCGGCCCGGAGGGCGACCTTGCCGCCGTAGGAGTGGGCGAGGAGGAACACGCCGCGGCCGGTGTCGTGGCGGGCGGCGAAGTCCGCGACGGCGGCGCGCAGCCGCAGCACCTGCTCGTCGAGGCCGACGCCGTCGGGGAGGAGGGCGCGGGAGTCGCCGTAGCCGGGCCGGTCGACGGCGAGGACGGTGAGGCCGAGGCGGGCGCCGAGGGTGAGCAGCGACTGGTCGGGGTGGGCGCGGCCGTCGAAGTACGCGCCGTTCATGCCCCCGCCGTGCACGGCGACGACGAGCGCGCGGGGCGCGGCACCGCCCGCGGGTTCGGCGAGCAGCGCGGACAGCGGCACCCCGTCGGCGTCCAGACTGATCCGCCGCACCCCCGGCGAGGGTTCGTGCACGGTGACGGTCATGCCCACCTCTCCTGCCGCACCCCGACGCCCGATCCCCGGCGCCGGACCAACTCCCTTGCTCCGGCAGGCATCTGACCCCCCGAAGCCACATGACCACCCCACCCTCCCATCCCCCACCGCACCACCGCACGGCCCCACGCCGGTGAGATGGCCCACGGCGCGCGCGCCGCCGGGTCAGGAGCCCGCCCGGTACGCCTCCAGGAGCTGCCGTCCCGCGGCCGTGAAGGGGTGATCGGGGCCGAGGCCGCGTTCGCGCCGCGCGACGACGTCCGTCATCTGCGCGATCGCCTCGTCGACGTGGCCGAGCGCGTTCCGGGTCCGGGAGAGCATCTGCCGGGCCGCGAGCACGATCGGGTACTCCGGCCCGAAGCGGCGCAGATAGCCTTCGGTGACCTGCCGTATCTCGCGGTCGGCCTCGTCGTAGCGGCCCAGGAGGTACAGGGCCCAGGCGTGGTTGTGTCCGGCGCCCAGGGTCACGGTGTGCTCGGGGCCGAGGAGCCGGTCGCACTCGGAGGGGAGCCACAGCAGCGCGCCGTCCTCCTCGGTGACGACCTCGGTCGCGGGCAGCATCTCCAGCAGTCCGGCGCGAGCGCGCAGGGTCAGCGGATGCGCGGGGCCGAGGACCGAGCGCCGACCGGCGACGGTGGTCCGTAACAGGGGCACCGACTCGTCGCGTCGTCCGGTGTTCCCCAGCACGAGCTGAAGGCCGTACGAGGTGTCGAGGGTGTCCGGGTCGTCCGCTCCGAACAGGTCCGCCTGGCGGGCCCTGACCTGGCGTAACAGCGGCTCCGCCTCCGCGTACCTGCCCAGCCGGAACAGGGCGCGTCCGGCTCGGGACCGGGCGGCCAGGACGGTGCGGTCGTCCGCGCCGAGCAGCCGCTGCGCGAGGTCCGCGGCGGTGCGGGACGTCTCCCAGGCCGAGAGGTAGTCGCCGGTGCGGTGCAGGGCGACGGACAGCCGCGTCGCCGTGGCCGTCGCCGCGGCGGCCGACGCCGTTCCGACGCGTCTGAGCAGGGCGAGGGCGTGCGGTACGAGGAGGCGCAGCCGCGGCTCGTGGGGGCCCGCGTCGGGCACGGCGGGCACGGCCGCGTCGAGCAGCCGGACGGCCGTCGCGTCGAGTGCGGGCAGCAGGGCGGCGGGGGTCGCCGCGGCGACGCTGTCGAGGAGGACGCCATGGCTCTGCACGCAGCGTGTGCCGACGACGTCGACCAGTTCCGACAGCGACTGGTCGAGCAGGGCCCGCAGCGCCGTCTCGGCGCGGGCCCGGGGAAGGACACCGCTGACGGCCTCGTGGTTGAGCAGGGCCGGCGGGAGGGGTTCGGCGGCGAACCGGGCCAGCAGTCTGAGCAGGGCGACCGCCTCGGGCAGTCCGCGCGCCTCGAACGTGTCGAGGGTCAACTGCCAGGTCAGGCCGACCAGATGCCGTGGGTCGGCGTGGGAGAGCGCGTCGGCTCCCCGGTCGATGAGCTGGACGCGTTCGTCTCCGTCGTCGCCGTCCAGATGGCGTCCGTAGACGTCCATCGTCCAGGGGTCGAGGACCTGGTGGGAGAGGAAGCCTCCGGCCAGGGTGAGGGCGAGCGGCAGCCGGCCGAGCCGGTCGGCGATCCGCGCCGCTTCCTCCGACGTCCCGCTGTCGGGGGCGAGGTCGCGCAGGACGAGCGCGGCGTCCTCGCGCGGCAGGACGCCGATGTGCTGGAGCTCCGCCCCCGGCCACCAGCGTGCCGCGGCCCGACGGGTGGTCACCACGACGATGCCGCGCGGGCTGCTGCGGAGCCAGCTGCCGTCCCGGAGGATCTCCGGCTCGTCGGCGTTGTCGAGGACGAGGAGCCAGGGTTCGGCGGACCGGTCGAGGTAGCGCCAGACGAGGTCGGCGGCCGGGCGCAGGCCGGTGCGGGCGGCGAGCAGTTCGCCGTCCTCGGCGCCGCGGTCGGCGGCCACGGCGAGCATGCCGCCGCGCAGGCCCGCCCGGTCGGCGACGTTGACCCACAGGGCCGCCCGGCCCTGCTCGGCGGCGACTTCCTGGAAGAGGGCGCACGCCACGGCCGTCTTCCCCGAACCGCCCATGCCGTACAGGACGTAGACCTCGCCGCCGCGTCCGGCCGCGACGCTCGCCCGCAGCCGGTCCATCACCTCGTGGCGGTCGCGCAGCACGACGGGGGGCCGCCCCACGGCCGGTCGGCGCACCGAGTCCGGGCCGCCGGCCCCGGCACCGTCCCCGGCGGCGTAGTGGTGGTGTTCGTTGATGTGCTGGTCGCCGGACGCCTGGAAGATCCGTCCCTGGTCCTCGGCGTGGCCGTCCATGCCGCCCGTCATCGTTCGGTGATGTGCTGGTCTCGTCCGGCCTGGTAGATCCGGGCCCGGCCGGACCCGGTGGCGTGCTGGGTGACCCCGCGGGACGCGGAGCCGTCGGGATCGAGTTCGTCCAGCAGTCCGCGCAGGTCCTGGGCGGCGGCGGGGCCGGCGGCGATGAGACGCCGTACGAAGCCCTGCCACTGGAGGCGCAGTTCGTCGAGGGTCTCCTGGTCGTGTGCCGCGACGGCGGCCAGCACGTCCTCGCGCCCCGTGTCCAACTCGGCGGCCACGATGTCGGCCCGTTCGGGTTGTCTCCGCCGCCAGAGCTGGGCGAATCCGTCGCGCGTGCGCTGCCAGGCGTCTGCTGCCATCAAGGTGACCAGGGCGGTTCCTGCGCTCTGTGCGAGGGCGGCCACTTCCGGGTCCACAACCATCACTCCGTTCACTCGTTTTACCGACAGCGCAACGGGAGAAACGTGCCTGCCAGGATTCGGCACGGCGTTCTTCGTAATCAACATCATTCCACCCCGGAGCAACATGAGACAAGGAGGGGTCAATCCCCGCCATTGCCCTTCCGGTCGGGGTGAAACGCATGGTTGGACGGAGGTGTCGCACGCTACAGTTCGGCCAGGTGACGGATCGAGGGGGCGACGTGAATGGCCAGGCCTTGGGAAGCGGACCCGGACGCGCATTTCAAGCAACGTCTGGGGAAATCACCACAGGAACTCGGAATCACTTCCGGAACCCCCGACTGTCCTGACATCTGGGAACTCACCAACGGGGACTTCGCCGTCATCGGCCGTGATCTCACGCAGTCGCTCGGCGGGACCCTGCCCGACGGTGTCTCGGTCGGGCCGGACGAACGTGTCGTGGTCATCCCGAGGACCATGCTCATCGCGGCGAAGCCGGACATCCCGCATGTTTGACTCCTTCCCCGACGGCGTCTCGGAGCGCCTGGACCGCCCCGCCTACCACAAGGACCTCGGCCGGTCGTACGTCCGCGGCGTCGGCTTCCTGAACAAGCTGGAGCGCGGACAGCACTTCGAGGAGCACGGCTTCGCGAGCTGGGAGGCGTTCGCGGCGGGCGACTGGGAGGCGGCCCTGTCCCTGGCCGACGAGGGCCGCGAGAACTACGCCGCGGAACTACGCCGGGCCACGGAGCTGGGAATTCCGCACCGCCGTCTCCGCGTGGTGGAATTCCCGATCACTCCCTACGTGCAGTGGGAGTTGCACGTCCTCCGCGTCCGCGTCGATCTGGGCGACGCCATCAGGATTCTCGACGCCCGCGACATCGCGGACATCGAGCAGATGCACCCGGTTCCCGAAGTGGTGGTCCTGGGGGAATCCGTGATGTACGAGGTCGTCTACGAGAACGGGAAAGCGGCCGGAGCGAACCGCTACACCGACCGGTCCCTGATCCGCGAGACGAACACCGGATTCGACGCGCTGTACGAACGGGGCGAGGAATTCCGCGCCTTCTTCGAACGGGAGATCGCCCCGCTCCCCGCGCCTCAGATGTCCAGGGCGTCGGCGGGGGCGTCCGCGTCGCGCCTTTTGATGTAGGGGGTGGCGAAGGGGCCTTGGGTCACCTCGGCTTCGCCGTGCGCGGCGGGGTTCGACGGATTCGCCAGCTCCAGCCCGGAGAGGTGCGTCTTGAGTCTCCGGGCCATCGGAAGGAAGGTCGCGAGGGTGAGTCCACCGGAGAGCACGGCTCCGACGATGGGGATGGCTTTCGAGACACCTTTCGCGAAGGACTGCTTCGTCATCTGGACGCCTAGGTAGGCGGCGACCTTCTTCACGATCGGGTAGATGACACCCTTGGTGAGTGCCTTCTGCGGAAGCTTCTTGGCGGCCTGCTTCGACATCATCCCGGCGACTTTTCCCACGGCGGCGTTGGCCGACTGGGTCCCGAACATAACGCCGAAGAACAGCGTGAGGACCCCCATGGTCGCGTCATCGACGTCGTCGCCCTCGTCGGAGAACAGGTCGGGCCAGCTGTAGAGGTACGCGAGTTTCTGTGCGATCCGCACCATGTGGCCGAAGTACTGGGCCATGTCGGCGGGCACGGTGGCGGGAAGAGCGAGGATGCCGGGTATCCCGGCAGCGGCGGAGAGAGCGCTGACCTTGCCGGTCTCGTACCGGATGGAGTCGTTGGCCACCTTGTCGAGAATCCCGGCGGGAATGCCCGCTGCCGCGGGGCTCTCCAGCACCGCTGTGCGGATGTCGTCCTCGGAGCAGTGGCGGGCCAGCGCACTGCGGAGGTACGCCTCCCTGTCGATCCGCACGCCGGGGAGCTTCGCTGCCGCCAGCAGCACCGCTCCGAAGCGCGACTCGGCGCCCTCGATCTCTTTACCCTGCTTCATGGCAGGAACGTACAGGAGCCGGGCACGCCAACGGCCCTGCTTCGTCAGCTCTGTTGGGGCCCGGAAGGAAAAAGCCGGCAGACGAGCCCGGCTGTACGCCGGATTTTGTGCCTCGGGGCCTCGCGGCTGCCGAGGTGACGGCCATCCATCTAGGGCCGGCGTTGCCGCCGGCCTCGTGCGGTCTACCCGCGGACTCGGGCGGGCCGCCCTCGATCGTCCGCGCAGGAGCGCCGGGGCGCTCCCTCTTGACCTTGCTCCGGGTGGGGTTTACCTAGCCGCCTGAGTCACCTCAGGCGCTGGTGGTCTCTTACACCACCGTTTCACCCTTACCGGGGGCCGGAGCCCCAGGCGGTCTGTTCTCTGTGGCACTGTCCCGCGGGTCACCCCGGGTGGCCGTTAGCCACCACCCTGCCCTGTGGAGTCCGGACGTTCCTCGGGAAGCCCCGGTGGGGGGATTCACGCGGCCGTCCGCCTGGCTCGTCTGCCGTGGGGACCATGGTAGCGGGCCGGAGGGGACCTCTTCGACCGCCGGGGTCGCCTTGACCTTGCCGCGGCGTCAGGCTTTCTACTGGTCGCATGCGGATCGGAGAACTCGCCGAGGCCGTCGGCGTCACGACGCGGGCCGTGCGGCACTACCACCATCTGGGGCTGCTGCCCGAGCCGGACCGGCGGGCCAACGGCTACCGCGACTACACCCTGCGGCACGCCGTGGCGCTGGCCCGTATCCGGCGTCTGACCGAGCTGGGGCTCGGGCTCGCCGAGGTGCGGGACGTCCTCGCCGACGACGCCGGGAAGGACCTGGTCGAGGTGCTGACCGAGCTGGACGAGGACCTCGCCCGGCAGGAGGCGGCCCTGCGGGAGCGCCGGGCGCGGCTGCGGACCCTGCTGGACGCCGAGGTGATGCCCGCGGAGGGGCCGGTCTCCGCCGAGCTGGCCGCCCTCTTCGCCGGGATTCCGCCGACGGACTCCCCGGTCGCGGCGAAGGACCGCGAGATGCTCGCCCTGATGGACACGGCGGCCGGGCCCGCGGAGCGGCGCCGCATGCTGGACGCCCTCACCGGCATCCTCGCCGCGCCGGGCGGCGTCGCCCGCGCCCAGGAGCTGTACCGGCTGATGGACGACCTGGCGGACGCCGATCCCGCCGACCCGCGGGTGGAGGCGGCGGCGCGGGCGCTGGTGGACTGCGTACCGCCGGAGCTGCTGTCCGACGTGCCCGAGGGCGGGGGCGGGACGGTCCTCGATCCCGACGGCGGGATGCTGCGCGCGCTGTACGCCGACTTCCCGCCCGCGCAGGCCGCCGCCGTCCGCCGCGCCCTGGATCTCGTCAGCCGCCGGGGCGGCGGGCGGTGAGGCGGGTCGTCACCGGGATCGTCCGGCACGAGGCGCGGCTGCTCGCGGGGATCGGGCTGTGGGTGGCCGGGCGGACACATGGTCTGGGCGGGGGCGGGCGCGCGTTCGGGTACGCGCGGGGGCAGGGCGCGGTGCTCGCCGGGTTCGGGTTCGTGTGCGTCGTGGAGACAGTGGCGATGGCGGTGCTGCTGCGGTCCTGGCCGGTCGCGCACACGGTCGTGCTGGTGCTGGACGTCTACACGCTCGTCTTCGTCGTCGGGCTGTACGCCGCCTGGCAGGTCCGGCCGCACGTCCTCGACGCCGGGACGCTGCGGATACGCGGCGGCACGCACGTCGACCTGCGGGTGCCGCTGGCGCGGATCGCGGCCGTACGGCGGGAGACGCGGCACACGCACGAGCGGGCCGACGGGGAGCTGAACCTGCCGGTGGGCTCGCTCACCACGGTGACGCTGGTGCTGGCCGAGCCGGTCGTGTACGCGGGTCCGCTCGGCCGGGGGCGTCCGGTGGGCCTGGTGCGGCTGCACGCCGACGCGCCCGACGACCTCGTCCGGGAGGTGGCCGCCGCGCTCACGCGGGCGTGAAGCGGACCGTGGCCGTCGCCGGGTCGGCGCGGGTGAGGCGGACCGGGAGCCGCTCGCCCAGGGGCAGCGGGGCGGGGCCGCCCTCGACGCGGCCGATGACCGCCGGGGCCGCCAGTTGCACGGTGCCGACGGCGGGCCGCCGGTCGTCCACGTCGACCACGCAGCCGTCGAAGACCTCCCCGACCCGGCCGGCGAGCAGGGCCGCCTCGACGGTGTCGACGCAGGCCCGTTCGACGGCGCCCGCGCGGCGTCCGCCCTCGGCCATCTCGCGGGGCAGCGCGTCCAGCGCGGCGAGCGTCCATTCGGGTGGTTCCCGTCCGGCCGCGGCGGCGAGGCACAGTTCGGCGGCGTAGCGGTCGACGAGGCGGCGCAGGGGTGCCGTGCAGTGGGCGTACGGGGCGGCGACGGCCGCGTGGGTGGTGAGGTCGGGCAGGTCGCCGTCGCGGAAGACGGTGTATCCGGCGCCGCGCAGCAGGCTGGTGCACTCGCGGAGGAACGCCGCGTGCCGCGGGAGGGCCGGGTCGAGGGTGCGGATCAGCTGGGCGTACGGGGTATGGTGCGGCCAGTCGACGCCCAGGGCGTACGCGGTGCGGCGCAGGCGGCCGACGGCGCCGTCGGGGGCGGTGGGCAGGGTGCGCAGGACGCCGGTGCCGTGGGCGAGCATCAGGTCGGCGGCGGCCATGCCGGTGAGCAGGGAGAGCTGGGCGTTCCAGCCCTCGGCGGGCAGGGGCGCGCGGTAGACGGGCGCGTAGCCGCCGTCGCGGGCGACGATCTCCTGCTCGGGCACGGCGAGGGAGATGCCGCCGCGTTCGGTCTCCTGGCGGGCGCGCAGCTCACCGATGGTGCGCAGCAGGGCGACGGGTTCCTCGGCGGTGCCGTCGTCGAGGCTGCGCTGGACGCCCGCGTAGTCGAGCTTGGCGCGGCTGCGGACCAGGGCGCGGCGCACGTCGACGGCGGTCGTGCGGCCGTCGGCGTCGAGGTCGATCGTCCACAGGACGGCCGGGCGGGGCCCGTCGGGGAGCAGGCTGGCGGCGCCCTCGCTGAGCACGGGCGGGTGCAGGGGCGCCTTGCCGTCGGGGAGGTAGAGGGTGGTGACCCGCCGGTGGGCCTCCGCGTCGACCGGCCCGCCGGGGACGACGAAGGCGGCGGCGTCGGCGATGGCGTAGCGCACGCGGTAGCCGCCGGGCCGCCGGGACAGGTGCAGGGCCTGGTCGAGGTCGGTGGCGGCCGGCGGGTCGAGGGTGAGGAAGGGGATGTCGGTGGCGTCGTACGCGGGGAGGGCGGGGGCGCGGGCGGCGCGGTCCGCCTCGGCGAGCACGCCGGCCGGGAAGGCGCCGGGCACGTCGAGGTCGGCGCGCAGGGCGGCGAGCGCGGCCCGGAGGGGACCTCCGGGGGCGGCGCCGGTCACACGGAGCGGGCGGCGGGGCATGGGGCGAGCGTAGGACGGGTGGCGGGGCGGGGCATGGTCGGCGCGGGCGGGGCCGGGCGGGTCGCGGGGGGGGTAACGGCGTACGGGTGCGTGCGGGTGGTGGGAGGGCGCGGGCGGTGGGGGGCGGGTACGCCGTACGCTGGCGCGGGGCTCCGGGGTGCCGGGGGCCCGGTCGGTCCAAGTCGAGGAGAACCTCCCGTGCTCGTCCTGCTCCCCCCGTCCGA
This sequence comes from Streptomyces sp. NPDC091281, assembly GCF_044757425.1. NCBI lineage: Bacteria > Bacillati > Actinomycetota > Actinomycetes > Kitasatosporales > Streptomycetaceae > Streptomyces > Streptomyces sp. NPDC091281. The sequence goes on along the minus strand of NZ_JBIVUY010000001.1, from coordinate 753,699 downwards.
AGGAAAGGCGGCGTCCGGGCGCGGCGCGCCGCTGAAGCCGGAGTCGCTGTCGCTGCCGGGGCTCGCCGCCGCGCGGGCGGCCGTGCTGGACGAGCTGGTCGAGCTGTGCGCGGCGGACGAGGAGAAGGCCCGCGAGGTGCTGGGGCTGAGCGAGGGGCTGCGCGGCGAGGTCGCGAAGAACGTCGGGCTGCGGACGGCGGGCACCCGTCCGGCCGGGGAGATCTACACCGGCGTGCTGTACGACGCTCTGGGCCTGGCCGGCCTGGAGACGGCCGCGAAGCGGCGCGCGGCCCGGCAGCTGCTGGTGTTCTCGGGGCTGTGGGGCGCCGTCCGGGTGACGGACCGCATCCCGTCGTACCGCTGCTCGGCCGGGGTGCGGCTGCCGGGGCTGGGCGCGCTGGCCGGGCACTGGCGGGCGCCGATGGCGGCCGTGCTGCCGGAGGCGGCCGGGGACGGGCTGGTGCTGGACCTGCGGTCGGCGGCGTACGCGGCGCTGTGGAGGCCGAAGGGGGAGGTCGCCGCGCGAACGGCGACCGTGCGGGTGCTGCACGCGCCGACCCGGAAGGTCGTCAGCCACTTCAACAAGGCCACGAAGGGGCGGATCGTACGGTCGCTGCTGACGGCCGGGATCGCGCCGAAGGGCCCGGCCGAGCTGGTGGTGGCGCTGCGCGACCTCGGGTACGTGGTGGAGGCCGAGGCGCCGGGCGAGGGGCGGCCGGGGACGCCGTGGAGTCTGGACGTGTTGGTGGACGAGGTCCACTGAGGGGACCCGGTCCCCGACCCGAACGAGCCCGTTGCGTACTGCGCAACGGGCTTTGCGCGTTGCGCAGCGCTTGGTGAGGATGAGCGGCATGACCTCGTCGCCGCCCTCGCCGTCCCCGCAGCCCTCTCCGCCCCCTCCGCCCCCTCCGCCCGCTTCCGTGGGTGCCCCGGAGCCGTTCGGGGGTGCCGCGGGGTCCTCGGGGGTGCTGGATCTCGCGCCGGTGCTGCCGGTGGTGGTCGTGGCGGACGCCGCCGACGCGGTGCCGCTCGCGCGGGCGCTGGTCGCAGGCGGGCTGCCCGCGATCGAGGTGACGCTGCGGACGCCCGCCGCGCTGGACGCGGTCCGGGCGATCGCCGAGGGGGTGCCGGAGGCGGTGGTGGGGGCGGGGACCGTGCTCACGCCGGGGCAGGTGGCGGAGTGCCGGGCGGCCGGGGCGCGGTTCCTGGTGAGTCCGGGGTGGACGGACACGCTGCTCGCGGCGCTGCGCGGGTCGGGGCTGCCGTTCCTGCCGGGGGTGTCGACCGCGTCGGAGGTGGTGGCGCTGCTGGAGCGCGGGGTGCGGGAGATGAAGTTCTTCCCGGCGCGGGCGGCGGGCGGTATGGCCTATCTGCGGTCGCTGGCCGGGCCGTTGCCGCAGGCGCGGTTCTGCCCGACCGGCGGGATCGGCGCCGACGACGCGGCGGAGTACCTCGCCCTGCCCAACGTCGGCTGTGTCGGCGGCAGTTGGATGGTGCCCCCGGAGGCGGTGGCGGCACGGGACTGGGCGCGGGTGGAGGAACTGGCCCGCGCGGCGGCCCGGTTGGGGACACCGGGCGCCCGCGCCTGACCGGACGGGATCGCACGCCGGGGGCGGCGGTTCGCTAACCCCGCAGCGGCGAGGTGTCGTTGAGGAGGCGGACGCTGGCGTTGCCGTCGGCGTAGTAGGCCACCACCGACAGCGAGGCGGCCGAGAGTTCCATGCGGAACAGGGCCTCGGGCGGGGCGCCTAGGGCGAGCCGGACCAGGGTCTTGATGGGGGTGACGTGGGTGACGAGGAGGACCGTCCGGCCCGCGTACGCCTTCACCAGGCGGTCGCGGGCGGCGGCGACGCGGGTGGCGGTCGCCGCGAAGCTCTCGCCGCCGCCGGTCGGTTCGGCCTCCGGGTCGGCGAGCCAGGCCGTCATGTCGTCCGGGTGGCGCTCGCGGACCTCGGCGAAGGTGAGCCCCTCCCAGGCGCCGAAGTCGGTCTCGCGCAGGCCGTCGTCGACGGTGACGTCCAGGCCGAGGCGGGCCGCGACCGCGCCCGCGGTCTCACGGGTGCGGGCCAGCGGGGACGCCACGATGTGCTGGATCGTGCCGCGCCGGGCGAGCGCGGCGGCGACCCGCTCGGCCTGCTCCCGGCCCACGTCGGAGAGGGACGGGTCGGAACCGCCGCTGCCGGAGAACCGCTTCTGCGGGGTGAGCGGGGTCTCGCCGTGGCGCAGCAGGACGAACGTCGCGGGGGCGCCGAGGTCGGGGGCCGAGCCCCAGCCGACCGTGGGCTTCGCGGCGGGGGTGGCGGAGGTGACGGAAGGGGCCGCGGCGGGGGCTGCCGCGGTGGGCTCCGGTGCGGCGGAGGGGGTGGCCAGGGTGCGGGCGGCGTCCCGGTCCCGGTCCGGGTCCGGCGCGGCGGGGGTCGCCGGGGCGGCGGGGGCGGCCGGGTTCTGGGGGGCCGTACCGCCGTCAGGGCGGGGGCGGCTCAGGGCCGCGCGGGCCTTCGCCGCGCCCGCCGCCGCGTCGCCGGGCGGGCCGTCCGGCTCGGGGAGCGCCGGGCGGGCGGTGTCGAGGGCGGCCCGGGAGGCCTCCGGGTCCCACTGCTCGCCGCGCTTGCCCGCGTCCATCGCCTCGTTGGCGAGACGGTCGGCGTGCTTGTTGCGCTCGCGCGGAATCCACTCGTAGCTGACCTGGGCGGGCGGCAGCACCGCGGCGGCCTCGGCGGCCAGCGGCTTCATGTCGGGGTGCTTGATCTTCCATCGCCCCGACATCTGCTCGACGACCAGCTTGGAGTCCATCCGCACCCGTACCGTGGCGGCCCGGTCCAGGTCCCGTGCGGCGCGCAGGCCCGCCACCAACCCGCGGTACTCCGCGACGTTGTTGGTGGCGACCCCGATGAACTCGGCGCGCTCGGCGAGGGTTTCACCGGTCGCCGCGTCGATCACCACGCTGCCGTAGCCCGCGGGCCCCGGGTTGCCCCGCGAACCGCCGTCCGCCTCGACGATGAACTCCCGCACGTGGCACGCCCTTTCCGCCTGGTAGTCCTGATTCGCCTCGTCCCGCTGATCCGGCCCGTCCGTGTGGTCCGGCTCGTCCGCCTGGTTCCGGGCCGGTCTAGGGTCTGTCGTTTGGATCATGCCGGCTTCGGGCCCGGGTGCCTGGTGAGTGCCGGTGAGCGGGGTGTGGTGCGTGCAGCTGCAAGGCGGAGGAGGGCGTCGACGCGGAGCGTCGGCAACCGACGACAACGCCGCTGGGGGTGCCCCCTCTGGGGGAGGGCGTGCCACACCCCGCGGCCCAGGCGTGATCCAAACGACAGGCCCTAGAGGCCCGACTCGTTGGTGCGCACCAGGATGCGGCGGCAGTTCTCGCAGCGGACGACGGTGTCGGCCGGGGCCTTGCGGATCTCGTTGATGTCGGTGATCGACAGCTCCTGGCGGCAGCCCTGGCAGGTGCGCTGGTGGAGCTTGGCGGCGCCGATGCCGCCCTGCTGCTGGCGCAGCTTGTCGTAGAGCTTGAGCAGGTCGGCGGGGACGGACGCGGCGATCACCTCGCGCTCCTTGGTGACCGTGGCGGCCTCGCCGTCCAGCTCCTCGAAGGCACCGTCGCGGCGCGCGGTGGCGTCGTCGATGCGGCCCTGCACGGAGCCCACGCGCTCGGTCAGCTCCGCGACCCGCTCCTGCGCGGACTCGCGGCGCTCCATGACCTCCAGGACGACGTCCTCCAGGTCGCCCTGGCGCTTGGCGAGGGAGACGATCTCGCGCTGGAGGTTCTCCAGGTCCTTCGGGGAGGTGACCGCGCCCGAGTCGAGACGCTGCTGGTCGCGGGCGGCGCGCTGGCGGACCTGGTCGACGTCCTGCTCGGCCTTGGTCTGCTCGCGGGCGGTGTCGCTCTCCTCGGTCTGGGCGGCCACCAGCAGGTCGCGCAGCTGCGTGAGGTCCTTGGTCAGCGACTCGATCTCGGCGTGCTCGGGGAGCGACCTGCGCTTGTGCGCCAGCTGCTGGAGGCGGACGTCGAGGGCCTGGACGTCGAGAAGGCGGATCTGGTCGGCGGGCGCGGCGTTCAGTTGGGGGCTCCAGGTGAAGGGGAAGGACTGGTCCACGGGGTCCATGGGGTCCAGGGGTCGGTGACCGTCTTGGAGACGTGGACCCGCAGGTCCCACCCGTGGCGGTCGGAGATCTCGTCGAGCTGGGCGGCGGCCAGCTGGCACCAGGGCCACTCGGTCGCCCAGTGCGCCGCGTCGAGCAGCGCCAGCGGACGCCCGGTGTGTGCGCGGTCCGCGAGGAACTCGGAGGCCGGGTGGTGGCGCAGGTCGGCGGTGAGGAAGGCGTCGACGCCCGCCGCGCGGACGTTGTCGAAGAGGCTGTCGCCGGACCCGCCGCTCACCGCGACCGTGCGGACGGCCGCGTCCGGGTCTCCGGCGAGGCGGATGCCCTGCGCGGTCGCGGGCAGCCGCTGGGCGGCGCGGGCGGCCAGCTCGCGGACGGTCAGCGGGCGGTCCGGCTCGCAGATCCGGCCCAGGCCGCGGCGGCCCGCGGGGTCGCTCGGGTCCGGGACCAGCGGGCGCAGGACCCGCAGGTCCAGGGCGTCCGCGAGGGCGTCGCTGACGCCCGGGTCGGCGGTGTCGGCGTTGGTGTGCGCCACGTGCAGGGCGATGTCGTGCTTGATCAGGTCGTGCACGACGCGGCCCTTGAAGGTGGCCGCCGAGACGGTGGTGGTGCCGCGCAGGTAGAGGGGGTGGTGGGTGACCAGGAGGTCGGCGCCGAGGCGTACGGCCTCGTCCACGGTGTCCTGGACGGGGTCGACCGCGAAGAGGACGCGGGTGACGGGCTGGTCCGGGTCGCCCGTGACCGTGCCGACCGCGTCCCAGGACTCGGCCCGGTCGGGGGGCCACAGGGTGTCCAGGGCGGTGAGGACGTCAGCTAGGCGGGGCACGGGGAAAGGCTACCTGGCGGGGGTCGGGGGGTGTGACGGTGGCGGGGTGGGGGGTGGGGGGTGGGGGGTGGGGGTGCCTGTCTTGGGTTCGCCTGCGCCGCCCCTTCCCGTCCCGAACCTGGGGGCTGTGCCCCCAGACGGGCTGGAAGGTCCGGCATAAACCCGGGCATCTTGCAGAAGAACCGGTTCTTCGCCACTCGTAAGGGCGAAGACGGCGCTCGGTGGTGCTCCGGGCGCGCGTGCGAAAACTAGCTTTCTGCGCGGAGGTGAGCGACACCATGACGGCCTGCGTGATCACCGCGGACGGCGCCTACGCGGCCCGCCTCGCCCGGAGCGGCGACTCCTGGTTCCCGGAGCGCTGGACCCTGGACGGGCCGGAGCCGTACGCCGTACCGCTGCCCGTCCTCCAGCCGGAGGAGCCCGGCACGGAGGTGCAGCCGATGGGCGACGGGCGGGTCCTGATCCGGCGCGTGAGCCAGGGGCGGCACGCGTTCTCGCTGCTGTATCCGACCGGGCCGGGCACCGGCGAGCTTCCGCTCGGCGCGGTCGAGTGCCCCGACGAGGACACCGTCCTCACTTTGCTGCCGCCCGCCCCGTGCGGCGGCCGCGCGTACGCCCTCGCCGCCGGACCCCGCTCGACCGCCCTGTGGCTGGTCGCGGGCGGCGCCTTCGGGCCGGAGCAGGTCGCCGAGGTGCCGGGCCGCTGCTCGGGCGGGGTCTGGCTGGACCGCGCCGGACGCCTGCTGGCCCTCGACCGGGACCTCGACGGGCGGACCAAGGCGGTCGCCGTCGACCTGGAGCGCGGCGGCGAGGTCTCCCCGCTGCTCCAGATCGCCGCCGACAGCGACGACCGGCTCCTCCTCGCCGACCCGGACAGCGGGCTGATCCTGATCGGCTCCGACGCCCCCGATCCGGGCGGTCCGGCCCGCCTCGGCTGGGGGGTGCTGGGCAGCACCCTGCCGGTCCGGTTCCCGGAGTCGCTGCGCCTCGACGGCTGCGCGCTCACGCCGTTCGCCGTCCAGCCGGGGCAGGTCCTGCAACCGGAGAGCTGCGCGGTGGCGCTGCGGGTGGACGGGCCGTACGGCAGCTGGGTCGGCGTCTGGCGCGCAGCGGACCGGCAGATGCGGCAACTCGCCGCCCCGCCGGGCTGGTTGACGGGCAGCGGGCACTGGACCGAGGCAGGGCTGCTGCTCCTGCCGTACGCCACGGAGGCCGAACCCTGCGCGGTGGCGCGGGTCGGTGTGCCGGGGGTGACCCGGCCCGGTGCGGGAGTTCCGGAGGACGGGCCGCAGACCGCCGACGCGGACCGTGTTCCCGGCGCGGTCGGAGACACCGCCCTCGCGGTCGGAGACACCGCCCGCACGGTCGGAGGCGCCGACGACGACGCCGGTGACAGCCCCGGTCCGGAGCTGGAAGCGGAGGGCCCGGAGCCGGTCGCCGCGCGTCCGGTTCCGCTTCAACAGGCGCCCCTGGCACGGCTTGTAACGAACTAGTCGCGGTTGGCGCGGCCGCCTGGATTCGCCCCTCGGTCCGCTGGATAAAATCGTCCGGCTGCAAGAAGGATCATGTTGACGGGGTGAAGTCTTCCGATGAGCGACACAAGCACGATGCAGGCACAGCCGCAGGCGCCGAACCAGCCGCACACCGCCGAGTTCCCGGCGGACGCCGGACACGGCCGGCACCGTGGCGCGGTCTCGTCCCAGGAGGCCGGGTCCGCGCCGCTGGGGCGGCACCGCAAGCCGGCCGGGGAGCAGGCCGAAGCGGCTGCCTGACGGCAGTCAGGTACGGCAGGCAGGTCAGGAAGGGCCCGCCCGTCCTCGCGACGGGCGGGCCCTCCGCCGTCCCCGGCATGCTTCGGTCAGGTCGGTGGTGCTACGAGTGCCGTGCCCCCCGCCCCCGGCGCAGTCCCAGTACCTCCGCCGCCGCGAACGTCTCGTCCTGCGGGCGGTCCGCGTAGTGCGGGGTGAGGAGGGCGTCCAGTTCCGCGTAGGTGAAGGTGTCCTGTCCGCTGTCGAACTGGGCGGCCACGCGCGGCCGTTCCACGACGGCGACCATCCCCCCGTGCACGACGAGCAGTTGGCCGCTGATCCGGGCGGCGGCCGGGGAGGCGAGGTAGCCGACCAGCGGGGCGACGTGCTCGGGGGCGAGCGGGTCGAGACCCTCCGCGGGGCGGTGCGCGCCCGCGAAGACGTCCTCGGTCATCCGGGTCCGGGCGCGCGGGCAGATGACGTTCGCGGTGACGCCGTACTTGGCGAGGGCGAGGGCGGTGGAGGTGGTGAGGCCGACGATCCCGCCCTTGGCCGCCGCGTAGTTGGGCTGTCCGGCGGAGCCCGCGAGGAACGCCTCCGAGGAGGTGTTCACGATCCGCCCGTACACGGGTCCGCCGGTCGCCTTGGCCCGTTCGCGCCAGTGCGCGGCGGCGAAGCGGGTGGTGGCGAAGTGGCCCTTGAGGTGGACCCGGAGCACGGTGTCCCACTCGTCCTCGGTCATGGAGAAGACCATGCGGTCGCGCAGGATGCCCGCGTTGTTGACGAGGACGTCCAGCGCGCCGAACTCGGAGACCGCCAACGCGACGACCGCGCGGGCCTGTTCGAAGTCGGCCACGTCCCCGGTGTGGGCGAGCGCGGTGCCGCCCGCGGCGCGGATCTCGCGGACCACCTCCTCGGCGGGTCCGGCCGAGGCCGCGCCGGAGCCGTCCCGGCCGGGACGGCCGAGGTCGTTGACGACGACGGCCGCGCCCAGCCGGGCGAGTTCCAGAGCCTCGGCGCGGCCGAGTCCCCGCCCGGCCCCGGTGACGATCGCCGCCCGCCCCTTCAGCGGCCGCGTCTCCGGGAAGTCCACGGATGGGGCAACGGACATGACGGTGCCTCAGATCTCTACGCAGGTGCGCAGGGCGGTGCCGGTGCGCATCTGGTCGAGGGCCTCGTTGACCTCCGCGAGCGGCACCCGGTGGGTGATGAGGCCCGCCAGGTCGATCCGTCCGGCCCGCCACAGGGCGATGGTCCGCTCGTAGGAGGCCAGGACGTCGCCGCCGCCGTACATCGACGGCAGGATGCGCTTCTCGTCGAAGAACAGCTCGAACATGTTCAGCTGGAGGACGTCGTCGAGGGCGCCCGCGCCGACGACGACCAGGGTGCCGCCGCGCCGGGTGGTGTCGTAGGCGGTGCGGGCGGTGGTGGAGCGGCCGACGACCTCGAAGACGTAGTCGAAGCCCTCGCCGCCCGTCAACCGCTGTTTGGTGTCGGCGAGTTCGTCCGGGGCGACGGCTCGGGTGGCGCCGAAGCCGAGGGCGGCCTCGCGGCGACCGGCGACGGGGTCGACGGCGACGATCTCGGCGGCGCCCCTCAGCCGGGCGCCCTGGATCGCGGAGACGCCCACGCCTCCGCAGCCGATCACCGCCACCGACGAACCGGCCGCCACGTCCGCGGTGTTGAGGGCGGCCCCGAGGCCGGTGGTGACCCCGCAGCCGATCAGCGCGGCGATGTCGAAGGGCACGTCGTCGGGGATCGGGACGGCGCAGCCCGCGTCGACCACGACCTCCTCGGCGAAGGTGCCGGTGCCCGCGAAGCCGAACACGTCCCCGCCCGCGCGGCGGAAGTTGGGCGTCCCGGCGTTCATGAACCCGGCGAGGCAGAGCTGGGTCTGTCCGCGGCGGCAGGAGGGACAGGCGCCGCAGGCGGGCAGCCAGCAGAGCACCACCCGGTCGCCGGGCCTGACCCGGGTGACGCCCTCGCCGACCTCCAGCACCTCGCCCGCGCCCTCGTGGCCGGGCACGAACGGCGCGGGCTGCGGCAGCACCCCGCTCATCGCGGACAGGTCGGAGTGGCACAGGCCGGTGGCCCGCACCCTGATCCTGACCTTGCCGGGGCCGAACCCCACCGCCTCGACGTCGTCGAGCACCTCCAGCTTCTCCTGGCCCGTCTCGTGCAGTACGGCTGCGCGCATGGTGCGGCTCCCTCCGGCGCACGGGGCGCCTGGGCTCTGTTCAGACGTGGGTGCGGACGTGGGTGCGGACGTGGGTGCGGATGTGAGGACGTGGGTGCGGGTGCGGGTTCAGATGCGGGGTCGGCGGGGTCAGGTGTGGGTTCAGCGGGCTCAGGTGTGGGTGACGACCGTGTCCACGAGGACCGGTGCCTCGTCGCGTTCGACCGCGCTCACGGCGGCCCGTACAGCGCCCTCGGTCCGCCACAGCCGGATGCGCAGCGTCTCCCCCGGATACACCACCCCGGCGAAGCGCGTGGCGTACTCCCGCACCCGGCTCACATCCCCGTCGAGCAGGGTGTCCACGGCCGCCTTGAGCGTGACGCCGTACGTGCACAGGCCGTGCAGGATCGGCCGGTCGAACCCGGCCTGCCGGGCGAACTCCGGGTCGGCGTGCAGGGGGTTCCAGTCGCCGGAGAGGCGGTACAGCAGCGCCTGGTCCTCCCGGAGCCGCCGGTCGACGACCACGTCCGGGTCGCCCCGCGGCGGTTCGGGGCGGGCCGTGGGTCCGCGCTCGCCGCCGAAGCCGCCCTCGCCCCGTACGTAGATCTGGGCGTCGTTCGTCCACAGCGGGCCGTCCGTGTCGGCGGCCTCGGTGCGCACGACGAGGACGGCGGCCTTGCCCTTGTCGTACACGGCGGCGATCCGGCCGCTGGTGACGGCGGAGCCCTCGGCGGGCAGCGGGCGGTGCAGGGTGAGCGTCTGGCCGCCGTGCAGGACACGGGCGAGGTCGACGTCGATGCCCGGCAGGGACAGTCCGTCGATCACACCCGGCGCGCCGGCGCCCGCGACCGTGGCGAAGCTCGGCAGGACGTGCAGCCGGGACTCCAGGGTGTAGCGCAGTTCGCGGGGGTCGGTGGCGGGGACGCCCGCGCCGACGCCCAGGTGGTAGAGGAGGACGTCTCTGCGGGTCCAGGCGATCCGGCCGGTCCGGGGTCCGGCGGCGAGTGCCTTCGCTGGGTCGATGGGCATGGGACTCCTGGCGGGTCTTGAGACCTCGGCGCGACCGTCCGCACCGTCGGCCGCACCGAGGTCGTCACGGGCGGGATCAGAACGTGTTCCAGTCCGGCGCCCCTCTGTATAGCCGAGCGCCTGACACAAGTGAAGACTCCTGACACTGCGTCAGATCAGTGGCCGGGACACGCGGGCCGGACCGGTCCCCGTGACATTTGTCCCGGCCGGGTCCGTACGGACGGCTCTGCCGCGGGGTCGCCCCTGCCGCATAGCGTCATGACCGACGGCGGACGACCGAAGACCGGTGACGGATGACCGAAGGGGGACCCGGAGATGGAGAGGGCGACACCGAACGGCCTCGGCGCGCGGGAGCGGCGGGAGACGGACCGGGACCCGGACCGGGGCGAGGACCGGCACGGAGGCCGGAACCGGGGATCGGCGGGCGGTCCCGCGCCGAGCGGCTTCTCCCTGCTCCCCTGGCTGCTGCTCGGCATGGGCGCCTTCTCGCACCTCCTCCAGGGCGAGGCGGCCAGCCCCTGGCTGGCCGGGCTCGGCCTGCTCGCCTTCAACTCCCTCTACATCTATGTGGTGTTCCGCAGTTTCGTGGAGGAGAAGCGGACGGCGGCGTCCACCCGTACGGCGCTGGCGCTGATGGTCCTCGTGACCGGTGCGCTGGCCCTCGGCTACGGCGGCAGCTGGCTGAACTTCTTCCCGCTGCTCGGGCTGGCCGTCGGCGCCTGTCTGCGCGGGCGGTGGCTGGGCCCGGCGGGCGTCGGACTCGCCGTGGCGGCGGGCGTGGCGGCCGGACTCCGGGAGGGCTGGACCGACGGTCTGAGCATCGCGTACGGCACGCTGCTGTCGGTGATGGTGACGGCGGCGATCCTCTCCCTCTCCCAGGCGGTACGGGAACTGCGCGCCGCCCGTGAGGAGTTGGCCCGGCGGGCGGTGGCCGAGGAGCGGCTGCGGTTCTCCCGCGACCTGCACGACCTGCTGGGCCACACCCTGTCGGTGATCGTGGTGAAGTCGGAGGCGGCCCGGCGGCTCGCGGGCCGGGACCCGGAGGCGGCCGTCGCGCAGATCACCGACATCGAGACGGTGGGCCGCCAGGCACTGACCGAGATCCGCGAGGCGGTCACCGGCTACCGCGCCGGCGGACTCACCGCCGAACTCGACAGCGCCCGCTCGGCGTTGACGGCGGCGGGCGTCGAACCGGTGCTGCACCGGTCGGGCCCGCCCCTGGCCCCGCGCGCCGACACCCTGCTCGGCTGGGTGCTCCGCGAGGCGGTCACCAACGTGGTCCGGCACAGCGGCGCCACCCGCTGCGCGATCACCGTGGAACGGACCCCGGAGGAGGCCCGCCTGACCGTCACGGACGACGGCACACCCACCACCGCCGACGGCACAGCCAAAAACACAGGCACAGCCAAAAGCACCGGCCCAGGCCCAGGCCCAGGCACAGGCACCGGTCTCACCGGCCTCCGTGAGCGCCTGACCGCCGCGGGCGGCTCCCTGACGGCGGGTCCGCTCCCCCACGGCCACGGCTTCCGGGTCACCGCCCGCCTCCCGGCCGGCCCCCACGACCCCGCCGCCGACTCGACGCCCGCCGCCGGCGCCGCCGACTCCGGTGCCGTCACGAACCCCGCCGACTCAGCCCGTACGCCCGTGCCGTCCCCGCCCGCCGGACCTACGCTGGGCACGTGAACGAGATGCCCCGCGACCATCGCCCCGCCAAGTCCATCCGGGTCCTGCTCGCCGAGGACCAGGGGATGATGCGCGGGGCGCTGGCGCTGCTGCTGGGGATGGAGCCGGACATCGAGGTCGTGGCGCAGGTGGGGACGGGGGACGCGATCGTGGACGCCGCGCTGCTGCACCGGCCGGACGTGGCGCTGCTCGACATCGAACTGCCCGGCATGAGCGGCCTCGACGCCGCCGCGGTGCTGCGGGAGGAGGCGCCCGACTGCCGGGTGCTGATCCTCACCACGTTCGGCCGCCCCGGCTATCTGCGGCGGGCGATGGAGGCCGGGGCCGCCGGGTTCCTGGTCAAGGACGGGCCGGTGGAGGAGCTGGCGGCCTGTGTGCGGCGGGTGCTGACCGGGGAGACGGTCGTCGATCCGGCGCTGGCCGCCGCCGCGCTCGGCGCCGGGCCCAGTCCGCTGACGGCCCGTGAGTGCGACGTCCTGCGGGCCTGCGGGGACGGCGCGACGGTGGCGGACATCGCCGCGCTGCTGCACCTGTCGGAGTCGACGGTCCGCAACTACCTCTCCTCCGCGATCGGCAAGACCGGCACCCGCAACCGCACGGCGGCCCGCCGCGAGGCCCGGCAGCAGGGCTGGCTCTGACCGTGATACGCCTGACCGCGGCCCTCGCGGCGACCGCCCTGACCCTGCTCCCCGGCCTCTCCGGACTCCCCACTCACCCCGCACACCCCACTCACCCCGCGACGACGGGAGCCGCCCCCGCGGCGCTTCCCGAAGCCCGCCCCGCCTCCCTCCCCGCCGCCCCCTCCCCCGTGACCCTCCGTCTCGAAGCGCCCCGCACGTTCACCATGTACAGCGCCGACGAGGGCGCCGAGGGGGAGACCTCGGAGTTCGTCGTCCCGGTGTCCGTCGTGCGGAGCGCCGGGGGTCCGGCCCGGCGGGTGAGGGTGGTCGTGGACACCTCGGGCCTGGCCGGGGTCGCCCGCGTCACCGAGGGCGGGTACGGCAACTGCACGGCCGCGGGCCCGGTCTTCACCTGCGTCTACGGCGACGTGCAGAACGGCGACGGCGAGGCCAACGCCCCCTTCGCCCTGCACGGCCTCGCCGGGGTCGAGCCGGGTGACGCCGGGACGGTCACGTACACCGCCACCGCCGACAACGCGGCGTCCGTCACCGGCACCACCCGCATGCTCGTCGGGGAGCCCCGCCTGCGCGCCCCGCGCCAGGAACGGACGGTGGGCGGGCTGCGCCCCGGCCGGGCGGCGGAGTTCACCCCGGCCCTCGCCAACACCACCCGCTTCCCCGCCCGCCGGGGCGTCGCCCTCCAGGTGCGGGCCGACGGCCTGCGGCTGGCGCCCCGCCACTCCAACTGCTTCTACGTCGCGCGGGACGCCGTCGCCGAGGCGTCCACGGGCACCCCCGACTCGGCCTGGTGCGTGTTCCCGGACCGGCCGCCGCCGGGCACCGCCTACCGCACCGCCGTGCCGCTGACGTACTCCGCGCCGGACGGAGCGATGCGCGGGGCGCTCACCTACTCCTGGTCGGCCGCCCCCGAGCGCCCCGAGGGTCATCCCGTACGGGGCACCGGCGCCCCGCTCACCCTGGTCCGCGCGGCCTCGGACGCCAAGGACTCCACAGACGCCACGGACTCCAAGGGCACCGCGGCGCTGGGCGCGTTCACGGCGGACGAGGGCCGGCTGGCGGTGACCACGACGACCCAGGCCGACTACCGGCCCGTCACCGCGCCCGTGCGCGGCCGGGTCGGCGACACGGTGGCCGTACGGCTCGGGGTGCGCAACCTCGGGCCGGGCACCCCGCCGGACAGCGACTCGCTCGGCCGGTTCGAGGTGGTCCCGCCGGAGGGCACCACGGTCACGTCGGTGCCGTGGACGTTCGAGGGCGACGGCGGCGACTGGGCCTGCGACCGCCCCGAACGGCCGGGCCCCGGCGCGGCGTTCGTCTGCGACCTCGGCAACGACCGCCTGATGGAGGCCCGCCACGAGGAGCACGCCCCGGAGACCGAGGGCGGCACAGGCACGACCGGGAACCCCGTCACCGAGACCACGATCGTCTTCCACGTCCGCATCGACCGCCGGGTCCCCGGCGCCCACGGCACGGTCCGGGTCGGGAACCCCTTCGACCGCACGCCGGGCAACGACGTCGCCGTGTTCCCGCTGGAGGCGTCCCCCGCGCCGCCCCTCCACCGGCGCCCCGGCACCTGGCTCGCCGTCGGCGCGGCCGGGGCCGCCCTCGCGGGGGCCGCCTTCGCCGTCCGGGGACGGCTCAGGCGCCGCCGCCCGGAGCCGTCCCGCCCCCGGCCGAACCCGTAGGAGGCACCGTAGGGGTCGGCGTCGGGGTCGCCATCAGGGGCGTCGTCGGGGGCGTGTGCGGTCCCGTGCGCCGCAGGACCCGCAGCGACCCGGTCACCGCGGTCTCCGTGAAGGCGCCGGAGGCGAGGGCGCGGAGGTAGACGCGGTAGGGGGCCTGGCCGGTGAACTCGTCGGCGGGGTCGGGGAAGACGTCGTGGAGCACGAGGAGGCCGCCCTCGGCGACGTGCGGCGCCCAGCCCTCGTAGTCGGACCCGGCGTGCTCGTCGGTGTGGCCGCCGTCGACGAAGACCAGGCCGAGGGGCGTGTTCCAGAACGCGGCGATCTGCGGCGACCGTCCGACGAGCGCGACCACGTGCTCCTCCAGCCCGGCCCGGTGCAGGGTGCGGCGGAAGGTGGGGAGGGTGTCCATCAGGCCGACCTCGGGGTCGACGGTCGTGGGGTCGTGGTACGCCCAGCCGGGCTGCTGCTCCTCGCTGCCCCGGTGGTGGTCGACGGTCAGCGCGGTGACCCCGGCGCGGCGGGCCGCGTCGGCGAGCAGGATCGTGGACCGCCCGCAGTAGGTGCCGACTTCGAGGAGCGGCAGGCCCAGCGCGGCGGCCTCGACGGCGGCGGCGTACAGCGCGCGTCCCTCGTCGGCGGGCATGAACCCCTTCGCCGCCTCGAAGGCGGCCATGGTCCCGGGCCCGGGTGCCGCGCTCGTCGCAGGTGCCGCGCTCATCGCAGGGGGTCCTTCCCGTCGTACGGATGTCCGGCCGCCCATGCTGCCGCACCCCCCGCCGCCGGGGCGACAGGGGGTGCGGGCGGGTACGGCGGGTACGGCGGGGCGGTTACGCGGTGACGGCGCCCGTGCCTCCGGCCGGGCCGGAGCCCAGGCCGCTCCCGGCGTCCGCGCCCGGCAGCGCGAGGTCCAGCTCCACCGGGCGGTCCTGGCCCGCGTGGGTGGCGGCGGAGGCGTGCGGGCCGTGGCCGTGGGCGCGGGCGGCGAGGACGTAGGGGCCCTCGGCGGGGACGGCGAGGGCGTAGCCGCCGTCGGCGTCGGACAGGGTGGCGCCCGCCTGCTGTCCGCGCCGGTCGATGAGGGTGACCTTGGCGCGGGCCACCGGGGTGCCCTGGGCGTCGACGACCCGCCCGCGGAAGCCGCGCAGGGCGGCCTCGGCGCGCTCCAGGTTGGCTTCCTCCTCGCTGCTGGCGCGCAGTTGCAGGGTGGCCGGGGCGCGGCCGGGGAGGAACAGGGCGAGCAGCAGACCGACGGCGACGGCGCCGGTGGCGATGAGGAAGGAGACCCGGAAGCCGTGCATGGTGGGGATCTGCACACCGCCGGCCGAGGTGGAGGTGTTGGCGAGCACCATGCCGATGACGGCGCTGGAGACGGACGTGCCGATGGACCGCATCAGGGTGTTGAGGCCGTTGGCGGCGCCGGTCTCGGAGGCGGGGACGGCGCCGACGATCAGGGCGGGCAGGGAGGAGTAGGCGAGGCCGATGCCCGCGCCGAGGACGACGGCGATGACGAGGCTCTGCCAGGCGGCGCTCATCAGGCCGAGTCCGGCGCCGTAGCCGATGCCGATGACCATCAGGCCCAGGATCAGGGTGACCTTGGGGCCGTACTTGGCGGAGAGGCGGGCGTAGACGGGGGCGGTGACCATCATCGTCAGGCCGAGTGGGGCGACCAGGAGGCCCGCGGTGACCATCGACTGGCCGAGGCCGTAGCCGGTGCTCTTCGGGAGCTGGAGGAGCTGGGGCAGGACGAGGGAGACGACGTAGAAGCTGACGCCGACCATGATCGAGGCGAGGTTGGTGAAGAGGACGGCCGGGCGGGCGGTGGTGCGCAGGTCGACCAGCGGGGCCTTCACGCGCAGTTCCATGGCGCCCCAGAGGAGCAGGGTGACGGCGGAGGCGGCGAAGAGGCCGAGGGTGAGGCCGGAGGTCCAGCCCCAGTCGCTGCCCTTGGTGATGGGCAGCAGGAAGAGGACGAGTCCGGCGGAGAGGCCGAGCGCGCCGGGCAGGTCGAAGGTGCCGTCGGCGCGGGCCGGGGACTCGGGGACGACGAGCAGGGTGAGGCCGATGGCGAGGACGCCGAGGCCGGCGGCGCCGTAGAAGAGGGCGTGCCAGTCGGCGTGCTGGGCGACCAGGGCCGCGGCGGGCAGGGCGAGGCCGCCGCCGACGCCGATGGAGGAGCTCATCAGGGCCATGGCCGAGCCGAGCTTCTCGCGGGGCAGCATGTCGCGCATCAGGCCGATGCCGAGGGGTATCGCGCCCATCGCGAAGCCCTGGAGGGTGCGGCCGACGATCATCGTGAGGAGGTCGCTGGTCAGGGCGCTGACGAGGGCGCCGACGACCATCACGGCGAGGCTGAGGATCAGCAGCCGCCGCTTGCCGTACAGGTCGCCGAGGCGGCCCATGATCGGGGTGGCGACGGCGCCGGAGAGGAGGGTGGAGGTGAGGACCCAGGTGGCGTTGCTGGGGGTGGTGTCCAGCAGTTGCGGGAGGTCCTTGATGACCGGGACCAGCAGCGTCTGCATCACCGCGACCACGATGCCCGCGAAGGCGAGCACCGGGACGACGGCACCGCCCGCGGTCCGTGCGGGCCGGTCGGGCCGGTCGGACCGGGCGATCCGGTCGGTGGGTGTCTGCGTCATGGTGCGGGGCCTCCAGGCCTGGGGGGTGGTGCGGTGGACCGTGGCCGGTCCGGGGATACGTGCATCCTGAACCACGTATGCATGAGCAACTATTCCGATGCTTCGGCATACTAATGAAATCTTGACCATCTCTTGGTCCGGGACCGGAACCCGCAGGACCCGCAGGTCCCCCAGAGCCCTCCTGGGACCCCCCGTCGCATATCCCGGTGCAAGGGGCGTGGGCGGCTTGAGACCATGACGTCCATGCCCGACGCCTCCCCCACCCCGCGCCCGCCGTCCCCGCCCTCCCCGATAGCGCGCGCCTCGCGCCCGAAGTCGCGCCCCTCCCCCGGCTGGCTGGTCGTCGCGCTCGCCTGCGCGGGGCAGTTCCTCGTCGTCCTCGACGTCTCCGTCGTCAACGTGGCGCTGCCGTCGATGCGGGCCGAGCTGGACATGAGCGCCGCCGGACTCCAGTGGGTGGTGAACGCCTACGCCATCGCCTTCGCCGGGTTCATGCTGCTGGGCGGCCGGGCCGGTGACCTCTACGGCCGGAAGCGGATGTTCCTCGTCGGCCTCGGGCTGTTCACGCTGGCCTCGCTGGCGGGCGGCCTCGCCCAGGAGGGCTGGCAGCTCCTCCTCGCGCGGGCCGTGCAGGGCCTCGGCGCGGCGGTGCTGGCGCCGTCGACGCTGACCCTGGTGACGTCGGCCGTCCCCGAGGGCGCGGCGCGGGCGCGGGCCATCGCCACCTGGACGGCGGTCGGCGCGGGCGGCGGCGCGGCGGGCGGCCTGGTCGGCGGGGTCCTGGTCGACCTGCTGTCCTGGCGCTGGACCCTGCTCATCAACGTGCCCGTCGGCGCGGTCGTCCTCGTCGGCGCGCTGCTGCGGCTCCCGGAGAGCCGCGCCGGGGACCGGCGGCGCCTGGACCTGCCGGGCGCGCTGCTGGTCACGGCGGGCCTGGCGACGCTGGCGTACGGCATCTCGCGCACCGAGGCGGACGGCTGGACGTCGGCCTCGGCGCTGGTCCCGCTGGCGGCGGGGCTCGCCGTCCTCGGCCTGTTCCTGCTGGTGGAGTCCCGTACGGCGGCCCCGCTGATGCCGCTGGGGCTGCTGCGCCGCAGGTCGGTGGCGGCGGCCAACGTGGGGATGCTGCTGTGCGGGTCGGCGCTCTTCTCCACCTGGTACTTCATGACGCTGTACGCGCAGAACGTCCTCGGCTACACCCCGCTGGAGGCCGGGCTCGCGCTGATGCCCAGCTCGCTGGCGATCGTGGTCGGCTCCAAGGCGGCGCCCCGGCTGATGCGGTCGTTCGGGGCCCGTACGGTGGCCGCGCTCGGCGCGCTGATCGCGGCGTCCGGGTTCGTGTGGCAGTCGACGATGAGCGCGCACGGCGCCTATGTCACCGCGATCATGCTGCCGGGTGTGCTGATGATGCTGGGCGCGGGCCTGTCCTCGACGCCGCTGGCCTCCCTGGCCATGTCGGACGCGGCGCCGGGCGAGGCGGGCCTGGTCTCCGGCCTGGTCAACACCTCCCGCACGATGGGCGGCTCCCTCGGCCTGGCGGTCCTGTCGACCCTGGCCGCGAGCCGCACGTCCGGGTCCACCACCCCCGAGGCCCTCACCGAGGGCTACGCCCTGGCATTCCGCACCGGCGCGGGCGTCCTCCTGGCGGGCGTCGCCCTGATGCTCCTGTGGCTGCCCCGCCGGGCCACCCCGCCGGAACCACGCGCGGACCAGCCCGCCGCACCGCTCCCCCCGGACACGGCCACGACCGCCGCGACGGCCACAGCGGCTACGACGGCTACGACGGCCAGGGTGGCGGAGCCCGGCGCGCCGGAGCGCTGAGGCGGGCGCGCCGCGCCTCGGCGGCCACAGGCTCTAGGGGGTGTCTGCCCTTTCCCGTCGTCGCCCGGAGGGCGGCCGCGCGGCGTCAGGTGCGTGCTCTCGGCGTGCCGGGCGTGGACCCTCGTACTGGGCGTACTCGGGTCCGCGCCCGGTGCGGCGAGAGTGCGTGCATGGCGTCGCGCGGCAGACGGGAAGGGGCAGACAGGCCCTAGGGTGGGCGGCGTGTCGTACGCAGGCCCTGAATTCGATCCCGACCGTCCGCGCCGCTCCCCCCTGCGGCGCCCCGTGACCGTGGCGCTCGCCGCGCTGGTGCCGGGCGCGCTGCTCGGCTGGCTGGTGTTCGAGGCGCTGGGCGGGTCGGACGACGGCGGGGCGGCGGCCGGACCGGGTCCGGCGGACTCCCGCTCGGCTTCCGGTACGGACGACGGGCGGGACGGGGAGCCGGGCACCACGCCCTCACCCACCGGGACCACCGCCGGGCGTCCCCTCGCGGGGCGGGTCGTCGTGGTGGACCCGGGGCACAACCCCTCCAACGCCCGGCACACCGCGGAGATCAACCGCAAGGTGGACATCGGCACCGGCCGCAAGGAGTGCGACACCACCGGGACCGCGACGAACGACGGGTACGCGGAGGCCGCGTTCACCCTGGACGTGGCGCACCGGCTGCGGGACCTGCTGGAGGCGCGGGGCGCGACGGTGAAGCTGACGCAGGACGCCGACCGGCCCTGGGGCCCGTGCGTGGACGAGCGCGCCCGGATCGGGAACGCGGCGAAGGCCGACGCCGTCGTGTCGGTGCACGCCGACGGCGCGGGCGCCGGACAGCGCGGTTTCCACGTGATCCTGCCGGGCGCGGTCGACGCGGGCGGCGCCGACACCGGCCCGATCGTGGGCCCCTCGCGCGCCCTCGGCACGGACATCGCCCGCGCCTTCGCCGCCGCGACGGGCACGGAGCCGTCGAACTACGTCGGGGACGGCGACGGGATCGTCACCCGGACCGACCTCGGCGGTCTCAATCTGTCAACGGTTCCCAAGGTGTTCGTCGAGTGCGGCAACATGCGCGACGCCAAGGACGCGGCGCTGCTGACCAGCGGCGCGTGGCGGCAGAGGGCGGCCCAGGGCCTCTCCGACGGCATCGTGGAGTTTCTGCGCGGGTAGGAGAGAGCTCGCCGGTCCCGGCGGACAGCGCGATCGTACGGACGATAGTGTCGTCCCTGCTAAGAGGTGCCACCCCCGCGCTTCACACCGGGCCCCAGGGCGACATGGTGTCGGCGACGCCTCGGACGATGACGACGCGTGTACCGAAGACGAGACGACTGACGAAGGACCTGAAGTGAATATCCGCTCCCTCACTAGAGGCGACGGCGTGGTGATCGGGGCAGCGGTATTGCTGTTCATCGCGTCGTTCCTGGACACGTTCGACGGCTCGGGCGACGACTTCCCCAACGCGTGGGACAACCTCGGTCTGCTGATGAGCACGTACATCGCCGGAATCATCGGTGCGGCCCTGGTCGTGGTGGCCCGTGCGCTGCCGCAGCCGCGCAAGGTGGCCGGCCTGGACCTGGGCCCGCTCGGGGTCGCGCTGACGGTCTTCACCGCGTGGACCGCGCTGTGGACGATCATCGACCCGCTCGGCGCGTTCAGCGACACCTTCGGCAGCGCGCAGATCGACCGGGGTGCCGGTCTGATCCTCGGCTTCATCGCCGCCGTGGTGCTCGCGGGCGGCGCGGTCGCCACCCCGCTCGTCCCGGCCCTGCAGGCCGCCCTGATCCCGGCCCCGAAGCCGCCGACGCCGCAGCCGTACGGCGCGCAGCCGCCCGGCGGGTACGGCTACCCGGGCGCCGGTCAGCCCTCGCCGTTCGGCGGGCAGCCGGGCCAGGGCCAGCCGGGTCAGCCGGGTCAGCCCGCTCCGGCCGGTGGCCCGTCGCCGTTCGGCGGCGGTCAGCCCGCCGCGCCGCAGCCGCCGGCGTCGGACTTCTCGCCGTTCTGGTTCGCCGTGCCGGTGCCGCGTCCGCTGTACCCGGAGGACGGCGCGCCCATGCCGATCGCCGAACTGGCGCCGGGCACCTGGTACCTGGCCGTCGAGCAGGGCGCGCAGGGTCTGGTCGCGCAGACCCAGGACGGCCGCCGGGGCGTCCTGCGGGACACGTCCGGCATCCAGCGCGGCTGACCAGCCCGCCGCCCGCATCGCGCGCACGGCCCCTCGCCCTTCCGGGCGGGGGGCCGTTGCCGTACAGTCACCCTCTTGCCTGACACACCGTCAGACTCCTTCTCCCTCCCTCCGGGTGGTGATGGTCATGCGGCTCGGACTGGCGCTCGGCTACTGGGGCCGGGGCCCCTCCCCGGACCATCTGGACCTGGCGCGGGAGGCGGAGCGGCTCGGCTACGCCTCGGTGTGGACGGCGGAGTCCTGGGGTTCGGACGCGTTCACGCCGCTGACCTGGATCGCGGCCCGCACCCGCCGGATCGGGCTCGGTACGGCCGTCGCGCAGATGGCGGCGCGGTCCCCGGCGGCGACGGCGATGCACGCGCTCACCCTGGACCATCTCTCGGGCGGGCGGCTGTCGTTGGGCCTCGGGCTGTCCGGCCCGCAGGTGGTGGAGGGCTGGTACGGCCGCCCGTTCCCGCGCTCGCCGCTGACGGCGACCCGCGAGTACGTCGACGTCGTACGGCAGGTGCTGCGCCGGGAGGGGCCCGTCGCACTGGACGGCACGTACCACCCGTTGCCCTACCGGGGCCCGGACGCGACCGGCCTGGGCAAGCCCCTCAAGCCGATCACCCACCCCCTGCGCGCCGGACTGCCGGTGCTGCTGGGCGCGGAGGGGCCGAAGAACGTGGCGCAGACGGTCCGGATCGCGGACGGCTGGCTGCCGCTG
Organism: Streptomyces sp. NPDC091281; assembly: GCF_044757425.1. Taxonomy (NCBI): domain Bacteria; kingdom Bacillati; phylum Actinomycetota; class Actinomycetes; order Kitasatosporales; family Streptomycetaceae; genus Streptomyces; species Streptomyces sp. NPDC091281. The sequence continues at coordinate 732,480 of NZ_JBIVUY010000001.1, read as the reverse complement.
TACTGGTCGCCGTCCCGGCCCGACGCGTACGGACCGGCCGTGGCGGATTTGCCGGAGGGGTTCCGGGTGGCGCCGATGGCGCGAATGACGGTCTGCGACGACGTGGCGGCCGGGCTGCTGCCGGTGAAGGCGATGCTCGGCTTCTACATCGGCGGGATGGGCCACGCCCGCCGCAACTTCCACGCCGACCTCATGGCCCGCATGGGCTACGAGGCGCAGGCCCGCCGGGTCCAGGAGCTGTTCCTCGCCGGGCGCCGCGAGGAGGCGGTGCTGGCCGTCCCCGACGCCTTCGCCGACGAGATCTCCCTGACCGGCCCGCGCGAGCGGATCGCCGAGCGGCTGGAGCGCTGGCGCTCGGGCCCGGTGACCGACCTCCTGGTGCTCGCGTCGGACCCGCGCACCCTCCGTGTCCTGGCCGAACTGAACACCTGAACGACGCAACCGAGGGCCCTGGTTTCATCCCGGATCGAACGGCAATCCGAACGTCATGTCCCCTCGATATCGGAACGGTTCGCATTCGGCCGGCAGAGTCATCGCCGTGATCGCCGACGTGATGGCCTTCATCCTGGGCCTCTGGATCGTGATGTACCTCCTGGACGCCAACCGGGGCAACGACTTCGTGCAGTTCGTGCACGAGGTGGCCCGCTGGCTGGCCGGCTGGTCCCACGACCTCTTCACCTTCGACGAGGCCTGGGCCCGCGTCGTCGCAGGCTACGGCCTCGCCGCGGTCGTCTACCTCTTCGTGGGCCACGCCATAGCCAACAGGGTCAGGGGCTGACGCCGCCCCCAGGGGCGCGGGGAACCGCGCCCCCCCTGAAAACACCCGTCGGACACCCCCCTCAGGGGCGCGGGGAACCGCGCACTCCCCCTGAACCCCCCGAACCCCTCAACTCCCCCGGACGACAACCCCCTCAGGGGCGCGGGGAACTGCGCGACCAGCCCCCACACCGTGCACCCGACACCCCACCGGCACACCCCACCCACCCTCACTCACAGCAGTCCGGCTCCAGCCCGGAGGGCAACAACCCGCCCCCGAACACCGCACACGTCGCCTCATGACCCCCCAGCGCGGCGACGGCCAACACCACCGACCCCGCCGTCCACGCCGTCAACTCCCGCGGCCACACGGCCCGGTCCTCGAACACGTACCCCGTCCAGTACAACCCGGACTCCGCGTCCCGCAGATGCCGGATCGACTGGAGGATCTCCAGCGCCCGGTCCGACTCCCCCACCACCCACAGCGCGAGCGCGAGTTCGGCCGACTCGCCGCCCGTCACCCACGGGTTGGGCACGACACACCGCACCCCCAGTCCGGGCACGACGAACCGCTCCCACCCTTCCTCGATGCGCGCCTTGGCCTCCGCCCCGCTCAACGCCCCTCCGAGCACGGGGTAGTACCAGTCCATGGAGTACCGCGACTTGTCGAGGAACCGCTCGGGATGCCGCCGGATGGCGTGCCGCAGCGCCCCCGCCGCCAACTCCCAGTCGGGTTGGGGCTCTTCGCGCTGTTCGGCGATGGCGAGCGCGCACCGCAGCGCGTGGTGGACGGACGACGACCCGGTGAGCAGCGCGTCCCGCGTGGGCGTCCCGTCGGCGTCACGGCGCCAGCCGATCTCGCCGCCGGGCTGCTGGAGCGTCAGCACGTGCTCGATCGCGGCGTACACGACGGGCCACATGCGGTCGAGGAAGGTGTCGTCGCCGGTGGAGAGGTAGTGGTGCCAGACGCCGACGGCGACGTAGGCGACGAAGTTGGACTCGCGGCTGCGGTCGGTGACCTCGGCGAAGTCGCCGTCGGCGTAGGCGGCGTACCAGGAGCCGTCGGTGTTCTGGTGCCGGGCGAGCCACGCGTAGGCGCGTGCGGCGGCCTCGTGCTCCCCGGCCGCGTCGAGCGCCATGGCGGCCTCGGTGTGGTCCCACGGGTCGAGGTGGTGCCCCCTGAACCAGGGGATCGCGCCGTCGGCGCGCTGTCCGGCGAGGATGCCGCGGACGGTGGCGGCGGCGTCCTCGGCGGTCAGCACCCCGGAGAGGACGAGGTGTTCGGTGCGGGGAGTGGTCACCGCGCGTCCACGGCGGGCAGGTGCGGCTTGGTCGCGTAGGCCACGAAGCTCTTGCCGATGAGCGGGTTGAGGGCCTGTTCGGCGACGCGGGTGGCGAGCGGCTTCTTCATGATGTCCCACACGAGCAGCTTGTGGTACGCCCGCACGGGCAGCGCCCGGTCGTTGTCGACGCCGAACGCGCACTTGAGCCACCAGTACGGCGAGTGCAGCGCGTGCGCGTGGTGGGTGCCGTAGGGGCGCAGTCCGGCCTCGCGGATGCGGGCGAGGAGCTGGTCGGCCTTGTAGATGCGGATGTGGCCGCCCTCGACCTCGTGGTAGGCGTCGGAGAGGGTCCAGCAGACTTTCTCGGGGCCGTAGCGGGGGACGGTGATCGCGATGCGTCCGCCGGGCTTGAGGACGCGGACCATCTCGGCGAGGACGCCCTTGTCGTCGGGGATGTGTTCCATCACCTCGGAGATGATGACGACGTCGAACGACTCGTCGGGGAACGGCAGATGGAGCGCGTCGCCCTCCATGGCGGTGGCGGTGGCGCCCTCGGGTGCCTCCCCGGCCTCCTTCATCGCGGCGAACCACTTGGCGACCTCGCGGATCTCCTCGCCGTTCTGGTCCAGCGCCACGACCCGCGCGCCGCGCCGGTAGCACTCGAAGGCGTGCCGTCCGGCTCCGCAGCCGAGGTCCAGGACCCGGTCGCCCGGGGCGAGCGGGAACCGGGAGAAGTCGACGGTCAGCACGTGGCCCTGCTTTCGCGATCGGATTCAACGTCAACAACGGAAGGCGTACGGGGCGCGGTGTCCGGGTCGGCCGGGGCCGTCGCCCCCGCCAGGGCCGGGCGGCCCGCCGCCCGCTCGATGGCGGCGCGGTAGCGCTCGACGGTGCCCTCGGCGGCCCGCGCCCAGGTGAACCGGGCGAGGACGCGTTCCCGTCCGGCCGCGCCGAGCCGCGCGCGCAGCTCCGGGTCGCCGAGCAGTCTGCTGAGCGCGGCGGCCAGCGCGCCCGCGTCGCCGGGCGGTACGGCGAGGCAGGTCTCGCCGTCGCGTCCGGCGACCTCGGGGATGGCGCCGCCGGTGGTGGCGACCAGCGGGGTGCCGGTGGCCATGGCCTCGGCGGCGGGCAGCGAGAACCCCTCGTACAGCGAGGGCACGCAGGCGACCTCCGCCGAGCGGACCAGGTCGACGAGGGCGGCGTCGGTGATGCCCTTGACGAACTCGACGGCGCCTTCGAGGCCGTAGCGTTCGACGGCCTGGGCGACGGGTCCCTCGGTGGGCCGCTTGCCGACGACGACGAGGTGGGCGCCGGGGTGCTCGGTGCGGACCTTCGCCAGCGCCTCGACGAGGAAGACGAGGCCCTTGAGCGGGACGTCGGCGCTGGAGGTGGTGACGATCCGGCCCGGTACGACGGCGACGGCCGGGTCGGGCGCGAACTGGTCGGTGTCGGCGCCGATGTGGACGACGTGGATGCGGTCGTCGCGGACGCCGAGGTGGTCGATGATCTCCTGGCGGGAGGTGCCGGAGACGGTGAGCACGGACGGCAGGCGGCGCGCGACGCGCTTCTGCATGCGGGTGAAGGCGTACCAGCGGCGGACGGAGTAGCGGCGCCGCCGGCCCTCGGCGGCGTCGAGCTCCAACTGGCGGTCCACGGTGATGGGGTGGTGGATCGTGGTGACGAGCGGGGCGCCGACGTCGCCCAACAGCCCGTAACCGAGGGTCTGGTTGTCGTGGACGACGTCGAACGTGCCGCGCCGGGCGCGCAGATGGCGGCGGGCGCGCAGCGAGAAGGTCAGCGGCTCGGGGAAGCCGCCGGTCCACATGGTGGCCACTTCGAGGGCGTCGACCCAGTCCCGGTACTCGCCGCGGCCGGGGGTGCGGAAGGGGTCGGGCTGGCGGTAGAGGTCGAGGCTGGGCAGCTCGGTGAGCGAGAGCCGTCCGGGGCCGCCGTCGTGCGGGGCGTCGACCTCGTCGAGCACCGGGTACGGCTGGGAGCCGATGACCTCGACGCGGTGGCCGAGGCGGGCCAGTTCGCGGGAGAGGTGCCGGACGTAGACGCCCTGGCCGCCGCAGAACGGGTTCCCCTTATAGGTGAGGAGCGCGATGTCGAGCGGTCGCCCGCCGTCGGCGGCCGGGTGCTGGGACCCCGCCTGACTGGCCTCAGCGGTCACTCCGGGCCCCCTTCTGCCTGCATGGTCCCGCGAGATTACGACGGGACGCTAATCTAGAACAAGTTTCAAACTTGATCGTTCGGGAGGCTCTGAATCTACCGGCAGGTAGGGACGCTGTGACCAGTGGATCAGGTGATTCACACCACGACCGGACGCAGAACCAGGGAACGGGAGCCATGCCCGCGGAAGTGAGTATCCAGCGCCCCGCCTCCCCTCCGCTCACCGAGCGGCAGGAGGCCCGCCGTCGGCGCATCCTGCACGCGAGCGCGCAGTTGGCGAGCCGGGGCGGGTTCGACGCGGTGCAGATGCGGGAGGTCGCGGAGTCCTCCCAGGTGGCCCTGGGCACGCTGTACCGCTACTTCCCGTCCAAGGTGCATCTGCTGGTGGCGACGATGCAGGACCAGTTGGAGCATCTGCACGGCACGCTGCGCAAGAAGCCGCCGACGGGTGAGACGGCGGCGGAGCGGGTCGCGGTGACGCTGATGCGGGCGTTCCGCGCCCTCCAGCGGGAGCCGCATCTGGCGGACGCGATGGTCCGGGCCCTGACCTTCGCCGACCGCAGCGTCTCCCCGGAGGTGGACCAGGTCTCGCGGCAGACGACGGCGATCATCCTCGACGCGATGGGTCTGACCGCGGAGCCCACGGCCGAACAGCTGTCGGCGGTCCGGGTGATCGAGCACACCTGGCACTCGGCTCTCATCACCTGGCTGTCGGGCCGCGCCTCGATCGCCCAGGTCCGCATCGACATCGAGACGGTGTGCCGTCTGATCGAGGTGACGGCCCCGCGCCCGCCGGGGCCCTAGACCCCGGCCGCGCGGGCCCGTTACTCCTCCTCGGGCGGGAACACGGCCTCGCCGCTCTCCGCGAGGGTGATGACGATGGCCTCCACCGGGCAGCTCTCGGCAGCCTCCAGGAGGCGTTCGTCGGCGCGGGTGTCGGGGGTGAGCGCACGGGACCGGCGGGCGGTGTCGAGGCGGAAGCCGCCGGGGGCGTGGTGCAGACACTGGCCGGAGCCGACGCAGAGCGAGCGGTCCACGTCGACATGCCACCGGTCCCCTCCGACGGCCCCGCCCGCCTCGGACCGTACCGGCGTCGCCTCGGCCCGTACCGGCGTCGGCTCGCCCCGTACGGGTGTCGCGTCCACGCCTCAGCCCTCCCCGCCCGGCGGCAGGTGGATCATCTTGTGCTCCAGGTAGGCGCCGTACCCCTCGGGCCCGAACTCCCGCCCCAGGCCGCTGTCCTTGTAGCCGCCGAACGGGCCGAGCATGTCCAGGCTGAAGGTGTTCACGGAGTACGTCCCCGTCCGCACCCGCCGGGCGACGTCGATGCCCCGCTCCACGTCACCGGTCCAGACGCTGCCGCTCAGCCCGTACGCGGAGTCGTCGGCGATCCGCACGGCCTCGTCCTCGTCGCCGTAGGGCAGCAGGCAGACCACGGGCCCGAAGATCTCCTCGCGGGCGACGCGCCAGGAGTTGTCGACGTCGCCGAGGAGGGTGGGCTCGACGTACCAGCCCCGGTCGAGGCCGCGCGGACGGCCGCCCCCGGTGAGGACTTCGGCGCCCGCCTCCTCACCGAGGCGGATGTAGTCGAGGCTGCGGCGGCGCTGGCGTTCGGCGACGAGCGGGCCGACCTGGGTGGCGGGGTCGAGGGGGTCACCGACGACGAGGGCGTCCACCGCGGCGACGAGGGCGTCGGCGAACTCGTCGTAGCGGGAGCGCGGCAGGAGGACGCGGGTCTGGGCGACGCAGGCCTGCCCGTTGTTCATGAAGGCGGCCGGGACGATCCCGGCGACGGCGCTCTCCAGGTCGGCGTCGGGGAGGACGACGGCGGCCGACTTGCCGCCCAACTCCAGGGTGACGCGGGTGAGATGGCGGGCGGCGACCTCCATGACGCGCTTGCCCGCGGGGACGGACCCGGTGAAGGAGACCTTGTCGACGCCGGGATGCCCGACGAGGTACTCGCTGACCTCCCGGTCGGCGGGCAGCACCGACAGCACCCCCTCCGGCAGTCCGGCCTCACGCGCGATCTCCGCCAGCAGGTAGGCGTCCAGGGGGGATTCGGGCGAGGGCTTGAGCACGACCGCGCACCCGGCGAGCAGGGCGGGCGCGAGCTTGGCGGCGGCGACGAACTGGGGCACGTTCCAGGGGACGACGGCCGCGACCACCCCCACCGGTTCGCGCCGTACGAGGATCTTCCCGAGCACGCCGTCGCGCCGCTCCTCGTACGGGAAGTCCCGCGCCACGGTGATCGCCGCGTCCCACACCATCATCGCGCCGAGCGCCTGCGCGAGGACGCTCCAGGAGTACGGGGAGCCGTTCTCGGCGGAGATCAGGCGGGCGATCTCGTCGTGCCGGGCGGCGATCCCGTCCTTGATCCGCCCGACGACGTCGATCCGCTCCGCCGGCTCCATGCGCGGCCAGGGCCCTTCGTCGAACGCCCGCCGCGCCACCGCCACCGCCCGGTCGACGTCCGCCCGCGAGGCGTGCGGCACCCGCCCGATGACCTCCTCGGTGTGCGGCGACACCACCTCGATGACCTCCGTGCCGAGCGGATCGACGAACTCCCCGCCGACGAACAACTGCCCGTGCTCCACGACCCCGCCCACGGCGACCGCCTCCCCAGGGGCCCACCGGCCCCGGTTTTCTGACGATGCATCAGTACCGCCAGAACTGATACCAGTTCTAGTTATAGTGAGCAATGGCCGACGAGCGGAGGACGTATGACGATCCGTCAGTCCAGCGACAGCGCGGGGCAGCCGCCCTCTCCTCCGGCCGCCCGTGACCACGGGGGCGGAGTCCGCTCGCTGCGGGTGCCGATTCCCGACAACCCGCTCGGGCACACCCTCGTGTACGTCGTCGACACCGACCGGGGCCCGGTGCTGGTGGACGCGGGGTGGGACGACCCGGCGTCCTGGGACGCGCTCGCGGCCGGGCTGGTCGCCTGCGGGACGTCCGTGGGCGAGGTGTACGGCGTCGTCGTCACCCACCACCACCCCGACCACCACGGTCTCGCGGGCCGGGTGCGGGAGGCGTCCGGGGCGTGGATCGCGCTGCACGCGGCGGACGCCGAGATCGTCCGGCGGACCCGCTCGACCCGCCCCGCGCACTGGTACGCGTACATGGCGGACAAGCTCGCCGCCGCCGGGGCCCCGGCGGCGCACGTCGCTCCGCTGCGCGCCGCCCGCCCCCGCGACCTGCCCGGTCTCTCGCCCGCGCTGCCCGACCGCGAGATCGTCCCCGGCGAACTGCTCGACCTGCCGGGCCGACGGCTGCGCGCGGTCTGGACGCCGGGCCACACCCCCGGCCATGTCTGCCTGCACCTGGAGGAGGACCACCCCGCGCGACTGCCGGGCCGGGGCCGCCTGTTCTCCGGGGACCACCTGCTGCCCGGCATCACCCCGCACATCGGCCTGTACGAGGACCCCGACGGCCCCGAGGGCGCCAACGGCACCGACCCCCTCGGCGACTACCTCGCCTCCCTCGAACGGATCGGCGCCCTCACCCCCGCCGAGGTGCTTCCCGCCCATCAGCACGCCTTCACCGACGCCCCCGCCCGCGTCCGCGCCCTCCTCGCCCACCACGAGGACCGCCTCGCCTCCCTCCTCGCCCTCCTCTCCACCCCGCTCACCGCCTGGCAGCTCGCCGAACGCATGGAGTGGAACCGCCCCTGGCCCGAGATCCCGCACGGCTCGCGCACCATCGCGGTCTCCGAGGCCGAGGCCCACCTCCGCCGCCTGGTGAAACTCGGCCGCGCGGAGACCGTCACGGGAAGCGACCCGGTGACGTACGTGGCGGTGTAGCCGCGGCCCGCCTGTCTCCGAGCCGCCCGCCACGCCCCCGTGCCCGCACAGTTCACCCCCCGGCAACACCCCGCACTCCCAGCCGCCCCGGCCGTCCGCTACCAACAGTGCATGGACCCCATCGAGCAGCTTCTCGCCGAGCGCGCCTGCCAGCGGCTGCTCCTCGACCTGGTCAGGCGGTTCGATCACGGGGAACCCGGTTCCGTGGCCGAGCTGTTCACCGAGGACGGCACCTGGGCCTGGCCCGCCGGGGACCGCCTGGTCCGGGGGCGCGCCGCCCTGCGGACGTACTTCGGCGCCCACCCCGCCCGCTCCCACCGAGGCACCGGCAGCGGCGGCACCGGTACCGGTACCGGCCTGGTCATGTCCAGCGTCCAGGTCGAGGTCACCTCCCCGGACACCGCCTCCGCGACCTCGTACTTCACCGCCTTCCTCCTCGGCGGGGTCCTCGGCGCCGACCGCGACGCCCCCGCCCACAGCCACGCCCGCGGCGCCGGACCCGCACCCGCCGCCCGCACCCCGTACACCCCGTACACCTCGCGTGCCCCGCACGCACCCGCCCCCGCCCCCGCCCCCGTGCGCATAGGCCACTACGAGGACCGTTTCCACCGCTCCCCCGCCCACGGCGGCACCTGGCTGCTGGAGCGCCGCACCGTCTTCCTCCCCCCGGACGCCCCGCCTCCACCGCTCTGACCTCCCCCCTCTGACCTCGCCCCTCCGGCCCCGCCTCCCTCCGGGCCCCCACCGGCCGATGCGCTACGGCCGAGTAGAGTGACCGCGTCGTCATCACGCCCGTACGGGGGAAAGCCGGTGCGAATCCGGCGCTGACCCGCAACCGTGAGCCCCGCCCGCGCGGGGTGAGCCGGACCGCCCCGGTCGGGTACGTGACCGGCTCGTGTGCGTCGGCGCAAGCCTCCGCACGGCACCGTCGAGGTACACGGAGCCGAGCCGCGGGGCCGCCCCGCGCTGCCCGGCTCCCTTTCAGGGAGAGGCCCCCACCGCTCATGAACGTCCACCGCAGCGCCGCGGTCCCGTCCGCCACCGCAGTGATCGGTGCCGTCGCCCTCACCACCGTCACGGCCCTCACCGCCGTCACGGCCCTCACCGGCCTCGCCTCCCCCGCCGCAGCCGCGCCCACCCCCACCCCCACGCCGTCGGTCGCGCTGCCCTCCGGCCTCTACGGCACCGCCGACCCGACCTACGACGGTGTCTGGCGGCAGTCGCTCGCGCTGCTCGCGCAGGACACCGTGGGCGTCGTCCCGGCGGCGAAGGCCGTCGACTGGCTCACCGGCCAGCAGTGCGCCGACGGCTCCTTCGGGGCGTTCCGCGCCGACCCGGCGGCGCCCTGCGACCCGAAGCTGATGGTCGACAGCAACAGCACGGCCGCCGCCGTCCAGGCCCTGGCCGCCCTCGGCGGGCAGGACGCCGTCGCCGACAAGGCCGTGACCTGGCTGAAGTCCGTGCAGAACGCCGACGGCGGCTGGGGCTACTCCCCCGGCACCCCCAGCGACACCAACTCCACCGCCCTCGTGATCGGCGCGCTGGCGGCGGCCGGCGAGAAGCCCGCCGACGTCACCAGGAGCGCCGAGGCGGGCAAGCCCGGCAAGTCTCCGTACGACGCGCTCCTCACCCTGGCCACCCCCTGCGCCGACGGCGGCGCCTTCGCCTACCAGCCCGACAAGAAGGGCAAGCTCACCGCGAACGCCGACGCCACCGCCGCGGGTGTGGTCGGCGCGCTCGGCGCGGGCCTCGCCCCGAAGCCGGGTGAGAACGCCTCGGCGCCGGTCTGCACCGACTCCGGCCCCGCCACCCCCGAGCAGGCCGCCGTCAACGGCGCCGCCTACCTCGCGAAGGCCGTCGCGAAGGACGGCCACCTGACGTCGGTCCTGCCGGGCAGCGAGAACCAGCCGGACTACGGCAACACCGCCGACGCCGTCGTCGCGCTCGCCGCACAGGGCGGCCCCGAGCAGGCCGCGAAGCCGCTGGCCTGGCTGGAGAAGAACGCGGGCGGCTGGGCGGACCAGGGCGGCCCGGCCGCGTACGCGCAGCTCGTGTTCGCCGCCCACGCCACCGGCACCGACCCGCGCGCCTTCGGCGGCCTCGACCTCGTCACGTCCCTCAACGCCACCGGCCCGGCCCCGCGGAGCACCGGCGGCACGGACCAGGCCGACGGGAGCGGGAGCGCGAAGGGCGAGCAGGGCGACACGAAGGGGGACGAGAAGAAGGACGACGGCGATGACGGCGGCTTCGGCGTCTGGTGGACCGTCGGCGTCTTCCTCGTCGCGGGCATCGGCATCGGCTTCCTGATCAGCGGCCGCCGGAAGCAGCAGTGACCGGAGCAGCGGCGACCGGAGGAGCAAAGACCGGAGCAGCGGCGACCTCCCGTCCGGCCACGTCCCCGCCCACCCCCCGAGTCCTCGCCCACCGTCACCTCGCCCCCCGCGTCCTCGCCGTCCTCCTCCCCCTCCTCCTCGCGCTGGTGGCCGCGACGGTCCCCGCGCAGGCCACCGGCTACCGCTACTGGTCGTTCTGGGACCGGGACGGCGACCGCTGGGTGTACGCGACCGAGGGGCCGTCGACCGCGCGCCCCTCGGACGGCGACGTGCAGGGCTTCCGGTTCGCGGTCAGCGAGGACTCGCGGGACGCGACCCGGCCGCGCGGGGCTGCGTCGTTCGAGGCGATCTGCGCGCGGACCCCGGCCCGCGACGGCGCGAAGCGGATCGCGCTGGTCATCGACTTCGGTACGGCCGCCGACGCGCCGTCGGGCGAGTCCCCGCCCGCCCCGCGGACCGCCTGCGCGCGGGTCGGCGAGGACGCGACGACGGCGGAGGCCCTCGCCGCCACCGCGAAGCCGTTGCGCTACGACAGCAGCGCCCTCCTCTGCGCGATCGCGGGCTACCCGAGGACGGGCTGCGGCGAACAGGTCGCCACCACGGGAGGCACCACGGGCGGAACCGGCGACGGTACGACGGACACGGCCGCACCCCCGGCGGCGACCGGCAGGCCGACCGGCGACGCGAGCGGCAAGAGCGGCACCGCCGAGAACGGCACCGGCCCCGCCCTCGGCCTCTACGCCGCGGGCGCCCTCATCGCCGCCCTCGCGGCAGCCGCCGTCTGGCAGGCCCGGCGGCGGCGCGACCGTGGGTGAGAGCCGCCCCGCCGGAGACGGCCCCGCCCGGAACCCGGCCCCCCGCGACGCCACCGTCCCCGCACCGGCCGCCCCCTCCCTCCACCCCGGCGCCTGGTGGCTGTGGGCGCTCGGTCTCGGCACCGCCGCCACCCGCACCACCAACCCCCTCCTCCTGGCGCTGCTGCTCACCACGTCCGCGTACGTCGTCCTGACCTGCCGCCCCAACACGCCCTGGTCGCGCTCCTATTCGGCGTTCTTCAAGCTGGCCCTGGCCGTCCTCCTGATCCGCCTGTTCTTCGTGGTCGCCCTGGGCTCCCCGATCCCCGGCACGCACGTGATCGTCACGCTGCCCGAAGTGCCGTTGCCGGACTGGGCGCAGGGCATCCGGCTGGGCGGGCGGGTCACGGCGGAGGGGGTGCTGTTCGCGCTGTACGACGGGCTGCGCCTGGCGACCCTGCTGGTCTGTGTCGGCGCGGCGAACGCCCTGGCGAGCCCGTCGCGGCTGCTCAAGTCGCTGCCCGGCGCGCTCTACGAGGCCGGGGTCGCCGTCGTCGTGGCGCTGACGTTCGCGCCGCGTCTCATCGCGGACGTCCAACGCCTGCGCGCCGCACGCCGGTTGCGGGGCCGACCGGACCGGGGCCTGCGCGGGCTGCTCCAGGTGGCGCTGCCGGTCCTGGAGGGCGCCCTCGAACGCTCGGTCGCGCTCGCGGCGGCGATGGACGCGCGGGGGTACGGCCGTACCGCGGACGTGCCCGCCCCGGTGCGCCGGACGACGGCCGTGCTCACGCTGGGCGGGCTGCTCGGGGTGTGCGCGGGGACGTACGGGCTGCTGACGGCGGCGGGCGGGACGTACGGGCTGCCGGTGCTGGTCGCCGGGGTGGTCGCGGCGCTCGCCGGGCTGCGGCTCGGGGGCCGCCGTTCGCCGCGCACCCGGTACCGCCCCGACCGCTGGACGGCCCGTGCCTGCCTGGTCGCCGGGTCCGGGGTCGCGGTCGCCGCGCTGATGATCGCGGCCGGGTCGGCGGAGGCGGAGGCGCTGCACCCCGGAGTGGTGCCGCTGGTGGCCCCGACCCTGCCGCTGTGGCCCGCCGCGGCCGTCCTCCTCGGCCTGCTCCCCGCGTTCCTGCCCCGGGAGCGGTGACCGTGTCCCCCACCTCACCGGCCCCCGCCCCCGCCTTGGCCGCCCCGGCCTTCCTCGAAGGAGCCGTGTCGTCGTGATCCGTTTCGAGAACGTCTCCGTGACCTACGACGGCTGCCCCGAACCCGCCCTGCGGGACGCCGACTTCGAGATCCCGGAGGGCGAACTGGTGCTGCTCGCCGGGCCGTCGGGGGTCGGCAAGTCGACGCTGCTCGGTACGGTCGGCGGTCTGGTCCCGCACTTCACGGGCGGCACCCTGCGCGGCCGGGTCACGGTCGCGGGCCGTGACACCCGTACCCACAAGCCGCGTGAACTCGCCGACGTGGTGGGCACGGTGGGCCAGGACCCGCTGGCGCACTTCGTGACGGACACCGTGGAGGAGGAACTCGCCTACGGCATGGAGTCGTTGGGGCTCGCCCCGGCGGTGATGCGGCGGCGGGTGGAGGAGACCCTCGACCTGCTGGGCCTCGCCGGTCTGCGGGCCCGGCCGATCTCGACGCTCTCCGGGGGCCAGCGGCAGCGGGTGGCGATCGGCTCGGTCCTCACCCCGCACCCGCGGGTGCTGGTCCTGGACGAGCCGACCTCGGCGCTGGACCCGGCCGCCGCCGAGGAGGTCCTCGCGGTGCTGCTGCGGCTGGTCCACGACCTGGGTACGACGGTGCTGCTCGCGGAGCACCGGCTGGAACGGGTCCTCCAGTACGCCGACCGGGTCGCCCTGCTGCCCGCGCCGGGCGCGGCCCCGGTCCTGGGCACGCCCGCCGAGGTGATGGCCGTCTCCCCAGTGTTCCCGCCGGTCGTCGCCCTCGGCCGCCTCGCGGGTTGGACTCCGCTGCCGCTGACGGTCCGTGACGCCCGCCGCCGTGCCCAGCCGCTCCGCGACCGTCTCGCCGACCGCACCCCGCCCCCCGACCCGGGCCCGGGCCCGGCGGCGGCCCCCTCGCCGACGACCGCCACCCCGGCACCCACCCCGGCACCCGCCTCCGCCGCCCGCCGCTGGGGCCGGAAGCAGCCCGCCGCCCCCGCCCCCACCGGCCCCGCACTCCCCGCCGAGATCCGCGCCCTCTCCGTCCGCCGGGACGGCGTCCAGGCGCTCCGCCGGGTCGACCTCACCGTCTCCCCCGGCGAGACAGTCGCCCTGATGGGCCGCAACGGGGCGGGGAAGTCGACGTTGCTGAGCACGCTGGTGGGGCTGGTGGAGCCGTCGTCGGGGGCGGTCCGGGCGGGCGGCGCGGTCCCGCACCGTACGGCGCCGCGTGACCTGGTCCGCCGGGTGGGCCTGGTCCCGCAGGAGCCGCGGGACCTGCTGTACGCGGAGACGGTGGCCGCCGAGTGCGTGGCCGCCGACCGGGACGCGCACGCGGCGCCGGGCACCTGCCGGGCGCTGGTGTCCGAGCTGCTGCCGGGCGTCCCGGACGGCACGCATCCGCGGGACCTGTCGGAGGGGCAGCGGCTGAGCCTGGCGCTGGCGGTGGTGCTGGCGGCCCGGCCGCCGCTGCTGCTGCTCGACGAGCCGACGCGCGGTCTGGACTACGCGGCGAAGGCCCGCCTGGTGACCCTGCTGCGCGGGCTGGCCGCGGCCGGGCACGCGATCGTGCTGGCCACGCACGATGTGGAGCTGGCGGCGGAGCTGGCGCACCGGGTGGTGCTGCTGGCGGAGGGCGAGGTGATCGCGGACGGCCCGACGGCCGAGGTGGTGGTGTCCTCGCCGTCCTTCGCGCCGCAGGTCACGAAGATCCTCGCGCCGCAGGAGTGGCTGACCGTGCCGCAGGTCCGGGAGGCCCTGCGGTGACCGGCCGCCCGGAGGCCACGCGCGCCCGCGTCCCCGACCGTCAGGCCCGTGCGATCCGCCTGGGCCCGCGTTCCGTCGCCGCGCTCGTCCTGGTGAGCGCGGTGGGGGTGGTGGCGTTCGGGTGGCCGTTCCTGGCGCCGCCCGCGTCGGCGGTGAACGCGCACGCGCAGGACGCGCCGTGGCTCTTCGCGGGGCTGCTGGTGCTGCTGGTCGCGGTGGTCGCGGCGGCGGTGTCGGAGTCGGGGCTCGGCGCGAAGGCGGTGGCGATGCTGGGTGTGCTGGCGGCGACCGGGGCGGCGCTGCGGCCGGTGGGGGCGGGGACGGCGGGCATCGAGCCGATGTTCTTCCTGATGGTGCTGAGCGGGCGGGTGCTGGGGCCGGGGTTCGGGTTCGTGCTGGGCGCGGTGACGATGTTCGCGTCGGCGCTGCTGACGGGCGGGGTGGGGCCGTGGATGCCGTTCCAGATGCTGTCGATGGGCTGGTTCACGATGGGCGCGGGCCTGCTGCCGGGCGGGGACCGGCTGCGGGGGCGGGCTGAGCCGGCGTTGCTGGCGGCGTACGGGTTCGTGGCGGCGTTCGCGTACGGGACGGCGATGAACATGGCGGGCTGGCCGTTCCTGGGCCGGCTGGCGTCGCGGATCGCGTTCGATCCAGGTGCGGCGGTGCCGGAGAACCTGGCGCGGTTCGTGGCGTACTGCGCGGCGACCTCGCTGGGCTGGGACCTGGGCCGGGCCCTGGTCACGGTGGCCCTGACGCTCACGCTGGGCCCGGCCGTGCTGCGCGCCCTGCGCAGGGCGACGCGGCGGGCGGCGTTCGAGACGCCGGTCACCTTCGAGGACGGCTGACCGGCCTCGCGGCCCCGTCTCCCGGTGAAGCACCCCACATGACGCAGCTCACCTACTACCCGCCTTAGTCCGACATAACGGACGCCATGCCCACGCCAAAACATGCCTTGACCTGCACATTGAGACCCACGCCACACGCACCCGCTGCCCCCCACATGCGGCCACAACTAGTAAAAGGGGTCATTGCGGACGCCCCTCGGGCCTGTTTCTCTGGACGACGTCGCACGGCGCCGACCCGCTTCCGGGCCCGGCCGAAAGGCCCCCGGACGCCCGGCGCCGATCGCATGAGGCCCCCGCCGCTCACCACGCGGTACGGCCACGCACCGCGTGCAGCCGCATGCGCCGCGACGCACCTGTCCCCGAAGAAAAAGGTTCTCCGTGTCCGTCGCCCTCCTCCGCCGTGTCGCTTCCCCGAAGAAGGCCCTCACCGCCGCCGCCCTGGCCGCCGCGACCGCCGGTATGGCGCTGTCCGCCGCGCCCGCCCAGGCCGCGACCGTGTCCTCGGCCTCGCAGGCCAAGGCGATCGCGCACAAGATGATCCCGAACGACGCGCAGTTCAACGCGTTCAGCAAGATCGTCGAGCACGAGAGCGGCTGGGACGTGAACGCCACGAACTCCTCGTCCGGCGCGTACGGCCTGGTCCAGGCCCTGCCCGGCAACAAGATGGCCTCGGCCGGCTCCGACTGGAAGACCAGCGCCGCCACCCAGATCGAGTGGGGCCTGAAGTACATGAACGAGCGCTACGGCAGCCCCACCGCCGCCTGGTCCTTCTGGCAGGCGAACGGCTGGTACTGATCCCCCTCCGGGACCAGCCCCCGCTCCACCCCGCGAAGGCGGCGACCCACCCCCCTGGGCCGCCGCCTTCGCGGCGTCCGCGCACCCCCCGTGATCCACTGACCCGGTGACCGCCCCACCACCCCCGGACACCGCCCCCGCCCCCGACCCCGACCCGGAGGAACGGGGCCTGCGCCTCGTCCCCGCCCTCCTCCTGCTCACCGTCCTCAGCGGCATGATCGACGCGGTCAGCTTCCTGGGCGCCGGGCACGTCTTCACGGCGAACATGACGGGCAACGTCGTGATCCTGGGCTTCGCGACGGCCGGCGCCCCCGGCTTCTCCGTACCGCACTCCGCGACCTCCCTGGCCTGCTTCGTCGCGGGCGCGGTGGCGGGCGGCCGGGTGGTACGCCACTGGGGCAGCCGCTCAAGACGACGCCTGGCGCGCGTCTCCCTGGCCGCACAGGCCGCGCTCCTGGCCCCCGCCTGCGCGCTGGCGTTCGCCCTCCCCGAGGACGCCCCGGCAACCGTCTACACGGTGATCACCCTGACCGCCCTCGCCATGGGCCTGCGCAACGCGGCCGTCCGCAGACTGAACGTCCCCTCCTTCACCACGACCACCGTCGTGACCATGACCCTGACCGGCCTGGCCTCCGACTCCCCCGCCGCCGGAGGCACGGGCAAGGGCGCGGTACGCCGCCGAGGCGCGGTGGCCGCCATGTTCACCGGCGCCACCCTGGGCGCCTGGCTCACCACCACCCACGGCCCGGCCATCCCCCTCCTCCTCGCCACAACGGTGACGGCGGCCCTGGCGTGCACGGTGTCGGGGCGGGATTAGCGGGACCGGACAACGGCAGAGGCGCGCCCCCGCGAACCGGGGACGCGCCTCCTTGGGGTTACCGCCGGAGCCTCAGCTGACCGTGCAGGTCAGTGTCGGCAGGGGGGTCGGGACGGAGCCCGTGGCGGTGAAGTCGAACTTCTTCGTGGCGTTGGCGGAGATCGCCGCGTTCCAGGACTCGTTGGCCGCGGTGACGGCCTTGCCGCTGGTGGTGACCTTGGCGTCCCAGAAGCCGGTGATCTTCTGGGTGCCGGGCCAGGTCCAGGAGACCTTCCAGCCGCGGGTGGCGCTGGTGCCCGTGTTCTTCACGCTGACCTGGGCGTCGAACGCGCCGCTCCAGGAGTCGGTGACGACCAGCGTCGCGGTGCACCCGTTGGAGCCTCCGCCGCCGCTCTGGGTGGCCTGGCTGACGGTGTTGGAGGCGCCGGAGGTGTTCCCGGCCGCGTCCTTCGCCTTCACCTGGTACTGGTACGTCGTCCCGGCCGTGAGCCCGGCGTCGGTGTACGTCGTGCCGGTGGCCGAGCCGACCTTGGCGCCGTTGCGGAACACGTCGTAGCCGGTGACCGCGACGTTGTCCGTGGAGCGGGTCCAGGACAGGGTGACGCTGTTGCTGGTCGCGCCCGTGGCGGAGAGCCCGGACGGCGCGGTCGGGGCGCTGGTGTCGGCCGGGGGCGAGGTCGGCGTCGACGGCTTCGGGTTCGGGGTGGAGCCGCCGGGGCAGGTCTTGCGGGTGCCGCCCACGGTGACGTTCTCGTCGCGCTGCACGATGCTGAACTTGCCCGCGAAGCCGTCGCAGGCCCGCTTCATGCCCTCGTTGGTGTACTCGACGTTGACGATGCGGCTGCCGAACACCGCGTAGTAGTCGGGGCATTCGGGCTGACCGCCCGTCTCCCAGATCTGGCCGCACTCCTCGACGACGGCGAAGTCGATGCCGAGGCCCGCGGCGTCACCGGCGAGTTCGAGGGTGTTCTTCTGCGCGATCGCCAGGTTCTTGGAGTGCGCGTAGTCGACCAGCAGCTTCATGAAGGCCTTGGACTGATCGGTGTCGATCATGTCCTTCGAGCGCAGGTAGTGGTCGTAGTTGTCGGGCTCGAGTGCGTCGAAGCCCTTGGACGCGCACTGGTCGATCCACGGCTTGATCTTGTTGAGGATCGCCGTCCGCTTCTCCGGGGTGCGGATGTCGAGCATGTACTCGTCCTTCCACTTCGGGTCCTCGACGATCTTGCCGTTCGAGTCCCGGAGCACCAGCTCGGCGGGCCAGTCGGCCAGGTCCTCGGGCTGGGTCTGGAAGGCGTTGATGTAGCAGATGTTGTAGAGGCCCGCGGCGGGCTGCGCCGTGTAGTCACGGCTGACGATCTTGACGTCGGAGGCCGGGGTGTACGGACCGCCGATCTGGTAGTCCCAGGCCGCTGCCGTGGGCGGGAGGGTGATGGAGGCCGCCGCGTCGGCGGACTGGAGGAGGAGCGGGGATGCCGCCGCGCCGGCCACGACCATGGCCAGGGCGATACATCTGTTGCGGAACTTGGTGGAACGGTGGCGCATAGGAGAACTCCGCGAGCTGGGGGTGCGTCCCCGCCTTGGATCACCCGAGGGGGTGTCCTGGCGACTCGGGCCGGACTTGGACGGGGACTGTCCGCTACCGGCTGGGCGCACCTCTCCGCTCAGGGGGAGGAGGACACCCCCTGGCGTGATGCTGTAGTGAAGCGGCTTGATTGTGCCGTGTCAATCTCGTCGGTTACTCCTGTCAGTCCGGCTCGGGCGACCTGTCGCGTGCCGGTGAACGCGGTGTTTCCGGGACTTCGACGGGGTATGTTCCGCCGCGCGCGTCCGCGTCACGGGCGCGCGGACAGCGGGGGAAGACGAGGGAAGGCGGGGGGGAAGACCGTGGAAGCGTTCGTGGTGCTGGGCGTGTTGGCGGTGGCCGGATTCGTGTGGGTGCTGCGGCGGGAGGTCCGTTCGGCGCGGGCCGCGATCGGGCTGGAGCGGGCGTTGCGGACGCTCGCGGAACGGCCGGGGTGGGAGCGGGAGGACCGGGAGCGTCGGGTAGGCGGTGAGGTGATGCTGCACTTCCCGTGGCTGGGGGCCGACCGGGGCACGGCGGTGCGCGGCCGGGTCGGTGAGCACCGGGTCACGCTGGTGAAGCTGTCGGTGGTCGGCACCCGCAAGGGGCTGCACTGGCTGGCCGTGTTCTTCGAGGTGCCGGGCACGCTGCCCTCGCTGCGGCTGGAACGGCCGTGGTCGGCGGAGCGGCTGGGGCTGCGGCTGCCGCCCGGCCAGGGCTATCTGGCGATGGGCGCGGACGCGGAGGCGCTGGGCGCGCGCCTGGTGGGGACCCCGCTGCCGGGGCGGCTGGCCGCGCTCGACGCCCCGGCGGTGTCCGTGTACGGCGGAGGCGGCGACGGCGCGGAGGGCGCCGACGGCGAGGTGTGTTTCCTCTTCCACCCCGTGCCGCGCGGCGACGACCTGGCCGACCGCCTGACGGCCCTCGCGGAACTGCTGCAACCGCTCACGCTCCTTGCGCGTTCCTCTGAGGAACGGCAGGAACGGCAGGAACGGCAGGAACAGCGGGAACGGCAGGAGCAGCCGACGCGGCCGGAGCGGGAGGACTGATCCGGGGAGACGGCGCCGCTCGCGGGGCGGGGCAGGGCAGGGCGGGGGCTGACCCGGTCGGCCTACGGCGGGCGTGCGGGCGGGACCCGTGCGGTACGGGTACACGCGGTGCGCCGGGCCCCCGGTGCCGCCCGCCCGCGTGAACGGAGACCCCCGCCATGGCCGCCCCCGCCCCCGCCCCGGCTCCCCAGGTAGGCGACCACGTCGTCTTCGACGACACCGAGCAGAGCGACCTGCTGCGGCTGACCGCGCCCGTGCATCCCACTTCCGGCACGGTCACCCGTGTCGACGTCGAGGACGGCGCGGCCCGCTACACGATCCAGCGGGCGGACGGCTCGACGACCACCGTCACCGGCGGCGCCCTCCTGACCCCGCAGCACTGACCCGCGCCCGCCACCGGCTCGGTTCATCCCCCGGCGCTGACCCGCAGTTCCTTGACGCCGTTGATCCACGCGGACCGCAGCCGCCGGGGGTCGCCGACCAGCCGCAGGCCGGGCAGGGTGTCGGCGAGGGCGGTGAAGATGAGGTCGATCTCCAGGACGGCGAGGGACTTGCCGAGGCAGTAGTGGGGTCCGCCGCCACCGAATCCGAGGTGGGGGTTGGGGTCGCGGGTGATGTCGAAGGCGTCGGGCCGGTCGAACACCTCGGGGTCGTGGTTGGCGGAGGCGTAGAACAGGCCGACCCGGTCTCCCTTGCGGAGGGTCTTCCCGCCGAGTTCCGTGTCCTGGGTGGCGGTCCGCTGGAAGGCGAAGACGGGGGTGGCCCAGCGCACGATCTCCTCGGCGGCCGTCGCGGGCCGTTCCCGCCGGAACAGGTCCCACTGCTCGGGGTGGGTGAGGAAGGCGTGCATGCCGTGGGTGATCGCGTTGCGGGTGGTCTCGTTCCCGGCGACGGCCAGCATCAGCACGAAGAACCCGAACTCGTCGGAGCTGAGGTTGCCCTCGTGTTCGGCGGCGACCAGCGTGGACACGATGTCCTGGGCGGGGCAGCGCTTGCGTTCGGCGGCCATCCCCATGGCGTACGCGATGATCTCGGCGGCCGACTCGGCGCCCACCTCCTCGGTGACGGCGTACTCCGGGTCGTCGTAGGAGATCATCCGGTTGGACCAGTCGAAGATCCTGGTCCGGTCCTCCTGCGGGATGCCGATGAGTTCGGCGATCGCCTGGAGCGGGAGTTCGCAGGCGACGGAGGTGACGAAGTCGAACGACCCGTCGTGGGCGGCGGCTTCCGCGACGATCGCCGTGGCCCGCGCCCGCAGCCGTTCCTCCAGCGCCCGGATCGACCGGGGGGTGAAGCCGCGCTGCACGATCTGCCGGACGCGGGTGTGTTCGGGCGGGTCCATGTTCAGCAGGATCAGCCGCTGCGCGTCGATGACGTCGCGTTCGATGCGCTCGTTGAAGCGGATGATCGCCGTGTTGAGGGTGGAGGAGAACAACTCGGGGTGCGTGGAGACGTACTTGACGTCCGCGTGCCGGGTGACCGCCCAGTAGCCGTCGTCGCCGAACCCGGCGACGTTGCCCGACTGCGGTATCCAGCGGACCGGTTCGGCGGGCCGCAGCGCGGCGAACTCCGCGAGCGGCACACGGTGGTGGAGGAGGTCCGGGTCGGTGAAGTCGAACCCGTCGGGAAGCGCCGGACAGGGCATGGGCAGCTCCAGCCAGAGGGACGCTCTTCCTGACGGCTTTCTGACGAGCCATCAGAAATAGGGTGCGGTGAAGGTAGTTGAGTGACCCCGAGGCTGCAAGACCCTTGCGGTGACCCACATCACGTCAGCAGACTGCACCACAGAACTAGTACGTGTTCTAGTTCTGTGCGTCTGTTCGTGCCGGAGGAGAGCCGCCCCCCGAGAGGATTCGCCACCCATGGCCGCCGAACCCGTGATCGTGGAAGCCGTCCGTACCCCCATCGGCAAGCGCGGCGGTGCGCTCGCCCCTCTCCATCCCGCCTATCTGCTGGGGGAGACCTACCGCGAACTCCTGGGCCGTACCGGTATCCCCGCCGACGCCGTGGAGCAGATCGTCGGCGGCACGGTGACCCACGCGGGCGAGCAGTCGATGAACCCCGCCCGGACCGCCTGGCTCACCATGGGCCTGCCCTACGAGACGGCCGCGACCACCGTGGACTGCCAGTGCGGTTCCTCGCAGCAGGCCTCCCACATGACCGCCAACATGATCGCGGCGGGCGTCATCGACGTCGGGATCTCCTGCGGCGTCGAGGCCATGTCGCGGGTCCCGCTGGGGTCCGGCTCGAAGCACGGTCCGGGCAAGCCGTTCCCCGACGAGTGGAACGTCGACCTCCCGAACCAGTTCCAGGCCGCCGAACGCATCGCCCGGCACCGCGGTCTCACCCGCGCCGACGTCGACCGTCTCGGCCTGCTCTCGCAGCAGCGCGCGGCCGTCGCCTGGTCCGAAGAACGCTTCAAGCGCGAGACGTTCGCCGTGCAGGTCCCCACCACCGAGGAGGAGCAGGCCGCCGGGCAGGGCATGTGGCGTCTCGTCGACAAGGACGAGGGGCTGCGCGACACGTCCGCCGAGGCCCTGGCCCGCCTCAAGCCGATCATGCCGACGGCCGTCCACACGGCGGGCAACTCGTCGCAGATCTCCGACGGCGCCTCGGCCCTCATGTGGGCGTCCAAGCGGATGGCCCGCGCGCTGCGGCTCAGGCCCCGCGCCCGGATCGTCGCGCAGGCCCTCGTCGGCGCCGACCCGCACTTCCATCTCGACGGTCCCATCGACGCCACCCACGCCGTCCTCGGCAAGGCGGGGATGAGCCTGCGCGACATCGACCTCGTCGAGATCAACGAGGCCTTCGCCTCCGTCGTCCTCAGCTGGGCCCAGGTCTTCGACCAGGACCTCGACAAGGTCAACGTCAACGGCGGCGCGATCGCCCTCGGCCACCCCGTCGGCGCGACGGGCGCCCGCCTCGTCATCACCGCGCTCCATGAACTGGAGCGCGCCGACAAGGAGTTCGCCCTGATCACGATGTGCGCCGGGGGCGGCCTCGCGACCGGCACGATCATCCAGCGGCTGTAGCCGCCCAGGTGACGAAGGTACCGAAGGCGGCGGGGGCGAGGGTCAGAGTCGGCCCCGCCGCGACCTTCGAGTCCCGCACGGCGACGGCGTCACAGGGGGTGGCGGCGATCTCGACGCACTGGCCGCCCTGATCGCCGCTGTACGTCGACTTGGTCCAGGTCAAGGTGCCGAGGGGGGCGCACTCGATGCAGTCGCCGCCCTGGTCACTGCTGTAGCTGGACTTACGCCACTTGCTGTTCAACTCGGCCCTCCATCACTCGCGGGGAAGGTCATCAGGCTTGTGCCAGCCCAGTTGACAAACGCACTGAAAACGGCGGGAGCGAGAGCCAGTCTCGCCCCCGCCGGAACCTTTGAGTCACGGACCGCGACAGCGTCACAGGGAGTGCCCGCGACCTCGACGCACTCGCCGCCCTGGTCGCTGCTGTACGAGGACTTCGTCCAGGTCAGGATGCCGAGCGGAGCACACTCGACACAATCACCGCCCTGGTCACCGCTGTAGCTCGACTTGCGCCACCTGCTGTCCATCACGATCCCTCCACTACTCGATGAGGCAGTCAGCAGGCGGTCGTAGCCGCCCAGTTGACGAACGTGCCGAAGGCGGCGGGGGCGAGGGTCAGGGTCGGCCCCGCCGCGACCTTCGAGTCCCGCACGGCGACGGCGTCACAGGGGGTGCCCGCAACCTCGATGCACTGGCCGCCCTGGTCGCTGCTGTACGTCGACTTGGTCCAGATGAGGGCGCCCAAGGGAGCGCACTCGACACACTGGCCGCCCTGGTCGCTGCTGTAACTCGACTTACGCCACTTGCTTTCCATAGCGGTCCTCCATGACGTGCCGGATCAATGCCGCCGAGTCCCTGATAGATAGGGCGGCGGCCCGAAGGTGATCATATCGGAGCGAACAGTCCTTTACAGCCGCTGGATTGACTGTCGGGTACCCGCTTCCGTAACTCTCGGTATAGATAATTGTCGGGTCACTGGTGAAGCTGTAGAGGTCGAATGAGCCGGTGAGCCCCGCGTGCGGCCCGGCCTCATAGGGAAGCACCTGGATGTTGATTCGGGGGTTCTCCTTAAAGGTCAGCAGGTGAGCAAGCTGGCCTCGCATGGTCTCCCGACCGCCAATGTCCAATCGCAGTGCACACTCACTGAGCACCGCCCAGAAAATCGGTGGCTCATCCTTTTCAAGCACACGTTGACGTGCGAGCCGAGCTGCGGTCCGCTCGTCCAGGTCCGTCCGGTCGATCGCGCCGAGCACCTCGCGTGCGTAGGTCGGTGTTTGAAGAAGACCAAGCACCATGTGCGTCTGGAATGAGCGAATCTCGATGGCTCGCGCTTCCAGTTCTGCCACCTGCTGGAACCAGGCGGGAAGCTGGCTGCGCATCACCAGCGTGAGGAGCCGCGTAAACAGCCCGTCCGTGCCCAACGCCGCGTCCACCCGCTCGCTGAACTCCTGGGTCGGGACCTTCTTGGCCGTCTCGATCTGGCCGACCAGTGACCCCGTGTAACTCAGCACCTCCCCGAACTGCCGGAGACTGAGTCCCGCGGCTTCCCGCAGGCGACGCAGCTCGTAGCCGTAGTAGTTCAGGGGCGAGGCCCCGGGGTCGAGGACGCTGATGTTGGTCATGGCGTGGGGGCCCCTCTCGGCGGAACGCGACGCAGTCGGGTCGTCGCCCAGAGTAGCGACACCGCACCGCGCGCGTCCGGCGAACGGACGTATTTCCCCTGGTCGTTGACGCGTCAACCGGCCGCGCCGTACTCGCGGGCGCGCGAGGTGAACCGGGGGCCGCCCTCGCCCGTAGTCGGCCTCGAAGGACCACCCCCACACCAAGGAAGCACGTTGTTTTCAGACGCTGTTCCCCGAGGTGGGGACGGGTCACGCTCGTACCGTGAACGGATACTTCCCCTCGGTGCTGGCGGGCCCCGTCCCCCCGCAGTACCGCGTGACGCTGATGGCGGGCGAACACTCCGCGTACCACCTCCGCAGGATCGCCAGGTCCCTCCTGGAGGACTGGGGGTCGGCGGAACTGGTGGACGAGGTGCAACTCGCGGTGACCGAACTGGTCGCCAACGTCGTACGGCACGTGCCGGACCGCCGCTGCACCGTGCTGTTCCTGCGGCGGGCGACCGGCGTACGTGTCGAAGTCGCCGACGGCTATGGCGCGTTACGTCCGGCCCCGGCCGCGCGGGACCTGGAGTCGGAGGGCGGCCGGGGGCTGCTCCTGCTGGAGGCGGTCACCGACAAGTGGGGAGTGTCGGCGGCGCCCGGCGGCGGGAAGACGGTCTGGTTCGAGGTGAGCACGGCCGACTGAGACACCTGCGCGTTTAACGAACTCCCCGTCTTTGCCCATACTGTCGCCGGGGGCGTGTCCTTCCTCCCCCGGCCGCGGTTCAGCGACTCAGACAGGGAGTAATGGCCCCCATGCACGATCAGGACGGGATAGCGCCGGACAAGGACGGCGAGGCACTGGTCGCCGGCCGGTACCGCCTGCTGTCGAGGCTCGGCGAGGGCGGAATGGGCACCGTGTGGCGGGCCCGCGACGAGGTGCTGCACCGCGAGGTCGCCGTCAAGGAGGTCCGCGCCGCCGCCGCGCTCACCGAGGAACTGACCCAGCGGCTCTACTCCCGCATGGAGCGGGAGGCGTGGGCGGCGGCACGGATCAACGCGCGCGGCGTGGTGACCGTCTACGACGTGGCGACGCACGACGAACGCCCGTGGATCGTCATGGAACTCGTCAGCGGCGAGTCCCTCGCGGACCGCATCGGCGCGAAGGGCGCCCTGCCGCCCCGCGAGGTCGCGCGGATCGGCGCCGAGGTGCTGGCGGCGCTGCGCGCGGCCCACAACGCCGGGGTCCTGCACCGCGACGTGAAGCCCGCCAACGTGCTGCTCGCCGAGGACGGGCGGGTCGTCCTGACCGACTTCGGCATCGCCACCATCGAGGGCGACACCGCCCTCACCATGACGGGCGAGGTCATCGGCTCCCCCGAGTACCTCGCCCCCGAACGCGCCCTGGGCCGCGACCCCGGCCCCGCGTCCGATCTGTGGTCCCTGGGCGCGCTGCTCTACACCGCCGTACAGGGACGCTCGCCGTTCCGCCGTACGTCGGCGCTCGCCACCCTGCGGGCCGTGGTCGACGAGGAACTGCCCCCGGCGCACAAGGCGGGCCCCCTGACCGCCGTCATCGACGGCCTGATGACGAAGGACCCGGCGACCCGCACGACCGCCGAGGCCGCCGCCCGCGAGCTGGGCGCGGTCCTGTACGGCACGCCCGCCCCGGACACCGCGACCGTCACCACCGCCGTACCGGACACCGACGAGACCGCCACGGCGGCCCTCCCCGCCGGAGAGACGGCCACGGCGGGCGTGACCGCGGTGGACGGCGTGACCGCGGTGGAGGGCGTACCGGCCGGGCCGACGGGACCGGTCACCGGGCCGACGGCGACGGCGCAGGCACCCGCGGCACCGGCAGCACCGGCGGCGGCACCGACGGTCCCGACGCCGACCCCGACCCCGACCCCGACTGCGCAGAACCCCGTACCGGCGGCCGTACCCGCGCCTGTGCCCTCGGCCGTGCCGGAGCACGCGCCGCACACGCCCGCGCCGCACACGCCCGCGGCGTCCGCGCCCGCGTCCCGGGGCCGCCGTACCGGCCTGCTGATCGCGGCGGCCGTGACCGCGCTCGCGCTGATCGGCGGCGGCGTCGGCTACGCGCTCATGGGCGACGGTGGCGACGACGGCAAGGACGCGGGCGGCAAGGCGGGCGGCGGCAACCCGGTCTCGGTCACCGTGCGCGGCCAGGCCACGACGTACTCCGGGGCCTGCCCCGCGCCCCAGGGACAGGCGCCCTGGTTCACCGCGACGTTCACGGCCGCCCAGCAGCCCACGCAGATCTCCTACCGGTGGGTCTCGGCCAACGGCTCGGTCGTCGACAAGGAATGGCGCACCCTGAGCTTCCGCGCCGGCGACCCCAGCACCCACGAGGAGACGGTGCGGCTCACGACGTACGCCCAGGAAGGCACGCTGAGCAGCGCGATGGCCGTGGAGATCAAGGAACCCTTCGGCACGGTCTCCAACTCCGTGCCGTTCTCGGTCACCTGCGGCTCGGTGGGCTGACGCCCACCCGCCCCCGCCCTATCGTCCATACTTCAACCACCGCCTTTCGTAGGGTCTCGCAGAGGAGTCGCCGTGTTGTCGGTCATCGTGGGAAGGACCGGGCCCTTCGCCGGTCAGAGCGTGGTCCTGGGGGACGCTCCGCTCACCTTCGGACGCAAGAGCGACAACGACGTGATCATCGTCAGCGTCAGCGCCTCCCGGCTGCACGCCGAGATCGTCACCGAGGGCGAGACGTACGTCCTGCACGACCGCGGCAGCCGCAACGGCACGTACGTCAACGACGTACGCGTCACCCGGCACGAGCTGACGCCCGGCGACACCATCCGCATCGGCGACGAGACCTTCCTGTTCGAGACGCAGGAAGCCGTGGAGACGGTCATGGACCTCTCCCAGATGGACCTGCCCGGCGCGGGCGCCACCGCCGAACCCGGCATGCTGCGCGTCACCGTGTCCGGCGGCGGCCCCGTCGGACTCGCCTTCGCGCTGCTGCTGGAGAGCGCGCTGCCGGGGAAGGTCGCGATCACCGTCTACGAGGGCCGGTGGCGGCGCGACGGCGCGACGATGGTGTGGAAGGACGAGAACCAGGGCAACGTCCGCCGCCAGCAGGTCGTCACCGTGCAGAGCCGCCAGTACCTGGCGCTGACGGACGAGATGCAGGAGACCCTGTTCGGGCCCGGCCAGTACTCCGAGATGTGGCCCGTCGGCCCCGACTCGGTCGACGGCCGCCCGCCGCGCAACATCCGCATCGCCTACATCGAGGACCGGTTGCTGGCCCTCGCCAACGGCAAGTCCGCGATCCGGCTGGTGCCGAAGCGGTTCGACGCCGCCGAGGACCAGCACCTCATCTCGCAGGAGCACGTGTTCGTGATCTGCGAGGGCGGCCGGTCCCGCAGCCGCGAGCACTTCGCCGACCGGTTCGGCGCGGCCGACGCCTCGATCTACTCCCTCGACGGCGAGCACCTCCAGGACGTCGTCCTCGGCCTGCGCGTCAAGTCCCGGCTGCCCGACCCGATGAGCGTGCTGCTCACCGTCGCGCAGAACCGGTTCCTCCTCAACTCGCTGCGCGGTGAGGGCTTCCTCAACATGCGGCTGACACGCGAGGAGGCGAAGAACGTCGTCGGCATCGACCCCGTACGGCAGGTCTTCGAGGAGTGCATCGCGGCCCGGCCCTGCGTGATGAGCCGCCAGGAGGAGGACAACGAGTTCGTCTGCCCGACCCACGGCACGCTCTTCCTGCCCGCGCTGCTGCGGAGTTCACCCCTGTGGAAGCGCATCCGCGAAGGACTCAAGCTGTTCGGCGTCCCCGAGGACGACCTGACCGCCATCACCTCCTTCCGCCTCGACATGGTCCAGCGGCCCCGCTTCACCGCCCAGTTGACCCGCCCCACGGCCGTCACACCGGGCACGTACGGCTTCCTGCTCGGCGACGCCGCCAACGCCATCCACTTCTGGCCCGGCCGGGGCCTCAACAGCGGCCTCGGTTCAGCCATCTCGCTGGCCCGCTCCCTCAGCCGGGTCTGGCAGGGACGCCCGCTGCGCGACGCCGACTTCATCCGGCACGAGGCCGCCATGTCGATGCTCCAGTACCGGCACAAGAGCCGCGCCTGGAACGCCATGGTCACCACCGACGAACGCGGCGTCACCCGGGCCGTCAAGGACATCATCGACAGCAGCATGAGCGGCACCGGGGCGCCCGTGGACGCCGACTCCGCCGAGGTCGACCTGGAAGCCCTCCTCACCCGCATGTCCGCCATCCGCGACCGCCTCGCCACCCGCCTCCCCGGCATGCCCACCGACGACGCCCTCCGCGCACACCTCACCGGGTTGACACCCGCGACCCTCCGCACCCTCCAGGAGAGCGGCGCCTGGGACACCCTCATCGTCGGCGGCGAGGAAGCCGACATCGACATCTTCTACCAGCAGGACGCCCCGGTCTTCGTACCGACCGACCCACGGGTGGCGGGCGGCGTGGGAGTGCTCCCCGCACAGGGAGCGCCTTCCGGGACACCGGGGGCGGCGGGGGTGCTGGACCGGGCGTAGGGGGCTCACCCGACGCACGCGGCGCGCGGCCTCGGGCGTGAGCGTCCGGCTACGGGGCTGGGCGTGAGGGCCCCAGGCTGACCGGCTGGGCTACTCGGCGGCGGGGAGGAACAACCTGTCCGCCGCCGAGTACGCGTGCGCGGCCCTGCTCCCGTCGGAGCCAGACAGGGTCACACCGCCGGCCACCCCGTGGAGCGCCAAGGGCATGACATCGCGCGCTCAGCCACTGAAGTCGCCGTTGGCGACACCCCACCGCAGCTCGTACCAGAAGTTCTGCTCAGAATAAAAACCGCCATCAATGCGGCGGAATTCTTTCTCCATTTCTCGCGCAATACGATTGTTCAGCGCATCAAGCTCGTCTTCGTCTTCCGTGATGCCCTCGTCAAGAGCTTCGAGCTTTTCAGAGAAGACTTCGAGGCAACGGTTGAACGCATCGACCGAACTGTTGACCACGCCCAGCTGAAGACTGCCCTGCACCCTGAAGACAACGCTTCCGGAGCGCACATCCAGCAGCAACGTGCCAGACAGTCCGGTCGTACCGAACAAAACCAGACTCCGGCCGTCGACAACGACCTGCTCGAACTCCTCGACGGGAAGATACACGTCAGCGACTCCGTCGGCCGGGAACTCGATCACCCCGACCAGCGACCCTCTCAAGCGATCCGGAAGCTCCACCATCTCGCGATCCTCATCATCCATGAAAACCGTCCGCACGCATCAGGCATCCGTTCGATGCGATTCGCAACTCCGCCGAAGAGACGAATTGAGATCAAGGTAACAAATTCGGCAAAACAAACCAGCCGTGGGGGCGGCGAATTCCAGGTCAACGAAAGGATGCCATTTCTCTCCGGCGGGACGGCACCCTCGGTCGACACGTCACGCGGGACGACCGGGTCAGCGGATGGCCTGCCAGGTGTCCGGGCCGGTGACCGAACGGAGCAGGCGGAGGGCCAGTCGGCGGGCGCCGTCGAGGAGGTCGGCCGCGAAGTGCTTCAGGTCCCGGTAGGACTGGTCGCTGAACATGACGTACGTACCCGCCGTGACGATCCAGGGGACAACGAGGAAGGCATCGTCCCAGGTGATCGCGGTACCGGCCGCCGACCGGA
The DNA here is from genome assembly GCF_044757425.1 of Streptomyces sp. NPDC091281. Taxonomy (NCBI): domain Bacteria; kingdom Bacillati; phylum Actinomycetota; class Actinomycetes; order Kitasatosporales; family Streptomycetaceae; genus Streptomyces; species Streptomyces sp. NPDC091281. The sequence continues at coordinate 703,060 of NZ_JBIVUY010000001.1, read as the reverse complement.
CGGCGGCGAGGACGATGCCGCCGGTGGCGAGGAGCAGCACGGCCGCGCGGCCGGGGGTACCGCCGACGAGTGACAGGGCGAGGGCGCCCGCCGCGCTGGCCCCACCCGTCCACCACAGCGTCGCGCTGTCGAGGGGGACGCCCGCCAGCACCACGGCGAGGGGGGCTCCGGCCACCGCGGACGCCCAGAGCGCGACGTTCCACGGGGCGAACAGCGCACTGCGGTGCCTGAGCACCTTTGTCGCACCGCAGTTCAGTACGGACGGCGCCGAGGGGTGGGGGTCGGGGTGCTCGCTGACCGACAGACCGCGCAGGTGGCGCAGCAGCCGGGACTGGTGCGGCCTCCCGCGGAGTTCCCGCGCCTGGTACCAGACGCCGGTGGCGGACGCCCGGCAGTGCCCGGTGGCTTCGAGGACCCAGGTGAGCAGGACGAACATGATGCCGAAGACGTAGGAGAAGGCGCCGCCCACGAGGGCGAGGGGCGCGTCGATCGGCACCCCGGCCGCGTGGACGCCGACCAGGAAACGCAGTACGTAGCCGGTGCCCACCGTGAGCCAGAGCCCCCGGGCGAGGCGGGCCCTGCCGCGCTCGGTCACGGCCGGTGCCTGCGCGCGGGTGCGCAGCAGTTCGTACAGTGCGGCCACGGCGAAGACCGCGCCCAGGAACGCCAGGGTGAGGGGCAGTTCGCCCGTCGCCCAGCCCACGAGGACCGCCGCGAGCACCCGTACGAGCGCCACGGCGAGGCTCCAGCCGACGATGGATCGCAGCCGTTTCCGGTCAGCAGAGTGCGGCAGCCGGAGGCGGACCCCCGCTTCGGGGTGAGCGGCGTCGGCGGCTACACCCCGGATGTCGTTCCACTGGTAGCGCGCCGCGTAGACGAAGTACTCCGCGACGAGGAGCGACACCAGCAGCGCCGGCCAGTCGAACGGCTCCCCTCGGGAGGCCGACGCGGCGAGGAAGACGGCGGGGACGAAGAGGAGTTTGCTCCAGTCCTCCGGCCGGGGCATGACGAGGTAGGAGACGATGCCGCGGCCCGTGTGCGGCGCGGTGGCCGTGGCGGAGAGCAGCGGGCGGCCCGCGCGGACGTAGAACTGCTGGGCGACGCGGACGAACACGGTCCGGGCACCCAGCGTGGAACCGGCGACGTCCGCGGCGAGGAAGAGGAAGGAAGCGCCGTAGAAGACCAGCATGGCGGCCGTGTAGCCGCCTCCGAGCCGGACGGCGAGGTAGACGGTGAAGCCCGCGAAGACGGAGAAGGTGATGCAGAGGATCAGGAACGACAGGACGCGGTACCCGGCACGACCGCGGCGCATCGTCGTGACTTCCGTGATCAGTTCGACGTAGGAAGCGGGTCGGATCGGCGCGAAACCACGTAACTCGGCCAGGGGGCTGCGGACGTGGCTGCGGAGTTCCCGCTCCAGCGCCCTGAGGTAGTAGCTGCGGACGGAGGAGACCGTGCCCAGCAGTTGCAGGAACGCCAGGGCCGCCAGCGGCACGGACGGGGCCGCGGCGAGAAAGAGATCCGGAACCTCCTTGCAGTCCTTGGCGTCGCTCAACTGGCAGGTGTCGCTGACCATGGTCGCCATCACCGCGAGCAGCGCGACGGCGATGCTCGCCACCGCCGCCTGGATGTTGGAGAAGGTGCGCTCGTCGTCGCGCGCCATCTCGTAGTCCATCTTGAGGATCTCGAACCGGTTCGGCTCGTCGTGCGGATCGGACAAGCTCAGCGCCCCCGTAGGTCGGCCGGACCGTCACCTGCTGAGGGACGCGGCCCGGCGGTGAACTCTCGTACCGTACCGAGGGAGCGGAGGGGGCGCGGGCGGTCCGCCGAGGTAACTCGTCCTGTCGGCAGGCCCATTGGTCCGGGAGGCCGTGGTGCCGGGGGGCCCGGTGCGAGGGTGGTGAGGCTCGGTGTGGGGGTGGTGAGGGGCGGCCGGATGCCGCAGCTCTCCTGCGGACAGGGGGAGGATATCCTCGCTCCTCAGTTCGGACGCGGAGATCTCCCTCCCGCTCCCCTCCGCCCCCAAGGACCCCCGTGACCCCCTCTTCGGCGCCCCGCAGCCGCGACCGGCTGCCCTCACTGACCGGACTCCGCTTCTGGGCCGCGCTGCTCGTCGTGCTCTACCACCTGTCGCGGCAGGTGGGCACGCTGCCGGTGGTGAGCGACGTGGTCTGGTACGGCCGCAGCGGGGTGACGTTCTTCTTCGTGCTGTCGGGCGCGGTCCTGGCATGGACGTACGACGGACTGCGGGTGCCCGTACGCGTCTTCCTGTGGCGCAGGTTCGCCCGGATCTGGCCGCTGACGGTGTTCGCGGTGGCGGCGTCGGTCGCGGTGTACGTCCTGATGGACACGGCCGTGTCGACGAAGGCGGTGGTCGCGAACCTCCTCCTCGTGCACGCCTGGTCCCCGGACCCGGTGATCTTCAAGGGCGGCAACCCAGCGGCCTGGTCGCTCAGCGACGAGGCGTGGTTCTACCTGATCTTCCCGGCCCTGCTCGCGGTACTGGCCCCCCGCAGGGCCCGCGTATGGATCTGGACGGCGCTCGCGGTCACGGCCGCCACCCTCCTCCTCTGGCCCGCCCTCTCCGGCCTGACCCCCACCACCCGCGCCTGGGCGATGGACTACCTCCCCCTCACCCGCACCCTCCAGTTCGTCCTCGGCGTCCTCGCGGGCCTCGCCCTCAAACGCGGCTGGCGCCCCCCGCTGTCCCTCCCCCTCGCCGCCACCCTCGTCCTCGCCTGGCACCTCGCCCTCATCCCCTGGCACCACGCCGTCCCCGACGCCCTCTGGTACAGCCCCTACACCGCCTCCCAGTGGCTCTCCGCCCCCCTCTTCGCCGCCCTCATCTGCGCCGCCGCCCGAGCCGACCTCGACGGCCACCGCACCACCCTCGCCCACCCCTGGCTCATCCGCCTCGGCCACTGGTCCTTCGCCTGGTACCTCCTCCACGAGATCACCCTCCGAGCCGCCGTCCACCACTGGGGCAAACCGGCAGGACACCTGGAGACAGCCACCTTCTGGGCAGCCGTCCTGGCCGTCAGCCTCACCGCCGCAGCCATGGCCTACCAGTGGCTGGAACATCCCGCGGAGCGGTGGCTGCGGGGGGGTGGGGCCACAGGGTCGGCGGGGTCCGCGGGGGGAGACGGTGCGGGACGGTGGGGTGGGGGTGGGGAAGTAGCGGCGCGGGAGGGCCGAGGCGAGGCGCGCTCCTTGCCTAGGCGCCGCCCGTGCTCCGTGTCCTCGGTCTCCTCATAGCCCGTGGCCCTGTCGTGCACGGACCGACAGCCGTGACGAGCAGGTCCTTCACGCACCGTGCGCCACGGAAGTCGTAGTGGTCCGGGTCCGTGGCGAAGGCGCGGGCGCCAATAGGCAGGTCTGCCGAGAGCGTGGGGAGGCGGGCCAGGTAGCGGGACGCGTCCGGGACGCCGGGCGGGTCATCGGCACGCGCGTCCAGGTCGACGTGGCGCGTAGTCGGCCCCCTCAGCCCCCCGCCCCCTCCTTCGCCAGTTCCCGCTCCCGGTCCGCGGTCGCTGCCGCCGTGCCGGTCGTCGTGCGGGCGCGGGGGCCCTGGAAGGCGTAGGCGAGGGCGAAGCCCGCGAGGACGACGACGGCGCCGCCCGCCGCGTCGAGGACCCAGTGGTTGCCCGTCGCGACGATCGCGGAGACCGTGAAGAGGGGGTGGAGGAGGCCGAGGGCCTTCATCCACCACTTAGGGGCGACGATCGCGATCGCGAGGCCGCACCAGAGGGACCAGCCGAAGTGCAGGGACGGCATCGCCGCGTACTGGTTGGTGAGGGACGTCAGCGTGCCGTAGTCCGGCTTGGTGAAGTCCTGGACGCCGTGGACGGTGTCGATGACGCCGAGGCCCGGCATCAGGCGCGGCGGGGCCAGCGGGTAGAGCCAGAAGCCGACCAGGGCGAGGAGCGTGGCGAAGCCGAGGGACGCGCGGGCCCAGCGGTAGTCGACCGGGCGGCGCCAGTACAGGACGCCCAGCACCGTCAGCGGGACCACGAAGTGGAACGACGTGTAGTAGAAGTCGAAGAAGTCGCGGAGCCAGCTCACCCCGACCACCCAGTGGTTCACCGCGTGCTCGATGTCGATGTGCAGGAAGCGCTCGATGTCGAGGATCTGCTGCCCGTGCGCCTCGGCCCGCTCCCGCCCGCCCGAGATCGTCCCGCCGGTCGCCGCCAGCCTGACCTGCTGGTACGCCGCGTAGGTGACGCGGATGAGGAGCAGCTCCAGGAGGAGGTTCGGGCGGGTGAGGACCCGGCGCAGGAACGGCAGCAGGGGCACCCAGCGGAAGCGCGCCGGGACCGGGGCCGCGTACTCCGTGGGGATCGGGTCCCGGTAGTACGGGGACGTGCGGGAGAGAAACGGAATCACCGTGGCCGCCGCGACGGCCGCGAGCAGCACCAGGTTGTCGCGCAGCGGGTACAGCGCCGGCATGTTCGGCAGCATCCACTTCGCGGGCAGCGTCATCACGATGACGACCGCGACCGGCCACACATACCGGTCCGACGCCCGCTTCCCGACCCGCCCGACGACCGCGAGCAGCACCCACAGCAGCTGGTGCTGCCACGTCGTCGGCGACACCGCGACGGCGGCGCAGCCGGTGATCGCGACCGCCAGCAGGAGCTGGCCGTCGCGCGCGTAGCGCACCGCGCGGCGCAGGCCGAGGACGGCGACCGCCGCGCCCAGCACCAGGAACAGCGCGATCTCCAGCGGGCCGGAGAGCCCGAGCCGCAGCAGCGCGCCGTGCAGCGACTGGTTGCCGATCCCGTCGGCGGGCCCGCCGAGGCCGACCCCGGCGAGGTGGTGCACCCAGTACGTGTACGAGTCGTGCGGCATCGCCGCCCAGGCCAGCAGCGTGCACGCGAGGAACGTCGCCCCGGTGGCCGCCGCCGCCCGTCTGCGCCCCGTCAGGTACAGCAGGGGCGCGAACAGCAGCACCGTCGGCTGGAGGGCCGCCGCGACGCCGATCAGGACCCCGCCCGCGTGCCGCCCCCGGACGACGAAGCAGCCGAGCAGGACGAGCAGCACCGGGATGATGCTGGTCTGGCCGAGCCAGAGGGTGTTGCGGACCGGCAGCGACAGCATCAGCAGGCTGATCGTGACCGGCGCGGCCAGCAGCGAGACGCGTCGGCTGACCGGCTGCGGCAGCGCCCGCGCGACGACCACGCCCAGCGCGGCCACCAGCAGCAGTGTGCCGAAGGTCCAGCCCCAGCCGAGGGCTTCCTCCGCGGCGCGGGTCAGCGGCTTGAGGACGAGCCCGCCGAAGGGGGTGCCGGTGAAGCGCGTCGAGTCGTAGAGCGAGCCGTTGACGTGCAGCACGCCGTTCGGTCCGACCCAGGTCTCCAGGTCCGTCAGCCGCTCGCCGCGCGGGGTGCCGAGGACGACGGCCACCTGCCGCACGGCCAGCACCGCCGCGACCGCCCACAGGCCGATGCGGGCCGCGCGCAGCCGCGCCCTCGCCGTGTCGGCCGCCGTCGCCCCGAAGGGTTCCGCCGACCGCCCGCTGTGCTCCGCATTCGCCACGCCGCGTCGGCCTCCCGCCCCGTAAGGTCCCGCGCGTGCTCGCGCGGGATGTGATCCTCGAACCCTATGGGGCGCACACCGCCCCGGACAGAGACGCAGGCCACCCCGCCTTCACCTGACGTCCGCTCTCCTTTTGTCCGGAAGACGATAGTGCGCCGGGCCCGGCCCCGCTTGCGCGGGGTTCCCCCTGTGGAAAACCCCGTGCGGAAACCGCGGGGCTCTGTCCACAGGCGCCGACGGGGTGCGCGGCGCGGTGGCAAGCTGGTCGGGCTAGCGGACGAGACGGAGCGAGCGAGAGGGAGTCACCCGCATGAGCGAGTCGCAGACCTGGGACAGCGTCGACACCTACTTCAACCAGCACCTGAGCCCGGACGACGAGGTGACCGCCGCCGCCCTGCGGGACGCCGAGGCGGCCGGGCTGCCCCCGATCGCGGTCACGGCGAGCCAGGGCAAGCTGCTCCGGCTGCTGGCCGAGATCCAGGGCGCCCGGACCGTGCTGGAGATCGGCACTCTGGCCGGATACAGCACCATCTGGCTGGCCCGCGCCCTCCCGGCCGACGGCCGCCTGATCTCGCTGGAGTACAGCCCGGTCCACGCCGAGGTCGCCGTCCGCAACCTGGCCCGCGCGGGCCTCGACAAGGTGGCCGAGGTCCGGGTCGGCGCGGCCCTCGACTCCCTCGCCGCGCTGGCCGACGAGAACCCGCCGCCGTTCGACCTCGTCTTCATCGACGCCGACAAGGGCAACAACGCCGCCTATCTGGAGTGGGCGCTGCGGCTCACCGCGCCGGGCAGCCTGATCGTCGTGGACAACGTCGTCCGGGACGGCCGGGTCGCCGACGCGGCTTCCACGGCGGAGGACGTCGTCGGCAGCCGCGCCGCGATCGAACTCATCGGCTCCCACCCGAGACTGAGCGGCACGGCGCTCCAGACGGTCGGCTCCAAGGGCTACGACGGCTTCGCCCTGGCCCGCGTGGTGGCCTGAACCGGAGAAGCCGGCGTGTGGGCCTGAGAACTGCCCCGGCCCGTGGGACCGTCGCGGCCGTCCGCTCAGTCCTCGTGGTAGAAGCCCACGTTGACGCTGCGCGGCCCGGTGCGGTCCACGACGACCAGCTCACCGGACCCGCCGCGCGGCAGCCGTACCGTCCCGCCGTACGCGATGGTCTGCGCGTACTCGCCGACGACCAGCCGGACCTCGGAGGACGGGTCCGGCTGGGAGCCGCGCAGCCAGCTGACCTGCCACACGCCCTCCGGGCCGCACAGGAACTCCAGGTGGACCCGCGAGACGAACAGCCAGTCCTCGGGCGTGACGAGACGGCACACGGACTTGTCCCGGCCCACCCGCAGCACGGCGCCCGGCTCGCTGGGCGCGTCGGCCATGAGCATGCCGGCCGTGGCACCCTCCTCCGTCCCCGAGACGGTGGCCATGGTGAGTTCGAGCACGTGCGCTCCTCGTGGGTCTGTGCGGGTCTGTGTCCTGCCGCGATCTCCTGTGCCGCCGCATACTAAATCGCCCGTGCCCATCGCGTCCGGCACAATGGACGCATGACCGAGCGAAAGCCTCCCGGTGTTCCGTTCGAGTCCTGGGTCGACAAGCAGATCCGGGACGCGGAGAACCGCGGCGATTTCGATCAACTTCCGGGCATGGGGCAGCCGTTGCCCGCGGAGTTGGAGAGCGGTTACGACGAACTCTGGTGGATCCGGCGGAAGATGGCCCGCGAGGGCTTCTCGGTCCTGCCTCCGGCGCTGGCCCTGCGCAAGGAGGCGGAGGACGCCCTCGCGGCAGCGCTGCGGGCGCCGTCGGAGCGACTGGCCCGGAAGATCGTCACGGACGTCAACGTCAAGCTCCGCGCCATGATGTTCAGGCCGCCGCCCGGCCCCCCGCTGGGAATGAAGCCCTACGACGTCGAAGCGGTCGTACGGCGGTGGCGGGAGCGCCGGGCGGAACAGACCGGAGAGGCGGGACGGGCCCGAGGGCCCGAACAGGCCTAGCGGATAAGGCATATGTGCCGGGGCCGAGGCGTCACACGTGGAGCAGTCGCTCCGTGAGAGCGCGGTAGTCCCGCAGGGCGAGGCGGAGTTGCTCGGTGTCGGCGGAGGCCGTGGTGGCCGTGTCGGCGCCGTCGGTCCGGCCGTTGCCGCGGTCCGTACGGCCGCCGTTGTCGCCTGCCGTGGCGCCGTCGGCGTGCCAGGAACCGCGCAGCGTACGGCGTCGGGCGTTGACCGCCTCCGTGAAGCGGGCGGCAAGCTCCTCCAGCACCTGGTCGGCCTCCTCGACGGCGTCGCGGGGCCGGTCCACGAACCCGGCGACCGCGTGCCGCATCCGCGAGGTGAGCTGGTCGGTCTCGTCGTGCGGGATGAGGGTGGAGGTACCGGTACCGGTCTCCTCCCTCGCGGTGTCGCGCCGCTCGGTGGGGCGGTGCTCGGTGCCACGCCGCTCGGTGGAGCGGTGCTGGTCCGTGGAGCGGTGCTGCTCGGTGGCGGTGAAGCCGTCGGCCGTCCCCTGCCGACCGCGCTCGCCCCGCTCGGCGTACTCGTCCCGGTCAGCGCGCCCGTCACGATCGTCGCGTCCGTCGGTGCGGGAGGTCGCCGGAGGCGTCGGGGAGACGGGGGTCACGGGCGGTACGGCGGGCGCGGGCGGCGCGGCCGGGGTACGGGACCCGGCAGCCCCGGTGGACCCGGCAGGACCGGTCGAACCGGGGGAACCGGTGGCGGACGCGGGGGCTCCGGGGGCGGTCTCCTGCCCCAGCGGGACGACCCGCGGCTTGGAGGCCGGGACCTCCGGCATCTCCCGCGTGTCACGGGCCTCGCGTGCCTCGCGCGGCTCCTTGCGCTCCCCGCCCGGAGTGGACGTCGTGTCGGTCATCTCTGGTCACCCCTCCTTCGTCTGCTGCCGGTGGAAGCCCCACGGCAGGTGGTTCCCGGACCGGCCGGTCCGGCCCTTGTCGGCCGTACGGTCCTCCGTGGACCGCGCGGGCGACCGGCGGCCGTCGCTCACCAGCTCGTCGAAGAGCGCGCGCGCCTCGACCAGCGCGGCCCGCAGGTCCTCGGTGCCCGGGGCCTGGCCGGTGCGGGCGCCGCCGTCCTCGTGGAAGCGGGCCACGTGGTGGACGCGGCGGTAGCCCTGCACGTGGTGCGCGTGGTGCACGGCGAGCGCGGCGACCTGGTCGTCGAACCGGGTTCCGGCCGGGTAGCCGCGGGCGTCGGCGACCTCGGCGACGAGGCGGTCGGCCTCGGCCACGGCTTCGCGGGGCGAGTCGACGAACAGCTCCTGGGCGGCGGCCCAACGGGCCTCGAACCGCTCGCGCTCGGCGCTCTCCAGCGGGCGTTCCCGCAGGTCGCCGTGGCGCTCGACCAGGGCCCCGAGTTCCTGCTCGGCGGCCTTCACGTCCCCGCCGTGGCGGGCCACGGCACGGTCGTACTCGGGCCCGAAGCGCCGCTTCAGGCCTCGTCCTCCCTGCGCTCCGCGGCCCCGCGAGGCCAGGACCGCCGCGACGGCGATCACGGCCGCCACGATCACGATCAGAGCGATGATCACGCCTGTGGACATGGGTGCCTTCCGGTCAGTCCGTCCGGCCCCGCGGCCGGTTCCTCCATCGGGTTGCCCGGACCGGAGCCGACAAACGGCCCGCGTTCGCACACGTCCCCGACGAGTGGTAAGGCACCCCGCCCCACCGCCACGAAGCCGCGCCCCCCGACCCGCGCTTCAGATCCCGACCACGAGTTCAGGCCCCGCCCACGACTTCAAGCCCGACCGCGACCGGCCGGATCAGCCGCACAGGCTCGTCCCCCGGCACGGTCGCCGCCGATCCGTCACCGTCACCGCCGCCGCCCCGGACGTCGTACGGCCCCATGAGCCGCGTGCCGGCCGTACTGGCCAGGTGCCACCGGCCGCCGACCAACGCCAGCGCGTAGTACGGGTCGTAGGGGTCGACGTCGACGAGGGACGGCGGGACGCCGCACAGGACGTCCACCCCGTACCGCTCGCGAAGGTGCTCCGCGAAGCGCAGGTCGGGACAGGGCCCGAGGTCACGCGGATGCAGATGCACCACCAGCCCGAGCGGCCACGCCGGATCACCGGTGGGTTCCAGCCCCGCCCACAGCCGCCCCACCACGTCCGGCACCTCGGCCCCGGGCGCCTGCACCACCAACTCCGGCCCCGGCACCACCCACCGCGCGCACACCGCGGCGACCTCGGCGACACTGAGCGACCTCGACACGGTGACCGTGAACATGCGCGTCATCCCACCACACCGGCCGAGCCGATCGACCCGGCCGACCCCGGCCCGCCCAACGCGTAAGGCTCACCCCGCCGCCCCCGGCCGTTCCGACTCCGCCCCACACAGTTCCGCGTTCAGCTCCTTCACCAACTGGACCAGGTCCGTGGGGCGTTCGGGGCCCCACCAGTCGCCCAGCAGTTCCGAGAGGGACTCCTCGCGGGCGTGGGAGAGGCGTTCGGCGACGCGTCTGCCCTCGTCGGTGAGGAAGAGGTCCAGGCCTTCCCGTTCGCCCAGGCCCCGCACCTCGATCTCCCGCGCCCCGTCGAGGATGACGGGCAGCGGGACCGGGTTGCGCTCCGCGAGCACGGCCGGTTCGACGCTGCCGTAGCGCTTCATGCGGAGCAGCATCCAGCTCGCGACGGGCAGCAGGTCGTACCCCGCCCGTGCGGTGATCGTCCGGTAGATCTCCCGCCGCCCCTCGCGGGTGCCGAGCACGGACAGCGCCCGGCACACCTCGTCGTACGACGACCGCTCGACGGGGTTGCTGGCGAGGGTCTCCGTCACGTCGGGCGCGGTGACCGAGCCGCGCAGCCGGTCCTCCTTGAGGAACCAGGCCAGCACGAACCCGACGAGGGCGACGGGGGCGGCGTAGAGGAAGACGTCGGTGATGGAGGTGGCGTACGCGTGCAGCACCTCGGGCCGCAGCGCGGCGGGGAGTTCGGCGATGCCGCGCGGGTCGGCCTCCAGGCCGTCGACGGAGACGCCGGGCGGCAGGTCGGCGCCGCGGAAGAGGTCGGTCAGCTTGTCGCCGAGCAGGTTGGTGAAGACGGTGCCGAAGATGGCCACGCCGAACGAGGCGCCGATGGAGCGGAAGAAGGTCGCGCCGGACGTGGCGACGCCCAAGTCCTCGTAGGAGACCGCGTTCTGCACGATGAGGACGAGGACCTGCATGACGAGGCCGAGCCCGAGGCCGAACACGAAGAAGTACGCGCTCATCTCGCCGGTGGAGCTGTGCTCGTCGAGCTGGTGCAGCAGGAGCAGCCCGATCGCCGTCACCGCCGTGCCGGTCACCGGGAACACCTTCCAGCGGCCCGTGCGGCTGACGATCTGCCCGGACGCCGTCGACGCCAGCAGCAGCCCGAACACCATCGGCAGCATGTGCACGCCCGAGAGGGTGGGCGAGACGCCGTGCACGACCTGGAGGAACGTCGGCAGGTAGGTCATCGCGCCGAACATCGCGAACCCGACGATGAAGCTGATCACCGCCGACAGCGCGAACGTCCGTACGCGGAACAGCTTCAGCGGCAGCACCGGCTCCGCCGCCCGGCGCTCCACCGACACGAACCAGAACGCCAGGATCACCCCCAGCACGGCCAGCCCGACGATCTGCGGCGACGCCCAGTCCCAGGTGGTGCCGCCGAGGGAGGCCACCAGCACCAGGCAGGTGGCGACGGCGGCGATGAGGAACGTGCCGAGGTAGTCGATGACGTGCTTCGTCGACCGGCGCGGGATGTGCAGCACGGCCGCGATCACGGCGAGCGCGACGATCCCGACCGGCAGGTTGACGTAGAACACCCACCGCCAGCTCAGATGCTGCGTGAACAGCCCGCCCAGCAGCGGCCCGAGCACACTCGTCGCGCCGAACACCGCGCCGAACAGGCCCTGGTAGCGGCCCCGGTCGCGCGGCGGCACGATGTCGCCGACGATCGCCATCGACAGCACCATCAACCCGCCGCCGCCCAGGCCCTGGAGCGCCCGGAACCCGATCAACTGCGGCATGTTCTGGGCCATCCCGCACAGCGCGGAACCGACCAGGAAGATGACGATCGCCGTCTGGAAGAGCCGCTTGCGGCCGTACTGGTCGCCCAGCTTGCCCCAGAGCGGGGTCGCCGCCGTCGACGCGAGCAGATACGCCGTGACCACCCAGGAGAGGTGCTCCATGCCGCCGAGGTCGCTGACGATGGTCGGCAGCGCGGTCGACACGATCGTCTGGTCCAGGGCGGCCAGCAGCATGCCGAGCAGCAGCGCCCCGATCGAGACCAGGACGTTGCCGGGCACGTGCTCCTGACGGGGATCGCCCGTCCGGGCGTGCTCGTCCAAGGCCATGAACGCCTCCTGAGGCTCGCGTGACACTCCCCATCGTCGGCGGTCTGTCCCGTTACGGCCTCCCGAGTCTGGTATGCGCCCGCCTTTCGGGGGCGCCGGGATCGGCAATTGTGGAGGGAATCTGCATAATTCTCGGAGTTCGCATGGGGAGGGACGAACGAGTGAACGATCCGACAGACATACCGGACGCGGCATACGGGGAGCACCCGTGCCCGCGGTGCGGCGCGCCGCGCGCCGCCGACCGCACCCCCTCCTGCGCGTGCGCCCGCCTCACGGCCGACGCCCTGCGCGACACCCGTGAGGCGGAGGCCGCCGCCGCCGAGGACTTCGACCCGCTGCGGATACGGCCGTACGTCGAACTGGAGGTCGAGGGCGGCGCGGGGGGCGCGGGCGGCGCCTCCGGCGGGGCGACCGGAGCGGCCGAGCCGGGGACGGAGACGGGAACGGAACCGGGGACCGAGCCGGAAGCGGGGCCGGGGGGCCCGAAGGCCGGGGGTGGCGGGGCGGGCGCCGGTGGCGGGGCCGCGGGTGCCGTCGACGCCACCACGGAGCTTCCCCGCGTACGCCCCGACAGCGCCCCGCGCGCCGACGACGCCACCATGGCCCTGCACGCCGTACGGCCGCCCGGCGCCACCCTCGCGACCCCCCTCGCCCCGTCGGGCACCGCGCCCAGCGCCACCGACCTCAGCCTCTTCGAGGCGGGCGGCGCCGGGCCCGGCGTACCGGAGCCGGGCGGGGACCGGCCGGGCGGGCGGCGCCGACGGCGCACCCTGCTCGTCGCGGGCGGCGCCGCCGCCGTGACCGCGCTCGCCGCGGCCGGCCTGCTCACCGGGCTCTTCGGCTACGACGCGCCCAGCCGCGACGGGGCGGCCCCCGAGGGCGTACGGGCCGCCGTACCCGACGCCTCCAGCCGGGTCAGCGCGTCCGCATCGCCCTCGGTCAGCGCCTCCCCCTCCGCGTCCAGCGCCTCCCCGTCCGCCAGCGAGAGTGCCAGCCCCTCGGCCTCGCCCTCCGCGTCCGAGGCGACCCCCTCCGCATCCGCCGCCGACAAGCCGAGCCCCAGCGCCTCCGACGCCGCCTCCCCCGCGCCCTCCGGGCCCGACAACGGGATCGACGGCGAGGACGGCCAGGGCGGTCAGGGCGGCGAAGGGGGCCAAGGCGGCGCCGGAGGGTCCGGCGGACCCGTGCTGCGGTTCGCCGACCACGGGCCCGAGGTCATCGAACTCCAGCTGCGGCTACGGCAGTTGCGGCTCTTCAACGACGACGCGGACGGCGTGTTCAGCGACCGGGTCGAGAACTCCGTACAGGCGTACCAGTGGTCGCGGGGCATCGAGGACGAGGACTACGGGGTGTACGGGGAGGAGACGCGGTTCTACCTGGAGGCGGAGACGCGGGAGCCGTAGGCACGGGGCTGTACGGGGTGTACGGGTGTACGGGGCCGTGGTCCGGGTCGGTCGTGCGGTCCGGGTCGGTCCGGTGGGCGTCGCGGGGGCTGCCGCCCCCGCACCCCCGCTTCGGCCCTGAACGGGCCTCGTCCTCAAACGCCGGACGGGCTGGAATGTCCGCGCCCTTCCCCTCTCACCCCACCAGAACCCGCACCCCGCCCCCCACCCCGGCCTCCACCCGTACGCCCCTTAGGTCCCGTACCGCCACGTCCGGTCCGTACGCCGCCGCCCGCGGGCCCACGCCCACGACGCGCATCCCGGCCGCGCGGCCCGCCGCGATGCCCGCGCCGGAGTCCTCGAAGACGACGCAGTCCGCCGGGGCGACGCCCAGGTCGGCCGCGCCCTTGAGGAAGCCCTCGGGGTCGGGCTTGCTGGCGCCCACCGACTCCGCGGTGACCCGTATGTCGGGCAGGGCGAGGCCCGCCGCGGTCATGCGGGCGGTGGAGAGGGGGACGTCCGCCGAGGTCACCAGGGCGTGGGCGGCACCGGTCGCGGCGATCGAGGCGAGGAACTCGGGGGCGCCGGGGACGGGGACGACACCGTCCAGGTCGGCGGTCTCCTCCGCGAGCATCCGGGCGTTGTCGGCGAGGTTCAGCTCCATCGGGCGGTCCGGGAGGAGGACGGCCATCGAGGCGTAGCCCTGGCGGCCGTGGACCACCTTCATGACCTCGTCGCCGTCGAGCCCGTGGCGGTCGGCCCAGCGGCGCCAGACCCGTTCCACCACCGCGTCCGAGTTGACGAGGGTGCCGTCCATGTCGAGCAGGAGGGCACGGGCGGTGAGGACGGTGGAGGCGGTGGTGGTGGACACGGTGGCCGGCATCGGCGACTCCCAGCGCGGGCGGACGGCAGAGCCCTGACCGGCGGAAGGACAAGGCGGCCCCGTCCGCCGGTCAGGGAAAACGGACGGGAGCCACTTTGTTTCCCCACGGTACAAAATGAGCGGGGGGTCCCGCCACCCCGCCCCGGGAACGTTCACCGGCCGTTCAGCTCCAGAGGGGGTGGAACGCAGGGGCCGGGTGGAGGACGGCGGGCGCGGGCGGCGCCTCGCGGGGTCAGCCCGTCGCCGCCTCCCAGAGGCTCCACACGCCGAGACCGAGCATCAGCAGGGCCGCGATCCGCGTGATCAGCTTCAGCGGCACCCGCTTCATCAGCGCCTTGCCGCCGACGATGCCGAGTCCGGCCACCGCCCACAGGGCGAGCACGGCGCCGAGGCCGACGGAGAGCGGATCGTCGTAGCGGGCGGCGAGGTTGGCGGTCATGATCTGGGTCAGGTCACCGAACTCGGCGACCAGGATGAGCATGAAGCCCGCGCCGGAGACCTTCCAGAAGGACTGGTCCTCGGGCTTGCGGATCTCCTCCTCGCCGTCGTCCTTGTTGCGCAGCAGCACGGCGGCGCCGCCGAGGAAGAGGACGCCGGTCACCACGTGCACGAGGGTCTGCGGCAGCAGGGTCAGCACACTGCCCGCCGCCACGGCGAGCACGACGTGGACGAGGAAGGCGGCGGCGACGCCCGCGAAGACGTACGAGGCGCGGTAGCGGGTGCCGAGGACGAGTCCGGCGAGCGCGGTCTTGTCGGGGAGTTCGGCGAGGAAGACGACGCCGAAGACGAGCGCCGTCACGGTGATGCTGATCAAGGGACCTCGATCGGTCGGGGGCCACCCCGCCGAGAGCACCGCGACCACCTCGCGCACGACACTTCGGCAGGGCAGCACACGGAAGGGCCCGCGCCGGACGGCACGGGTCGGTGCACTGCTTGCCGAAGGTCTCGCTGGCCGCACCCGCGGTTCGTCCGCGTGAACTGCCTCCGGGCGCCGGCTCAGACGCGCTGAGCAGTATGTCGACGGTCCGGCGAAGAGCTACTCCCCTTCTGCGTCATTCATCGTACGGGACCCGCACACCCCCACGCTGCGACGCAGGTCACGCCCGCCCGCCCAGGCATGACATGAACGCAACACCAACTTCTCACCGGACGCACACCTGCGCGCAACGGAACTCCGCCACCATTCCTGCGGCCCTAACCGCAACATCCCCACCCCACAAGGGAGTTCACATGCGCAGGATCTACGCGCGTCGATCGCGTCGGCCGCTCGGCGTGGTCGCGGCGCTCACCGGACTCATAGCCTCCGTGGCGCTCTTCACCGCACCGACCGCCTCCGCCGCCCTCCCCACCCCGGTCAGCGGCGCCACCGCCCGCTCCTACCTCGCCCAGCTCACCGTCGCCACCGAGAACCGCACCGGCTACGACCGTGACCTGTTCCCGCACTGGATCACCCAGTCCGGCAGCTGCAACACCCGCGAGACGGTCCTCAAGCGGGACGGGTCGGGGGTCGTCACCGACTCCGCCTGCGCGGCCACCTCCGGCAGCTGGTACTCCCCCTACGACGGAGCCACCTGGACCGCCGCCTCCGACCTCGACATCGACCACCTGGTCCCGCTGGCCGAGGCCTGGGACTCCGGCGCGGGCAGCTGGACCACCGCCCGCCGCCAGGCCTTCGCCAACGACCTCACCCGCCCCCAGCTCATCGCGGTCACCGACAACGTCAACCAGGCCAAAGGCGACCAGGACCCGTCCACCTGGATGCCGTCCCGCACCGCCTACCGCTGCACCTACGTCCGCGCCTGGGTCCAGGTGAAGTACTACTACGGCCTCTCCGTCGACACCGCCGAGAAGAACGCCCTGACCGGGTATCTCGCGGGCTGCTGACGGCAGCGGGTGCCGCCGGGTTCCTCGGGTGCCAGCGGGTTCCACCGGGAGCCGTCACGTTCCCCCGGGTCCCCCTCCGGGAGCAGGGGTACCCGGGGAGCCCCCGGAGGTGCCTGGGAAGCCGCCGGGGGCGCCCGGGGGCTTCGCCGGACCGCCCGGCACCGCGCTGACACAACGATCGGGCAGGGCGCCGGACTCCACGCGCGTCAGCGCGAGGCAGCGCGTCAGCGCGAGGCGGTCGGTGGGCGGAAGGCGGGCGGGCAGTCCGCGGCGGTCACCTCGGGCAGCGTGCGGGCGACCCGGTCCCGCGTCGTCGGGATGTCCTGCCCCTGGAGGGGAAAGGTGGTGGCGATCCGGTCAGGGTCCGACGGGATCACCATCAGCACATGGCGGCCCTGACGGTATGCCTCCAGCGGGTCCCGTGCGGCGGGATCGGCCAGGTCGAGGGTGAGGGTGCCGGCTCCGTCGCCCGGCTTGAGCCAGCGGTCCACCGACAGCGTGACCCTCACACGCCCGTCCCCGGCGGGGCGGATCTCCTCCAGCGTGCCCTCGACGATCGTCGTCGAGCACGCCAGCAGTTCGGGGAAGTTCTGTCCTAGGCCCGCCGTGTCGGAGGAAGGGGTGGACGGAGCGGGAGAACCGCCGCGCGTCGCCACCGCCACCCCGACGAGAAGAGCGACCGCACACGCGGCCGCCGCGGCCAGGACGACGGTGCGCGTCCTTCTGCGCGGCAGCCGCAAGGGCACAGCGGCCGGCGGGACGTCCGCCGACGCCCCAGCGAGCTGACCCGACTGGCCCGCCCCACGGGAACGGACGGACTCGCCGGACGCGTCCGATGCCCTGGAGCGTCCCGCGGCCTCCGTGTCCCCCACCGCCTCGCCGATGAGAGCGAACGCCAGGCGGAGCCGGTTCTCCTCGTCCTCAGTCGGTCGTGTCATCGTCGATCACCTTCGTCTCGCTGAGTTGGGTGCGCAGTGCCAGGACGGCCGCGTGCAGGCGGCTCTTGACCGTGCCCTCGGGTATGTCCATCACCTCGGCGATGGCGCGGACCGTCAGGTCGCTGTAGTAGCGCAGCGTCAGCAGTTGCCGCTGCCGGGCGGGGAGGCGAGCCAGCCCGGCGGCCACCGCGAGGGCGAGCGTGCGCTCCTCGTCCTCGCGTTCCGTCGTCCGCTGTCCCGCCCAGCGGGCGGCGAGACGGGTCCGCAGACCGCCGTCCCGCTGTCCGGAACGGTGCCAGTCCGCCGCGACGCGGGAGGCGACGACGACGCTCCACGCGGACGGATCGCGGACCGCCGCGCGTGCGGGGTCCGCCCGCTGCTCCAGCAACTTCAGCCGGACCTCCTGGACACCGTCGTCCAGGTGGTCCCACGGCACGCCGCCCAGCGCGAGGACCGCCCTGACACGTGGTACGTCGATGTCGCCCCCAGCCCCCTCACCACCGAGCGTGTCCCGTGGGCCGTCCGGCGTCACCGGCGTCGCTTGCGCGGCGGCACGAGGTGCGCGGCGTCCTCTCATGAACCGTCCTTTCTGCGTAGCGGGTCCTGTCACGAACCGCGCCTCCTGACGTGCGGTCCTGTTAGGACGGACGAGCGCCCGGAAACGTTCGGGGGGAGGTGTCCGGGAGGGCCCCCGGGGGCGCCGGAACCCGGCCCTGTTCCGGGTCAGCCCGCGCATCTGCGCGCGGGCTGACCCGCTCGCGTACCCCCGTACCCAGCCGACCGCCCGCCCTCGTACCGGCGTCAGGCGCAGGTGTCCCGCGGCTCCTGCGGGCGCGCCTGGAACGTGGGCGACTGCGGTACGGCCTCCCGCAGCGCCCTCACCAGCGCGTCGGCCCCCTGGCCGGCGACCTCGCGCTCCAGGCTCCCGTCCTCACCGGGTTCCGCGACGAGGGCAGGGGCCGGGGTGACGGTCCGGCCCTCCAGTTCCCCCCGCCCCAGCACTCCGCCGTCGAACGGCACCTCGGAGCCCTCGCCGAGGCCGCGCCACTGACCGGGCTCGGCAACCTCCCCGGAACACACCGCGTCCTCCCAGGCGAGCGCCATGACGTACCAGTGACCCGGCTCGACGCGGGGCTGCTCGGCGAGCGCCATCCGCAGACGGTTGTCCGTGTCCCCGTCGGAGAACTGCCAGCCGACCGCGTCGTAGGCCCAGACGGCCGGAGCGGGCCGGGATGCGCCGGGACGGGACCACAGCACCTTCTCCACCTTCAGGTCCACTGTGCGACCGATCACCCCCTCGCCCCTCGCCAGTTCCTCCTCCGTGGGGGCGATCTCCGTTTCGGCGGTGGCCGAGACGACCACGACGTGGTCGGCGTAGGTGACCCAGTCGGAGGCCGTGGTGTTCGGCAGGTGGGCCGCGCCGTGGCCCATCAGGACACTGTCCGTCGAGTCGGACGGGGCGGACGGGGCGGCGGAGCAGGCCGCCAGGCCGGAGCCCAGGGCGACAGCCGCGACGGCGACCGAGAGGGAACGGCCGACGCGGTGGCGGCGTATTCCTCCACCGGGTTCAGTACGTCGCATTGATGTTCTCCTTGTTGTTCGCCCCGAGGGAGCTGGCGAATTCGACGGGCGTCTGCAAGCAGCCGAGACGGACGTCCGTCTTACTCAGCTTGGGGCTGGCCGAGTTTCCGTGGGTGAGTCCCACGGCATGGCCGGTTTCGTGGCAGCTGAGGCCGGGGCTGTAGTGGGTCGGGCGGATACGGATGTACTGCTGATCGCAGCGCAGGGTGTCAGCGGCGTCGTTGCACCAGGTGACCCCGTTGGCGCTGGAGGCGACATTGGTCGAACTCTCCTGATAGACGATGTCCGTCTCGCTCGCCCCGGAGAACGACGGCGTGGAGTCGTAGGTGATCGTGAGATCGGTGGGCGCGTACTGGGACGTGAGCATGTTGGAGACGATGCTGCGGTCGTCGCTCTCCAGCTTGTCCGCGCCGCTGCTGTCCATGTAGTACGTGACAGTCGCGTTGTCCGTCTGGCACGCGAGGGTGCCGTCGGTGCCGTCGGCGCGGTCGCGACAGGAGCCGCCGAGGTTGGCGGTGGGCCACATGTTGTCGGTCACGGCGGCCTGCGACACCCCGGTGCCGCTGAGCCAGAAGGCCGCGGCGAGCGCGGCCGATATCCTCACTCGCTTTCGCGCGAGCGGTCCCCCGAATTCCCTGAACAAGGTCGGTTCCCTTTCGTGAGGTCATGAAAGGCGACGGATTGACGCGAGGGACCGTACAGCCGCTTCGTGACAGAGGCAGCGCACAGCGACGCAGCACTTCGCCCCCCGCTACCGCCGCTTGGGGCTGCACTTCGAGAAGACTAGAGAAAATTCCTTCATTTCACAGCTCCCTCGAGAAGCATTTCTGAATTTCCATGCCCCAGGACCGCATAACCAATAGAATTAGCCGCTCCAGATAGCCCGTGACGGCGAAAAAGCGACGCGCTAAATGACCTGATTACAGCAGCGAATTACTGTTTGACGCGATGAGCGGACCCCTTCGGCGGGCGATACCGGCTCCACCGGGAGCGCGGCCCGTTCCGTGGGCACGGGTCGGGGCAGGCCGTCACGGCACCGCCGGTGCGTACTCACCCGGCGCCGCCTCGACCGCCGGGTGACGCCCGCCCGAACGCCGCCGGCCCCGGCGGGGCCTCGCCATCCGCCCGCGTCGGCGCATACCGTACGGGGCGACGGAGGAGGCGATCACGTGGCCGGACTGCGGCTGGGACCCCTGCTGAGATACGCCGACAGCACGTCCGCGACCGTCTGGGTCGAGGCGAGCCGCCCGTGCGACGCCGAGGTGCGCTGCGCGGACGGCTCCGGCGGCACGGCCCGGACCTTCCAGGTGGCGGGCCACCACTACGCCCTCGTCCCGGTCACCGGGCTCACCGCGGGCACGACGACACCGTACGAGGTCCACCTCGACGGCGAGCGGGTGTGGCCGCCCGCCGACTCGCCCTTCCCGCCCTCGGTGATCACCGCGCCGGGGGTGGAGAGCGGTGACGCCGGTGACGGTGACGGGGGTGCGGCCGTGCGGGTCGCCTTCGGGTCGTGCCGGTGGGCCTCGCCGCCCGGCGGTGAGAAGGACCCGGTCGGGCCGGACGCGCTGGACAGCCTGGCCACCCGGATCGCCGCCGACCCCGACGGCGAGCGGCCCGACGTCCTGCTGCTGCTCGGCGACCAGGTGTACGCCGACGAGACCTCCGACCGCACCCAGCGCCGGATCGCCTCGCGCCGCACCCTGGAGGAGGCGCCGGGCAGCGAGGTCGCGGACTACGAGGAGTACACCTGGCTGTACTACGAGTCCTGGCTGGACCCCGAGGTCCGCTGGCTGCTGTCCACCGTGCCGAGTTGCATGATCTTCGACGACCACGACGTCATCGACGACTGGAACACCTCCGCCGCCTGGCTCACCGACATGCGGGGCACCGCCTGGTGGCGCGAGCGCATCCTGAGCGGCCTGATGTCGTACTGGGTGCACCAGCACCTCGGCAACCTCTCCCCCGCCGAACTCGCCGCCGACCCGCTCTACGCCGCCGTCCGCGCGACCCCCGACGCCACCACCGTGCTGCGGGAGTTCGCCTCCCGCGCCGACGAGGAGCCGTCCTCCGTGCGCTGGAGCTACCGGCGCGACTTCGGCCGGGTCCGGCTGCTCATGGTCGACTCACGGGCAGCCCGCGTCCTCCAGGAGGACGAACGGGCCATGATCGACCCCGGCGAGGAGGCCTGGCTGCGCGAACAGGCCCTGGACGCGCGGGAGTCGTACGACCATCTCCTCGTCGGGACCTCCCTGCCCTGGCTGCTGCCGCACCTCGTGCACGACGCCGAGGCCTGGGACGCGGCCCTGTGCCGGGGCGAACGGGGCGCCCGCTGGGCACGCTGGGGCGAGAAGATCAGGCGGGCCGCGGACCTGGAGCACTGGGCCGCCTTCCCCGACTCCTTCGCCCGGCTGACGGCGCTGCTGGCCGAGGTCGGCACCGGCGAACGGGCGCCCGCGAGCGTGCTGGTGCTCTCCGGCGACGTGCACCACGCCTACGTCGCCGAACCGCGCTGGCCCGGCACCGCCCCCGACGCCCGGGTCCTCCAGCTGACCTGCTCCCCCGTCCACAACTCCATCCCGATGACGATGCGGGTCGGTTTCCGCTTCGGCTGGAGCGCGGTCGCCCGCGGGCTCGGGCGGCGGCTGCTGCGGCACGGACGCTGCGAGCGGCCCCCGGTGGACTGGCGGAAAAGCGGCGGGCCCTGGTTCGGCAACCAGCTCATGACGCTGACGATGCGCGGCCGTTCGGCCCGGCTGCGGCTGGAACACGCCCGTGAGGACGGCGGTCTGGTGACGGTGGAGGAGTCGGAACTGACCCGCTGAACAGCCCGTTACGGTACAACTGGGGCTCCTGGGGCCCACGTTGGCTTCCGTGGGACACGGGGGCATGATGAGGCGGACCGTCCGCTTCCAGCGGGGTGAGCGGGTCGTGCGGTCCGGGTGAGTGAGCCGGGTGTGCCGCGCGGGCCCGCCGCGCCGCCGGGGCAGGCCGCTCCATTGCGCCCCACACGCCCGGGAGTTCCTTCCTTGCCCTCCGCGTCCCCCGCCGGTCCGGCCTCCGCCCCGGCCTCCGCTTCGGCTTCCGTTCCGGCTCCCGCCGCGCCCTCAGCCGTCCCGGCGCCCGCCGCGCCCACCGCCCCGTCGGCGATCCCGGCGACCCCGGCCATCTCGGCGGCCTCCGGACCGGCGGTCGCCGCGTCCGCCGAGCTGTCCGTCGCGCTGGTCGGGGCCGGGCCGCGCGGCACCAGCGTGCTGGAGCGCCTGTGCGCCTCCGTGCCCGAACTGCTGCCGCCGGGCGCCCGGTTGACCGTGCACGTCGTCGACCCGGCCCCGCCCGGCGCGGGCCACGTCTGGCGCACCACGCAGTCTCCCGAGCTGCTGATGAACACGGTCGCCTCGCAGGTGACGCTCTTCACCGACGAGAGCGTGGACTGCGCGGGCCCGATCCGGCCCGGCCCCAGCCTGCACGCGTGGGCGGACGGCGCCCTCGGCCCCGACGACTACCCGACCCGCGCGCTCTACGGCCGTTACCTGGAGTGGGTGTTCGCCCGGACCGTGCGCGACGCCCCCGCCGCGGTGCTGGTCCGCGTGCACGCGGCGCGCGCGGTCGCGCTGGACGACGGTGCCGACGGCCGCCAGGCCCTCACCCTGGACGACGGTCTCGTCCTGCCGGGCCTCGCCGCCGTGGTCCTCGCCCAGGGCCACCTCCCGGCCGCCCCGGACGCGGAGGAGTCGCGGCACGCGGCCCACGCCCGCCGCCACGGCCTGCGGCACGTCCCGCCCGCCAACCCGGCGGACGCCGACCTCACGGCCGTACGCCCCGGCGAACCGGTGCTGCTGCGCGGGCTCGGCCTCAACTTCTTCGACCACGTGGCCCTGTTGACGACCGGACGCGGCGGCCGGTTCGTGCCGGGCGCCGACGGCGAACCTCCGCGCTATGTGCCCTCCGGGCGGGAGCCGCGGCTGTACGCGGGGTCGCGGCGCGGGGTGCCGTACCAGGCGCGCGGCGACAACGCCAAAGGACCGTACGGCCGTCACGTGCCGCGCGTACTGACGCCCGACGTGATCGCGGGCTTCCGCAAGCGGGCGGACTCCGGGGACGCGCCCGACTTCCTCGCGGAGATATGGCCGTTGGTGGCGAAGGAGGTCGAGACGGTCTACTACGCCGCCCTGATCCGGTGGAGCGCGGCCGGGGCACGGACGGCAAAGGGAGCGGCGGAGCAGACGGCGCAGGGAGCGGCGGAGCAGACTGCGGAGGGGGCAGCGGAACGGGTGGCGGAGGCGGAAGGGGCGGCGGCGGCGCGCGAGTTCGCCGGACGCTTCCTCGCCGTCCCGCACGGTGACCCCGAAGAGGCCGCCGTCCTGGGCGCGTTCGGCGTCGCGGCGGCGGACCGGTGGTCCTGGGAGCGGGTCTCCCGGCCGTACGCGGGACGGGAGTTCGCGCATCCTGGGCAGTGGCGGGAGTGGCTGACGGCGTATCTGCGCCGGGACGCCGCCGAGGCCGCGCTCGGCAATGTGCGCGGGCCCTCGAAGGCGGCCCTGGACGTCCTGCGCGACCTGCGCAACGAACTGCGGCTGGTGGTCGACCACCGGGGCCTGACCGGCGTCTCCCGCCGGGACCACCTCGACCGCTGGTACACGCCGCTCAACGCGTTCCTGTCCATCGGCCCGCCCCGGCGCCGGATCGAGGAGCTGACCGCGCTCGTCGAGGCGGGGGTGGTGGAGGTGCTCGGGCCCGGCCTCCGGGTGCGGGAGGCGGCGGGCGGCTGGGTGGCGTCCTCCCCGGCGGTGCCCGGCTCGGCGGTCCGCGTCACGACCCTCGTCGAGGCCCGGCTGCCGGAACCCGACCTGCGCCGCACCGCCGACCCGCTGCTCGCCCGGCTGCGCGCCACGGGACAGTGCCGCCCGCACACGGTCGACGGCTTCGAGACCGGCGGCCTGGACGTGACCCGGCGCCCCTATCGCCTGATGGACCGTCAAGGAGTGCCCCACGAAAGGCGGTTCGCCTTCGGTGTCCCCACGGAGGGTGTGCACTGGGTGACCGCCGCGGGCGCCCGACCCGGTGTGGACTCGGTGACCCTGTCGGACGCGGACGCCGTGGCACGGGCGGCACTGCGAGCGGCGGCGGGGGACGCGGTCGGCGCGCCCGGGACGGAAGGCGGGGGAAGCGTGCGCGGCGCGGAGGAGGCGGGAAGCGCGGTCGAAGCGGAGGGCGGGGTACCGGCCATGGCTGAAAGTTGAACTTGCAAGTTCAACTTAGGGATACCTAACGTAGGTGGCTCATTCGGTACCGCTGTCCCCACCGGCCCCGCCCCTCCCCAGGACGGGCCGTCCGCATGAGACCGAACATGACACCGAAGGAGTCCCCCATGCCTTCCGCCCTGTCCGCTCGCCTCGACGGCGCCCAGCCCTACGCCATAGGTCTGTTCCGCATCGTCGTCGGCCTTCTCTTCGCCTGCCACGGCGCCGCCTCGCTCTTCGGCGTCCTCGGCGGAGCCTCCGGCTCCGGCGGCACGGTCGACGCCGGCACCTGGCCCGGCTGGTACGCGGCCGTGATCCAGCTCGTCTGCGGCGTCCTGGTGCTGATCGGCCTCGGCACCCGCGCCGCCGCGCTCCTCGCCTCCGGGTCGATGGCGTACGCGTACTTCAAGGTCCACCAGCCGTCGGCCCTGTGGCCGATGGAGAACGGCGGCGAGGCCTCCGCGATGTTCTGCTGGGCCTTCCTGCTGCTGGTGTTCACCGGTTCCGGCGCCCTCGGCGCGGACCGGGCGCTGCGCCGCCGCACGGCGAGCGCGCCGCGGACCGCCGCCGAGCGCACCCCGGTCGTCGCCTGACCGCGGGACCGCGTCCCGCCGCGGTCCCGCCACGCGTCCTCGGCACTCCCCCGCACTCCCCCCGGTGGCCCCGGCGGACATCCGCCGGGGCCACCGGCACGAGCACCGGCACGAGCACCGGTACGCGTCTTACGGCACGGTGTGCCCGGTTAGGCGGCGCCCGGCCCGACGTGCCCGGCACGCCCGTGAACACACCGTGCCGAACAGATGAGCCCCCCGTGATCTTTTCGTCACCCTTCAGGCGTACGCTGTATGGCTGTCATGGCCGCACCTGCCGCTCCCCCGCGACACAGCGGCACGGTCGGGCCGACGGGGGAGACGACGGGGAGAGTCCGCGGTGTTCGAGAGTGCGGGAGCGTTGATCGGCGCTCCATGGATCTACGTGCTGGTGGCCCTGTCCGTTCTGCTGGACGTGTTCCTGCCCGTCCTGCCCAGCGGGGTGCTCGTCATCGCGGCGGCCACCGCGGCGGCGGCCGGGTCGGGGGCCGCGACCGGCCGTGTCCCGCACGAGGTGCCGGACATCCTGGCGCTGATCCTGTCGGCGGCGACCGCCTCCGTCCTGGGCGACCTGGCGGCGTACCGGCTGGCCTGGCGCGGCGGGGACCGGCTGGACCGCGCGATCTCCCGCTCCCGGCGCCTGACGTCCGCGCAGGAACGTCTCGGCGGCGCCCTGGCGCGGGGCGGCGGCGCGCTGGTCGTACTGGCCCGGTTCGCCCCGGCGGGCCGCTCGGTGGTCTCCCTCATCGCGGGCGCCGCGCACCGCCGCGTCCGCGACTTCCTGCCCTGGTCCGCGCTGGCGGGCCTGTCCTGGGCGGCCTACAGCGTCGCCCTCGGCTACTTCGGCGCCCACTGGCTGGGCGCCACCTGGCTGGCCACGGGCGTCTCCTTCCTCGCGCTGTTCGGCGCGGGGGCGGGGGCGGCGTACCTGATGCGGCGGGCCCCGGCGGGCTGAGGAGCCCTGCGGGGCTTGGTGGCCCGAAGGCCCCGTAGACCTCAGGCGGCCCAGCCCGGTTCTCGTAGGACCCGTAGCCCTCAGGCAGTCCGGCCCGGCTCTCGTAGAACTCGTAGCCCTTAGAAGAGCTAACAGAAAGCTTTGACGCGGGGGTAGGTGATCAGGGAGCAGGCCAGTTTGAGGAGGGCTTCGTGGATGTCGTCGCGGATCTCCCAGCGGATCCGTAGGCGGCGGAAGCCGTGGATCCAGGGGTTCGTGCGCTCTGCTGCCCAGCGGACGGCGCCGAGTCCGGAGCCATGCGGGGTGCCGCGGCGGGCGGTCACCGGCTTGATGCCGCGCTGCCACAACAGGCGGCGGTACTTGTCAAAGTCGTGGCCGCGGTCGGCGAACAGCTGCCGGGGCCGGTGACGTGGCCTTCCGGTGCGGCCCTTGATGTGGGGTATCGCCTCGAGCAGGGGCAGCAGCCGTATGTCCGGGTGGTGCGCGGCGATCCGCAGACGTTGGAACCCGGCGGGCATCAGGGGCGGGCCAGAGCGGCGATGTCGTCCAGTTCGTCGTGGTGATGGGGCAGGGCCTTGCGTAGTCCTTGGTGGAGCTGGATGAAGTGGGCGGCGTCCTGCTCGGTGTAGGGGCGCTGCTGTTCGGCGGCCAGCGCCCATGAGGCCCGGGGGGGGCGGTGGGCTACTCCTGGCGCAGTAGGGCGTGGCCCTCAACAACTGGAAGGTCGGTGACATCCCTTCTAGCCTTCGTCTAGGTGGAAGGTGGACCGACAGGCTCACAGCCGAAGGTGATACTTAGCCCGGAGCGGCGGAGAGGAGACCCCTTCGGCCGGCCTCGCAGCAGGAGGCAGGACACGACGAGACGATCCCGGCACCCCGGCATCCGCAGCCTGCCGAACCCGCACCTCTGCGTGGCGACCGAGCACCTCCAAACGCCCGCCATAGCAGGCCCGTGGCCCACACCCAACGTGCAATCACTGCGAGTCACACGCGTCGGTGGTCTTGTCGTGGGAGTCTTTCTGCGGCTCTCGTCGGGAATGCAACCAGCACGGCCGCCGACTCGACGCCCTCTTGCGGGTCACGGCCCGGCCTCCTCACGGCTGCCTTCCGTCCCCGTCACGGTGTGGGACTTCGGGAGGGCCCAGTGGAGCCAAGATCGAGTCTCCCACCTCGTCGGCGGGTAACCCCATCACGCGGGTACGGCCCCGAACCGTTCCCGCCCTCACAGAAGGGCGGCCATCATGGCTCGACTCGGCTGGACCATGGAACAGCGGGCAGGCGTCAAGGCCTACAGCCGACTCTCCACCTTCTTCGCCGTGCTGTGCCTGGCCATCGGCATAGCGACCCTTGCCATGGGCAACGCGGCCGGCTGGGTACTGATCGGCCTGGCAGTCGTCCTGTGGACGGGACTGCTCCTGTTCCTCAGGTACACCAAGAAGTCCCAGCCCTGACACTCGAACCGTGGTCCCCTGGCACACCGTCCGGGGGACCACCCGCCCGTAGTCCGTCTCCGACATCTGAGGTCGCTGCGCTGCACGTGACGGTGGCGGCGACAGCGGGACATGCCTACTCCACGTCGGCCCTGCCCTCCCGCCGGCTGCGCGTGTTCGCATACCGCGTGCCGCAGCACGTCGTCGTCGGCGTCGTAGAAGACGTGCTCGATCTCCAGGCACACCCGGTCGTGGAGATCCCGAAGTGGCGGGCCTCCTGCTCGTTCACCTGCAAGTCCCGGCTGCCGGTGACCATGCGCACCGTCCCGGCCGGTGCGCCCGGCGGCGGCTCGACAGCATCCAACCGCGCCCGTCCCGGCAGGAGGTGTTCTATGCCCGAGATGTTCGACGCGGTCGACGCGCTGGTCGCGTCCCGCTCCGCCCTGCCGTCGGCGGAGGAGCAGGCACCCCGGCCCGCGTCCATGCCCGTGACGTACCGGGCACCTGCTCGCGTCTCCGCGGAGGAGGCGGTTCGCCATACGCGATAAGTGCGTGCTTCGCCTCATGGTCCTGTCCGGCGCTCGTGGAGACGGACTTGATCAGCCGTGTTGGCGGGTGTGGCTGTTGGTGGAATTTTTCTTTCCGTATTTGTGACGCTACGTCATGTGATGGAAGTCATGGCGGGGGTGGTGGCGGGGGTGTCCTCGTAGGTCCGTTTAGTTGATCTTGATGTTGTTGTGTCCCTGGCTATTTTGCGAATCGATCACTGTTCCTTTACATGTCTGATCGGCAGGGAGATTCGTGAGATCTGTGGATGAGCTGCCCTCTTCCGAAGTGAGAGGGCGGTTCTGGTCGGAACGAAGTCGGAGTCTGCGCCTCGTAGCGGGCGGGCTTGCGGTGCTGATGTCGGTGTCGCTGATGGAGGGGGTGGCCTCGGCGACGCCGGACGGGTCGCCTGAGAAGGCGCCGGCGCCGAAGGCCGCGGCGGCTTCGAGTGCGGCGGACATCGTGTCGGCGAGGGTTGCGGCGCGCTTGGCGGACCGCCGGGTGGAGGCGTTGTCGGAGCGTACTGAGACGTCACGGACGTGGGTGAATGCGGATGGGAGTCTGACGACTGAACTGTCGGCAGGTCCGGTCCGGTTCGAGGAGGACGGCCGCTGGATCGATGTCGATGTGAACCTGCGGAAGTCGGGGAACGGGGTGGCGCCGGTCGCGCACCCCAACCGTCTGCGGCTCGCGGGCCGTAGCGGCACACCTGCGGCGTCACTGGGGGCTGCTCAGCGGGCTACGCCCGTCGACCTGGTGACACTGGGCGAGGGCAGTGAGCAGATCACGCTCCAGTGGAAAGGCGGATTGCCCGAGCCTACGCTGCAGGGCACGCGCGCGGAGTACCGAGAGGCGGTGCCGGGCGCGGATGTGGTGGTGGAGGCCACCCGTACCGGTTTCGAGCAGTTCGTGGAGGTCAAGAAGAGGCCCGCTGGAGACTATGCGTACACGCTGCCGCTGAGGGCAAAGGGCCTGAAGGCCAAGCAGTTGGCGGACGGCAGTGTGGTGTTCACCGGTAGGAAGAACGCGAAGCGGGCTGTCATGCCCGCGCCGGTGATGTGGGACGCTGCCGTAGACCAGCGTTCGGGTGAGCACGTGAACCGGGCCCGGGTCGCGATGAAGGTCGTCCAGAACAAGAACGGCGTGGACCTGGTGATCACGCCGGACGCGAAGTTCCTGGCGGACCCCCGGACCCGGTACCCGGTCACCGTGGACCCGTCGACATCGTCGCTGTCGAACGTCTTCGACACCTACGTCCAGCAGGGCGAGACGGTCGACCTGTCCACAGACACGGAACTGGACTTCGGCAATCCGGGCACGACCAACGGTGACGGAACGCCGCGCACCGCGCAGTCCTTCGTCAGCTGGAACACGTCCCCCGTCGCGGATGCGCTGATCTCCAGCGCGAAGCTCAGCCTGTGGAACTTCCACTCGGGCAACACCGACTGCTCGGCACAGTCCTGGGAAGTGTGGTCGTCACCTGCGGCGTCGACGTCGAGCCGGTGGACGAACAGGCCGACGATGACGGCGAAGAAGGCCACCTCGACCGAGACCCGTGGCAATCCCTCGTGCACCTCGGCACCCGATGGCTGGATCAACGCCGATGTGACGCCCTTGGTGCAGGAGTGGGCATCAGCCAAGGCCACCCGCGGCCACATGGGTGTGCGGGCGACGAACGAGTCGACGGTGCCGCAATGGAAGCGGGTGAACTCCGCGAACGCGGCGTCCAACCCCCCGAAGCTCGTGGTGAACTACAACTACCGGCCGCGTACCGGCACGAAGCAGCAGGCCGGTCCGCCGTTCTTCTCCTACAGTGGTGCCTACACGGTCAACACGCTCACGCCGGCGCTGCGTGACACGTTCGTCGACGCCGACGGGGACAAGGTCAACGGCACGTTCCAGATCTTTGACAGTGCCACGGACGCACAGGTCGGCGACGTCATCGTGTCCAAGTACGTGGCATCGGGCCAGGCAGCTTCGGTGACTGTCCCGTCGGGGGTGCTCACCAACGGCAAGACCTACAAGTTCCGCACCTCGCCCTATGACGGCGTCCACTACAACACCGGCTGGTCGGCGTGGAAGACGTTCACGGTCGACACCGCCGCTCCCTCAGCGCCGGCGCAGATCACCTCGACGGACTACCCCAGCGGACAATGGGTGAAGGGCGCCGGGCAGGCAGGCGTCTTCACGGTGACCCCTCCGTCTGCCGACCACAACTGGCTGGAGTGGTCACTGGACGGTGTGACCTGGACCAAGGTGGGCACCAGCGGGGGCGCTGCGGCGAAGAACATCACCGTCACCCCGGCGAAGAACGGATCGCACACCCTGCAGGTGCGGGCCGTCGACAAGGCCGACAACCGGTCCGAGGCGAGGGAATACACCTTCCAGGTCGGCCCAGGAGGGTTCGTACAGCCGGCCGAAGGCGATCGCACCGCGCGCCGGCTCCCGCTGATCGCGGAGGCCGACGCGTCCAAGTACGACAAGGTGTCCTTCTCCTGGCGCCGGTCCGAGGCCGACAACTGGACACCGATCCCGGCCGGGCATGTCACCTCCGGCGGCAGCGCACTGAGCACTTGGCCGGTCGCCCTGTCAGGCGGGAAGAACGCACCTCTGGTCTGGAACGCTTCCACCACGGTCGCTCCGGACGGCACCGTCCAGGTCAAGGCCGACTTCACCGGTCCCAACGCGGCCACTGCCGCCACCGCGCCGCTGACCGTGGTCGTGGACCGTAATGCCGACGGTGCGATGGCGACCGAGGTGGGTCCGGGTTCGGTGAACCTCCTCACCGGCGACCACACGCTGTCGGAGACCGACGCGTCGTTCTTCGGGATGAGCGTGACACGGTCGGCGTCCTCCCGTATTCCCGACCAGGGAGCCAAGCTGGAGGGCCAGGCGGCGATCTTCGGTAAGGAGTGGGTGGCCGGCACGGTCGCGGAGGAGTCCGAGTCCGACTACAGCCATCTGCGGTCCGTCTCTGCCACAGCCGTCGACGTGGTCCTGTCCGAGGGCGACAGCCTTCACTTCACCGCGAACGCGGCGAAGACCGGCTGGATCTCCGAACCCGGCGCGGAGGACCTCACTCTTCGGGACGGTGCGAACGGCACGTTCACTCTGTCCGACACCGAGGGCACGGTGACCACGTTCGCCAAGCCGTCCGCTGCGGCAACCACCTGGCAGGTGTCCTCCACGCTGCTGGACGGGCTGGCCAACGCCACGACCAAGGTGGTCTCCGAGACCGTCGACATCGCCGGGAAGACCCTGGCTCGCCCCAAACGGATCATCGCGCCGACGACGGCCGCGACCACGGCGGCCTGCGAGGCCGATCCCGCCACCAAGGGCTGCCGGGTCCTGGAGTACGTCTACGCCACCGCGACCACGGCCACCGGCACCGCCGGGGACGCGGACTTCGGCGATGTCACCGGCCAGGTCAAGCAGATCAGGCTCTGGGCCACCCAGCCCGGCGCGTCCGCCGCGACCGCCACCCCTGTCGCCAGCTACCGCTACGACTCCGCCGGGCGGCTGCGGCAGTCCTTCGACACCCGTCTCGGACAGCAGGCCCAGACCCAGTACGCCTACTCCTCAGAAGGCCGTGTCACCCGCCTCGAACCGGCCGGCGAACTCCCGTACACCTTCACCTACGGCAACGCGGGCACAGGCACGACCGCCGGCGAGGGGATGCTGTTGCAGGTCTCCCGCCCGGCGCTCCAGCAGGGTACGGCTGACACTACTCATGGCGACGCCGTCACGAGCATCGTCTACGGCGTGCCGCTGACCGGTACCAAGGCGCCTCACGCCATGGGTTCATCCGATGTGGCCGGTTGGGGCCAGAGCGACACTCCCTCCGACGCCACCGCGGTCTTTCCCGCAGACTCGGTTCCCCCGTCCAACGACGGTGGACAGCTGTCGGCCACCGGCTACAGCCGCGCGACGGTGCACTACCTCAACGCGTCCGGCCGCGAGGTCAACACTGCCACCCCGGGCAAGCACATCACGGCCACCGAGTTCGACCGCTTCGGCAACACGGTGCGGGAACTGACCGCGGCCAACCGCGAACTGGCCCTCGGCACCACAGCGGCAGACAGAGAAGTCCTGACCGACCTCGGCATCATCGCCCGCTCACCCGCCGAGCGAGCCATGTCGCTGTCGACGACATCGCTGTTCAATGCGACCGGCACCCGCGAGCTGGAGGAACTCGGACCGATCCACCGCGTCGATCTCAGCGAAGACCTCAAGGACGGCTCCACCGTCCTGGTCCAGGCCGGCGTCTCCGTCCCTGCGCGGACCTGGACGGTCAAGAACTACGACCAGGACCGCCCCACCGACGGCACCGCCGTCATCAAGGACCAGGTCACCAAAGAGACCACCGGCGCCCGGGTGCGTGACTACGACGCGGTCATGGGCGACCAACGCGTCAACGAGACCCACTACGACTGGGCCAAGGGCCTGCCCACAGCCACCATCCAGGATTCCGGCGGCCTGAACCTGACCACCACGACCGGCTACGACGCGCAGGGAAGGGTCATCTCCCAGGCGCTGCCCGGTTCCACCAGCTCCGACGCCGCCACCCGCACCAGCCAGTACTGGACGGCCACCGGCACCGGAACCTGCCAGGGCCGCCCCGAATGGGCCGACCAGCTCTGCCGGACCGCCGCAGCCGGCGCCATCACCGGCGGCGGCTCCAACCCCACAGCCCTCCCCGACGCCACCACCGAATACGGCTACTTCGGCCAGACCACCAAGGTCACCGAAACATCGGGCGGCCAGACCCGCACCACCAGCACCACCCACGACAGCGCCGGCCGTCCCCTGAAGACGACCGTCACCGCCACCCTCGGCCAGGCCATCCCCGAGACAACCAACGAATACGACCCCGCCACCGGCAAGGTCACCAAGGTCACCTCCACCACCGGCGGCACCATCACCAGCGCCTACGACAAACTCGGCCGCCTCATCTCCTACACCGACGCCGACAGCGGAAAGACCACCACCGAGTACGACAACCTCAACCGACCGGTCAAGGTCAGCGACACCGTCCCCTCCACCGTCACCTACACCTACAACCCCACCGCTGAGCCCCGCGGACTGGTCACCAAGACCAGCGACTCCGTCGCCGGTGACTTCACAGCCACCTACGACGCGGACGGCTCACTCGCCACCGAGAAACTCCCCGGCGGCTACACCCTCAACATCACCGAAGACACCACCGGCGCCACCACCTCACGCGCCTACACCCGAGACAGCGACGCCACCAGCGTCTACACCGACACCGTCACCGAGAACACCCACGGCCAGGTCGTCAGCCACCAGGGCTGGTCCGCACAGAAACACACCTACGACAAGGCCGGCCGCCTCACCACCACCGACGACACCGTCGGCGAGGTCTGCACCCGCCACGCCTACACCTTCGACAAACGCACCAACCGCACCGCCCTGGCCACCTCCACCGCCGCGCCCTCCAGCGCCTGCACCTCCACCGCGGCGACCACGACCAACTACGCATACGACAGCGCCGACCGCTTGGCCGACTCTGGTTACGCCTACGACACGTTCGGCCGCACCACCGCTCTGCCGGGCAGCACCATCAGCTACTACACCAACGATCTCTCCTACCAGCAGACCACCGGCAGCAACCGCCAGACCTGGCAACTCGACGCCGCCCACCGCTTCCGCTCCTGGAAGACCGAAACCGGTAGCGGCAGCACCTGGACGCAGACCGCCTCCAAGCTGAACCACTACGACAGCGACGGCGACAACCCCCGCTGGATCATCGAAGACACCGGAACCGGCGCACTCACGCGCAACATCGAGTCCACTTCCGGAGACCTCGCCGCCACCACCGCCAAGACCGGCAACGTCACCCTTCAACTCAGCACGATCCACGGTGACATCGCTCTCCAACTACCCCTCGACATCACCCAAGCCCCCGCCGCCCTCGACAGCGACGAATACGGCAACCCCCGCCCTGGCCAGATAGCTACTCGCTACAACTGGCTCGGCGCCAAACAACGCTCCACCGAAACCCTCACCGGGCTCACCCTCATGGGCGCACGTCTCTACAACCCCACCACCGGACGCTTCCTGTCCATCGACCCCGTCTACGGCGGCGGCGCCAACGCCTACGCCTACCCCGGAGATCCCATCAACCAGTACGACCTCGACGGAAAGCGCTGGTCATGGAAGTTCTGGCGGTACCAGAAGGTCCGCCGTCTAGGGGCCCGTGGGCTGGGCTACGGGCTCGCTGGTGTCGGTCGCTTGGCGGGATACAAGTGCAGCTACCGGTACGGCATGAGGGTCTGCCGAGGTGGATGGGGCCTCCACGCACGTGGTGGCACAACTCTCGGCACCACGTACTTCACGTCCAACAACCGCTCCTACCTCACAAGAGACCGGATCAGACACGAAAAAGCACACAGGGCCCAGTGGCTTCGCTATGGTCTGGGCTTCGGTATCCGCTACCTGCGTGCAGGGTCGAATCCCTGCGGCAACCGGTGGGAGCGGCGGGCGGGATGGCGCAGTGGAGGCTACAGATGTTGATCCCTTCGGGGCGCCCGTCACAGAGTGCTCGTGCAGTCCGCGGCGGTGCCACGTTCCTTCTGCTCGCAGCCCTCAGCACGTCCTGCGGTCTCACGCCCGAACACCCAGGTGACGATGCCCTGCTACTGGGTTTCCGGGTCACGCCCGCAGGTGTCGAGGTCAAGGTGCCCGTGTGCCCCGGCGACGAGTTGTCCCGTGTCGAAGTCTGGGACCCAGGCAGCGACACGAGGAAGGAAAGGCTGCTGTGGTGGGGCGACGCTCCTTCCGGAGCCGACGCTGCCGACGGGTTGCTACGGCTGTGGTCGTCAGTCGGCTACCGCAAGGTCTCCGCGACTGGCATTCCCGCCGGGCCTCTGCCCCTTGTCGATGTGTCCGTGACATACCGGGA
This sequence comes from Streptomyces sp. NPDC091281, assembly GCF_044757425.1. Taxonomy (NCBI): domain Bacteria; kingdom Bacillati; phylum Actinomycetota; class Actinomycetes; order Kitasatosporales; family Streptomycetaceae; genus Streptomyces; species Streptomyces sp. NPDC091281. Next base: position 668,849 of record NZ_JBIVUY010000001.1, on the reverse strand, counting down.
CCAGGAGGATTCCGTGGGAGACCTCGTCGACCTCAGCAAGGCCGCGGACAGCAGCGCGGGCGACAAGTACTGGACGATCAAGGGTGATTCGGTGACCGCGCGAGAAGTCGACGAGCAGTTGTCATGCCCTGCGGATCAGCGACAGTGACCGGGGCCGTCAGCACGCTTTGGTTCCCCTGATCTGTCGCCATGGCCATGGTTTGGCCAACTTCGTGCCGTGTCACCTGCCGCCTGCGGCACGTGACACGGCACGAGGAGTTTGTGGGCCTGGATCGTTAGAGGCCGTTTTCGCCCTGTTTTTCATCCCGATATGGCATGTTCGGTGTTCTCTTTCGGGTCGCTCCAGGAGATCGTGTTCTCGCCGGTGACGGGGCGGGCCATGAGGTCGGTCATGGCAATGTGGACCACCGCTTCGGACCGGGTCGGCAGCGTTTCGCAGTCGCGGGCCAGGCGGCGGTGGAGCATGAGCCGGCCGTAGGTCCGCTCGACCGCCCACCGCTTCGGCATCGGGGCGAACCCCTTGGTCCCGGGCTTGCGGGTGGTGATCTCCATGTCGATGCCGAGGATGGCGGCGTGCTCGACGAGGTGCCGGCGACAGCCGCCGTCGACCCAGACCTTGCGGATGCCGGGGTGCTCGGCGGCGACCCGGTCGAGCAGCGTGGTACCGGCGACGGAGTCCTGCGCGCTCGCCGCGGTGACCAGCACCGCGAGCAGGAGTCCGAGCGTGTCGGTGACGATGCTCCGCTTCCGGCCTACGATCTTCTTCCCGGCATCGACGCCCTGGCCAGAGGCATGGAAGCTGGTGGAGGTCTTGACGCTCTGAGCGTCGATCACGCAGGCCGACGGCTCGCCGTCCCGTCCCTCCTTCTCCCGCAAGAGCTGCCGGAGAAGGGAGTGTCTGATCAACGGCGGATCTGATGATCAAGGAGATACGTCCGATGACGGAGACCGCCGTGGAGAACGAGCAGGCCGAGCAGGTGGTTCAGGCGCCGTCGAGTTCAGTGTCGGACGAGCAGCTCGTTGCGATGCTCGTTGACCGGGCCCGGAGCGAGGGGCTTCAGCTGACCGGCGAGGGCGGGCTGTTGCAGCAGCTGACCAAGCGGGTGCTGGAGTCCGCCCTGGAGGGCGAGATCACCGACCACGTCGGCTACGAGAAGCACGATCCGGCCGGGAAGAACAACGGCAGCAGCCGCAACGGGACCCGGGCGAAGACCGTGCTGACCGATGTCGGCCCGGTGGAGGTGAGGGTGCCGCGCGACACCGTCGGCAGATGAGCCTGGACCCGGCCGGCAAGGGCCGCAAGAGGTGGACCATGCGCTGGAAGGCGCCCCTGAACGCCTTCCAGATCGCCTTCGAAGGCCGCCTGACCCCGAATAGCAACTGACACCTCAACAACCAAGATTGGCCGTTAAGTTGACACACCCTGCCTTAGCTTGCGCAGCAAGGCGTGCTCATCGGCTTCGACCTGCCGCTGTTCGGCACTCAGCTGGTCACCGGCGTCGCTGATCCGGCGAGGCGCATCGTCGTCAAGGCTGCGGGCCACGGCTCGGGTCCTCTCGTGTGCGCAGGCTCAGCCGTCTGCTGGTCCGAGAGCTAACAGAAAGCGCTCGGGCGCCTATGTCTCTTGCCGTTCCAGCTTGTTGGGCAGGGCATGGGGAAGGCGAAGGGCCCGCCGTGGCTGGTGGCGGACGACTTGTGGGTGCGGATCGAACCGTTACTCCCGGTCAGGTCCCGGCGGGTGCGGAATCCGGGCCGGCTGCCGCTGAATGACCGCGAGTGCCTGCAAGGGATCTTGTTCGTGCCGCATACGGGCATCCAGTGGGAGTGGCTGCCGCAGGAGCTCGGGTTCGGCTCCGGGATGACGTGCTGGTGTCGGCTGCGGGACTGGAACGAGGCCGGTGTGTGGGACCGGCTGCACGAGGTGCTGCTGACCGGGCTGCACCAGGCCGGGAAGCTGGACTGGTCCCGGGCGGTGATCGACGGCTCACACCACCAGGCCCGCCGGGGCGGCCCGAAACCGGGCCGAGCCCGGTCGGCCGTGACGGACCGGGCTCGGAACACCACGTGATCACCGACGGACACGGCATTCCGCCGGCCATCACACTGACAGGTGGCAACCGGAACGACGTCACCCGGCTGCTGCCCCTGCTCGAGGCGATACCCCACATCAAGGGCCGCACCGGAAGGCCACGTCACCGGCCCCGGCAGCTGTTCGCCGACCGCGGCCACGACTTTGACAAGTACCGCCGCCTGTTGTGGCAGCGCGGCATCAAGCCGGTGACCGCCCGCCGCGGCACCCCGCATGGCTCCGGACTCGGCGCCGTCCGCTGGGCAGCAGAGCGCACGAACCCCTGGATCCACGGCTTCCGCCGCCTACGGATCCGCTGGGAGATCCGCGACGACATCCACGAAGCCCTCCTCAAACTGGCCTGCTCCCTGATCACCTACCCCCGCGTCAAAGCTTTCTGTTAGCTCTTCTAAGGCGGCACAGCCCGGTTCCCGTAGGACCCGTAGCTCTGGGGTCCTCCGTAGCCCTCGGGTCCTACGCAGCCAGCCGCCCTGCGGTCCTGCGCAGCCGCCCGCCTCCGGTCAGGCGCTGTCGGACGCGGGGACGCGGGCCTGTCCGCCCTGGCCGCGGATCTCCAGGCCGTCCAGCAGCGCGGTGGTCGCCGCCGCGACGGCCGCCACCGCCTCCTCGAACACCTCCCGGTTGTGCGCGGCGGGCGCCCGGAACCCGGACACCTTCCGCACGTACTGAAGGGCCGCGGCCCTGATCTCGTCGTCCGTGGCCTCTTCGGGCAGGGCGGGCGGACGAAGGGTCTTGATGCTCCGGCACATGACTCCAGTCTCACCCCACCGCCCCCGTCCCGTCGCCCCCTACGGGAGACCCGTGGGTGACTCCCCCAGGGACCCCGGGGACGGCAGGGACCCCGGGAACCGCAGGGACCTGTCCGCGGCCCCTCCGCACCTCCCCTCCGCGTCTCCCCTCCACGCCCCCGTCGCGCCCGGCCGCCGAACGGCGGGTGGTGGCCGTCGTGTGGCGGGTACGCCCCCGGCCCACGCCGTCCCATGCTGGCCGTGGGCGCGCACACCGGCCCCGCCCGACCTCCCGAACCCCCCCTCAAGGAGCGCACAATGCCGACCACCCCGCCGCCCCCGCCGCCCTTCGACCCGGAACTCGCCGCCGCGCTCGCCGCCACCGGCCAGACCTCGTTCGCCACCGGGATCACCCTGGACACGCTCGCCGCCGAGCGGGAGGTGCTGCGGATGTTCACCCCGACCCTGGCGGACCTCACCGCCGACGAGCGCTTCGAGGTGGAGGAGCACACGGCGCCCGGTCCGGACGGCGCGCCCGACGTGCCGCTGCTGGTGGTCCGGCCGCGCGGCCTCACCGGCACCCGCCCGGTGATCTACCACACGCACGGCGGCGGCCTGATCATGGGCGACAACCGCTACGGCCTGCACACCGCGCTGGAATGGGCGCTGGAGCTGGACGCGGTGGTCGTCTCGGTCGAGTACCGGCTGGCGCCCGAGCACCCGTTCCCGGCCGGGTTCGACGACGCGTGGGCGGGCCTGCTGTGGACGGCGCGCAACGCGGACAGGATCTCCGGCGACCCGCGGCGCGTGCTGCTCGCCGGGGGCAGCGCGGGCGGGAACCTGGCCGCCGCGCTGGCGCTGCGCGACCGGGACACCAAGGAGGTCGGCGTGCTGGGCCAGGTGCTGCTGTACCCGATGCTGGACGACCGCAACGACACCGCCTCCGCGCTCCAGATGACCGGCCTCGGCGTGTGGGACCGGGACTCCAACCGGACCGGCTGGGAGGCGTGGCTGTCGGGCACCGGGCAGGGCGAGGAGCCGTCGGCGTACGCGTCGCCGGGCCGCGCCGAGGACCTGTCGGGCCTGGCCCCGGCGTTCCTGGACGTGGGCACGGCGGAGACGTTCCGGGACGAGGTCGTCACGTACGCGAGCCGGATCTGGCAGGCGGGCGGGCAGGCCGAGCTGCACGTGTGGCCGGGCGCCTTCCACGGCTTCGACCAGCTCGCCCCGCAGTCCGCGCTCGCCCAGGCCGCCCGCGACGCCCGGCTGCGCTGGCTGCGGCGCCTGCTCGGCGAGTGAGACACCCGGAGGTGTACGGGGGGCACACCCAGAGGTGTACGGGGGAGGCACACCCGGAGGTGTACGGGGTTACCCCCGGCGGGGTACGGGGGATGCCCGGCGCGGCCCGTGCACACGGGTCACGTGGCGCCGGGGGTTTGATGCGCGGGACCGGACGGCGGAGACTTCGAGGATGCAGAACCTGTCACAGCGATTGGCGGCGGTCGACGCGTCGGCGGGCAGGGCGCTCGACGTCATCGCCTACTTCGACCGGCTCGCCGAGTCCCGGGCCGGGCTGGAGACGGTCGTCCGGGGCGCGGCCGTGCTCTGCGGGGTGCCCGCCGGGCTGGTCGACCCCGGCCACCGCATCCTGATCCGGGTCCTTCCCGACGGCACCCGGCAGGACGCGGACCACGCGGCGGACCCCCGCTGGCGGTCGGCCCCGGCCAGCCTGGTGCCGACGGCGACGCTGTGGCTGGAGACCGAGCGGGACGGCGACCTCGTCGACGACATGGTGCTGGAGCGGGCGACGATGGTGGCGGGGCTGGTGATCACCCGCGTCCGGGGCGTCGCGCCGATCGTGCCGGAACGGGACTGCGCGCTGACCGAGACGGTCCTCGACCCGCGCGCGGCGCCGGACGCGCGGATCTCGGCGGCCCGGCGGCTGGGGCTCACCGAGCGGTCGTCGGCACGGGTGCTGGCGTTCGGCGGCTGCGAGCGGGCGATCCTGCTGCCCGGGGTGGAGCTGCCCACCGACCGCCGGATCGGCGTCGGCCCGGTCGTCCCGGCCCGCGAACTCCCCCGCTCGGCCGAACTCGCCCGTACGGCGCTGCGGTTCGCGGCGGAGGGCACCCCGGAGGACCCGGGCCCCCGCGTGGTCCACGCCGACGACCTGGGCACCCTGCTGCACCTCGCGGCCGCGGTGGACTCCGGTTCCGCCCCCTCCGCCGACCTCACGGCCCTCGACCAGGCGGCGGCCGAAGTGCCGTGGCTGGTACCGACGTTGACCGCGTACACGGCGGAGGGCACGGTACGGGCGACGGCGACCGCCCTCTACATCCACCACTCCACGCTCCAGGACCGCCTCCACCACGCCGAACGCCTCCTCGGCTGGCCCCTGCGCACCCCCGAGGGCCGCCTCCGCGTCCATCTGACCCTGATGGAACGGCGGTTGATCCGCAGCGGACGCGACTGAGCGGCACCCGCGGGGCGTGCCTCAGTCGCGCGCCCTCAGCACGGCGAGCCGCGCGGACCACTCCCGTCCGGCCACGGCGAGCCCCTGCTCCAGCGTCGCCAGGAGTTCGGTCCGCCGCACGGTCACCGCCGCGGACGGCCCCGGCCCGTCGTCCCCGTGCACCCGGCAGGCGAGGTGGACCCGCTCCCCGTCGGGAAAGGCGAACGCGAGCACGCCGTCGGTGCACTCGCCCCAGTCCAGGAACCGGCACGCCGCGAACTCGGCGCCCCCGACACCGGACGCACCCCCCTCCCACTCCCCCTCCGCCAGGCGGAACGCCTCGCCCACGGAGACAAAGCCCTCCACCGGCCCGGCAGGCTCGCGGAACCGCCCCGCCTCGTCCCTGAGCTTCTTGACCAGCAGCGGCGGATAGAAGGCGTCGTCCCACGCGTTGACGTGGAGCCCGCCGACGAAGACGTCCACACACAGCAGCCCCGGGTCCCGCTCGACATGGAACTCCAGCCCGAACCCGCCCCGCTCCCCGAACACCACGCCGCCCCTCCCCCTCCGAGCACCTCTCGACGCGTCGGCCCACCCTACTGAGCCACCCCGGAACCACCCCCACTCGAACACATGAACCCCACCGGAGAACTCGCGACTCAAATTCGAACAGGCGTACTATTGCCGATGTGGCTGAGACCTATGACTTTCCGAGCGACCTGCGCGCCGGTCAGGAGGAGCTGCATCAGGTCCGGGCCGAGCTGTCGGCCCTGCTGAAGCGCCTGCCCTGGTCGGTCGAACCGCTCGACGGCTTCACGGACGACGGCGGCTGGCGCAAGGTGGAGCGCCCCGCCTCCCCCGGCTGGACCCCCGACGAACAGGCCGAGGTGGAAAAACTCCGCCGCCGCGAACACGAACTGGCGGTCTTCGTCTCCGGCCACCGCTTCTGGACAGAGATCACCGCAGCCGCCCGCGTGGAGGCCCGCATGCGCCTGAAACACGCGCCGGCGCTGCCGCCGGACGGGGACGGGGCGTGACCGGAGCGCCGCACGTGGGCGACACACAAGAGGCACAGGGACGGTCCGACCCCCTTCATGGGCCCGCCCCAGCCAGGCATGGACCGACGCGACAGAGGGATCGCCGCACGGCGGCTTACGGAGAAGGTCGCCCGCACCCCCCGAGCGAGGGAACAGCGCGAGGCCGGAAGGTACTCAGAGGGCCTGGAGCCCGACGAGCAGGCTCCGCAGAAGCCAAGCATCCGCCCTCACCGTCGGCCTGACGTCGGTGCGCTCCAGTCTGCGGCGACGTGGCAACCCGGACGGGGTGACCTCCGGTACCGGGATCTCCGCCCAGACCGCCTTTCCCCGCCGCGTCCGATAGGAGCCCCAGTTCTCGGCGATCTCCTCGACTAGCAGCAGGCCGCGCCCGCCTTCGGCGTCGCCGTCCGGCCGTCGAAGGACGGGCTGCTCCTGGGACGCGTCCCCCACCTCCACGACGATGCTGGCGTCGAGACCGATCAGGCGCACAGTGACGAGAGCCAAGGCATCCATCTCGGCCCACGTGGGCTGCCGGTCGAGAACACCGCTCACCTTGATGGCATTCGTCACCAGCTCGGAGACGACAAGGGCGGCGTCACCCTCGACGGAACCGGCCTGCCACTTGCCGAGCGTGAGCCGGACGAAGTGACGGGACACGCTCACCGCGGAGGCGACCGCCACCAGGTTCAGCTGATCCACGAAGCGGGCACGCCGAGAGAAGTAGAAGGGTTCGTCGTGGCCCTGGTAGTGGTTCACGCGCACTCGTCCAAGCTGACGATCCGAGCGCCCGCCTTCTGCTCCAGGTGCAGAGCCATGGCTTCCTGGAGCGGGCGGGTGAGGGCGAGGTCGCGATAGGCCGGCACGATCACGTGGTCGGCCTCGGCTCGCTTCACGGCCTCGGCCATCTCCGAGAAGACGTTGATCGCGCCGTCCATGAACTCGTAGAACACGGTTGCCAGGGCGAAGCCTTCGACCTCCGCGTACCACGTCATGTCGTCCTGCTTCCGCCGCACCTCCTCGTCGGTCATGTCATCCGGTACGCGCATGTAGCCAAAGATCAGCGGCTTCACGGCCTGCCCTCCTTACAGCGCTCACGATCACAGACAGCAGCGGTTCATCTGCCTGGAGTAGCCGAGTGAAGCACCGGAAGACACTAAATGCAAGACTACATTTTGAAAAATACGCTGAGCAATCCTCGAACGATCATGCGATATTGCGGATCGAAGATGACGGTGCTTACATATCGGATGCAAGAGGCATCCGAAGCGTAGGAAGATGGGGTGCGCGTGGCAGCAGTGACGGGGTCGACGGTTCCGCGTCGGCAACTTGGTCGGCATCTCCGTGACCTGCGCAATCAGGCACGACTGACAGTTCGTGCGGCCGCCAGCAAGCTGGAGTGGTCAGAGCCGAAGATCTGGCGCATCGAGACGGGCCAGACTTCCCTGCGCAGCCTTGATGTTGAGGCGATGTGCAAGATCTACGGCGCGCCCGCGACGTTGACCGAAGGCTTGATGGGTCTCGCCAAGGAGACGAAGAACAGGGGTTGGTGGCACGCCTACGGCGACGTCATCCCCGAGGGCTTCGATCTCTACATCGGGCTGGAGGAAGCTGCCGCCACTCTCCGGTGGTACGAATCGGAGTTGATCCCCGGCCTTCTTCAGACACCGGACTACGCCCGCACCCTGATCCGCGAGTCCAACCCCGACCGCGACGAAGCGGAGGTGGAACGACGGACGCATGTACGCATCACCAGGCAAGCACTGCTGACCCGCGTGACAGACCCGCCCAAGCTTGACGTCGCCCTCAACGAAGCGGTTCTTCGCCGCCCGGTGGGGAGCGCGAAGATCATGGCTGACCAGCTGGACCGGCTGGTGGAGTTGAACGAGCTGGACAATGTGAGCATCCGCGTCGTCCCCTACTCGGCGGGCCTGCACATGGGGATCATGTCCGGGCCGTTCGTTCTGATGCGCTTCCCGGTCACCAGCGACGGCCGGGACACCGAACCGCCCACGGTCTACGTGGACGGGTTCACCGGGGCTCTGTACCTCGACAAGCCCAACGAGATCGAGCGCTACGACGTGGCGTTCACGGCTATTTGGGGCTCTGCGCTGGACCACGCGGACAGTACGAGCCTCCTCAAGCAGGCAACAAGGGAGCTGAGCAAGTGAACAGTGCCGACCTGACAGGAGCGGTCTGGCGCAAGAGCACCCGTAGCAACGGTGATGCGAACTGTGTCGAGGTCGCCTTCCTCAATGAGGGACGAGTCGCCATGCGCGACACCAAGCACAGAGGCAACGGCCCCGCCCTCGTCTTCACCCCCGGCGAGTGGGACGCCTTCACGAGCGGCATGGTGAACGGCGAGTTCATCCGGAGGAGCTGAGCAAGTGAACAGTGCCGACCTGACAGGAGCGGTCTGGCGCAAGAGCACCCGTAGCAACGGTGATGCCGAGTGCGTCGAGGTCGCCTTCCTTGATGAAGGACGAGTCGCCATGCGCGACACCAAGCACAGAGGCAACGGCCCCGCCCTCGTCTTCACCCCCGGCGAGTGGGACGCCTTCACGAGCGGGATAGTGAACGGCAAGTTCATCCGTCCGTAGCCGCCCTCCACGTTCCGGCGAGCGAAGCGCGTCCGCCCCCTCAAGGCCGGGCGCGCTTCGCTGTCGATTCGTGCCGCTCGTCCGGGTGTCCGCTGAACGTCCGACCACCCGTCCGTGTCAAACCGGGCCGGAGTTCCCGCTGACTGTCCTCACTTCGGCCTCCCCCTCCCGCCGCCGCTCGTAAACTGCCCGGGCCTCCGCCGAAAGGACCCCCGAAATGCGCCCCGCGGATTTACGCGATCACTTGGTCGACCTGCTCAAGAACACGCCGGACGTCCAGCGGGTGGAGGTGATGGACAGCGGCCCGCACCCGTATGCCGTGACCGCGACGGTGGCGGGCAAGGAGCAGACGTGGCAGGTGATCGGGCAGCTGGCGGACGGCGCGAAGCACGACACGCCCACGGCTCCGGTCCACGGTGAGCCTGCCGTGTACACGAGGGCGCCGATCACGGACGCGCCGGACGCGTGGCTGGGTGGGCTGATCGGCGCGGCGGAGGCCCCGGACACACAGAGGATCGACGTGTGGTCGACGCGCGGCAACGCCGACCCGGGCCTCACGGTGTTCTTCCACAACGGGGAGCGGGCGTTCGTACGCCTCGTCTGAACCTCGTCGAACGCCCGCGTGACATGCCAGAGGGCCCCCGTGACAACACGGGAGCCCTCTGACCGCGGTGGGCGCGGACGGTTTCGAACCGCCGACATCCTGCTTGTAAGGCAGGCGCTCTACCCCTGAGCTACGCACCCGGAACGAGTGGACAGACTACATGGCCCGCGCGGGTGGGCCGCAAACGCCTTTCGGGGGCGGCAGCGGGCCGGGGGGTAGCCCCACCCCCGGTGCGGGCGCTCGCCGGATCGTGGGGCGGGCGGCGGGTGCCTACCGTCGGAGGGGTCGGAGCGGCACCGTACACCGGGGGGAACACCATGGCCCGTCTCAGCAGCGTCCGGACCCGCGCGGTCCTCGTCACCGGGGCCGTGCTGGCGCTCGCCGCGTCGGCCACCGCCTGCGCGTCCGCCGGGGACGACGCGGACCCCGACCGCCGGGACTTCACGCTCACCGGACACACCCTCACCGTCGACTCCGACGACTCCGCGCTGGAGATCGTCGCCTCGGAGGCGCACCGCGCGGGCACCGTGCGGGTCACCCGCTGGTTCGACGGCTCGGTCGTGGCCGGGAAGGAGCCGGAGGTGACCTGGTCCATGAAGGGGGACCGGCTGGTGCTGCGGACGCGCTGCTCCGGCGTCTTCGCCGACTGCGACGCCCGGCACCGGATCGAGGTGCCACGCGGGGTCGCGGTGGCGGTCCGGGAGGACGACGGCAGCGTCCGTGCCTCCGGGTTCCGGGACGCCCTCAGTATCCGTACGGCCGACGGCTCGGTGCGGGTCACCGACTCCAGCGGCCCCCTGGATCTGCGCAGCGACGACGGCTCGGTCCGCGCCGACGTCGACTCGCGCCGGGTCAGTGCCCGCAGCGCCGACGGCTCCGTACGCCTCGACCTCGGCGCCGTACCGGACCGGGTGGACTCGGTGACCGACGACGGCTCGGTGACGATCACGCTGCCGCGCGCGCCGTACCGCGTCGCGGCGGACAGCGGCGACGGCTCCGTCGACGTGTCCGTGGACCGGGACGAGGGCAGCTCGCACCGGGTGTCCGCCCGCTCGGGCGACGGCAGCGTCACGGTCCGGAACGCGGACGGAAACCGAACTGACGGAAACTAACCGACCCGTGTGTTCGTCCTCATGGTGGGAGAATGACACCGGCAGGGCGGACGACAGCACGGGAGAGGGACTGTGACGGCGACACCAGCACGGCCGCGCTCGCCGATGGTGCCGCGCGCCCATGACGTCACCGCCGACACGGCCGACACCACCAGCGGTACCGGCACCACCGGCAGCGCTGCCGAGGACAGCGCCGCGCCCAGCACCCCCAGCCCCCTCAAGACACTGAGCACCCTCGGCGCCCTCGCCCTGGCGCTCCCCCTCCTCGCCGTGCTGTCCGTGCCCGGTGCCTTCGCCGGGGGCGGGACCCGGCGGTGGTTCGGGGGGCGGGCGGAGACGCAGCGGGCGGAGGCGCAGGCCGCGAAGGACGCCGCCGCCGCCGCGTTCTACGAACTGGACACCGCCCAGCGCGACCTGCGGATCTCCATCGAGACGATCACGGCCGTCGACGACACCCCCGCCGCCCGCCGCGCGGTGGCCGACTTCGAGGCCGTGGGGCGGCGGATCGACGAGGCCAGCCACCAGTACATCCAGGCGGTCGACGCCCATGACCTCGACCGGGACGACCTGGAGGCCTCCGCCGCCGCCCAGGCCCGCACCGACCTGACCCGCGCCAAGGAGGAACTGGAGCGGGTCAGGAAGGAGCTGGACCGGTTCGCCGACGGGCTCGGACCGCTGCTGGGGAAGGCCGAGACCCAGCTCGCCCGGCTCGCGCCCGCCGTGGAGCGGGCCCGCCAGTCCCTGCTCGCCGCGTCGAACGCGCTGGACGCCGTCCGCGAGTCCGGTCTGCGCGCCGACGACCTGGCCGCCCGCCTCGCCGCCCTCGCCCCGGAGCTGACCAAGCTGAACCAGGGCGCGGGGCAGCACGGCCTGCCGCAGACCCTGGAGCGCGCCGAGCGGGTCTCGCGGGAGGCAGAGGCGGTCCGCGCGCAGGCCGAGCGGCTGCCGGAGACGGCCGCCGAGATCGACCACCGCCTGGTGTCGCTGCGCACCCGCGCCCAGGCCCTCACCACCCGCGCCGGTCAGGTCGAGCCGATCCTCAGCGAGCTGCGCCGCCGGTTCGCGGTCGCCTGCTGGCAGGACCTCCAGGGCGTCCCCGACGACGCGGTGGCGCACGTACGGCAGGCGGAGGCGAAGCTCGCCGAGGCGCGGGCCGCCCGCGAGGCGCAGCGCTGGCCGGACGCGACCGCCCTGCTGTCGACGGCGCGCGCCCTGCTGAACTCCACCGACGAGGCCGTGTCCGCCGCGGGCGACCGCCTCACCCGGCTGAACGCGGTGCAGAAGGACCCCCGCCAGGAGATCGAGCGGACCCGGTTCGCGATCCGGGACGCGCAGCGGCTGGCGATGGCCGGACGGCACACCCCGGACCCGCGGGACGCGCGCCCGCTGGACGAGGCGGTGGCCCGGCTGGAGCGGGCGATCGGCACGCTGGAGGGCCGCCACCCCGACTACTGGCACTTCCTCACCGAGACGGAGGCCGTCCGGCAGACCGTCGCGGGCGTCGTCACCCGCATCCGCGAGGAGCGCGGCACCGCCCACTGAGGCCTCCCCCACCGGACCGGGGCCCGCCGACCGCCCGGCGTTTGCCCGGCGCGCGCCGCGGGCGGATATTGGAGGTACGTACGGCCGTCACCCGCGAGCGCACCTCAGGGAGGCCCGATGGCCACGCACGCCACCCACCCCGTCCCCGGCCGGCCCGGCACCCACGCCCCGCGCACGCGGACCCGGCGGCGGATCACGCTGGACGACGCCCTGCCCGTCGACCACCGGCTGAACCGGGTCTACCGGATCGGCGCGGGCCTGATGGGGCTCGGACTGGTCGTCTTCGGGATCTTCGGGATCATCGACCGGATCGGCTTCTTCGACACGGGCGGCGACACCGTGTGGAGCCTGAACACCAACGGCGCGCTCAGCTGGCTGTCGGTCGCCGTCGGGCTGCTGCTCCTCGCCGGGATGGTCATCGGCGGGAACCTCGCGTCCACGCTGAACATGACGCTCGGCGTGCTCTTCATCCTCAGCGGGTTCGTGAACATGGCCCTGCTGGAGACGGACTACAACTTCCTGGCCTTCGAGATCCAGAACTGCATGCTCAGCTTCGTGATCGGCATCCTGCTGCTGGTGTTCGGGATGTACGGCAGGGTCGGATCGGCCCTGCCGCACGACAACCCCTACTGGCGGGCCCGCCACCCCGACATGGCGGAGGAGCGGGCCCGGCAGACGGCACAGCTGCCGGCCGGGCGGGACGCCGCGGCCGGCGGACCGGATCAGGTGCGGTAGGCGTAGTACGCGGCCGTCGGGTAGGACGCGAGGATGCTCTGCAGCGACCGGCTGTAGGTGTTCGTGGAGTGGTACGTCAGGTACGGGATGCCCCGGTTGCGGGACGTCACGATCATCGTGTGGTCCTTGGACCCGTCCTTGTCGAAGTCGACCTGGAGCACGTCGCCGACGTCGAGCTGGTACACGTTGGTGAGCGGGGTGGTCCGCTTGGAGTTCTGCGCGAACCAGGACCACTCGTTGACGCCGACGAACGAGTGCGACTGGATGTCGGCGTTGCCGAACCAGCGCGTGTAGTCGTAGACGTAGCCGGGGACGTGCTTCCAGCCGCCCGCCTTCAGGGACTGGCTGACGAAGTTGGTGCAGTCACCGCCCGCGCCCTGCCCGTTGAAGTTGGGGTAGGCGGGGTTGTAGTTCGACCAGTACTGCTTGGCGTACGTCGCCATCGCGTTGTAGTCGAGACCGTTCGCGGTGAAGTTCTTCGGGTTGGCCGGGCCCGGGTACGTCGTGGACGCCTTGGGCGCGGCCGGGGTGGTCGTGGTGACCTTCGCGACCTGCGCCTCGACGACGGGCTTGGCGGCCGAGTTCACCGCGAGGCCCTCGTCGGTGTCGACGATGCCGGTGAGCTGCCAGTCGCCGCGCCGGTCGGCGGTGAACGTCAGCTCGTGGTGGGCCTGGAAGCCGGTGGTCTTGGGCTCGCCGCCGCGGACCTTGGCGTAGGTGAGGGTCGTGGTCTCGGTGACGGCGACCTTGGCCTTGCGGCCCTTCACGCTGGTGGCGTCCAGGGTGACGCTGGTGCTGGCCTTGCTGTACTTCTCGCCGAGCTTGGCGAGCCGCTCCTTGCGCTGGTCCAGCGACGACAGGTCGGAGTCCTCGGTGCGGGCCTGCTTCGAGGACAGCTTGACGTCACCGGAGAACTTCTCGGTACGGGTCTTCTTGCCGTCCCCCTGCGCACCGTCGACCAGGGCCTCGGTGCGGTCGGTGAAGACCGCGTCGGCCAGCCGCTGGAAGGTGGCCTTGGTCTTGGCGTCGACCTTCGGGTCGTTGACGACCGCGGCGCCCGCGCTCCAGTTGGGGAGCAGGGCGACCCCGGCGACGACGGACGTGGCCGCCGCCCCGAGTATCGCGGCGCGGCGCCGCGTCCGGCTCAATTTCCTTGACTTCACTGATGTTTCCCCTCTTGCCCCGGCGGAGGGATGCCGGGGTAGCGCATCTTCGCATGACATGTGTGGCCCGTGTGAAGAGGGGGGCGGGTGGCGTGCGACGGGTGTTATAGGACCGTCACAGCACAACCACCCCCCGTGTCAACCGCGTCACTTGACGACGGTCGACCAGTTGGGGGACTGGGCCGGGTCCAGGGTGCGCAGGCGCTCCAGGGTCTCGGGCTTCTGCACATCCATCCAGTCGGCGAGTTCCTCGAAGGACACGCACTGGACGTCCTTGCGGGGGCAGACGTTCTTGATGACGTCGTCCACCGCCTTCATGTAGACACCGCCGTTCCACTCCTCGAAGTGGTTGCCGATGAACAGCGGGGCGCGGCTTCCGTAGTAGACGCGGTCGAAGCCGTTCATGTAGGTGTCGGTGGTCTCCTGCTGCCACTGGGCGAACTTGGCGGGGTCGCCGTCGGTCTCGCCGTCGGACTGGTTGTAGAGGAAGTTGAAGTCCATGGAGAGGCCCTGGTACTTGCCGCCCTCGTACGGGAGCATCTGGAGCGGGAAGTCCCACATGCCGTTCTTCTTCGTGGGCCAGATCTGGAAGTCGCCGGCCGAACTCGCGTCGTAGCGCCAGCCGTAGTCCTTGGCGGCCTTGAGGAGGTTGGCCTGGCCCTCCAGGCAGGGGGCGCGGCCGCCGACGACGGCCTTCTTGAAGTCGAAGGGCAGCGGGTCGATGTCGGTGTAGCCGGTGTTGGTCTTCCACTTCTCGACGAAGCTGTAGAACTGGTCGATCTCGCTCTTCCACTCCTCGACGCTCCAGTCCTTGCCGCCCTTGGTGCCGCAGAAGTGACCGTTGAAGTGGGTGCCGATCTCGTTGCCCTCCTCCCACGCGAGGGAGAGGTCCTCCAGCGTGGTGCGGATGTGCTCGTCGGTGGGGAAGCTGATGGCCGCCGAACCCCGGTTGTGCTGGGGCGGGTTGTAGAGGTCGGCCTTGCTCTTGGGCAGCAGGTAGATGCCGGTGAGGAAGAACGTCATGTGGGCGTCGTACTTCTTGGCCATCTCCCGGTAGTGGGTGAACAGGCCGTCGTCACCGGCGAGCGCGCCGTCCCAGGAGAAGACGACGAACTGCGGCGGCTTCTCGCCCGGCTTGAGCGGTACGGGCTTGAGCCGGCCCTTCTGCGGGCCGGTGTACGAGGTGGAGCCGTCCCCCAGGACCTTGGTCTTGCCGTCCCACACGGGCTCCTTGCTGGCCGCGGCCTTCTTGCCCTCCCCCGAGGACGCGGTCGGCGCGGTGTTGTCGGTACGGCTCAGCACCAGGTACCCCGCCACCAGGGAGGCGACGACGAGGAACGCCGCCAGGGTGAGGAACCCCGGATGGGCGGCGGCGGGGCGGCGCGGTGCCGGTGCCTTGCGGCGGCGGCCCGACGGTGGCTTCATGTGCGGCTCATTCTCGTGGGATCGGGGACTGCGGGGCCGTTCGGTGGTCAGCCGAGCGGCTTCATGGCCTGCGACCAGATGTCGTACGGGACGCTCTTGTCGCCCTTTCCGTCGATGCCCTCCAGGGGCAGGGGTTCGAGGCTCTTGGCCAGGTCGATGCGGTAGACGACGACGGCCGTGGACACCGACTTGGCGGTGCCGACGTACCAGGCGGCCTTGTCGTCCTGGGTGGTGCCGGCCTTCCCGGCCACCTTCGCGTCCGCGGGAGCGTCCCCGGGGTGCGCGGTGCGGAAGGAATCGGTGAGGGCGGAGGTGACCGCCCCGGCCGTGTCGGCGTCGAGGGCGCGGCGCGGCTTGGGCTGGTCGAGCGGGAGGCTGGTGCCGTTGTGGGTGATGCGGCGCACCGAGTAGGGCTCGGTGTGGCGGCCCTCGGCGTCGAAGGTGGTGTAGCCGCTGGCCATGCGGATGGCGCTGGGCGTGGAGCTGCCCAGGGAGAGGGCGGGCACCTGGGCGCCGAGGCTGGAGGGGAGCAGGCCGGCGGACTCGGCGGTGGCGCGGACCTTGTCGAGGCCGGTGTCGAGGCCGAGTTGCATGAACGGGGTGTTCACGGAGAGGGCGAGCGCCCGGTGCAGGGAGATCTTCCCGTAGGAGCGGTCGCCGTCGTTGCTGGCGGCGACCTTGCGGCCGCTGCGGTCCCAGTAGGGGCCCTCGGGGGTGGTGACGGGGATGTCGTCGTCGCCGTCGTAGACGGTGTCGCCGGTGACGGGGGTGGCTTCCTCGTCGCGGGTCTTGTGGACGCCGTGCTCCAGTCCGGCCGCGTACACGAAGGGCAGGAACGCGGACCCGGCGGGCACGGTGGTGGCGTTGGACTCGTTGTAGCCCTGGGTGCGGTGGTCGGGGCCGCCGTAGACGGCGACGATCCGCCCGTCGGCGGCGACCGAGGCGGCCCCGTAGTGGGCGGTCCTGCTGTTCTTCGGGTCGTCCTTGACGGCCTTGGCGCGGGCCTTGGTGACGGCGTCGGTGAGTTCCCGTTCGCGGTTCTTGTCGAAGGTCGTGTAGATCTGGTAGCCACCGAGGTCGAAGTCCTTCTCGGGGATGCCCCCGGACTTCTTGGCGTACTGGGCGGCGAGCTGGACCAGGTAGTCGCTCTGTTCACCGGTGTCGTAGAGCGGGTTGGTCTTCAGCGGCTCCGGGAACTTCTTGTACGTGGCGCGTTCGGCCTTGGAGAGCTTGCCGATGTCGACCATGCGGTCCAGGGTCCAGGACCAGCGTTCGACGGCGCGGGCGCGGTTGGTGCCGCTGAGGGTGGGGTCGTAGAGTCCGGCGCCCTTGAGCAGGCCCGCGAGGAAGGCGCCCTCGCTGGCGTTGAGCTGGCTGACGTCCTTGCCGTAGTAGGCCTGGGCGGCGCGCTGGATGCCGTAGGTGCCGCGGCCGAACCAGCTGGTGTTGAGGTAGCCCTCCAGGATGTCGTCCTTGCTCATCTGGTTGTCGAGCTTGAGGGCGATCATGGCCTCGGTGAACTTGCGGCGCAGGGTCTGGCTCTGGTTGAGGTAGACGTTCTTGACGTACTGCTGGGTGATGGTGGAGCCGCCCTGGGTGTCGCCCTGGCCGACGGTGCGGAACAGGGCGCGGCTGATGCCCTTGAAGGAGATGCCGGGGTCGCTGTAGAAGCTGGCGTTCTCGGCGGCGAGGACGGCCCAGCGGACGTCCTCGGGGATGTCCTTCAGCGGCATCGCCTGGCGCTGGACCCAGCCGGTGCGGGCCATGGGGGTGCCGTCGGCCCAGAAGTACACGTTGTCCTGCTGGGTGGCGTAGCTGTTGAGGTTCTGCGGGACGTCGGTCGCGGCGTAGGCGACGACGAGGAACATCGTGCTGAGGCCCAGGGAGGCGAGGACGGCTCCGGCGGACTGCCGCCAGCTCGGTATCCAGCGGCGCCAGTCGGTGCGGCCGGGGCGCGGGTACTGGGGGCGCATCCGGCGCAGGTGGGGCGCGAGGCGGGCGAGGAGCGGGGCGAGGGCCGCGAGCAGGGGGGCGAGGCGGGCGCGGGCGGCGGTGAGGAGGCGGGAACGCAGTGAGGGGCGGAGGGCTTTGCGCCCCTTCCGCCGCTTGTCGGACGTATCCGATATGTGTGATGATGCATCAGAACCGGGTAGGCCGTCGGCGCCGGATATGTCCTCGGTGCCGGGTATGTCGTCCGGTGTCGCGCCAGGTATCCCCTCGGGCGGGACCCTCAGTTGCATGGTCTCGTCCGGCCTGAAGGAAGCCGGGACCTTCAACTGCATGGTCTCGTCCGGCTTCCGCGGTTTCTGGGGCTCCTCCCCCTGCCCCGCCTGGGTCACGACATCTCCCTCCGCACTCGGTTTTGCTCGCGTAGGCAGACGTAAGACGTACGAGGGTCTGACATGGTTGCCGTGGAAACGGCCACAGACCCTGAACCCCCCGGACCTCGCGGTTCATCGCGGCGCTCTCAAATTACCAGCGCCCTTCGCAACTTCTCCACATAGGAAGTCGACAGAAACGCACAGCGGCGAACTCACCGGAACTCCGCCGTCGTGCGCGCGGTCTACCCTGTCGGCATGCCTCGCTACGAATACCGCTGCCGGACCTGCGGCGACACCTTCGAACTGAGCCGCCCCATGGCGGAGTCCTCCGCCCCTGCCGACTGCCCGGCCGGTCACGACGATACGGTCAAACTTCTCTCCACAGTAGCTGTAGGCGGCACCGTTTCCGCCCCCGTGGCCGGAACCGGCGGCGGGGGCGGGGGTGGCGGCTGCTGCGGCGGAGGCTGCTGCGGCTGACCTCCGGGGGGCTGACCTCCGGCTCTAGCGCTCCCGCGCCGCCCGGAGGAACTCGCGCAGGATGCGCTCCCCGGCCAGGACCCCCCGGTCGGGCAGGGCCGTGACGTGCGGGGCCGTCCAGGCGTCCTCGGCCAGTTCGCCGTGGCCGGGGCGCCAGCCCCGGTCGCCCGCGAGCAGCAGATCGGCGTCGAGCAGGGAGTCCCCGGCCGCCAGGGTCAGTTCGGCCCCGGTGCGGCGGGCCAGTTCGCGTACGGCGGCGCTCTTGGTCAGCGGCTTCGGAACGGCGTAGATCTTGCGGCCCTGGAGGGACACCGTCCAGCCGCGGTCCTCCGCCCAGACCGCCAGCTCCTTCACCCACTCCTCGGGCAGCAGCTCGCGCTCCACCACCAGATAGGCGAACAGGTCCTCGGCGACCCGCTGCTTGCGCAGCCACAGCGGGTCCGCCGCGGCCGCCAGGTGTTCCTGGACCTCCGCCAGCGGCGCGCACTCCTCGGCGAGCCGGGCCAGCACCGAGCGGTGCCAGTCCAGGTCGGTGACCCCGTCGACCAGCAGATGGCCGCCGTTGGCGCAGATCGCGTACGTCGACGGCGGGCCCGGCAGGTTGATCCGCTGGTACTGCTTGCGGGTCCGGGTCGTCGTCGGCACGAACACCGCCGCGTCCCCCAGCTCGGTCAGCAGCCGCGCCGCCGTCTCCGTCAGGTAGGACAGCGGACGGCTCTCGTGGACCTCGACGCAGAGCAGCCGGGGCGCCCTCGCGTCGGGCATGGTCAGCGCGAGCGCCGCCGCCGAGTAGATGAGCGTCCGGTCCAGGTCGCTCGCCACCAGTACCGGCATCAGACCGCCACCGCCTTGCCGTCGGCGCCGGTCGCCCCGCGCGTGAACCGCGGGTGGATGAGCCCGACGCACGTGTACGGCAGGTCGTCCACCTCCTCCACCGGCACCCCGCGCTGTTCGGCGAGGAGCCGGACGTGCTTCAGGTCGGCGCCCGCGCCCGACTTGGCCAGGATCTTCCAGGGCACCCGGCGCAGCAGGACGCGGGTGGTCTCGCCGACGCCCGGCTTGACCAGGTTCACGTCGTGGATGCCGTACTCCTCGCTGATCCGCTCGACGGCCGCCCAGCCCGCCCAGGTCGGGGCGCGGTCCCCGGCCAGCAGCTCCTTCACCGTCTCGTCCACGTCCGCCTCGACCTCGGGGAAGCGGGCGGAGACGGCGTCCAGGAAGGCCACCGAGACGTCCGCCCCGGCCAGCTCGCGGTAGAACTTCGCGCCGTGGAAGTCGTCCGGGCCGACCAGGTCGGCCCGCAGCACGGTCCGCGATATCAGGCCCGACACGGTGGAGTTGAGACAGGCCGACGGGATGAGGAAGTCCTCCCGCGTGCCGTACGTCCGCACGCACGAGCCGGGGTCGGCGAGGACCGCGATCTCCGGGTCGAAGCCGGGGGCGCCGCCCGCCGCCTCGAACTCCTCGACGGCCGCGGCGAGTTCGCGGGTGATGGCGCCCTTGCCGGTCCAGCCGTCGACGAAGACGACGTCACGGGGGTCGTGGTGGGCGGCGAGCCAGCGCAGCGCGGTGGCGTCGATGCCCCGGCCGCGCACGATGGACACCGCGTAGTGCGGCAGGTCCAGGCCGTGCCGGTGCGCGGCCCAGCGGCGCATCAGGACCCCGACGGGGGTGCCGGCGCGGGCGAGGGAGACCAGCACGGGGCGCGGGGACCGCTCGGCGATGACGATCTCGGTGACGGCGCCGACGGCGCGGGCGAGGCGGGCGGCGGACTCGTCGAGGGCCTCGTGGAAGAGGGCCTGGTACTGCTCGGTGGGCTGGTACTCCACGGGCAGCGACTCGGCGTAGTGTGCGCCGCCGCTCTGGATGGCCTCCTCGCGCTCCTCGGTCGGCGCCTCCAGCGTGACGTCGGAGAGGTCCTGGAGCAGCCAGCCGACCTCGTCCGGCGCGTACGAGGAGAAGGCGGGTCCACGGAGGGGCTCGGGCAGCATGGCGGGTCTCTCTCCAGGCAAGGCGGCGGCGTACAGCGGCTCGGGGACGTACGAGGGCACGACCGCGAGGCGGACGTGCGGGGTGTGGGCGGCGAGCCGGGCGAGCAGTCCGTCCGGGGCGTGCAGGGCCGGGGTGTCGCCGACGGAGTCGACCACCGCGACGACGGCGTCGAAGCCCGCGCCCGCCACGTTGTAGGCGTAGCGGTCGCCGGGGCCGTCGGCGGGGTCGTCGTGGGCGGGGAAGACCAGGCGGCTGCGGATCGCGTAGCCGGGGTCGTCGACGGCGAGGACGGGCGAGCGGGTGGTGGTGGAGAACCGCACCTCCGCGCCGGCGGCGCCGAGGGTGTCCTCCAGCGCGGCGGCGAGCCTCAGCGGCGCGTACATCAGCTCCTCGGAGCCGAGGACCAGGACCCGGGCGCCGTCGCGGCGGGCGCCGGCGGGCAGGGCCGCGGCGATCCGGGCGGCCATCGCGGGCAGCGCGGCGTCCAGGCGGGCGCGGTGGGCGGGCGTGAAGCCGTGCCGTCCGCCGTCGGGCAGGCCGCGCGGCCAGTCCAGGCCAGTCCGCTCGATCCGTCCGTACGGCGTGTCGTCGCGGGGCGGGGTCTCGTGCCGGGCGACCAGCTCCCGCCCCTTCTCCAGCACGCCGTCCGGGAGGCGGACGGTGCCGGAGGCGGTGGCTATGAGGTCGACGCGGGCGTCTATCTCCTGGGCGAACTCCGCGAGCCGTCCGGCGTCGGCCGGGGAGCGCATGTCGACCAGGGCGACGATCACGTAGCGGCGGCGCGGGTAGCGCTCGTGGAGGTCGCGGATGGTGTTGAGGACGGTGTTGCCGGTGGAGAACTCGTCGTCGACGAGGACGAGCGGGCCGTCCCCGACCAGCAGCGCCGGGTCCTCCGGGAGCAGCAGGTGGGAGGTGGCGTGCGAGTGGGACTCCTCGAAGCCGCCCGCCGCGGCCACTCCGGGCACCGGGCGGCGGGTGGAGTGCAGGCAGGGCGCCACCGCCAGGCCGTCGGCGACGGCGTGGCCGAGGCCGGTCGCGGTCTCCGCGTACCCGAGGACGATCGCGGCGGCGGCCTCCGGGCCGAGCAGGTCGCGGACCCGGCGGCCGAGGGCGAGCCCGTGCCCGTACACCACGGACGGGCGCTGGGGGACGTGCTTGCCGAGCACGTGGGAGACGAGGAGGTGGGCCCGGCGGGGGTTGCGGCGCAGGGCCATCCCGAGCAGGCCGGTCAGGCCGGGGTCGCCGGTCAGCCCGACCCCGAGCCGCTCGGCGACCCAGGACCCGGACCAGACGGCCGCACCGGCACCGGTCCCGTCCGCGCGGTCCGCGCCGCCTCTGCCGGGGGTCCCGGGGGTGCCGTCGGTCCCGTTCACTGCGTTGTTCATACGTCCCTAGGTGGTGGTGAGGAGAGGGGGCGGCGGCGCGTCCGCGGCCCGGCTGCGGCCGGTTCAGGCGGGGATGGCCGCGGCGAGCAGGTCGACGAAGCTCACGTCCTCGTGGGCCACGCCGAAGACCTCGGCGCGCAGCAGCGTGCGCTCCGCCCAGGCCCGGTGCGGCTTCACCTCGTTCATCTTGTTGGTGTACGCCGAGCGCAGCACCCCGCCGCCGCCGCGCTCGGGGCGCAGGATGTCCGCCGCGTCGCTGTACTCCTCGTGGCTGACGACGGACAGCGCGTGCACCGCCGGGACGTGCGAGGGGTGGATGCACGTCTTGCCGAGCAGACCGTTGGCGTGGTCGAGGGAGATCTCGCGCAGCAGTCCGTCCATCGCGTGTTCGATCAGCTTCTCACGCAGTTCGACGGCCTGTCCCTCCAGGAAGGGGCTGTGCCGCAGGAGCGGCTTGAACATGCGCTCCGGGACGCGGAAGTACTCCCAGACGGGGCCGGTGACCGTGAAGCCGGTGCCGTCGGCGCGGCCCAGCATGTTCACCACGTCCGCGATGACGGAGGCGACGATCTGCACGTCGTACGCGGTCATGTCGGGGGCCCGGCGCAGCCCGTAGGAGGAGCAGAAGTCGGTCACGCCGAGGCGCAGGGCGAGGACCCGGTCGCGGTGCTTCTCGACCGCGCGGGCGATGCCCTCCAGGGCGTCGACGCGGGACTCCCGGTACATCAGCTCGGGCGTCTCCAGCACGGGCATCCCGAACAGGCGGCGTCCGCTGGCGGCCTCGGCGCCCGCCAGGGCCTCCAGGAAGGGGATGCCCCGTTCCTCGGTGAACTTGGGGAAGACGAAGCCGCTGAGCAGCCGGACGGCGGGCCCGAGGCGGCCGACGAGGTCGGGGATCTGCTCGGGGGTGCGGACCCGGATGAAGAGCAGCGGGAGCGGGACGCCGGGGCGGGCGGCCAGCTCGGTGAACTGCTGGACGAGGTTCTCCTCGCCGCGCTCGACGTCCTCGTCGCCGATGGAGTCCTCCAGGCAGAGCACCATGGAGACCACGCCCCGCCCGGCCTGCTTGAGGACGTCCTCGGCGAGCCGGGGCCGGGTGGCCGGGCTGTAGAGGGTGGCGCCCAGGGCGGCGGAGAGGATGCGGGCCGGTGAGTCCGCGTCGAAGGAACACGGCTGGCGGTGGAACAGACGCTGACGCACGTCAGGGGCGAGGTGCCCGAAATGACGCATAGATCTCCCCCGTGACGCGAAGTGGCGGTGTGGATGTGCAGATGTACGGCCGGGCCGCTCCCGGACCGGGCCCGGCTCGGCTCGGTCCGGGACGCGGCGCGGTGCGGCTCGGTGCGGCTCCGTGGAATCGACGAGGATTCGGTAAGAGGTGGCCGGTAATAGTACGTAGGGACCCATGTCGGGGGTTCCCGTGAGCCATGAATTTCAGGTAACGACGACGGGGACAGTGGGGCGCGGGCGCACCCGGTCCGGGTCCGGGCGGCCGCCGGTACGGCCGACGGCGACCCGCCTGCCGTGTACCCGCATTGTCGTGAGCAGAACCGAGAAGGCAGGATGAGCGCATGACGCACGCGATGCTGAAGGGGTCGAACGTCCCGCTGAGGACCACCACGGTGCGGGCCGTGCTGCGCTGGACACCCGGACAGGGGGTGCCCGACGTGGACGCCTCCGCGCTGCTGCTCGGCTCCGACGGGCGGGTGCGTTCCGACGAGGACTTCGTCTTCTACAACCAGCCCCGGCACCCCGGCGGGAAGGTCTGGCGGCTCGGCAAGAAGCGCGCTCCGGGGGGTCTGACGGACACGATCCAGACAGATCTGGCCGGGCTGGAGCCCGATGTGAGCCGGATTCTGCTGGTGGCGTCGGCGGACGGCGTCACCTTCGACCGGGTGCGCTCGCTGAGCATCCTGCTGCACGACGCGGCGGACGGCGGGGACAAGCCGCTGGCCAGCTTCGACATCCGGCCGGAGACCGGTGAGGAGACCGCGCTGATCTGCGGCGAGCTGTACCGGCGCGGGGACGGCTGGAAGTTCCGGGCGCTCGGCGAGGGCTACTCCAACGGCCTCAAGGGGCTCGCCACCGACTTCGGCATCTCGGTCGACGAGTCGGAGACCGACGGCGCGGACGCCGGTGCCGCCGGGTCCGGCGAGGCGGGTCCGGGGCGGGCCCAGCCGCTGCCGCCGGAGCAGCCCACCACGGCGGTCCCCCAGCAGGCGCCGGCGGCGTACGGCTTCCCGTCCTCGCTGCCGACGCACGGCTACGGCTACCCGGAGGTCTCCCCGGCCGGCGCGCCCGCCGGGGAGTTCCGGATGCCGCCGCAGGGGCCGCAGTTCATCGGCCGCTGAGCCCGCCCGGGGCTACTTCCCGGCCTTGGCCTTGTAGCCGCGCCCCCACTGGAGGCCCCAGCCGTAGAGGCGGTCCAGCTCGGCCTGGAAGCCGTAGACGAACTTCACCTCGCGGCGGACCATCAGCTCGCCCTTGACGTTCTCGATCATGACGACCGCGCAGGAGCGGGCCTGGGGGTGCCGTTCGTCGAGGCCGATCTCGATGCGCGGCCCGTTGCTCGGGTAGAGCGTGACCATGGCGTGGGTGCGGTCGAAGGCCGGGGTCGCGTCGTAGATGTAGACGAAGACCAGCAGCCGCTTGATGGCCTCGCGGTGGTCCAGGTTGACGTACATCGTCTCGCCGGAGGCCGAGCCGAACCGGTCGTCGCCGCTCAGCTTCACGTACGGCGGGTCGTTGATCTCGCCGAGCAGGCCGCCCAGCGGCTGGACGACGCCCTTGCTGCCGTCCTGGAGTTCGTAGAGACAGCCGAGGTCGAGGTCGACGTTGACCATGCTCTGGCTGTGCCCGACGACCTCCGGGGGGCGCAGCGCCTTGAAGGGGTGGCGCAGCAGGCTCTCGCGCTGGCCGCCGCCGAAGTCGGAGGTCCGCATCCGCCAGGTCAGGTTGACGCGGAGGTGGCCGGTGGCCGCGTCCTGCTGGGTGAGAGAGACCTGGCTGTGCCGTTTCGTCAGTTCGATCGCGTTGCTGGCCGCGCTGCCCGAGTCGAAGTCGGCGGCCCTGCCGGGCCGCAGTCCGTCCAGAAATCCCATTCCCGCCCCCACGTCGCCGTCGTTGTGAATCGTTCCCCCCGCACGAGCGGGGCGGCCGTCGAGGACCTCCTCGACGGCCGCCCCGTTCAGAGCGTTCCCTCCCCGGGGAGGTGGTCACACCCCGGAGGGCACCTCGGCCTTCTCGTCCGAGCCCTGGTCGCCCTCGGTGGCGGCGAGGGCGCGGTTGCGGCGGACGGAGGACCAGAAGGACCAGCCGATCAGGACGACGCCGACCAGGCCCGTGACGACCTCGTTGATCTCGTACTGGATGGTGACGAGGAGGATCACGGCGAGGGCGCCGATGGCGTAGTGCGCGCCGTGCTCCAGGTAGACGTAGTCGTCCAGCGTGCCCTGGCGGACCAGGTACACCGTCAGCGACCGGACGTACATCGCGCCGATGCCCAGGCCCAGCGCCATCAGCACGATGTCGTTGGTGATGGCGAACGCGCCGATGACCCCGTCGAAGGAGAACGAGGCGTCCAGGACCTCCAGGTACAGGAACATGAAGAACGCGGCCTTGCCCGCGAGGAGGACGGCGGACTGCTGCTTCCCGGTCCGCTTGGCCTCCTCCTCGGCCTCGTGCTCCCGTTCCTCCTCTTCTTCGAGTTTGTTCTCGAAGAAGCCGGATAGTCCGCCGACGATCATGTACGTGATGAGGCCGCCGATGCCGGAGAGCAGGACGGTCTCGGCCTTGTCGGCGGGCCCGGCGTGCAGGTGGGCGTGGGTGGCGAAGGTCATCGCGGTGATCAGCAGGACGATCAGGGCGATGCAGACGGACAGCATGTCGACCTTGCCGAGCTTGGCCAGCGGGCGCTCCAGCCAGCCCAGCCACTTGATGTCCCGGTCCTCGAAGATGAAGTCCAGGAAGATCATCAGCAGGAACATGCCACCGAAGGCCGCGATCGCGGGGTGCGCGTCCGTGACCAGTTCCTGGTAGCGGTCCTTGTCGGTGAGGGCGAGGTCGACGGCCTCGATCGGCCCGAGCTGGGCGCTGATCGCGACGATGACGACGGGGAAGACCAGCCGCATGCCGAAGACGGCGATCAGGATGCCGATGGTGAGGAAGATGCGCTGCCAGAAGGCGTTCATCTTCTTCAGGATCCCGGCGTTGACCACCGCGTTGTCGAAGGAGAGCGAGATCTCCAGGATGGAGAGGATCGCCACGATCCCGAAAGCGGTCCACCCCCCGTAGAAGACGGCCGCGACGAGGCCGAGCGCGGTGACCGCGAACGACCAGCCGAAGGTTTTCAGAACCACTGGCTTCCCAATCCTGTCTGGGGGTCCCCCCAAGCGAAGCTCGGGGGGTGGAACATCCCCCGGCCGTACTCGGCTTTACGAAACGTTGACTCCGAAGTCTAGAGCGATGCCGCGCAAGCCGGACGCGTACCCCTGCCCCACGGCCCGGAACTTCCATTCGCCCTGGTAGCGGTAGAGCTCGCCGAAGATCATCGCCGTTTCGGTGGAGGCGTCCTCGCTCAGGTCGTACCGCGCGAGTTCCTGTCCGTCGGCCTGGTTGACGACGCGGATGAAGGCGTTGCTGATCTGGCCGAAGGTCTGGCCGCGTTCGTCGGCGAGGTGGATGGAGACCGGGAAGACGATCTTGTCGCACTGGGCGGGCACCTTGGCCAGGTCGACCAGGAGCGACTCGTCGTCGCCGTCGCCCTCACCGGTGAGGTTGTCGCCGGTGTGCTCGACCGAGCCGTCGGGGCTGGTGAGCTGGTTGTAGAAGACGAACCACTCGTCCCCCATGACCCGGCCCGCGGTGCACAGCAGGGCGCTGGCGTCGAGGTCGAAGGGGGCTCCGGTGGTGGAGCGCGCGTCCCAGCCGAGTCCGATCATCACGTGCGTGAGGTTCGGCGCGACCTTGGACAGGGAGACATTGCCTCCCTTGGCGAGTGTGACGCCCATGTTGCTGGTCCTCCCCTGGGTCGTGCTGCGGTCTGTTTGAGTCCTCGTGCGCGTCCGGCGCCGCCCGTGATCGGTGCGGCGCCGGAACAGGCACGTCGTCGTACGTCCGGGCGGTCCGGACGGCCGGGTCGGCTCAGACGTTGACGCCGAAGTCCTGCGCGATGCCGCGCAGGCCCGAGGCGTACCCCTGGCCGATGGCGCGGAACTTCCACTCCGCGCCGTGCCGGTACAGCTCGCCGAAGACCATGGCGGTCTCGGTCGAGGCGTCCTCGCTGAGGTCGTACCGGGCGATCTCGGCCTCGCCGGCCTGGTTCACCACGCGGATGAACGCGTTGCGGACCTGGCCGAAGGACT
The DNA here is from genome assembly GCF_044757425.1 of Streptomyces sp. NPDC091281. Lineage (NCBI taxonomy): Bacteria > Bacillati > Actinomycetota > Actinomycetes > Kitasatosporales > Streptomycetaceae > Streptomyces > Streptomyces sp. NPDC091281. The sequence continues at coordinate 641,827 of NZ_JBIVUY010000001.1, read as the reverse complement.
GCTGGCGGTTCTCGGCGTCGTAGATGGAGACCGGGAAGACGATCTTCTCGATCTCGGCGGGCACCGCCGCGAGGTTGACCTTGATCTGCTCGTCGTCGCCCTCGCCCTCACCGGTGATGTTGTCGCCGGTGTGCTCGACGGAGCCGTCGGGGCTCTTGAGGTTGTTGAAGAAGACGAAGTTGGCGTCGCTGGACACCTTGCCGGTGTTGGTCAGCAGCAGTGCGCTCGCGTCCAGGTCGAAGTCGGTGCCGGTCGTGGTGCGCACGTCCCACCCCAGACCGACGATGACCGCGGTGAGGCCGGGGGCCTCCTTGGTCAGCGAAACGTTGCCGCCCTTGCTGAGGCTGACTCCCACGAAGTCCTCCAATGGTGTCCGGGGGCGGGAGCCCCCTCGTGCGTCGGATATCGGATCAACGAGTCGATCCTAGTGACGGGTTCCCGCACCCCGCAGGCCCTGGGCGCCGAAGAAACCGGAGAACACCCGGGAAGACCGGGGAAACACCGGCGGGGCGTGGTGCGGCCCGGTGCGGCTCAGAGGGCGTCGAGGGCCGTGACGTACTGGTCGAGGTCGCGGGCGTCGGGCAGGCCGTTGACGATCGTCCAGCGGACCACGCCCTCCTTGTCGATGACGAAGGTGCCGCGCACCGCGCAGCCCTTGTCCTCGGCGAAGACGCCGTAGGCGCGGGAGACCTCGCCGTGCGGCCAGAAGTCGCTGAGCAGCGGGTACTCCAGGCCCTCCTGCTCGGCGAAGACGCGCAGGGTGGGGACGGAGTCGTTGGACACGGCGAGCACCTGGGTGTCGCGGTCGGAGAACCGCGGCAGGTTGTCGCGGACCTCGCACAGCTCCCCGGTGCACACGCCGGTGAAGGCGAACGGGTAGAAGAGCAGCACGACGTTCTGCTCGCCGCGGAAGTCGGACAGCTTCACGGACCGGCCGTGGTTGTCCTTGAGGTCGAAGTCGGGTGCCTTGTCGCCGACCTGGATCGCCATCGTCGGTGAGCCCTTCCTGGGATGCGCTGCGCGGTGTGCGCCGGACGCGCCGTGCACGCCGGGTGCGCCGGGCGGACGCGTCGGAGCCGGTTGCGGCATCCGGGTGAGGACGCCGGGACCAGCCTACGCAGCGGCGCCCCTCGTGCGCGGACGGGCCGACCGGGGTGGTCGGCCCGTCCGCGCACGCCGGGGTCACGTCCCGGGCTTCCGGGTCACTTCTTGGACTTCGCGGCCTTGGGCGTCACCAGCCGGCTGCCGCTCCAGTCCTTGCCCACACTGACGCTCTTGCTGGCCGACAGACCCGCTGTCGTCGAGGCTTCGGAGATGTCGCTCGGCTCCACGTACCCCGTCCGGCCGGTCTTCGGCGTGAGGAGGAGGATCGAGCCGCCTTCTTCGATGTACGTGGTGGCGTCCACCAGCGCATCCGTCAGGTCACCGTCCTCGTCGCGGAACCAGAGCACCACGGCGTCGGCGACGTCGTCGTAGTCCTCGTCCACCAGGTCGCTGCCGATGACTTCCTCGATGGACTCGCGGAGCTCCTGATCGACGTCGTCGTCGTAGCCGATCTCCTGGACCACCTGCTCGGGCTGGAACCCCAGCCTGACGGCAGGGCTCGTCCGCTCCTCCGCGTGGTCCGCGGTCGCGCTCACGGGTTGCCTCCTGATCATGTTTCGGGAATAACTCAGCCACGCGCGTGCGCGAAGCATTGGCCGTAGTCCACACGGGCGGGACGGATCGCGCAAGTACCCGGCGGTTCAGACCGCCGAAACGGTGACGATCCTGGCCGTGTCGCCGCAACTCCAGGCATGCGAATCCGGTGCCAATCCGGGACAAAAAGCCATCAAGAGTGACACGCACCACTCCCATCTGCCCCGTTTGCGCGTTTGGGAACCATCCTGGGGTACGAGATTCGAACAGGTACCGGTTACCTCACAGTAGAGATGACGTGGGCGGCCCCGAGGTACACGATGGGATCGCCTCACCGCCCCACGACCAAGCCCGACCCGCCCCACCCGTGTCACCGCCCCACAGCCCTCTGACAGGTAAGGACCACCAGCGTGGCTTCCGGATTCGATCGCAACCCGATCATCATTGGCGGCCTTCCGAGTCAGGTTCCTGACTTCGATCCCGAGGAGACCCGGGAGTGGCTCGACTCCCTGGACGCCGCCGTCGACGAGCGCGGCCGGGAGCGGGCCCGCTACCTTATGCTGCGCCTGATCGAGCGGGCCCGCGAGAAGCGCGTGGCCGTGCCCGAGATGCGCAGCACGGACTACGTCAACACGATCCCCACCCGTGCCGAGCCGTTCTTCCCGGGCAACGAGGAGATCGAGCGCCGCATCCTGAACGCGACCCGCTGGAACGCGGCCGTGATGGTCTCGCGCGCCCAGCGGCCCGGCATCGGCGTCGGCGGCCACATCGCGACCTTCGCCTCCTCCGCCTCCCTGTACGACGTGGGCTTCAACCACTTCTTCCGCGGCAAGGACGAGGGCGACGGCGGCGACCAGGTCTTCTTCCAGGGCCACGCCTCCCCCGGCATCTACGCCCGCGCGTTCCTGCTGGACCGGCTGGACGAGGGCAACCTCGACGCGTTCCGCCAGGAGAAGTCGAAGGTGCCGTACGGGCTCTCCTCGTACCCGCACCCGCGGCTGATGCCGGACTTCTGGGAGTTCCCGACCGTGTCGATGGGGCTCGGCCCGATCGGCGCGATCTACCAGGCGCGGATGAACCGCTACATGCACGCGCGCGGCATCGCGGACACCTCGAAGTCGCACGTGTGGGCGTTCCTCGGCGACGGCGAGATGGACGAGCCGGAGTCGCTCGGCCAGCTGACGATCGCCGCCCGCGAGGGCCTGGACAACCTCACCTTCGTCGTCAACTGCAACCTCCAGCGGCTCGACGGGCCGGTGCGCGGCAACGGCAAGGTTATCCAGGAGCTGGAGTCGGTGTTCCGGGGCGCCGGGTGGAACGTGATCAAGCTGATCTGGGACCGGAGCTGGGACCCGCTGCTCGCGCAGGACCGCGACGGCATCCTCGTCAACCGGATGAACACCACCCCGGACGGCCAGTTCCAGACGTACGCCACCGAGTCCGGCGCGTACATCCGCGACCACTTCTTCGGCGACGACCAGCGGCTGCGGGCCATGGTCGAGGGCATGAGCGACGACCAGATCCTGCACCTGGGGCGCGGCGGGCACGACCACCGCAAGATCTACGCCGCGTTCAAGGCGGCCGTGGAGCACACCGGGCAGCCGACGGTGATCCTCGCCAAGACGGTGAAGGGCTGGACGCTGGGGCCGAACTTCGAGGGCCGCAACGCCACGCACCAGATGAAGAAGCTGACGGTCGACGACCTCAAGGGCTTCCGCGACCGGCTCCACCTGCCGATCTCCGACCGCGAGCTGGAGTCCGGCGCGCCGCCGTACTTCCACCCGGGGCGCGACTCCGAGGAGATCCAGTACATGCACGACCGGCGCCAGGGCCTGGGCGGCTACGTCCCGACCCGCGTCGTGCGCGCGAAGCCGCTGGCGCTGCCCGAGGACAAGACGTACGCGAGTGTGAAGAAGGGCTCCGGGCAGCAGTCGATCGCCACCACCATGGCCTTCGTGCGACTGCTCAAGGACCTCATGCGGGACAAGGAACTCGGCCGCCGGTTCGTGCTGATCGCACCGGACGAGTACCGCACCTTCGGCATGGACTCATTCTTCCCGAGCGCGAAGATCTACAACCCGCTGGGCCAGCAGTACGAGTCGGTCGACCGGGAGCTGCTGCTCGCCTACAAGGAGTCCCCGACCGGCCAGATGCTCCACGACGGCATCTCGGAGGCGGGCTGCACGGCCTCGCTGATCGCGGCGGGCTCGGCGTACGCCACCCACGGCGAGCCGCTGATCCCGGTGTACGTCTTCTACTCGATGTTCGGTTTCCAGCGGACCGGCGACCAGTTCTGGCAGATGTCGGACCAGTTGGCGCGCGGTTTCGTGCTCGGCGCGACCGCCGGGCGGACGACGCTGACCGGTGAGGGGCTCCAGCACGCGGACGGCCACTCCCAGCTGCTCGCCTCGACCAACCCGGGCTGTGTCGCCTACGACCCGGCGTTCGGCTTCGAGATCGCGCACATCGTCCAGGACGGCCTGCGCCGGATGTACGGCCCGGACAGCGAGGACGTCTTCTACTACCTGACCGTCTACAACGAGCCGATCCGGCACCCGGCCGAGCCGGAGGGCGTGGACGTCGAGGGCATCCTCAAGGGCGTGTACCGCTTCAGCGAGGGCACCGGCGGCGCGATCCCGGCGCAGATCCTCGCCTCGGGCGTGGCCGTGCCGTGGGCGGTCGAGGCGCAGCGCATCCTCGCCGAGGAGTGGAACGTGCGCGCCGACGTCTGGTCGGCGACCTCCTGGAACGAGCTGCGCCGGGAGGCCGTCGAGGTCGAGCGGCACAACCTGCTCCACCCGGAGGAGGAGCAGCGGGTCCCGTACGTGACGCGGAAGCTGTCCGGGGCGGAGGGGCCGTTCGTGGCCGTCTCCGACTGGATGCGGTCGGTGCCGGACCAGATCGCCCGCTGGGTGCCGGGGGCCTACCAGTCGCTGGGCGCGGACGGGTTCGGCTTCGCCGACACCCGCGGGGCGGCCCGGCGGTTCTTCCACATCGACGCCGAGTCGGTGGTGCTGGCGGTGCTGACCGAGCTGGCCAAGGAGGGCAAGGTCGACCGGTCCGCGCTCAAGCAGGCCATCGACCGCTACCAGCTGCTCGACGTGGCGGCGGCCGACCCGGGGGCGGCGGGCGGCGACGCCTGAGACCTCGTACGGCGGCGGCCGGGCGTCCCCTCGGGGGTGCCCGGCCGCTCCGTCTTTCCACGGCGCCTTTCTACGATGTGCGCCATGCGGCAGGAACAGACGGAAGCTGAGGCCCCGGAGGCACCGAGCGCGGCGCGGGCACCGGCGCGGGCGCGGTGGGAGCGGCGGACGCAGCGCCCGCTGCTGGCCCTCGCGGTGGTGTTCGCCGTCGCGTACGCGGTGCCGATCGTCGACCCGACGGCGGCCCGCACACTGACGGCCGTCTGCGCGGGGGTGGAGTGGCTGGTGTGGGCGGCCTTCGCCGCGGACTACGGCGTCCGGCTGGCGCTGTCCGAGGACCGGTGGGGGTTCGTGCGCTCGCGCTGGCTGGACCTGTGCGCGGTGGCGCTGCCGCTGCTCCAGCCGCTGAAGCTGCTGCGGCTGGTGTCGACGCTGCTGCTGGTCGGGCAGCGGGCCCGGATGGCCTCCCAGATACGCGTCACGACGTATGTCGCCGGGGCGGTGGTGGGGCTGCTGATGTTCGGTTCGCTGGCCGTGCTGTCGGTCGAGCGGGAGGCGCCGGACGGGAACATCCGCACACTGGGTGACGCCCTGTGGTGGTCGTTCACCACGATGACGACGGTCGGCTACGGCGACCACGCCCCGACCACCGGCCTGGGCCGTCTGATCGCCGTCGGCCTGATGCTCTCCGGGATCGCCCTGCTCGGTGTGGTGACCGCGAACATCGCGGCCTGGTTCATCGAACGGTTCGAGAAGGACGACGCGGAGGAGCGTGAGCAGACGGAGGCGATCCGGCTGCTCACGCAGGAAGTACGCGCCCTGCGCGCCGAGGTGGCCGCCCTGCGGGAGAGCGGGCCCCCGGCGCCGCGGGACGCCGCCGTACGGACCGGGCCGTAGGCGGGATCTGACGCCGTGCGGGCGGGGTCTGACGCCGTGCGGGCGGGGTCGGGCCGGCCGGGCCGGGGTCGCCGCCCGGCCCGCGTCGGTGCCGGGTCGGGCGGGGGCCTCGGTCAGGCCAGGCCGTAGCCCGTGCCCAGGGCGCCTGCCAGCCAGAGGACGGCGAGCAGGGTGTCGATCGCGCCGAGGACGACGGCGACCAGGGCCGGGACCGGGCGGGGGCCCGTCCAGGTGCGGCCCATGGCCAGCCAGCCGCAGACGACCGCCGCGGGCCCGAGCACGATGCCCAGGACGAAGAATCCGGCGATCGCGCAGACCAGGCCGATGATGCCGAGCGTCGCGCTGTCCGGCCCGGTCCGTGACCACGTCCGGCCACGTGAGCGGGGGTTCCCGCGCGTTCCGTGCTGAAAGCCCGCCATCGTCAACTCCCTCTTCACCGGGGCTGCTTCGATGGTTCGGGTACCCCCTGTGCGGCGGCTATGCCCCCGCCGGACCGGGCCGTCGGCGCGCCGTCCCCCTCCGGCAGCGCGCCGCAGCCCGGTCCGCCCTCTTCTGCGGAGGGCTTGACCCACTGTGACCTGCGGCGCGTGCCGGTGGCGAGAAACCTTTAGCTTTCTCACCCTGATAGGGGAATCTCGTTGACGTTCCGTCAGATGTGGCCGACCGCGGCGCCCGCCTCGGCGTTGGCGCCGCGCTTGGTGAGGAAGGCGACGAAGACGGCGACCACCGCGACCCCGGCCGCGACCAGCGAGGCCAGGCTCATCCCGGAGATGAAGGTGTCGTGGGCGACGTCCGTGATCTTCGCGGCGATCTCCGCCGGGGTGTCCGGCGCGACCGGCGCGACACCGACCTGGACCGCCTCTGACGCCTGGTGCTGCTGCTCCGGGGTGAGCGGGGGCAGACCCGCGTCCGCCCAGTTCCCGGCGAGGTCGCTGTCGACCTTGGAGGCCATCACGGCGCCCAGCACGGCCGTACCGAGGCTGCCGCCGATCTGCATCGCGGCCTGCTGGAGACCACCGGCCACACCGGACAGCTCCATCGGCGCGTTGCCGACGATGACCTCGGTGGCGCCGACCATGACCGGGGCGAGACCGAAGCCGAGCAGGGCGAACCAGATCGACATCAGGCCGCTGCCGGTGTCCTTGTCCAGGGTGGACATGCCGTACATCGCGATCGCGGTGGCCGCCATGCCTCCGGCCAGCGGGAGCCGCGGGCCGAACTTGGTGATCGCCGCGCCCGCGAGCGGGGAGCCGACGATCATCATGCCGGTGAGCGGGAGCAGGTGCAGGCCCGCGTCGATGGGGCTCATGCCGTGCACGTTCTGGAGGTAGAACGTCACGAAGAAGAGGCCGCCCATGAAGGCGATGGCCATCAGGACCATCAGCACCACACCCGCCGACAGCGGCACCGAGCGGAACAGGCCCAGCGGGATCAGCGGCTCCTTGACCTTGGTCTCCCAGGACGCGAACGCCCCGAACAGCACCATGGAACCGACGAGGAACGCCCAGGTCCGGCCGTCGCCCCAGCCCCACTCGGGCGCCTTGATCAGGGCCCAGACCAGGCAGAACATCGCGCCCGAGAGCAGCGCGATGCCGGGTATGTCGAAGGAGCGCGGGGCGTTCTCGGCGCGGTGGTCGAGGAGGATGAACGCGCCGAGGGCGACGGCGACGACACCGACCGGGACGTTGATGAAGAACACCGACTGCCAGCTGACGTGCTCGACGAGGACACCGCCGAGGATCGGGCCGCCCGCGGTGGAGGCGCCGATGACCATGCCCCAGATGCCGATCGCCATGTTCAGCTTCTCGGCCGGGAACGTCGCGCGCAGCAGACCCAGCGCGGCGGGCATGAGCAGCGCGCCGAACAGGCCCTGGAAGACCCGGAAGGTGACGACCAGGCCGATGCTGTCGGAGAGGCCGATCGCCCCGGAGGCGGCGGCGAAGCCGACGACGCCGATGAGGAAGGTCTGGCGGTGCCCGAACCGGTCACCGAGCTTGCCCGCGGTGATCAGGGAGACCGCGAGGGCGAGGAAGTAGGCGTTCGTGATCCACTGCACCTGGGCGAAGGTCGCCCCCAGGTCGCTGGCGATCGCGGGGTTGGCGATGGCCACGATCGTGCCGTCCAGGGCCACCATCATGACCCCGACGGCGACGGTGATGAGCGTGAACCACGGATGGCCGCGCAGCCCCTTGGCCGGAGGCTGGTCGGACGGGGCGGACGGCGCCTTGTCCGCCGGTCCCGTCGTGTCGACGGTGGTCTGACTAGTCATACGGGCGAGGCTAGTGACAGCGACTGACACTTGACAAACCTTTTCGCCGGTCGCTACCCAGCACGTGACGCACGGAACACAGGAGAGAGAACGCCATGAAGACGGCGCCCCCGACGGGCCTGCGCGAGCGGAAGAAACAGCGCACGCGGGAGGAGTTGCTGCGGGCCGCCGTCCACCTGTTCACCTCGCAGGGGTACGAGCGGACGACGGTCGACGAGATCGCCGCCGCGGTGGACGTCTCGCAGCGCACCTTCTTCCGTTACTACGCGGGCAAGGAGGACGTGGCCCTCGCCCTGGAGGGCGTCACAGTGGCCCGGTTCGTCGAGGCGGTGCGCGCCCGCCCGGCCGCCGAACCGCCGCTGGAGGCGCTGCGCCAGGCGGTCCTGGAGGGCTGGACGTCGCTGCACGAGGCGATCGAGTCGGTCGTCTCGGTCGACCTGTACCTGCGGATGTACCGGGTGATCGAGTCGACGCCGGTGCTGCTCGCCGCCCATCTGCGGCGCTCGGCGGAGACCGAGGAGGCGCTGGCGCGGGTGCTGGCCGAGCGGGAGGGCCTGGACGTGGACGCCGATCCGCGGCCCCGGCTGGCGGTGGCGGTCTTCGGCGGGGTGATGCGGGTGACGGAGCGGCTCTGGAGCCGGGGCACGGTCGCCGGGGTGGCGGAGATGCGGGAGCTGACCGCGCGCCATCTCGACCTGGTGGGTCCGGCGCTGCTGGGGTCGTGGCGCTGAGAGAACTGGGGTCGTGGCGCTGAGAGAAGAGGGCGGGGGAGGCGCCGCGGGGGCCGCGCTGCGGCGCGAACGCCGTCAACCAATTCGTATGACCATCACCACGCTTGCTGAAACGTGATCCCCGTCACTGTCGCCACCCGAGACCTTCCCGTTCTCCTAGTGTGTCCTCCCAGTGACTTCTTTCGACACCTCCCCGCAACTGACGCAGCAGCTGACCCAGCTGAACGTCTGGCGCGCCCTGCTCGCGCTGACCGTGGTCTTCCTGATGCTGGCCACCACCGGCTGGACCACCGTCCGCCAGCACCGGGAGGCCACCGCCCTCCAGGCCTCGCTCTCCGCCTGGGAGCACGGCCGGATCGGCGGACGGCCGCTGCCCGACCCGCACACGGCCGCCACCCGCCTCACCCGCTTCTTCGCCGCCCTCACCCCGCTCCAGCGCACCGACCTCGCCCAGCGCTACCCCCTCGCCGTCGGCAACATGAACGGCGCCCCCGCCGCGCTGCGCTACCGCGCCAACCGGCTCGCCCTGCACGAGCAGATCACGGTCGAGCGCGCCCGGATGCGCGACGAGCGGCTCTCCCCCGCCGGACAGCACGAGGCCGGCCGGCGCATGCACCGCTTCGAGGCGATGAGCGACGCCCGCCGGCAGATCCTCGCCTTCGACCCGGAGGGCACCGGCCGCGCCGCGGAGGTCTTCGGCGACCTCGACCGCGCCACCCGGATCTCCGTCGTCGTCCCCGGCGTCGACACCGCGCTGCTCACCTTCCAGCGCACCGAGCGCAAGTACACCGCGCCCGTCGGCATGGCCGAGGCCCTCTACGCCGCCGAGCGCGACGTACGCCCCCGCACCCGGACCGCCGTGATCGCCTGGGCCGACTACACCGCGCCCGCCGGACTCGGCATCGACTCGGCCACCGCGATGCGCGCCGAATACGGGGCCGTACGCCTGAACGCCCTGGTCCGCGCGCTGCCCGGCGTCACGCCCGTCTCGCTGTTCTGCCACAGCTACGGCTCGGTGGTGTGCGGGATCGCCGCCCGCTCCCTGCCCGACCGGGTCGCCGACATCGCCGTGGCGGGCAGCCCCGGCATGCGTGTCGAGAAGGCCGAGCACCTGCACACCGCCGCCCGGGTGTGGGCCATGCGCGACGCCGACGACTGGGTGCAGGACGTGCCCTACCTGGAACTCGGCGGCCTCGGCCACGGCGAGGACCCGGTGTCCGCCGGGTTCGGCGCGCGCGTGCTGTCGGCCCGCGAGGCGCGCGGCCACGCCGGGTACTTCGAGCCCGGCACCGACAGCCTCCGCAACTTCGCCGGGATCGGCACCGGCGCGTACCGCTCGGTGCGCTGCGCCGACAGGGACGGCGGCTGCCGGGAGGGTTTGTCCGACACGATGACGGCCGGACGCGCGTAGAGGCGCAGGAATTGCGGTGCGCGCGAGGAGGGGACGGAGAAGCGAGTGCCGCATACGATGAGCCGCATGGGTGACGTACTGGCCGGATCTCATGCCGCCTGGGAGTTCGAGACCGACACCGACGCCGGGTCCCGCTCCGTCCTCATCCGCTACGAACGGGGCCTGCGCACCCCCAAGCTGTTCGCCGCGCTCGGCGAACGGCGGGTGCCCCTGGCGGCGGTCGCGGACGTGACGCTGGAGGAGGGCCGCCGCGGGAGCGTGGTCCTGCGGCTGGTGCCGCGCCCCGGCGCCGACCCCCTCACCGAGGCCGCCGCGGGCCAGCTCAAGGAGTCCTGCGACCCCTACCGGCTGACCCTGCCCCCCGACGCGGAGTCCCTCGCCCGGCGGTGCGCCGACGAGCTGCGCGCCGCCCTGCCCGCGTCCGGGCCCGCCGAACGGTTCCTGGTGGACGCCCCGGAGGTGCCGCTGTCGTTCAAGGCGTACGACGCGAAGGCCTCGTTCGACGGGCGGACCGTACGGTTCCGCTGGTTCTGGACCGGTGCCTCCTCCGCGAAGTGGAAGGCGGGCGACCAGCGCTTCGCCGTCTCCGACCTGTGCGGGGTGGAGTGGCGCTCCCCCGAGGCCGCCGAGGGGCACCTGCGGCTGCTGCCCAGGGACGCCCCGGCGGACGGCGACCCCGCGCCGACCGACCGGGACCCGGCCTCCGTGGTCTTCGGGCCCGGCTACGGCGCGGTGCACGAGTCGCTGCCGTTCGCGGCGGCCGTCCTCGCGGCGGTCCGCCCGCGCTCCGCCGTGACGGCCGCGGCCGCCGGGTCGGGCGTCGGCGCCGTGACGGCCGTGCCCGCGCCGCGCCCGGACCCTGCCGAGGTCGCCGCACGCATCCGGCACCTCGGCGAGCTGCGCGGCGCGGGGCTCGTCACCGACGCGGAGTTCTCCGCGAAGAAGGCGGAACTGCTGTCGGAGCTGTGAGCGGGAGCAGCCCGGCGGCCGACAGCGGCCGGGCTGCCGGGCCGCTCGGGCCGCCGGGGTCACCCTGGCGGGCGGCGGCCCGCGCGGGTCACTCCCGTCCGGCGGAGGTGAAGGTCATGTCGGCGTAGCGGTCGCCCGCGACCTTGCCCGCGACCGGCTCCAGCAGCGCCAGCTCCTCCTCGCCCAGGACGAGGCCGACCGCGCCGACGTTCTCCTCCACCCGGCCCGGCTTGCGGGTGCCCGGGATCGGCACCACCGGCAGGCCGTGCACCGACGCCCGCTGCTGCACCCAGGCCAGGGCGACCTGCCCGAGGGTGGCGCCGTGGGCGTCGGCGACCGTGCGCAGCGGCTCCAGCAGGGCCGCGTTGGCCGCCGCGTTCTCCCCGGTGAAGCGGGGCTGCTGGCGGCGGAAGTCGCCCTCGGTGAGGTCCTTCTCCGCGTTGCCGAACGAGCCGGTGAGGAAGCCCCGGCCGAGCGGCGAGTACGGCACGAGGGTCACGCCCAGCTCGCGGGCGGCCGGGACCACTCGGGCCTCGATGTCCCGGCTGAACAGAGACCATTCGGACTGGACGGCGGCGATCGGGTGGACGCCGTGGGCGGCGCGCAGTTCGTCGGCGGTGACCTCGCTGAGGCCGAGCTGCTTCACCTTGCCCTCGCGCACCAGGTCGGCCATCACGCCGACGGTCTCCTCGATCGGCACGTCCACCTGGCGGCGGTGCATGTAGTAGAGGTCGATGACGTCGACGTCCAGCCGCTTCAGGCTCGCCTCGACGGCCTGGCGGATGTACGGCGCGTCGTTGCGGATCACCCGGCGGGTGGGGTCGTCCGGCGGGATCGACAGGGCGAACTTGGTGGCGATGACCACCTCGTCGCGGTGGGCGGCGAAGAAGGGGGACAGGAAGCGCTCGTTGTCCCCGGCACCGTAGGCGTCCGCCGTGTCGTACAGGGTGACGCCCAGCTCCAGCGCGCGTTCCAGGGTGGCGCGGGAGGCGTCGGTGTCGACGGGGCCGTAGGCGAAGCTCATGCCCATGCAGCCGAGGCCCTGCACACCCACCTCGGGGCCGCCTTCGCCGAGGCGGGCGGTGGGGAGGGGGGTCGGGGCGGACAGGCGGGACGGGGTGGGCTGGGCGGACGGGGCGTGCGGGTCCGGCTGGCCGGTCATGGGGTCCTCTCCGATTCGTACGCGTGCGTGGAGTCCGCGTAGAACGTGATCTTGCGGTCGAGTACGGCGAGCGTGTCCTGAAGCTCCGCGATCCGGGCCCGGACGTCGCGCCGGGTGCGTTCCAGCAGGTCCCGGCGTTCGACGAACGTGGTCTCGCCCGCGCGCACCAGCTCGGCGTAGCGCACCATGTCGGCCACCGGCATCCCGGTCAGCCGCAGCTTGCCGACGAGGTCGAGCCAGTCGAGGTCGCGGTTGCTGTAGCGGCGCTGGCCGGTGTGCGAGCGGTCGACGTGCGCCATCAGCCCGATCCGCTCGTACCAGCGCAGCGTGTGCGCGGTCAGCCCGGTGAAGGCGACCACCTCACTGATCGTGTACGCGTCCTGCCCGTCGGGGCGCGGATACCGCGGCGGCGGGGCGGAACAGACGTCCTCGGGCGCGTCGGCGCCGTGAGCGGTGGGGGCGGCGGGGGCCGGGTGGTCCTCGGTGGTCACGGGCGTGGAGTGCAACACCGTCATGCCTTCCACGCTATGACCTTCGAGCGCACTCCAAGCAAGCGGAACCGGAGAGAAGTCCGCGGGGCGGCCCGGTCTCCGGTCTTGCCAGCACGGCCGTGAACGGGCTGAAGGAGGCGGAACCCGAGTCGGACGACGGGTCCGGGTTGTCCGGCATCATCGCTGTTCATGGGGGTCTCATGACACTGATCTGACACTGATCCGCAAGGGATCACGGCGGATCGTGGTCGACGGGACGGCCTACCGCTGGCGCCTGCGAGGCAGGCCGACCTGCTCCCAGGGCCTGACCTGGTCGCCGTGCACGTTCGCGGTCGAGCACGCGGACACCCCGGGCAGGACACTCCTGGTCACCACCGACCAGCCACATCCGAGCAACTGGATCGGCCGCGCGGCCCGCCCCGTACTGCCGTCCAACGTGGCCACGGCCGTTCGGCTCGCCCTGCACCTGGGCTGGACTCCGACAGCTCCGGGCGCCGCGTTCCATCTCGACCGGTCGACAGGCTTCGAGCCCTGGAGCTGAGCGGAACTGGCGAAGTGGCGAGCGCCCGCCGCTCCATCGCTCACTCGTTCTGGTGCGGCTGTGGTGTACGGGTTGATGTGCAAGTCACGTTTCTGGGAGCTGCCTTATGAGTTCCTGTAGACGCAGAGCCCTCTCCAAGTCCTGCCCGAACACGTGGGGACGCTGCTGGGCGAGGGGCTGATAGATGTCGACGGCGCGGGTGGCTGCGGTCAGCGCCTCCTTCCGACGCCCCAACCCCGCCAGATGGACGGACTGATTGTTCAACGACATGGCGAGATCGGGGAGAAAAGCATCAGGCCGCCGGTCGGCAAGGGTCTGATAGGTGTCGACGGCACGGGCGACAGCAGCCAGCGCCTCCTCCCGACGCCCCAACCCCGCCAGATGGACGGACTGATTGTTCAACGACATGGCGAGATCGGGGAGAAAAGCATCAGGCCGCCGGTCGGCAAGGGTCTGATAGGTGTCGACGGCACGGGTGACAGCAGCCAGCGCCTCCTCCCGACGCCCCAACCCCGCCAGATGGTTGGACTGGTTGTTCAACGAGCTGGCGAGATCGGGGAGAAAAGCATCAGGCCGCTGCTCGACAAGGGTCTCGCGGATCTCGACGGCACGGGCGACAGCAGCCAGCGCCTCCTCCCGACGCCCCAGATCCGCCAGATGGACGGACTGGTTGTTCAACGACATGGCGAGATCGGGGAGAAAAGCATCAGGCCGCCGGTCGGCAAGGGTCTGATAGGTGTCGACGGCACGGGCGACAGCAGCCAGCGCCTCCTCCCGACGCCCCAGATCCGCCAGACGGTTGGACTGGTTGTTCAACGAGCTGGCGAGATCGGGGAGAAAAGCATCAGGCCGCTGCTCGACAAGGGTCTCGCGGATCTCGACGGCACGGGCGACAGCAGCCAGCGCCTCCTCCCGACGCCCCAACCCCGCCAGATGGACGGACTGATTGTTCAGCGAGATGGCGAGGGCCGGGAGATCGGGATCGGGTGAATCGTGGTGGTTGACCAGGACTGTGGTGAGGTCGGCGGCCCATGCCCTGAGCGCCAGGGTGGTGTCAGGGATCTGGTCGCTGAGGTCGTGGAGCAGTGCGATGTCCGACGTAGTGCGGGTCAGTTCGGTGAGTGCGGCGATCAGGGGGGCCGGGTGGGGGGTGCGGGTCGCGGTGGTCAGGGCGGCCGGGCCCAGTACCGCCGGGGCGGCAGTGACGGCCTCGCGCAGGATGTGGCTGATCGCGTCTCGGTGCTGGGGGTGCTGGCTGGTGCGGGCCAGGACGGTCAGGGCCTGGGTGGCCTGCTGGTCGGGGAGTTCGGTGAGGAGGCGGGTGAACAGGGGCCGTTCGCGGGCGGCCTCGGTGCCGAGGTGGTGCTCTGCGATCCGGTCGGGCTGGAGACTGCCCCATTCCGCTTCCGCGGGTGAGGGGTACAGATCGGTGAGCCAGGTGGCCAGCTCGCCGCGTACGGCGGCCGCGCTGTCGTCGTTCAGGCCGGGCAGGTGGGCCAGAAGCGCACGGGCGTCGTCGCGGTCGGTCGCGGGGACCAGGCAGGCCAGGGCGACGGCCAGGGCGCGCGTCTGTGTCCCCGTACGCTCCCCGCGCAGTGCCTCCCGGCTGCTGGCGGTGTCGTCCCAGTAGGCACGTTCATGTCCCAGGAGCCGCCCTTCGAGGGAGTTGGCCGGGTTGGGTGGCTGGGGGATGCCGGTCGCGTCGAGCAGGGCGAGGAGTGCGGCCATCTGGACCGACAGCGGCGTGTCGAACTCGCTGCCCGCCAAGGGGGGCCGCGCGGCCGGGGCAAGGACGGCGGGCAGGATGGTGGGCCAGTCGGTGGACGGGGACAGGCGGTGGAGCCGGGCGCCGAAGTCTTTCACCGCCTGCCGGTAGGCGGTGGCGCGGTCTTCGGGGGTGTGGTGCAGGGCCGGTACCGGGGTGACGGTGGCGTGGGCCAGGGCCTGGCCGTGGGGGTGCTGCGCGGCGCGGGTCCACCAGTCGCCCGCGGCGCGGGCGAGGGCCAGTACCCGTACCTGGCTGGTCGCCTGGTCGTGGTCGACCGCTTCGAGCAGGGCATGGAGCTGCGGGGTGCGGGTCTCGGCGTAGTCGACGACGATCAGCAGCGGGCGGCCCACCTGGGACAGGACGTCCAACGGGACGGTGGTGTCCGTCGTGAGGCGGACCGTCGTCCAGCCGCGGGCCGTCATCCGGGCGGCCAGCTCTCCGGACAGCCGGGTCTTGCCCGCACCGCCCTGGCCGGTCAGCAGCCGTGCCCGCACCGGGCTCTCACCCCACCCCCAGATCCCCTCGGCTCCCGTACCCGGCGCGCTGGACGCCGCGTTCGCGGGGTCGGGTTCGGGTTCGGGTTCGCACCAGTGGCTCAACTCCTCCAGGAGGTCGTCGCGGCCCATGAAGGACACGACCGCTTGCTCGGGGCGCAGTAAGTCGGCCGGTGAGCGGGGTGGCCGGGGTGCGGTCAGGCGGTCGGTGACGTCCTGGAGGTCGGCCGGTTCCAGTGACATCGGTCGTCCCGTGTGCTCCCCGACCAGTCGGCGTACGACCGGGTCCGACGCCAACGCGTAGGCGGGCAGGGCCTCCAGCTGGGTGTGGCTCCAGCCGGGTGCGTCGCCGACCACCACCCCGGTCAGCAGCGGCAGCGTGCCCGGCCCGTTGCCGCACCACAGGGCCGCCCCCGACATTCCGGCCCACGGCGAGACCCCCTCCCGTGGCGCCGCGCCAACGTCCCCGGCCAGGACGTAGCGGTCACGGTCCCGGCCGCTCACCGGCAGCACGCGTCCGTCCCGCTGCACCAGCGACACCGCTTCTCCGCCGGTCTTCCCGACCTCCGGAAATCCGAGCGCCTGCGCGGGACAGGGCTGCATGGTGACCAGCCGCCCCCATCGCACCCCGGGCATCGGCCGCTCCGACAGATCCGCGTCCGCCAGCAGCAGTGCCGCGTCCCACCCCTGCGGACCTTCTTCCAGCCGCTGCCACACGACCTGGCACGTCACCGGCCCCGGCCGGTCCAAGAGTTGGACCGACACCCGCGACGCGTCCTTCAGCACGTGCGCGGCCGTCAGCACCAGCCGTCCGCCCAACACGTACCCCGACCCCCGGGCCTCCCCCGACCGCACCACTGCCACCCGTGCCCTGTCCACCCCGATCAGCCCTCCATACGGCCGCGCCCGACATTCCGCACCGCACCACCACGCGGGCCGGGACCCCCCTGGGCCGGCCCGCGTGCCGGTCCGGCCCTACTCGCCGAAGCGGGAGCCCATCAACTCGCCCGTCTGATCCGGCTGGTCGGTGTT
Source organism: Streptomyces sp. NPDC091281 (assembly GCF_044757425.1). Taxonomy (NCBI): domain Bacteria; kingdom Bacillati; phylum Actinomycetota; class Actinomycetes; order Kitasatosporales; family Streptomycetaceae; genus Streptomyces; species Streptomyces sp. NPDC091281. The sequence continues at coordinate 625,281 of NZ_JBIVUY010000001.1, read as the reverse complement.
CACGTGATACGTGCCGTTGGTCACCGTGTCCTTCGGCGTCAGCACCAGCTTCACGCGGTGCACCGACGCCTTCGACACCGATCGCTCCGCCCCGGCCGACACCACCCACGCCTTCACACCGAGCTTGCCCTTGCCCTCCTTGCGCATCTCCACCGAGAACTCCAGCTCCACCGGCCCCACCTCGAACCGCGGACCGCTCCCCCCGCCCGCCGCCGCGGCCATCAGCTCGGCCCGCAGGTGCTCCACGGCCTCCGCGATACCGATCTCCTCAGCCATCCCCGGCCCCTTCCCCATGACACGTAGCGAGTCACCGCCCCGGCGGACGGTGCACCCGTGAGGACGACCACCCCCACCGGAAGAGTTCCCCGACCCGCCCCACGACAGAAAACGATCAAAAATGCCCAACTCGGCGCCCATAGCGATCGCTACGCGCACGATTTCCCGAGGGAATCGGAGAGGAGTCCGAACGGCAGACCCCCGACCGGCCCCGGATAGGCTCTGGCGCATGTCGCTCCACAGCCTCGCGAGTCTCGCGCAGATCGAGAACTGGCCGGTCCCGACCGCGGCGGCGGGTGTCGTCCGGGCCGACGGGACCGTCCTCGGTACCCACGGGCCGGTCGACCGGCCCTTCCCGCTCGCCTCGGTCACCAAGCCGCTCGCCGCGTACGCCGTGCTCGTCGCGTACGAGGAGGGGGCGGTCGAGCTGGACGAGCCCGCCGGGCCGCCCGGGGCGACCGTCCGGCACCTCCTCGCCCACACCTCCGGGCTCGCCTTCGACGAACACCGGGTGACGTCCGCGCCCGGGGAGCGGCGGCTGTACTCCAACGCCGGGTTCGAGCAGCTCGGGGACCATGTCGCCAAGGCGACGGACATCCCGTTCGCGGAGTACCTGCGGCAGGCCGTGCTGGAGCCGCTGGGGATGGTGTCCACCTCGCTGGAGGGGTCGCCCGCGAAAGACGGGGTGTCCACCGTCGGGGACCTGCTGCGGTTCGCTGCCGAGGTGCAGGCGCCGCGGCTGCTCGATCCGCGGACCGTGGCGGAGGCGATGAGTGTGCAGTACCCGGGGACGAAGGGGGTGCTGCCGGGGTACGGGCACCAGAACCCCAACGACTGGGGGCTGGGGTTCGAGATCCGGGACGGGAAGGCGCCGCACTGGACGGGGGCGGGGTCGTCGCCCCGGACCTTCGGGCACTTCGGGCAGTCCGGGACGTTCCTGTGGATCGACCCGGTCGCCGGGGTGGCGGCGGTCGCCCTCACGGACCGGGCGTTCGGGGCGTGGTCGGTGGAGGCGTGGCCGGGGTTCACGGACGGGGTGCTGGCGGAGCTGCGAGGCTGACGCGGTGCGGTTTTCGCCCCCGCCGCCCTTTCCCTGCCCGACCCTCGGGGGCTGCTTCCCCGCCCCCCTCATGCCCATGGGGCGGGGAGATCTCACAGGTGAAGAAGGGGCCCGGCTGAAGCCTCATCTGCCGAAGTCCGGCCGCCGCGGGGGGCGTTGGTGCAGCCACCGCAGGATCATCAACGGGATCCTGTACATAAACCGGACCGGGGTGCCGTGGCGGGATCTGCCTGCGCGTTCCGGCAAGTGGAAGACTGTGTACGAGCGGCACCGGCGCTGGTCAGCGGATGGCACGTGGGACAGACTCTTCACGGCTGTCCTGGCCGATGCCGACGCGGAAGGCCGCATCGACTGGTCGATGGTGAGCGTGGACCCCACTTCCTGCCGGGCCCACCAGCACGCCGCCGGGGCACGCAAGAAGCCTCCGCGGCTGCCGGGAAAAGGCGCATGCCCCAAGCAGCACCGCCTGGCCATCTTGGCGGAGACAAGCGGAGATAAGGCGTATTCCTCCCGCCGCAACCGCCGCTACCTGCGGCGACGCCAGATCAAGCACACGATCCCCGAACCGAAGAACCAGCCAGCCGACCGCCAAGCCCGCGGCAGCGGGGGCGGCCGACCACCCGGATTCGACAAGCGCGCCTACCTTTCCCACGGCACCGTCACGCTCGCCTCGATCAGACTCTGGCCCCGCCCATGACCCGGACAGGGCCTAATGTGCGGCGTCCAGTTTCGCCCGCTGGTCCTGTGTGAGGTCGAGGTCCGCCGCCGCCAGACTCTCCTCCAGCTGAGCCACCGAGGACGCGCCCACCAGGGGGACAACCGGGATCTCGCCACCGATCAGCCAGGCGAGGACGACCTGGTTGTGCGTGGCTCCTGTCTCCGCCGCGATCTCGGCCAGGGCGGCGAGGCGGGTGGCCGTTCCCGCGTTCTGGTAGCCGGGATCCAGAGGCTTGTCCGTACGGCCGTAACTGCCGTTCAGGAGCGGGGAGTACGCGACCAGGGAGAGGGACGGGTCCTCGCGGAGGTAGCTGAGGTGGTCGCCGGAGGTGACCCCCAAGTCGCCGTCGGGAGAGCGGAGTGTGGGCTCGTCGGTGCGGTGGCGGAGGTAGCTGTGGTGGTACTGCAGAACCTCGTAGCCGGGCAGACCCGCGGCTGCCGCCAGGGTCCGGGCGCGCTCCAGGCGCCAGACACGATGGTTGCTCGCGCCCAGCAGGCCCACCGTGCCGTCGGCGACGACGGCGGCGAAACCGTCCACCGTCTCCTGGAGCGGAACGCGGGGATCCTCGATGTGCGCGTAGAGCAGGTCCAGCTTGTCCGTGCCGAGGTTCTCGCGGCTGCGCTCGGCCGACTCGCGGATCGTCTTCGTGGTGAGGCTCTCGACATCCTTCGTGAAGGTCGAGGTGGGGTGGTTGGGGCGGCCGCCGAGCTTGGTGGCGATCGTGATCTCGTCGCCGACGCCCCGGCTGCGCCGCCAGCGTCCCAGGAGCTGCTCGCTCTCGCCGCCCTGGGTGCCGTTGACCCAGAACGCGTAGTTGTTGGCGGTGTCGATGAACGTGCCGCCGGCTTCGACGTACCGGTCGAGGATCGCGTACGAGGTCGCCTCGTCGGTGGTGGTGCCGAACCGCATGGCGCCGAGGCTCAGGACGCTCACCTTGCGGCGGGTGTCCGGATTCTGACCGATGGTGCGGTAGCGCATGCGGGGGCCTTCCGAAGGGGGTGCCTGAGGCTTCGGCGGCGAGTCTGCTTGCTGGAGTGCTCTCGAAGTCAAGGGGCGCCTAGGTCAGACCAGCCCCCTCGGATCGGGGAGTGGGTCATCAGGTACCAGACCGCCACGACCGCGGCATGATCCGCCGGACAGGGCCAACCTCCACGCCGGCTGTCCAGCACACCGAGACGGGTGGTTGTGGGTGGGCAGGCGCCCTCAGGGGAGGTGCCACACCAGTAGCTCCGAAGGGGACGTCGCCGTGAGGGGCAGGGGCTTCGTCCGAGGCGGGATTCGGGCCGCGTCGCCGGGGGTGAGGGGGATGTCGGCCACGGTGGCGGCGCCGTGGACGAGGTGGACGTAGTGGCGTTGGTCCGGGGGGAGGTCGAGGCGGGCGTCCGGGGAGAGGTGGTGGACGCGGAGGGAGCCGCCGGGCACGGTGAGCGGGGTGTCGTCGGGGAGGGCGCGGGTGAGGGCGTACGAGGGTGGGCCCGCGGCGTCGAGCGGGGGTGTGAGCCACATCTGGACGAAGGTGAGGGGGGTCGCGCCGTCGTTGCGTTCGATGTGGCGGACACCGGAGCCCGCGCTGAGCCACTGGACGTCACCGGCCCGCACCACCGTCTCGTGGCCGTCCGAGTCTCGGTGGGTCAGCTCCCCCTCCACCACCCACGTGACGATGTCCGTGTGGCTGTGCGCGTGCTCCTCGAATCCGGCGCCCGGGGCGAGCCGTTCCTCGTTGACGGCGACGAGGGCGCCGAAGCGGAGGTTGTCGGGGTCGTAGTGCGGGCCGAAGGAGAAGGCGTGCCGGGTGTCGATCCCGGCCGCCGGGTCCCCGCCGCGGTAGCGCTCGGAGGCGCGCCGTACGTCGATCACGCGCACCACCGTAGCCCCGCCGCCGTACCGCGCGGGTCCGCACCGTGACCCGGCCACGCACCCGCCCGGCCCGATAAGGCAGTCTTGTCCCCGTGCCCGAACCCGAAGCCAGTGACATCCGCCCCGCGGCGCGCGCCGTCCACCCGCACGCAGGCACGCTGAAGCGGCTGGAGAAATCGTCCGGGAACCTCGCCGCCCACGCCATCGCGCGCATGGACGAGACCCTGCCGTGGTATCGGGCGATGCCCCCGGAGAACCGTTCCTGGATCGGTCTGGTGGCGCAGGCGGGCATCGCCGCGTTCACCGAGTGGTTCCGGCAGCCGGACGCACCGCAGGCGATCTCCACCGACGTCTTCGGGACGGCGCCGCGCGAGCTGACGCGGGCCATCACGCTGCGCCAGACCGTGGAGATGGTGCGCACCACCATCGAGGTCATGGAGAGCGCGATCGACGAGGTCGCGGCGCCGGGCGACGAGAACGCGCTGCGCGAGGCGCTGCTGGTGTACGCCCGCGAGATCGCCTTCGCCACCGCGCAGGTGTACGCGCAGGCCGCCGAGGCACGCGGCGCCTGGGACGCCCGCCTGGAGTCGCTGGTCGTGAACGCCGTCCTCAGCGGGGAGGCCGACGAGGGCGCCGTCAGCCGGGCCTCGGCGCTCGGCTGGAGCGCGCCCGAGCATGTGTGCGTGGTGCTGGGGACCGCGCCGGAGGGCGACTCCGAACTGACGGTCGAGGCGATCCGGCGGGCGGCCCGGCACGCCAAGCTCCAGGTCCTCACCGGCGTCCTGGGCTCGCGGCTGGTGGTGATCGCGGGCGGCAGCGACAACCCGGTGGGGGTCGCCAAGTCGCTGATCGGGCCGTTCGCGGCCGGGCCGGTGGTCGCGGGGCCCGTGGTCCCCGACCTCCAGGCGGCGACCCGGTCCGCGCAGGCCGCCGCCGCCGGGCTCAAGGCGTGTGCGGCCTGGCAGGACGCGCCGCGGCCGGTCCTGGCGGACGATCTGCTGCCGGAACGCGCCATCGCCGGTGATCCCGGCGCGCGCGAGCAGTTGGTGGAGGAGATCTACAGACCGCTGGAGGAGGCGGGTTCGGCGCTGCTGGAGACGCTCGCCGTCTACCTCGAACAGGCGTCCAGTCTGGAGGGCGCCGCGCGGATGCTGTTCGTGCATCCCAACACCGTGCGCTACCGGCTGCGACGTGTGACTGACGTCACCGGTTGGTCACCCTCGGATGTACGCTCTGCCTTCACCCTGCGGATCGCGCTGATCCTGGGACGTCTCGTCGACGGCGATCCTCAGGCCTAGTCTTTTGTCGGGGGCCCACAAATCCCCCCGCCGTTCTTCGTCCTTGTCCCCACGGGCGGCCGTGGCCGCCCTCAAGAGAGAGTGTGAGAGTGCTCGTACTCGTCGCTCCCGGCCAGGGCGCCCAGACGCCCGGCTTCCTGACCCCCTGGCTCGAACTGCCCGGCGCCGCCGACCGCGTCGCCGCGTGGTCCGACGCCATCGGACTGGACCTCGCCCACTACGGCACGCAGGCCGACGCGGACGAGATCCGCGACACCGCGGTGGCGCAGCCGCTGCTGGTGGCGGCCGGAATCCTCTCCGCCGCGGCACTCGGTGACATCGCGGACCTCGGTCCCGGCGCGGTCGCCGGGCACAGCGTCGGCGAGATCACCGCGGCCACCTTCGCGGGTGTCCTCGACGACACCTCGGCCCTGGCCCTCGTCCGCCGCCGCGGTCTGGCGATGGCGGAGGCCGCCGCGGTCACCGAGACCGGCATGTCGGCGCTGCTCGGCGGCGACCCGGAGGTCTCCGTCGCGCACCTGGAGAAGCTGGGCCTCACCCCGGCCAACGTCAACGGCGCCGGTCAGATCGTCGCCGCCGGCACCCTCGACCAGCTCGCCGCGCTGAACGAGGACAAGCCCGAGGGCGTCCGCAAGGTCGTCCCGCTGAAGGTGGCCGGTGCCTTCCACACCCGCCACATGGCCCCGGCCGTCGAGATCCTTGCCGCCGCCGCCAAGGAACTCACGCCCGCCGACCCGGCGTTCACGTACGTCTCCAACAAGGACGGGCAGGCCGTCGCGACCGGCGCGGAGGTCCTGGAGCGTCTGGTGGGCCAGGTCGCCAACCCGGTCCGCTGGGACCTGTGCATGGAGACCTTCAAGGCGCTGGGTGTCACCGCGCTGATCGAGGTGTGCCCCGGCGGTACGCTCACCGGTCTCGCCAAGCGCGCGCTGCCCGGTGTGAAGACGCTCGCGCTGAAGACCCCCGACGATCTCGACGCGGCCCGTGAGGTCATCGCCGAGCACCGCGCCTGACCTCGTGCCTGACAAGGAGTCGACGATCATGTCGAAGATCAAGCCCAGCAAGGGCGCCCCGTACGCGCGCATCCTCGGCGTGGGCGGCTACCGGCCCACCCGTGTGGTGCCCAACGAGGTGATCCTCGAGACGATCGACTCGTCCGACGAGTGGATCCGTTCGCGTTCCGGCATCGAGACCCGGCACTGGGCGAACGACGAGGAGACCGTCGCCGCCATGTCGGTCGAGGCGTCGGGCAAGGCCATCGCGGACGCCGGGATCGACGCGGCGCAGATCGGCGCGGTCGTCGTCTCCACCGTCTCGCACTTCAAGCAGACCCCGGCCGTCGCCACCGAGATCGCGGACAAGCTCGGCACCGACAAGGCGGCCGCCTTCGACATCTCGGCGGGCTGCGCGGGCTTCGGCTACGGGCTGACCCTCGCCAAGGGCATGATCGTCGAGGGTTCCGCCGAGTACGTCCTGGTCATCGGCGTCGAGCGGCTGTCCGACCTGACCGACCTGGAGGACCGGGCGACGGCCTTCCTGTTCGGCGACGGGGCGGGCGCGGTCGTCGTCGGCCCGTCGCGGGAACCGGCGATCGGGCCGACGGTCTGGGGCTCCGAGGGCGACAAGTCGGAGACCATCAAGCAGACCGTGCCGTGGACGGACTACCGCGCGGGCGAGGTCGCGAAGTTCCCGGCGATCACCCAGGAGGGCCAGGCGGTCTTCCGCTGGGCGGTGTTCGAGATGGCGAAGGTCGCCCAGCAGGCGCTGGACGCGGCCGGGATCACCTCGGCCGACCTGGACGTCTTCATCCCGCACCAGGCCAACGAGCGGATCATCGACTCGATGGTGAAGACTCTCAAGCTGCCGGAGTCGGTCACGGTCGCCCGTGACGTGCGGACCACCGGCAACACCTCGGCCGCCTCGATCCCGCTCGCGATGGAGCGGCTCCTGGCGACCGGCGAGGCGAAGAGCGGCGACACCGCGCTCGTCATCGGCTTCGGGGCGGGTCTCGTGTACGCCGCGACGGTCGTTACCCTCCCCTAGGCACTCCGTGCCGGATCACGCGGTCCGGGACGGTACACACCTTTACACCCTTGCCACACCCTCTGAAACAGCAACGAAGGAGCGCCGACATGGCCGCCACTCAGGAAGAGATCGTCGCCGGTCTCGCGGAGATCGTGAACGAGATCGCCGGTATCCCGGTCGAGGACGTCCAGCTGGACAAGTCCTTCACCGACGACCTGGACGTCGACTCGCTGTCCATGGTCGAGGTCGTCGTCGCCGCCGAGGAGCGCTTCGACGTCAAGATCCCCGACGAGGACGTCAAGAACCTCAAGACGGTCGGCGACGCGACCGAGTACATCCTCAAGAACCAGGACTGAGCCACTGCCGGGGCCGGACACCCCCGGCCCGGCACCCGCCACCCGGCGGTGGCGCCGCTGAATCCCGATCGTTGGAGAAAGAATTCCCGTGAGCCCGACCAATCGCACCGTGGTCGTCACCGGTATCGGCGCAACCACACCGCTGGGTGGCGACGCAGCCTCTACCTGGGAGGGTCTGATCGCCGGCACGTCCGGCGTCAAGCCCCTGGAGCAGGACTGGGCGGCCGAGCAGGCCGTCCGGATCGCGGCCCCGGTCGCCGTGGAGCCCACCGAGGTCATCCCGCGGCCGCAGGCCCGCAAGCTGGACCGCTCGGCGCAGTTCGCGCTGATCGCGGCCGAGGAAGCCTGGAAGGACGCGGGCTTCGAGGGCCGGGCGGGCACCGACGGTTCGGTCGACCCGGACCGGCTGGGCGCGGTCATCGCCTCCGGCATCGGCGGTGTGACGACCCTGCTGGACCAGTACGACGTGCTGAAGGAGAAGGGCGTCCGCCGCGTCTCCCCGCACACCGTGCCGATGCTGATGCCGAACGGTCCGTCCGCCAACGTGGGTCTGCTCGTGGGCGCCCGCGCGGGTGTGCACACCCCGGTCTCGGCCTGCGCCTCGGGCGCGGAGGCCATCGGCTACGCCATCGAGATGATCCGCACCGGCCGTGCGGACGTCGTCGTCGCGGGCGGCACGGAGGCGGCGATCCACCCGCTGCCCATCGCCGCGTTCGGCAACATGATGGCGATGTCCAAGAACAACGACGACCCGCAGGGCGCCTCGCGCCCCTACGACACCGCCCGGGACGGTTTCGTCCTCGGCGAGGGCGCCGGTGTCATCGTCCTGGAGTCCGCCGAGCACGCCGCCGCGCGCGGGGCGCGGGTGTACGCGGAGGCGGTCGGCCAGGGCATCTCCGCCGACGGGCACGACATCGTGCAGCCGGAGCCGGAGGGCCGGGGCATCGCGGCCGCCCTCCAGCACCTGCTGGAGCGCACCGACCTGGACCCGGCGGAGATCGTGCACGTCAACGCGCACGCCACCTCCACCCCGGCCGGTGACGTGGCCGAGCTGAAGGCGCTGCGGAAGGTGTTCGGCGACGACACCGACCACATGGCGGTGTCGGCGACCAAGTCGATGACCGGGCACCTGCTCGGCGGCGCGGGCGGCGTGGAGTCGGTGGCGACGATCCTCGCCCTGTACCACCGGCTGGCCCCGCCGACCATCAACGTCGACGATCTCGACCCGGAGGCGGAGGCGAACGCGGACATCGTGCGCGGCGAGGCCCGCAAGCTGCCCGTGGAGGGCCGGATCGCCGCGCTGAACGACTCGTTCGGCTTCGGCGGGCACAACGTGGTGCTGGCGTTCCGCTCGGTCTGACCGGCGGCGGCACGCGAGCGTACGAGGAAGGGCCCCACCGGATCGGTGGGGCCCTTCCTCGTCGTCGCGGGTGTCCGGGGCGTCCGGGGCGGGAGCGGGGGTCAGACGACCTGGTGGAGCCAGCGGACCGGGGCGCCCTCACCGGCGTACCGGAACGGCTCCAGTTCGTCGTCCCAGGGCTTGCCGAGCAGCTTGGCGATCTCGGCCTCCAGGTCGCTCTCGCCGCGCTGGGAGCGGGTCAGGGCGGCTCTGAGCCGGTCCTCGGGGATGAGGATGTCGCCGTGCATGCCGGTGACAGCGTGGAAGATCCCCAGGTCGGGGGTGCAGCTGTAGCGTTCGCCCTCGGCGGTGGGGCAGGGCTCGGCGGTCACCTCGAAGCGCAGCATCTGCCAGCCGCGCAGCGCGGAGGCCAGCTTGGAGGCGGTGCCGACCTGGCCCTGCCAGGAGAACTCGGAGCGCCAGGTGCCGGGCGCAGCGGGCTGCCGAATCCAGTCGAGGTTGACGCGCGTGCCGAGCACCCCGGCGACGGCCCACTCGACGTGCGGGCACAGCGCGCGCGGCGCGGAGTGCACGTACAGAACTCCACGTGTCGTCACCGGTACCTCCGGGCAGTGCGGGACCGTCGTGCGGGCTTGGCATGGCGGCGGTGGCTGGGCAGCCACGTTGATGGCGAGGCTACCGTGCGGCGGGGCAAGGAGTGTGACGTACCGTCGGTCCCGGTGGCGTGAAACACCCGCCATTCACCCGGCAGGACGCCTGGGGCGGCTTGATCCGTCGGTTCGCGCGGGCCCCGGGAACTCCCGCACGTTGTCATGGAGGGAGCCGGCGAACCGTCGCCCGGCCGGAGGACGAGCGCGGCGACGACCGTACGCGCGCGCGTGCGGCCTGAGGACCTGACGACCGAGGGGACAACCAGGGATGCGGAAGCCGAGCCACCGCTCGCGGACCGTGGTCGCCGTCACGGCGGCGGCGGTGCTGACCGCGGCGGGCTGTGACGTGATGGGCGCGGGCGGGCCGGAGGAGTCGGGCGCGGGCGGCGCGTCGGCGAGGCCGAAGCCGTCGCCGACGCCGGTGTGGGACAGCTCGCCGGGGTCGATCGCCGCGGTGGGCGACTCCATCACCCGCGGGTTCGACGCGTGCCGGGTGCTGTCGGACTGTCCGGAGGTGTCCTGGGCGACCGGCGACAGCACCGAGGTGCGCAGTCTCGCCGTACGGCTGCTGGGCGCGGGGCGGGCGGCGACGCACAGCTGGAACCACGCGGCGACCGGTGCCCGGATGGCGGACCTGGACGGGCAGATGACGCGGGCGGCGGCCCACCGGCCGGATCTGGTCACCGTGCTCGCGGGCGCCAACGACGCCTGCCGGTCGACGGCGGACGCGATGACCTCGACCGCGGACTTCCGCGCCGGGTTCGAGAAGGCGATGCGCACCCTGCGCGCCGAGTCGCCGAAGACGCAGGTGTACGTGGCGAGCGTGCCGAACCTCAAGCGGCTGTGGTCGCAGGGGCGGACCAACGCGCTGGGCAAGCAGATCTGGAAGCTGGGCATCTGCCCGTCGATGCTGGGCGACGCGGACGCGCTGGACTCGGCGGCCACGCTGCGCCGCGACACGGTGCAGAAGCGGGTGGAGGACTACAACAAGGTGCTGAAGGAGGTCTGCGCGAAGGACCGGCGGTGCCGTTTCGACGACGGCGCGGTGTACGCGTACCGGTTCGGCACCGACCAGTTGAGCCACTGGGACTGGTTCCACCCGAGCAAGACCGGGCAGGCCCGCCTCGCCGAGATCGCCTACCGGAAGGTCACCGCCCGATCCGCGTAACTTAGAGTCTCGACCATGAGCGAACACTTCGGAACACTTTCCGACGGCACCCCGGTGCACCGCTGGACGCTGGAACGGGCGGGCGTGCGGGTGCGGGTCCTGTCGTACGGCGGGATCGTGCAGTCGGTGGAGGTCCCGGACCGGGACGGGCGCACGGCGGACGTGGTGCTGGGGTTCGCGGACCTGGACGGCTATCTCGCGCATCCGGAGCCCTATCTCGGCGCCCTGGTCGGGCGGTACGCGAACCGGATCGGGGGCGCCCGCTTCCCGCTGGACGACCTGACGTACGCGCTGGTGCCGAACAACGGGCCCAACTCGCTGCACGGCGGCGAGCGCGGCTTCGACCGGTACGTGTGGGACGTGACGCCGGTCGAGCACGGGCTGCGGCTGCACCGGGTCAGTCCGCACGGCGAGGAGGGCTTCCCCGGCCGTCTGGAGGTCACGGCGACGTACACGCTGGACGCGTCGGGCGCGCTGCGCATCCGGTACGAGGCGGTGACGGACGCGCCGACCGTCGTGAACCTCACCAACCACAGCTACTTCGACCTGAGCGGGGCGGGCGAGGCGGGCGGGCACGAACTGCGGCTCGCGGCCTCGCGGTACACCCCGGTCGACGAGGACCTCATCCCGACCGGCGCCTTCGCGGAGGTGGCGGGCACCCGCTTCGACTTCCGTACGCCGCACAAGACGGGTGGCGGTCTCGACCACAACTTCGTGCTGGACAAGGGCGTCACGGCCGAGGCGGAGGAGGTGGCCGAGCTGTACGACCCGGCGTCGGGGCGGGTGCTGACGGTGGCGACGACCGAGCCGGGCATCCAGGTGTACACCGGCGAGCACCTGGGCGCGCCGCTCTCCCCGGGGCAGGGGATCGCCCTGGAGACCCAGCACTTCCCGGACTCCCCCAACCGGCCGGAGTTCCCGAGCACGCGGCTGCTGCCGGGCGAGGTGTACCGGTCGGAGACGGTGTACGGGTTCGGGGTGCGGTGAGGGACTGACGGGCGGGGGCGGGCCGCGCGGGCCGGGGCCCCGGGCACGGGTGTAGCCCCGGTCCAGGGGTCAGGTCCCGGACCGGGGCTGTTCAGGGGGGCGCGGAGAATCCCGTGTCAGACGGTAATCGTCGCGGTGATCCTGCGGTCCGCGAGGGACCTACCCACCTGGATTTCGTACGAACCCTTCACAAAGAACCACCGGTGCGCGGCCTCGTCCCAGACCTCGAAGGCGCGGCGCGGGAGGGTGACGACGGCCTCGGCGCTCTCGCCGGGCGCCGCCTCGACGACGGCGAACCCGGCCAGGGCGCGGGCGGGCCGGTCGACGGCGCCGGGACCGTGCACGGCCGCGTCGACGGCCGCGCCGGAAGCCGGGGCCTCGGTGGGCGCGAGGTACACCTGGACGACCTCGCGGCCGTGGCGGGCACCGGAGTTGCGGACGCGGACGCGGACCGTGGTGCCCTCGGTCTCGACCGAGCCGTAGGTCCAGCGGGTGTAGCCGAGGCCGTGGCCGAAGGGGTAGCTGGGGGTGCGGCCCGCCTTCTCCCAGGCCCGGTAGCCGATGAACACGCCCTCTTCGTAGCGGAGTTCGCCGTCGGTGGGGGCGACGCGGGTGACGGGGGCGTCGGGGAGGGAGCCCCAGGTGGTGGGGAGGCGCCCGCCGGGTTCGTGGCGGCCGGTGAGGACGTCGGCGAGGGCGGCGCCGCCCTCCTGGCCGGGGAACCAGCTCAGCAGGACGGCGTCGACGTCCCCGCGCCACGGAAGTTCCACCGGGGAGCCGGAGTTGACGATCACGACGGTGCGCGGGTTGGCGGCGGCGACGGCCCGGACGAGGTCGTCCTGGCGGCCGGGCAGCCGCAGGTCGGCCCGGTCGAAGCCCTCCGACTCGACGCGTTCGGTGGTGGCGACGACGACCACGGCGGTGTCGGCGGCGCGGGCCGCCTCGACCGCCTCGGCGATCAACTCGTCGGGGTCGCGCTGGGGTTCCTGGTGGCAGAGGGTAAAGGTGACGGCCTTCAGCGGCCCGTCCTCGGGGAGTTCGACGACGTAGGTGAGGGAGACGTCGACCGTCTCGCCCGCCGTCAGGTCGACGCGGGCGCGCTCCACGGGGCCGCCGAAGAACGCCGAGAACGGGTCCTTCTTCTCCGGGCGGGGTTCGACGCCGTCGAAGCGCGGGGTGCCGTCGACGGTGAGCCGGAACGCGCCGAGGCCGCGGGTGCCGAAGGTGTGGGTGCCGGTGGCGCGCGGGATGAACGTGCCGGTGAGTTCGACGGTGCGCAGCCGGTCGTGGGTGACGCCGTCGGGGAGGTCGGCGCCCATCCACTGGATGTGCCCGTTGTGCGCGGAGCCGGTGCCGAGGACGGTGCCGTCGGCGTCCCGGCAGACCGCGCGGAGCGTGAACCCCTTGTCGGCGACGGCGAGTTCCTGGTTGGGGTCGGCGCCGACGGCGTAGGTCACGGCGCCCTCGGGGAGGGCGGCGGTGAGGCCGTCGAGCGGGGAGACGGTGCGGGCCGGGAAGACCACGGCGGAGCCGCCGCCGAGGATGCGGGCGTCGCGGGCGGCGGCGCCGATGAGGGCGACGGTGGTGCCGGGCCGCAGCGGCAGCGCCTCGCGCTCGTTGCGGACCAGGACGAAGGAGCGGCGGGCCAGTTCGCGGGCGAGGGCGTCGCCGTCGACGCGGGCGGGCGGCTCGGTCACAGCGGGTTCCGCGCCCTCCAGGGCGCCGGCGCGGGCGGCGAGCAGCAGGACGCGGCGGACGGCGGCGTCCACCTCGGACTCGTCGAGGTGTCCGTCGCGGACGGCCTGGGCGAGGGCGTCGCCGAAGACGGTGCGCGGGCCGGGCATCGCCACGTCGAGGCCGCCGCGCAGGGCGGCGACGGTGTCGCGGGCGGCGGTCCAGTCGGAGACGTTGACGCCGTCGAAGCCCCATTCGCCGCGCAGGACCTCGTTCACCAGTTGGTGGTGCTCGGTCATGGTCGTGCCGTTGACGGAGTTGTACGCGGTCATCACGCCCCAGGGGCGGGCCTGTTCGACGATCGTCTCGAAGGGGGCGAGGTACAGCTCGCGCAGCGCGCGTTCCCCGACGAGGTTGTCGACGGTGAAGCGTTCGGTCTCGGCGTCGTTGGCGACGAAGTGCTTCACGGTGGTGCCGACGCCGCCCGCCTGGACGCCCGCGACGTAGGCGGCGCCGATCCGGCCGGTGAGGTGGGGGTCCTCGCTGTACGCCTCGAAGTGCCGTCCGCCCAGCGGCGAGCGGTGCAGGTTGACCGTGGGGGCGAGCAGCACGTGGACGCCCTTGCGGCGGGCCTCCTGGGCGAGCAGCACCCCGGCCCGGTGGGCGAGTCCGGGGTCCCAGGTGGCGGCGAGCGCGGTCGGTGAGGGCAGGGCGACGGACGGGTCGTCGCCGGTCCAGCGGGTGCCGCGGACGCCGATCGGGCCGTCGGACATCACGAGGGAGGCAAGCCCGATCTCGGGGACGGCGGGCAGCGACCAGGTGTCCTGGCCGGACAGCAGCCGGGCCTTGGTGTCGAGGTCGAGCTTGCCGAGGGCCGCCTCCACGACGGCCCGCACCGCCTCGGCGGTCCGGGCGGGCCCGGTGGCGTCGACCGTCTCAGCGGGCTCGGTGGGCCGCTCCTGACCGGCCCGGCCGTCCGCCGGGCCGCGCGTCCGGTCGCCGGTCCGGTCGCCGGTGTCGTGGTCCGCCGCCTGGTCTGCCATCGGTTGTCTCCTCGTCGCGTACGCGTCGTGCGGTGCCGTGCAGGGGTGCGCCGGGCCCCGCGCCGGGGGTGGGCCGCGCGCAGGGTCTGCCGTGCCTCTATCGTGCCCCGGCTCCCTGTAACGCGGTAGGTTTCGTCACCTGCCCGTTATAAACGGTGGGGTGGGATGCCGTACCGTGACGGCATGAGCGCCAGGACCAGGAGCGAGGAGCGCCGGGCCGAGATCGTGCGGGCGGCCCTGGAGGTGATCGCCGAGCGCGGTTACCGGGGGGCGAGTCTGGCGGCGGTGGCCGAGCGGGTCGGGCTGACCCAGCAGGGGCTGCTGCACCACTTCCCCACCAAGGACGCGCTGCTCGTGGCCGTGCTGGAGGAGCGCGACCAGTGGGACGCGGTGCCCGACTCCCGGTGGCGGCTGGACCTGCTGGCCTCGCTGGTGGAGTACAACGCGATGCGGCCCGGCATCATCCAGACCTTCTCGGCGCTGCTCGGCGAGAGCGTCACGGAGGGGCATCCGGCGCGGGAGTACTTCACCGAGCGGTACACGGGGGTGCGGGCGAGCATGGCGGGCATCCTGCGCGCCGAGTACGGCGACCGGCTGCCCGGCGGCCTCACCCCGGAGCGGGCGGCGCCGCTGCTGGTGGCGGTGATGGACGGGCTCCAGTACCAGTGGCTGCTGGACCCGGAGTCGGTGGACATGCCGGGCGCGTTCCGCGCCTTCCTGACCCTGCTGGGCGAGCCGGACGGGCCGGACCCGGCCGGGACACCGGCTGAACTCCCGGACTGAGAGCGCCCGTTCACGGTGACCCGCCGGGGGACCCATGGCGTACGTCCCGTCCGTCACGCGATACTGCCCGCGTCCCGCGGTACGCGCCCCACAGCGACGGAAGGGTCGGAATCACTGTGCTCTCGCTACGAGTTCGCACCGGAGCAGGCATCGGAGCCCTCGGACTGGCCCTGGCCGCCGCGGCGTTGGCGGCCCCGCCCGCCGTGAGCGCCACGAACCCCCCGGACGCAACGAACGCCACGAACGCCACCGGCGTCTCCGGCGTCTCCGGCGTCTCCGGCGTCTCCGACACAGCGGCCGTGGCGGGTTCGGCCGCCGCCCTCTCCCCCACCGCCGAGGAGCTGCGCCTGGACCGGCCCGCCCCGCGGGAGATCCTCGCCGCCTCCGGATTCGACGACGTGGCACCGGAGTTCGCCCGGCTGCTCGGCTCCGCGCGCTCCGCCGCGCACGCCCACCGGCTCGTCGTACGGGAGGGTGCGGCGCTGTGGCGGAGGGCCGTGGACCGGGTGCAGGGGCGGGGTCCGGCCGGGGGCACGCTGAGCCGGGACGACGACCGGCCGCTGTACTGGGCGCGGCTCGGCATGACCCGTGAACTGCGCCTCTGGGAACCGGCGTTCGGGCTGACGGCGGAGCGGCGCGCGGCGCTGCTGGACGCGCTGGAGCGGACCTCGCGGGGCCAGACCGACCTGCGGTTCGCGCCCTCGGGCGGCTCAGGGAAGACAGCTTCGCACGGAGGCGGGCAGCGGGTGAAGCGGGTCCTGGTCACCGGGTTCGACCCGTTCACCCTCGACCGGGACGCGCGGATCTCCAATCCGTCGGGGGCGGCGGCGCTGGCCCTGGACGGCACGGTGATCGAGACGGCGGACGGTCCGGCGCGGGTGGAGGCGGCCGTGTTCCCGGTGCGCTGGCGGGACTTCGCGGACGGGACGGTGGAGCGGACGCTGCGCCCCTACCTGGGCCGGGTCGATCTGTTCACCACGGTCAGCCAGGGCCGGGTCGGCCGGTTCGACGTGGAGCGCACCAACGGGGCCTGGCGGGGCGGGTTCCCCGACAACGAGAACGTGAGCCGGACGGAGACCGTGCCGGTGGACGACCCGGCGTCGCAGCCGCAGTGGACGACGACGACCCTGCCGTACCGGGCGATCACCGCCGCGTCGACGGGCCGGTTCCCGGTGTACGACAACACGGGCGTGACCGAGATCCCGGCGGGCGGCACCGCCCCCGTGGTGCGGCCGGACGGGCCGACGGCCGGGTCGGTCGCGCGGGCCGGGGGCGGCGGCGACTACCTCTCCAACGAGATCGCCTACCGGGCCACCCTGCTGCGCGACCGGCTCGGCCTCGGCTCCACGCTGCCGGGCGGCCATGTGCACACGCCGGTGCTCCAGTTCGGCGCCGGGAACACCGATCCGGCGACGGGCACGGTGACCGACCCGGAGTTCGTGCGCAACCGGCTGGACATCGTCGCGCAGGTCAGGGCGGTCCTGGCGGTGGCGGTCAGTGCGTCGGGTACGTCGGGTTCCCCGGAGCGGGCGGGTACGCCGGGTTAGCCGGGTACGCGGGGTCCGATCCGGGCGGGTACGGCTGCGCACCGGCCGGGGCGGCGGGGTCCGGGTAGGCGGGGTCCGGGTCGGCCGGGTCGCCGCCGTCGCGCGTCTCCTCGCCCAGCAGGTCCCGCGTCATGAGGGTGGCGCCGGCCACCGCGCCCGGCATCAGGAACACGGCGACGAACGGCACCAGGAAGACCACCGCGAGGGGGGTGCCGAAGCCCCAGACGAGGGTCCTGCGGGCGCGGAACAGGGCGAGTTGGGTGCGGACGTCGACCCGGCGGCGCTGGAGGGCGACCGAGGTCAGCTCCTGGGTCAGGAAGTAGCCGGTGACGAAGAAGCCGATCACCGGGACGACCGTCTGGCCGAGGAACGGGATGAACCCGAGGCCGAACAGGAGGATGCCCCACAGCAGGGCGCGGAACACGATCCGGAGGCTGTCGCGGGCCGAGATCCACAGCTCGGTCCAGAACGGCAGCCCCGACTCGGGGGCGGTGCCGTCGGGCGACACGTCACGGTCGACGCTCTCCGAGAGGCTCTCGTAGAAGGGCTGCCCGATCAGCAGGGTGACCGCGGTGAAGGTCACCACCGCGAGCAGCAGTCCGAGCGCGAAGAGCACGGCGGTGAGGAACCCGCGCAGCAGTCCGCCCCAGGGGCTCGACCAGTCGTCGGCGAACGGCGTCGCCCACGCGACGAAGTCGGCGCCCCACACCGCGAGCGCGACCAGGGCGCCGAGGTAGAGGACCAGTGTGATCAGGCCGGGCAGCAGCCCGAAGCCGTACTTCTTCCCGTGCCGGGCCACCCACCGCTGGCCCTCCAGGAGATATCCGAATCCCACCCCGAGTTCACGCATGTCCGGATCCTATCGGCCGCACCCGCGTCCGGCCGGGGCGCGGACGGCCCGGACGCGGCCCCGCCGCGGGGCGGTCGTACCGGGTCCGGCGTACGCCATCCGGGGGCATCGTCGGCCGCCCTGAACACCGACGTCCGTGCGGCACAGTTGAGTCGATCGGGTGGATCTCGCCGTACCGATCCACGCAGCGCCCCCTGCCGTCCTGCGCGGCGGCGGTCTGGTTGAGGAGAGCGGATGACACAGGAGATCCACGGCGGCGTCGCCGACGGTTTCGAGCCGGTGCGGGACGCGTTCGCCGCGTTCGCCGCGGAGGAAGGCGACGGCTACGAGGGGCAGTTGTGCGCCTACGTGCACGGCCGCCGGGTCGTCGACCTGTGGGCCGGGGAGAGCGCGGACGCCGGGGGCGGCGACGCGCTGTACGGGGTGTACTCGTCCTCCAAGGGCGCCGCGCACCTGGTGGTCGCGCTCCTCGTGCAGGACGGCACGCTGGAGCTGGACCGCCGAGTGACCTACTACTGGCCGGAGTTCGGGTCCGAGGGCAAGGGCGCGCTGACCCTGCGCGAGCTGCTGGCGCACCGGGCGGGCGTGGTCGGCACGGACACCGGGTTCTCCCGGCAGGAGGTCGCCGACGACCGGATGATGGCCGAAC
The DNA here is from genome assembly GCF_044757425.1 of Streptomyces sp. NPDC091281. Classification (NCBI taxonomy): domain Bacteria; kingdom Bacillati; phylum Actinomycetota; class Actinomycetes; order Kitasatosporales; family Streptomycetaceae; genus Streptomyces; species Streptomyces sp. NPDC091281. The sequence continues at coordinate 606,980 of NZ_JBIVUY010000001.1, read as the reverse complement.
GGCTCGCCGACCAGCGGCCGTTCTGGCGGCCCGGCGGCGCGTTCGGCTACCACGCGCTGGTGATCGGCGCCCTCACCGGCGAGGTGGTGCGGCGGGCGACGGGCCGCACCCTCCAGGAGGTCTACGAGGAGCGCGTCCGCGCGCCGTACGGCCTCGACCTCTTCCTCGGGCTGCCCGCCCGGCACGAGCCGCGGTTCCGTACGACGCTGCCGATGGCGCCGACCCCGCCGCAGCAGGCGCTGCTGGACGCCGTACCGGACGGGCCGCACTCCCTCGCCGCGGTCGCCTTCAACCGGCACGGCGCCGAACCCACCGACATCGAGACCTTCCCCAACGATCCGCTGGTGCGCGCCAAGGGACCGGCCTCGGCGGGCGGGGTGGCGTCGGCGCGCGGGCTGGCTGGGCTGTACGCGGCGGCGATCGGCGAACTGGACGGCAAGGCGCCGCTGCTGAAGGAGGACACGGCGGCGGAGTTCGCGCAGCTGCACTCCGTGGGGTACGACCTGGTGGCGCGCGCCCACAAGGCGTTCGGGCTGGGGTTCCAGGCGACCGCGGACTGCTGGTACCCGTTCCTCGGCGCGGGCGCGTTCGGGCACAGCGGCGCGGCGGGCAGCCAGGCCTTCGCGGACCCGCGCAGCGGGCTGGCCTACGGCTACACCCGGCGCCGGTTCGCCTTCCCCGGCGGGGCGGCCCCCGAGAACGAGCGGTTCGTGGCGGCGGCGCACCGGGCGGCGCTGGGGCGGGGGTGACCCCGCGGCGCCCGGTGCGGAGCGGGCCGTACGGCCCTCGCGGACCCGGCGTTACAGCTTGACGATCATCTTGCCGGTGTTGTCGCCGCGCAGGACGCCGAGGAAGGCCTCCAGGGTGTGCTCGACGCCGTCGACGACGGTCTCGCGGTACTTGAGGGCGCCCGAGGCGACCCAGGGGCCGACCTCTTCGACGAACGCGGGCTGGAGGTCGGCGTGGTCGCCGACGAGGAAGCCCTCGATGCGGCCGCGGGTCTGGATGAGCCGGGCGAGGTTGCGCGGGCCGGGCGCGGGCTCGGTGTTGTTGTAGACGGAGATCATCCCGCAGACCGCGATCCGGCCGCCCTGGTTGAGGGAGCCGATCGCGGCCTCCAGGTGCTCGCCGCCGACGTTGTCGAAGTAGACGTCGACGCCGTCCGGGGCCGCCTCGCGCAGTTGCTGGGAGACCGGCCCGTTCTTGTAGTTGAACGCCGCGTCGAAGCCGTACTCCTCCACCAGCAGCCGGACCTTCTCGTCCGAACCGGCCGAACCGACCACGCGCGAGGCGCCCTTGAGGCGGGCGAGCTGGCCGACCTGGCTGCCGACCGCGCCGGCCGCGCCGGAGACGAAGACGGCGTCGCCCTTCTTGAAGGACGCGGTGCGCAGCAGGCCCGCGTAGGCGGTGAGGCCGGTCATGCCGAGGACGCCGAGGTAGGTGGAGAGGGGCGCGGCGTCCGGGTCCACCGGGACGGTGTGGCGGGCGTCGAGGGTGGCGTACTCGCGCCAGCCGCCGTAGTGCACGACGTGGGTGCCGACGGGCACGCCGTCCGCCGCCGAGGCGACGACCTCGCCGACCGCGCCGCCCTGCATCGCCTTGCCCAGCTCGTAGGGGGCCGCGTAGGACTTGGCGGCGCTCATCCGGCCCCGCATGTACGGGTCGACGGAGAGGTAGGCGTTGCGGACCAGGACCTGGCCGGGGCGGGGCTGCCGGATCTCCGCCTCGGCCAGCTCGAACTCCTCGGCCTTCGGCCAGCCGACGGGACGGCTGAGCAGGCGCCATTCGCGGCTGACGGCGGGGAGCGGGGGCGTGGGGGTGTCGGACATGGGGGTGGCGGGGTCCTTCCTCGGGAGGCGCGGCGGATACGCGACGAAAATGTTTCAGTTACTGAAACAACCATGCGCCTGAATATTTCAGGATGTCAAGCAAGTGGGTATCCTGGCCCGCATGCCCGCACCCGAGAAGCACCGCGCCCCCGACACCCTCACCCTGGAGGTCGTCGACCTGATCGGCGAGGTCGTCGCGCGGTACTACGCGGACTACGAGGAGGCCGCGGGCGAGCACGCCCTCACCGGCGCCCAGGCCCGCCTGCTCCACCTGCTCTCCGTGGAGCCGCTGCCGATGCGGCGGCTGGCGGTGCGGCTGAAGTGCGAGCCGTCCAACGTCACCGGCATCGTCGACCGGCTGGAGGCGCGGGGCCTGGTCGAGCGCCGCCCCGACCCGGCGGACCGGCGCGTGAAGCTGGCCGCCGCGACCGACGAGGGCCGCCGCATCGCCCGTGACCTGCGCCAGTCGCTGCGCTTCGCGCGGGAGCCGCTGGCGGGGCTGGCGGAGGAGGAGCGGGGGGCGCTGCGCGGGCTGCTGCGGCGGATGCTGGAGGCGGACGGGCCGTCGTAAGGGCCTGCGTGGTGGTGGCCCGGCGTGGGGGCGCAGAAAGCAAAGAAGCAAGGAGTACGGCGCCGGGCGGGCGCTCTCCTTGCCACTTACAACGTATAGCGCACCGGGGGGCTTGCGGCAAGGCCCCCGTGATGCCGCAGAATCGCTGCCTCAAGGCCGGAAGCTGCGGAAACTGGTGATGTGCGAAGTGTGTGCTGTTCTGTCGGTCGCCCGACCCTGCGCGGATCGGAGCCGATGACATGAACCCCGTCAACCCCGTGCACCCCACGCACCCTCTCACCACCAGCGTGTTCCGGCTGCCCGCGCGGCTCGCCGCGAAGGCCGACCCGGCGCTGACCGGCCGTGACGAACGGCACTTCGCGGCGATCGCGGAGAGCCTCGCCGAGACGATCGCCGACCTCTCCGGGCAGCTCGACGCCGTGCTGCGGGCGCCCGGCGGTCTCGGCCGGGCGGCGATGGACCGGGACACGGAGGTGCACCGGCTGAGCGCGCGGCTGCGCGCCCTGCGCCGCTTCGGCCTGGACCTCTGCCTGGGGCACGTCGTCGGCGCCGACGACGGCGAGACGGTCTACGTCGGCCGGCTCGGCCTGACCGACAGCGCGGGCCGCCGCCTGCTGATCGACTGGCGCTCGCCCGCCGCCGAACCCTTCTTCGCGGCGACCCACGCCCGCCCGATGGGGCTGGCGAGCCGCCGCCGCTACCGCTGGACCGACGGCCGGATCAGCGACTACTGGGACGAGGTGTTCACCCCCGACGGACTGGAGGGGCGGGCCGCGCTCGACGACCAGTCCGCGTTCATCGCGAGCCTCGGCGGCAGCCGTTCGCCGCGGATGCGGGACGTGCTCGCCACCATCCAGTCCGACCAGGACGCCATCATCCGCGCCGGATCGCGCGGCGCGCTGGTCGTCGACGGCGGCCCCGGCACCGGCAAGACCGTGGTGGCGCTGCACCGTTCGGCCTACCTGCTGTACGCCGACCCCCGGCTCGGGCACAAGCGCGGCGGTGTCCTGTTCGTCGGACCGCACCAGCCGTATCTGGACTACGTCGCCGACGTCCTGCCGAGCCTCGGCGAGGAGGGCGTACGGACCTGCACCGTACGGGACTTGGTGCCCGAGGGCGCCGCGGCGGGCGAGGAGCCCGACGCGGAGGCGGCCCGGCTGAAGGCGACGGCGGGCATGGTGAAGGCGATCGAGAAGGCCGTCGCGTTCTACGAGGAGCCGCCCACCGAGCCGTTGACGGTCACCACGCCCTGGGGCGCGGCCCGGATCACCGCCGAGGACTGGGCGGAGGTGTTCGGCGCGGCCGAGGCGGGCACCCCGCACAACGAGGGCCGCGACCTGATCTGGGCCGAACTCGTCACGCTCGTACGGGAGAAGCACCGCGGGGAGGCCCCGGAGCAGCTGTTCGGCCGGGCGCTGGCCGCCGACCGCGAACTGGTCGGCGCGCTCGACCGTGCCTGGCCGATGCTGGAGGCGACCGACCTGGTCGGCGACCTGTGGACGGTCCCCGCGTATCTGCGGCTGTGCGCGCCCTGGCTCGCGCCGGACGAGGTACGGCGGCTCCAGCGCGCCGACGCCCAGGCGTGGACGGTGTCCGACCTGCCGCTCCTCGACGCGGCGCGGCAGCGGCTCGGGGACCCGCGGGCGGCGCTGCGCAAGCGACGGCGGGCCGCGTCGGTGGCGGCGGAGCGGGAGCGGATGGCCGGGGTCATCGAGGGGCTGCTGCGGGCCGACGACGACGGCGAGGGCGCGGTGAACATGCTGCACGGGCAGGACCTCAAGGACACCCTCGTCGACGAGAACGCGCTGCCCGGCACCGCCGCGGACCCGCTGGCCGGGCCGTTCGCGCACGTCGTCGTGGACGAGGCGCAGGAACTCACCGATGCGGAGTGGCAGATGCTGCTGCTGCGCTGCCCGTCCCGGAGCTTCACCGTTGTCGGTGACCGGGCGCAGGCCCGGCACGGGTTCACCGAGTCGTGGCGGGAGCGGCTGGCGCGGGTGGGCCTGGACCGGGTCGAGGTGGCCTCGCTGAGCGTCAACTACCGTACGCCGGAAGAGGTGATGGCCGAGGCGGAGCCGGTGATCCGGGCCGCGCTGCCGGACGCCAACGTGCCGACGTCCGTACGCAGCGGCGGAGTTCCGGTCGGCCACGGCTCCGTCGCGGACCTGGAGACGGTCGTCGCGGACTGGCTCGCCGCGCACGACGAGGGCACGGCCTGCGTGATCGGCGCCCCCGCCTTCCGGGCCCGCCCGCGCGTCGCGTCCCTCACCCCGGAACTCTCCAAGGGCCTGGAGTTCGACCTCGTCGTCCTCGTCGACCCGGACCGCTTCGGCGACGGCGTCGAGGGCGCGGTGGACCGGTACGTGGCGATGACGCGGGCGACGCGGGAACTGGTGATCCTCAGGTCGTGAGGGGGTCTGGGGCCCCGAGGAGCCCTGGGTGCGGGTGACGGGGCCCGGTGGCGGGCGGGCCCCTGACCAGCGGCTTGCCCCGTACAGCCGTAACAATTAAAGTTACGACCGAAGTCCGAGAGTGCGGGAGGTGGAGTCCGACGTGAGCGCCAACAGCAGGCTGACCATCGCGGCGCACACCCTGACGTGGATCGGGCTGTACCAGCGGCGCGGCCACGAGGTCGCCACCTCCGAGCAGATCGCGGAGAGCGTCAACACCAACCCCGTGGTGATCCGCCGCCTGCTGGGCGAGCTGCGCAAGGCCGGGCTCGCCGAATCGCGGCGCGGCGCGGGGGCGGGGTGGATGCTGGCGCGGGACCTGGCGGAGATCACCCTGCTCGACGTCCACCAGGCCGTCGAACCGGGGCCGCTCTTCGCCCTGCACCGCGCGGCCCCGAACGCCGAGTGCGTCGTGGGCCACGGCATCGGCCCGGCCCTGACCGCCGTGTACGACGACGTGGAGGCCGCCCTGCGCAGGGAACTGGCCAGGACCACGCTGGAGGACGTCCTGCGGGACGTCCTGAAACCGGCCTGACCCGAAACCGTCGGCTTCGGCTCCACATCTGCGAAGACCCCGACGTCGCGGGCACCCAGACCGACGGAACGTCCTGGGGCCGGTCGGTGCGCGTCGGCATGTGACCGGCGTTCCGCGGCGCTGTGGGGGTCCGGCGGGTCCGCGAGAGCGGTGGGCCGCGAGACCGGTGGGCCGCTGGTCTGCTGGTCCGCTGGTCTGCTAGCCCGCTGGTCAGGCGCTCAGGCGCTCAGGTGCACCACCACAGGAAGCGGTCGCAGGACTCCGACGGGGAGGGTTCCGGGGGCGGGGACGTGGTCGCCGGGGCGGAGGTCGGCGGGCGGGACGGCTTGTCGGAGGGCTTGGTCGCGGCGGAGGAGGCGGGGGCGGAGTCCGGGGCGGGGGCCGACTGGGGGACGCCGTCGCCGTCGTCCTCGGCGTCGGGGGTGGCGGAGGTGCTGGGGGACGCCGAGGCGGAGGAGGAGGCCGAGGCGGACGCGGACGCCGAGGGGTCCGCGGAGGGGGAGGCGTCCGGGGTGCCGGACGCGTCGCTCACCGGCTCGGCCGTGACACCGGGCGACTCGTCCGCGCGCGCCTGCGCCGACTCGCCGCCCGCCGTGGACGGACGCGACGAGGAGCCGAACCCCGGTGCGTCGATGCCGAGTTCGGCCAGGCTGAGCGCACCGGCGGCCAGCAGGAAGCCGACCGCGACGAGGACGGTACGGCGTCGGCGGCGGCGGTGTGCGGCGGCCTTGCGGTCGCGGCGCGCGGACGGGGTGTCGGCGGGGTCCGCGGGGTGCCCGGCGGTGTCGCCCTCGGGGTCCCCGCCGGGGGCGTCGGCGGCGTTCTCGGCGGAGCCGTGGGCGGCGGAGTCCGGGGTGGTCCCGGCGCCGGGGGCCGGGGTGACCGTGGTATTGGTGGCCGGGGTGGCTTCGGCGCGGTCTGCGCGGGCTTCGGCAACGTTGTCCGAGTCGTCCGCGGAGGCGAACTCCGGTGCGCTGTGGGGCTCTTGTGTGCCGTGGGGCTGGGGGGTGGCGGGCGCTCCGCACCCCGGGCAGGCGAGGGCGCCGTTGAGGTGCCGACGGCACGGGAGGCAGTAGTCCATGACGCGGGAAGACTAAGTTCCCGGAGTGTGACGTTCCTAGGTCTGCCTGTGAAGGTTGTGTGGGAAACGATCCGCTGCGGCGCGGCTACCTTGCGCTATCGCCCCTCACCTCCTCTATGTTCTGCCACTGTTTCCCCACGCGGTGAACATTTCCCCTCCCGTCTCCGTATGTGACGGTGGCCCGCGCTCCCCCGCGCGGGCCACCCACATGACGACGGGCCCGGCCGTCCCCACCGGGCCCGCCCCATACGGAGGTTCCATGCCCGACAACGTCACCTCGTTGTTCCGCAGCACCGCCGCGCACAGCCCGTCGATGGCGGCGCTGGCGCGCGAGGGCGGCGACGGGGCCGGGCCGGTGGACTTCTGCATCCCCTGCAATCCCTACTTCCCCACCCCGCAGATGTTCGACGACATGGCGGCGCGGCTGCGGGACATCATCACGTACTACCCGAGCAGCGCCGACACGATCACCGCCGAACTGTGCAGCCTGCTCCAACTCCCGCCGCAGGCCGTGGCGATGGGCAACGGCTCCACCGAACTCATCACCTGGATCGACCACCTGCTGGTGCGGGAGTCGCTGGCCGTGCCGGTGCCGACGTTCGGCCGCTGGACCGACCAGCCGATGGAGACCGGCAAGCGGGTCGACATGTTCCCGCTCCAGGAGTCCAGCGGATTCGCCCTGGACCTGGCGCAGTACGCCGAGTTCATCCGCAAGCGCGGCACGCGGGTCGCGGTGATCTGCAACCCGAACAACCCCGACGGCGGGTTCCTGCACCGGGAGTCGCTGGTGCAGTTCATGGACGCGATGGCCGATCTGGACCTGATCGTCATCGACGAGTCGTTCCTGGAGTTCGCCGACGCGGAGGCCGAACCGAGCGTGGTGCAGGAGGCGATGCTGCGGCCCAACGTGGTCGTGCTGCGCAGCCTGGGCAAGAACTTCGGCCTGCACGGCATCCGGTTCGGCTATCTCGTCGCCAACCCGGCGCTGGCGGGCCGGGTGCGGTCGATGCTGCCGAAGTGGAACCTCAACTCCTTCGCGGAGCACGTGGTGTTCATGCTGAAGGAGCACGGCGCGGAGTACGCGCAGAGTCTGATGCAGGTGCGGCGGGACCGGCTGGACATGGCGAGCCAGCTCTCCGCGCTGCCCGGACTGACCGTCTACCCCTCCCAGGGGAACTTCCTCTTCGTACGGCTGCCCGTGGGCGCGGAGGGGACCGTCGTGCGGGACCGGATGCTGACCGAGCACCGGATTCTGGTCCGCGAGTGCGGCAACAAGATCGGTTCCTCCAGCCGCTTCCTGAGGCTCGTGGTGCGCCCCCAGGTGGACGTTCGTCGCCTGGTGTCCGGCCTGGAGCAGGTGCTCTACGGGACCAGGAGGGGAGCCGCCGTGCCCGAGCTGGGCTACAGCTCGGGCATGGCGGCGGTGGACCGCCTGGTGGGAGCGACCAACGGCGCCGGGATGCAGGGCCTCGCGGCCCAGGCACTCGCCGCCGGTCCGCAGGGCCTGGCCCCGGCCGTCGCGGCCGCCCAGGCCCCCGGGGCCGGTCAGCCGGGGCAGCCGCTCGCCCCGGCGGCCGGCGCCGCCCAGCCCATGCCGGCGGAGACCCCGGCCCCCGCACCGACCCCGGCCGCGGCAACGTTCCCGACCCCGCTTCCGACCCCGGCCCCGGTCCCCGAGCCGACCCCGCTCGTGGCGCCCGCCCCGGCCCCCATCCCGGCGGCGGCCCAGATCTTCCCGCCCCAGCAGGTCCCGGCGGCGGCACCCCCGCTCTCGGCGATCCCCACCCAACCGGCCCCCGCCCCGGCCCCCATACCGATGACCCCGCCCCCCGCGCCGACCCCGGCCCCGATGCCACAGACACCGTCGATGCCGTCGATCCCCGCCATGCCATCGACGCCGTCGATGCCGTCCATGCCCGCGATGCCCGCCGCGGCGGCGGCCATGTCCCCGGTCCCGCCGCCCGCGATGACCCCTCCCTCGATGCCCCAGGCCCCGGCCGCCCAGATGCCGATGGGCCCCACCCCGCCCGGCGTCCCGGCCCGCGGCGGCCTCACCGCGGCCCAGGTCCGCGGCACCAACGGCCTCTCCCCCGCGGCCACCACCGGCTGGCCCAACGCCCAGAGCTGGCCGAACGCGGCGGGGATGGGGCAGGTGGGCTGAGCGGCCCCTCGGGGCTCCGCGCGCAGGTGCGGCTACGCTTCCCGGCACAGCCGACGATGAGCATGACAGGGGGGACAGATGAGTCGCCCTCTGCTGTTCCTGGACGTGGACGGACCGCTCAACCCGTACGCGGCCAAGCCGGAGAGACGTCCGGCGGGCTACACCACCCTCCGGGTCCCCCGCGACGACGAGGCGGCGGAGGGGCGGACGCTCTCGTCCCGTCGGCGGCCGTTGCGGGTCTGGCTCAACCCGGAGCACGGGCGGGAACTGAGCGCACTCGGCTACGAGTTGTGCTGGGCCTCCACCTGGATGGCGAGCGCCAACCAGTGGATCGCCCCGGTGCTCGGCCTTCCCGAGCTGCCCTTCGTCGACTTCGGTGACGTGCTGTTCCAGGAGCGCCCCGACGGAGTCCACTGGAAGACCGCGGTCCTGGTGGACCACGCCGACGGCCGCCCTTTCGCCTGGGTGGACGACGAACAGAGCGCGCTGGACCAGGAGTACGTGACCGCCCACCACCGGGGGCGCGGCCTGCTGCACCACGTCGACCCGCGGATCGGTCTGCGGGACAACGACTTCCGGGCCCTCGCCGACTTCGCGGCATCCTTGCGGAACGGGTGAGCCACCGGCGCCTTCCCGTGCGCGGGCCTCACCGAAATCTCATGGCCCCCCACGCAGCCTGGGCTGATGACTTCTGGGCGTGGGCGGAGTGGGTATCTCGATCTGGTGCGGGCTGTTCCCCCGCGGCCACCACCGGCTGGCCCAACGCCCAGAGCTGGCCGAACGCGGCGGGGATGGGGCAGGTGGGCTGAGCGGCGCAGCAGGGCACGGTCAGAATCGGCCGACCTCCTCGAAAGTGTGACGTGGAAGCGGGAACGAACGGGAGAGGATCTCCGAGCGGATCTCCCCCGAGAGGAGACCGACCAGAAGATCGGCGCATCCGACGTCGAACCGCTCCCACCAGGCGCCGCGGGCCTCGTTCACCAGAACGGGCCACCTGGCGGGATGCGCGCCCGGAGCGGCGAGCCAGTAGAGAAACTCCCCGTTGTCCGTCGTGGCCCAGGGGATGACACGGCTCCCGGGGGCGCGCAGCAGGTCCTGGGGCGGGGCCTCGCCGTCCTCCCACAGCAGCGCGAACGCCTCGTCACACTCCTCGGTCAGGCGAATGAGGTCGTAGGGGGACTTCGCGCACCGCGGTTCGAGGACCCAGAGATAGCCGTCGAGCTGACCGCCTCCGTAGACGTCGATGAACTGCCGGTAGTCCTCGGGGATTTCGCATCCCATCTCTCCGGCGATCTCGCTCCAGTCCTGTCGTGGGACCGCGTTGCCCGGTGTGCCGACAAGTGCGGCGAACTGCTCGACAGGCGTCTTCATGGCCTGCTCCCCTTCCTCGTCAGCTCGTGGGCGAGAACCCCCGAAGCACCCGCGAGTCCATGACGCTTGTGTCTGCCGAGCAGGCGTCACCCACAGGTCACCGGTCAGCGGATTCCTGACCGCGACCACCCACCCGACGTGCCGGACTCCCTGACACGGCACCGCCCGGGTCTCTAGGCTCTGCGAGGGGGGTGCCGGTGGACGGTGGGCAGCAATGGTCAACATACGGCGTCGATCGGCGGATCGCTCTGACCCGCAGGTGGGACGAGCTAGTTGAGGAAGTGCGGCAGCTGGGCCGCGACCAACAGGTGCCGCACCTGGCGGACTTCCTCCTTCCGCCGTCCGCCGCCTCGTTGACTGCCGCCGCCCGCGAAGGGGCTGTGGTGGTCCTCAACCTGAGCGAGGACCGGAGCGACGCCCTTCTTCTCGTCGACGACAGCGTCCGTTCCCTGCCGCTGGCTCTGCTGACGCCGGTCGAGGTCGCCACCCGTGCCACCGCGTACCTGAACTGTCTGAGGGCCCTGGAGCAGGCAGGCTGGAACCTCCAGCGCACCATGGTGCCGTTCAGCAGGGGTGACCGGAGACGAAGGGTGTTCGCGAGGATCGCGAAGGCGCGGCGGTCCCTGTCCGACGCGCGTGACGCGGCCGAGCGGGAGATCGCCGGTCTCACGGCCTGGCTCTGGGACGCGATCGCGCAGCCCGTCCTGGACGACCTGGGGCACCGCGGCCCCGCCGTCCCCGGCGCCCCCCTTCCCCGCCTTTGGTGGTGCCCCACCGGGCTGCTCGCCCTGCTGCCGCTGCACGCGGCCGGTCACCACTCCGGGGAGGAGGGTGACGAGTACCGGACCGTCCTGGACCGGGTGGTGTCCTCCTATACGCCGACCGTGCGAGCGCTGATCGCGGCCCGCGACCGCCCCCGGCTCCCGGACGCCGCAGACCGGACGGACCCCCCGGGCATGCTCTTCGTCGCGCCGGAACCGGACGGTCTGCCGTCACTGCCCGCCCACGAGGCGGACCAGGACTCCCTGCGCAGCGCGTTCGGCCACCGTCTGACGTCGCTGCGCGGTGAGGAGGCCACCGTCGAGGCGGTGCTGGCGGCTCTGAGCGGGCATCCCCGGGCCCACTTCAGCAGTCACGCGGCGCAGCGGCTCGACAGCCCCGGAGACGGCGGGATCGCGCTGCGGAACGGAGTCCTGACCGTCCACAACCTGGTCGAGGAGCGCTTCACCGGGGAGTTCGCCTTCCTGTCCGCCTGCCAGACCGCGGTGGGGGGCACGGATCTGGCCGACGAGGCGATCACCCTGGCCGCGGCCCTGCACTTCGCCGGATTCCGTCATGTCATCGGCACGCTCTGGTCCGTGCAGGACAGCGCCGCGTCCGTCATCACGCGGGACTTCTACACGGCGGACGCCCCGGGGACCCGCGTCGGCGGTCCCGGCGCCGGGGAAGCCTCCGCTTCCGGGTTCGACCCCGCGGACGCCGCACGGCGACTCCACCGGGCCGTGCGCGGGATGCGTGAACGGGACCGGTCCCTGGCACGGCAGCGGCAGGAACGGCGCGGCGGTACGCGGAGCGATCACCTGCGGCTGACGACCTGGGTGCCCTTCATCCACATCGGTCCCTGATCCCCTCACCCCGAAGTGCCCGGAAGGAAGCCGCGTGACGACTCCGACAAGTCACCAACCCGTTCCCTACCAGGAGATCAACGAGCCGTACTACGCCATCGAGGTCGCGGGGAGCCACACCCTGGAACAGGCCTACGGCGACGACTACGTCCTGATCTGCACCTGTCCGCGCTGCGGCGCCGCCCTCGACGTCGAACTCTTCGAGCCCGTCTACAGGGCAGCCGCCGCGGGCGCCCAGGCGAACGCGACGGGCGGACACGAGATTCCGGTGAGCTGTGTGTGCGTGGGCGAGCACGCCGACCGCCCCGAGGGCCGGACCGGTTGCGGCGCCTACTGGCCCATGGTGTTGTCGTGAACGTGCCGCGCCGCGTCACCGCGTCGGCCCGCCCGGCGAGCCCGCGTGACCTGCTGGCCGCGCAGGAGCGCCACCGGCTGGCGCGGGAAGCGCTGCCCAGACTCCGGGCGGCGGCCACCGGCTGGCGCAACGCCGTCGGCGTCCTCATGGCCGGGCTCGTCGGCTTCGGCCTCGTCAAGGGGCGTAACGACGTGGGGCAGTTGGAGCAGAGCTGGGCATCCGTCGTCGGATTGCTGCTGCTGGCGGCCCTGATCTGCGGGGCGGTCGGTGCCTATCTCCTGAACCGGGCCGCGCACGGCCCGCTCGCGTCCGTCCCGGCGGGCATGCGCGCCACCCGGTCGGCGATCGAACACAAGGAGGCCAGGAGTGCGCTGAAAGCCATGCGCGGGGGCATCACGCTCAGCCTCGGCTGCGCCTGCCTCCTCGTCGTCGCGGTGGGCGCGACCTGGTACGGCCCCGCGGCCAAGAAACCCGCCGTGGAGATCACCTCCCCCGGCACGGGAAGCGTCTGCGGGACGGTGACGCGCGTCGCCCGGGGCACTGTCTGGCTGAAGAACGGCGGTACGACCGTGGAACTGCCTCTCGTCGGCATCACCCGGCTGCGTACGGTCGAGGTCTGCCCGTGAAACGTCCGCGCATCCTCGACATGGCGCTGGTCAAAAGGCGCATGACGGTGTCCTTCAGCTTCTTCCTGGTGTGGCGTCCGGCCATGGGGCGCGCGGTGCGCGCGGTCGAGGCGGGCGACCTGGAGGAGGCGCGGGACCTGGCAGAGCGGCTGGCTGCCCTGCGCGCCGCGCCGTCCATGCCCACCTGGACGCGGGACCTGATGCGCCGCGTGGAGATGGAGGTCCGCGTGTCGCTCTCCGCGCTCGCGAACGATCCCGGGCAACTCGATCGGGCGATCACCCTGGGCGAGGAGGCGCTCGCGACCCCGCCCACCTCGTGGGAGGCCGAGGCACTGGACCGGATCGCGCTGGCCGAGGCCCTGATCAGCCGGTTCGAACAGCGCGCAGACTCACGGGACGTCGACGCGGCGATCTCGTACTTCCAGAACGCGAGCGAGCTGTGCGGTCGGCGGGAGAGCACCGCACGGCCACGCCTCTCCGTCCGGGAAGGACTGCGCCGCTGGAACCGGCAGTTCCCACCCCGAAAACTTGCCTACGACACCGTCCAGTGGCCGCCGATGGACGAGTTCATGCGGGCCCACCTGCTGTGTCGGCTCGCAGGCGCCTACGACACCCGTTTCCAGGCGCTGTGGGCCGTAGCGGATCTCGAGCGCGCGGTGACCGCCATCGAGCAGGCGGAGGCCCTCAGCCGCACCTTCATGTGGTCCGTCTCCTCGAGCTCGTCGGGATACGGAAGACAGCGGGGCATCGTGCTGTCCCAACTGGCGGCGGTCCTGGTCCTGCGCTACGAGATCTTCCGCGACGCCGAGGACATCGTGCGGGCGCACTGGTATCTCAAGGACGCCGACCGGCTCATGCCGCGCCGTGACGTGGAGAGCGCGGGGCTGGCGCGCAACCGCGTGCACGCCCTGGTGCTCCAGGCCGAGGCGCTGTCCGAGGCGAGCTACCTCGACCAGGCGGAGGCCGTCCTGCGCCGCCGTCAGCCCCGCGACCCGGACTGGCTGCCCCAGGTCGAGATCGCCGTGGTGCGCTCCGAGTTATCCGGTTCGGCCGAAGGACTCGACACGGCGGTACGCACGGTGGAGTCACGGCTGGTCGACGCCACCCCGGCGGAAGAGTCCGAGCTGCTGCGCTGGCTGGCTGTGCTGTTCTGGCAGTGGGCCGACGTCGAGGAGGCCCACCCGTCCCGGCCGGACGCCGACGCGGACCCCGAAGCCGGTACGGACTCCGACGCGACGGTGGCGGCCTCGTCTTCGTCAGCCACCGGGTTCTGGCGCCGCTCGGCCGATGCGTGGCGGCGCCTGGCTCTGACGGAGTCCGCCCCCGCGTGGCGACGTCTGGTCGCGGCCTCGTTCTGGACGCGGTTAGGCCGGCACTGCAACGCCGGGCCGGCGGAGCGGGTCGAGGCCGCTTCCCTGGCCGTTCGGCTGCTGCCGACGGCCGCCTGGCGAGGTCTCGACCGCATCAATCAGGAGATGCTCCTGACGGTCGGTGGCGGGGGTCTCGCCACGACGGCGGCCGCCGCCCAGCTTGACGCGGAGCGACCGGAACAGGCCCTCGAACTGCTGGAACTGGGACGTGGTGTGCTGTGGTCGCAGAAGCTCGACGGCGATACCGATCTGCGCGTGCTGCGTGAGCACTCCGAGGAACTGGCCGCCCGCCTGACGGGCACCCGGCTGCTCCTGGAGCGGACCATGTCCCCCTTGCCGCGCCCGGCTGACGGCGCCGCGACAGGGCTCCCGGTCGTCCGGGCGACCGCCGCCGACCCGGCGGGCGGCGCGCCTGCGGCGGACCCGGCCCCCTGACGCCGCCGACCGGGAGGGGAGGCGGAGCCGTCCTCCGGCCGCATGGCTGCGGGCGGGTGGGGCGTCGGGCAAGTCCACAGGTCAACCACGTGATTCCCGTGCGCGGGCCTCACCGAAATCTCATGGCCCCCCGCGCAGCCTGGGGTGATGACTTCTGGGCGTGGGCGGAGTGGGTATCTCGATCTGGTGCGGGCTGTGGCGATCGTGCGGGTCGTGGTGTATCACGCGACCGGTGCCGCCTGGCTGACCGTCGTGTTTCCGTCGATGGGGGTGATGTTCGGGCTCGGGGGGTCGTTGATGGCGGCCTCCCTGTCGCGGGGGCGGGCGGTGCGGGAGGTGGTGGGCTCGCGGTTGCGGCGGCTGCTGGTGCCGTTGTGGGTGCTGGGGGCCGTCGCGGTGGCCCTGATGGGGTGGCGGGCCCGGGGGGACGGCGACTGGGAGGTGACGTGGCGGTGCCTGTACTGGGTGCTGCCCGTCGTGGACCCGCCGGGCAGCGACTGGGGCGCCCCGCTGTGGGAGGTGCTCTGGTACCTGCGGGCGTACCTCTGGTTCGTGCTGCTGTCGCCGCTGCTGCTGCCCCTCTTCCGGCGGCTGCCGCTGCTCGCGCTGACGGTGCCGTTCGCCGTGCTGGTGATGCTGGAGACCGAGCGGTGGTATCTGCCGGACCCGGCCGGGACGATCGTCGGTGAGTTCTGCACGTACGCGGGCTGCTGGTTCCTCGGGTTCGCCCATCACGACGGGCTGCTCGACCGGTTGAGCGGGCGGGTGCGGATCGTGCTGGCGGGCGTGCTCGCCGCCGCGGGGGCGGCCTGGTTCCTGACCCACACCACCGAGTACGGGCTCGACCTCGGGTACATCCCCCTCGGCAACGCCCTCTGGTCCGCCGGGTTCGTCGTCCTGCTGCTCGGGTTCCAGCCGTCCGCGGACTTCTTCACCCGGCGGCCCCGTCTCGTGGAGGCGCTGCGGCGGATCAACTCCCGCGCGCTCAGCATCTATCTCTGGCACAACCCGTCGATCGCGGCGGCCGCCGTCCTCATCGCCGTCTCCGGGCTCGACGACTTCCCGCCCGGCGGGCACACCGTCCTCCTCCTCGCCCTCGTCACCGTCCTCACCTGCGGCGCGGTCACCACCCTCGGCTGGGCGGAGACCCTCGCCAGCCACCGGAGAGGGGCAAGTGGAGGGGGAAGGAGCGGGGCCGGCGGGGGGCTCGTGGTGCCTGGTGGGCGTGCCGACCTACCGAATTCCGTGGATTCCGTGGAATCCGGTGTCTCCGCCGCCGCCGCGGGCCGTGCATGACTGAGGCGAGGATGCCTTTGTCGGCTCTCCTCGCCCTTCTCAAGGTATAGCGCGGCGGGGGGCTTGCCGCAAGGCCCCGGGTGTGCCGCAGGATGGTGCGTCCAAGGCCAGGACCTGCGGAAACGGGTGATCGTGTGAAGCGTGTAGTGCTGTCGTCGTACGGGTCGCGGGGTGATGTGGAGCCCGTCGTGGCGCTGGCGCTGCGGTTGCGGGAGCTGGGGGCGGAGGTGCGGCTGTGTGTCCCGCCGGACTTCGCGGAGCTGGTGGGGGCGGCCGGGCTGCCGATGGTGGCGCTCGCCTGGCCGATCCGCGCGCTCGCCACCGGGCGGGTGCCGGGGAAGACGTCGCTGCCGGACATCGCCGCCGAGCTGACCGCCCTCGCGGACGCGGCCGTCATCGAGGCGGCCGGTACGGAGGCGGCCGGTACGGAGGTGGCCGACGGCGGTACGGCGGCGGACGGCGTACGGGATCTCGCCGTCGTCGCGACCGGGTCGCTGCCCGCTGTCGCCGGGGCGCGGGCCGCCGCCGAACGGCTGGGCGCCGCCTGGGCGTTCGCCGCGCTGTCCACCTCCTACCTGCCCTCCCCGCATCAGGCGCCCGCGCCCTGGCCCGGCCAGGAGATTCCGGCCGAAGGCGCCGACAACCGGACCCTGTGGGATCTCAACTCGGCGCATCTGCAAGCCCTGTTCGGGCCGACGGTCAACGCGCACCGGGCCTCCGTCGGGCTGCCGGCGGTGGACGGTGTCCGCGACCACGTCCACGGCGACCACCCTCTCCTCGCCACCGACCCCGTGCTCGGTCCCTGGCGGGAGACGTCCGACCTGGACGTGACGCAGACCGGGGCGTGGCTGCGCACCGACGAACGGCCCCTGCCCGCCGACCTGGTGGAGTTCCTCGCCGCCGGGTCCGCGCCGGTCTACGTCGGTTTCGGCAGCATGCCGTTGCGCGGGGCCGACCCGGCGGCGGTGTCCCGCGCGGTCGTCGCGGCGGCGCGGGCGCGGGGCCGCCGGGTACTGCTCGGCAGCGGGTGGGCCGGGCTGGCGCCCGTCGACGAGGGGGACGACGTCCTCGTCGTGGGCGACGTCAATCACCAGGCGCTGTTCCGCCGGGTCGCCGCCGTCGTCCACCACGGCGGTGCCGGTACGACGGTGACGGCGGCGGGGGCCGGTGTGCCGCAGGTGCTGGTGCCGCAGGTCGCCGACCAGCCGTACTGGGCGGGCCGGGTCGCCGGGTCGGGGATCGGCGTTGCCCACGACGGGCCGGTGCCGACGGCGGAGTCCCTGACCGCCGCCCTCACGACCGCCCTCTCCCCCACGGTCCGCGAACGCGCCGCCGCCCTCGCCCCGAGCATCCGCACCGACGGTGCGGCGGTCGCGGCGAAGCTGGTCCTCGACGGGGCCCGGCCGGTCTAGGGCCTGTCTGACAATTCCCGCGCGCGTTCAGCGCGGTGCGAGTCCGAGGTTCCCGCGGAGCGTGGTGCTCTCGTACCGGTCGCGGAACAGGCCCCGGCGCTGGAGTTCGGGCACCACGAGGCGGACGAAGGCGTCGAGGTCCTGGGGTGCGAGGGCCGACATGACGTTGAAGCCGTCCGCGGCGCCTTCGGTGAACCACTCCTCCATGATGTCGGCGACGTCGGCGGCGGTGCCGACGGCCTCCAGGTGGCCGTTGGCTATCGCGGTGGCCTGATAGAGCTGACGTATCGTCAGTTTCTGTTCGTGGGCCATGCGCAGCCACAGGCGGCGGCGGCTCGGCACCGCGGGGTCGTCCTCCAGCTCGGGCACGGGACCGTCCAGATCGTACGAGGACAGGTCGCCGAGGAAGAGGGCGAGATGGGCCAGGCCCAGCTGCGGGTCGATCTGTTCCCGGAGGTGGCGGAGCCGGTCGTGGGCGGCGGCCCGTGTCTCCCCGAGCACGGGCAGGACACCGGGCAGGACGAGCAGGCCCGCCGGGTCGCGGCCGTGAGCGGCGGCGCGTTGCTTGACGTCCCGGTAGTAGGCCTGGGCCGCGGACAGTTCGTTCTGCACGGTGTAGACGATCTCGGCGGTGCGCCCGGCCAGTTCGCGTCCCGCCGGGGAGGCCCCGGCCTGGACGATGACGGGCCTGCCGGTCGGCGTGCGGGGCACGTTGAGGGGCCCGTCGACGCGGAAGTGCCGTCCTCGGTGGTCCAGGCGGCGCATCTTCGCGGGGTCGAAGTAGCGGCCCGTCCCGGTGTCGTGGACGAAGGCGTCGGAGTCCCAGCTGTCCCACAGCGCGGTGACCACGTCCACCGCCTCCTCGGCGCGCCCGTACCGCTCCGCCTTCGACGGCATGGCCGCCAGGCCGTGGTTGCGGGCCTCCTCCGGCAGGGTGGAGGTGACGACGTTCCAGGCGGCCCGGCCGCCGCTGATGTGATCGAGGGAGGCGAAGAAACGGGCGGTGGTGTAGGGCTCCTGGAAGGTGGTGGACATGGTCGCCGCCAGTCCGATGCGGCAGGTCACCGGCGCGAGCGCGGCCAGCAGGGTCAGCGGTTCGAGGTCGGTGACCGTGGACGCCCTGCCGAGTGCGCCGCGCGGGACGTCGTACAGCGCGGCGGCCAGCCGGTCCGGGATGAACAGCAGGTCGAACAGGCCCCGTTCGGCGGTCTCCGCCATCGCGCGGTAGTGCGCGAAGTCCGCCACCGGCGGTACTCCGGGGATCATCCAGGCGCTGGCGTGGTAGCCGAGACCCTTGACCGAGGCGGCCAGTCGCATCCGGCGCGTGGTCATGCCCACTCCCTTTCCTCTTCGTCGCAGTGGGTACGGGCGGCGGGCATCCGGCAGGGGCCGGAGGACCGCGCGGGCAGGGGCCGCGGCGGCTCGGCCGGGGGCTCCGCGCACAGGGCGAGCGCGTCGCTGGTCCCGGCGTGCACGATGTCGGCGGTGCCCGCGAGCACCATCGAGCCGAGGTAGGTGCCCAGGGCGCACAGCACGCTCAGCTTGGGAATCCGGCCGGTCACGCCCCGGTACTGCGCGTCCCACGCGGCGTCGTGGGCGTCCAGCGCCTCCTGCACGATCCAGGTACGGCCGGCCGCCGACTGCTCCCGCGCCCGCGCGAGGGCCTCCTCGCCGTGCGGCGACCGCCCGTCGAGGAGGTGGATGCCCGCGCCGCCGCTGCCGCGGTACACGTCATGGCCCGCGTACTTGAGAAAGTAGGGCGTCTTCTGCAGGCCCGCCGCGAACGCGCGGTACGGGAGCACCTGTCCGTCCGGCATCTGCACCCCCTCCGCCTCCAGGACCGCCGTGTGGGGGAACAGCGACCGGTCCGCGTCGGAGA
This sequence comes from Streptomyces sp. NPDC091281, assembly GCF_044757425.1. NCBI lineage: Bacteria > Bacillati > Actinomycetota > Actinomycetes > Kitasatosporales > Streptomycetaceae > Streptomyces > Streptomyces sp. NPDC091281. The sequence goes on along the minus strand of NZ_JBIVUY010000001.1, from coordinate 587,984 downwards.
AGAGGTCGCGGGTGAACCGCCAGAACGGCAGCGCGGTCGTGATCTTGCTGAAGAAGAGGGCGTTGACGGACGGGTCGTACAGGTGCGGCTCCCGTGCCGCGCGCGCCAGATGGCCCGAGGGGTGCTGCTCGGTGAACAGGCTGGGGAAGGAGTGGGACCGGATGTGCCGTACGTCGTCGGGGCCCACGCCGGTGTCGAGGCCGTAGTAGCGGGCTCCCGCCGCACGCGTGCGCTCCACGAAGTAGCGCACCCCGGTCTGGCCGGTCGCGGTGTCGGTCAGGTAGAGCACGGCCGGGTCGTCCGTGCCCACGGCCCGCCGGAGGGCGTCGACGTACCGTTGCGCCACCGTGGCGGCGTCGGGTGCGGTGCCGGGGTGGAAGGCGGCGGCGTGGTCCGCGAGCAGCAGGTACTCGCCCCAGCCGGAGCCCGGTGCCTGGATCTCGTACATCCGGCCGTCGAGCGACTCGTCGGTCCGGTAGCTCCGGGGTACGGCGGTGGCCGCCGCCCCGAGCGAGCGGTGGAAGTCCAGCCCCAGGTGCGGCGGCAGATCCCCGTACAGCGCGCGGGCCACCACGGGCGGGACCGTGCCGTCCAGGACGGCCCGGTAGACGCCCAGACAGTGGTGGAAGAAGGCGTCCACCGCGCGCGGCCGGTCCCTGGACGTCCGTACCCGGGCGGCCGGGGGGTGGAAGGGCCGAGGGGCCGGTGTCAGCGGCACGGTGGCGCGGCTGCCGAGCCACGTCCGCAGGTGCGTGCCCAGCCACTCCTGTTCCCGCCGGGTGAGCCACGGCGCGTCGGTGCCGCCGGGGCCCGCGAGGGCACGGGTCGTCATCGGCCGGTCCCCCAGATCTGTTCCAGGACGCGCAGCACGTTCCCTCCGAGGACGGCGGTGATCGAGGCGTCGTCCCATCCGTCGCGCACCAGACAGCGCACCAGTGTGGGGAAGCACTCGCCCGGGTTCTCCAGTCCGCGGACGTGGTCGGTCGGGGTGAAGGCCGGGCCCGCCGCGTGGAAGGCGGCCAGGCCCAGCGTGCCCGCGAGTTCGGCGTGCAGGGCGACATGGTCGCCGAAGAAGGTGTCCGGGCCGAAGGCCACGTGCTCGACCCCGACCAGGTCCACGCAGTACCGCAGGTGGTCGAGGACCGACTCCACGTCGTGGCGCGGGTGGGCGGCGCTGAGCGTGGTGTGCGGCGCGGCCTCCAGGCCGATGAGTCCGCCCCGTGCCGCACACGCGGTGATCACCTCGTCGGGTTTCATCCTCCGCGTGTTCCACACCGCCCTCGCCCCCGCGTGGGTGATGAGCACCGGGTGCTCGCTCGCCTCGATGACGTCCAGGGTGGTGCGGTCACCGGCGTGCGACACGTCGATCGCCATGCCGAGGCGGTTCATGCGCCGCACGGCCCGGCGTCCGAAAGCGGTCAGGCCGTGGTCGACCGGGGCCTGCAACCCGTAGCCGAGGGCGTTCTCGGCCTGGTAGACGACGCCGAGCTGACGCACGCCGAGTCCGTACAGCACGTCGATCCGGTCGAGGCTGCCGCCGATGGACTCCGCGCCCTCCAGCCCCGTCACCAGGGCGATACGGCCGGTGGTGTGGGCCTCCCGGATGTCGGCGACGGTGCGGGCGTGCCGGACGAAGTCCTGGTGGGCGACGTCGCACAGGCGTATGCCGAGGTCGGTGACGGTCTCGTCCCATGACCAGCCGGGGCCGCCCACGTTGTCGAACACGGCGCTCATCCCAGAACGGGCGAGGCCCGCGTAGCCGAGGGCCACCCGTCCCGAACGCTGGTAGGCACGCAGTTCGGACAGGTCGGCGGGGAGCCGGAAGGGATGGTCGTGCAGGGAGACGACGAGGCTGTCCGCGAGGAGCGCGGCGGCGCGTTCCTCCTGCTCGGGGCCGAGGCCGACGTCGTACGCGGGGAGGCGGTCCACGTCGGGCGCGAGCGCGAAGGGCGGCGGGGCGGCGTCGGGCTCCCGGTAGGAGAACGCCTCGTAGCCGCCGTGGGCGAGGGGCGTGGGGCGTGTGGGGGTGCCGCTGCCGGTGGGTGCGTCCGCGTCCGCGGGTGTGTCGGGGGTGGCGGGCAGGGGGCGCGTCATGGGGTCGTCTCCCGGTGGGGGGGGTGGCTGGTGGTGGCGGGGGTGCGGGGGCCGGTCGGTTCGCGGGGGCGGTGTCCGTCGGTGTCATACGGTGTCGGGGTCGAGGTCCGCCCCGAGGAGTGCCTGTCCGGCGGCCCGCCAGCGGCCGCGGGAGAAGGCGATGTGCTGGCTCGCGACGTTGGCGTCGCGCCAGCAGCGCTGGATGACGTCCCCGGCGAGGGAGGCGGACGCCCCGGCGACACCGAACGCCAGGTTGACCGCGTCCACGGCGCTCCGCATCGCGAACTGAGCGGCGAGCGTGTACTCGGCGCGCAGCGGCAGGGCCACCGGCGCCCCGGACCGTACGGTCTCCCAGGTGTGCTCGGTGGTCTCCAGGAGGTAGTGGCGGGCGGCGCGCAGGGCGGCCTCGGCCTCGGCGAGCCGGATCTGGGTGTCCTGGTCCCGGACCAGTGGCTGCGTCTCGCGGGTCTTGACCCGGATCAGCTGCGTCACCTCGTCGAGGGCGCGGCGGGCGACGCCGAGCGGGATGCCGACGAGCAGCGAGCGGACGCCGGTGTAGAACGGCATCCGGTAGAGCGCCCCGTCGGCCGTCGGTGCCTCGGCGAGGGGCAGCAGCGTCCGCTCGTCCGGCACGTGGACGTCCTCCGCGACGACGTCGTGGCTGCCGGAGGCGCGCAGCCCGGCCGCGTCGTTCCACGTCGGGACGATCCGGACGTCCGTGGCCGGGAGCACCGCCCACCGCATGAGCGGGCGGTCCCCGGCGAACCGCGGGGCGCCGTCCGGGCCGGCCACCATGAAGCCCACCACCAGCAGCGACGCGTGCGGTGAGCCGCTGACGAACGACCACCGGCCGGACAGGCGGTATCCCCCGGCCTCCTCGACGCCGCGCCCGGTGGGCGCGAACGAGGAGGCGACGGGGCGGCCGGGGCGATCGCCGAGCAGGTCCTTCGCCACGGTCTGGTCGAGCCAGGCGAAGAACATCGAGCTGTTCCCCGTCATCGTCGCCCACGCGGCCGAGCCGTCCGCGTACGCGAGGGTCTCGGCGGTGCGGACGAGCGTCAGGGGGTCCGCTTCCCGTCCGCCGAGGCCGCGGGGCAGACCGAGGCGGAACATCCCCTCGGATTCGAGGAGGTCGACCGTGTCGGCGGGCAGGGTCGCCGAAGCGGGCGAGAGCGCCGCACGCGGGTGAAGCCAGTCCGCGACCGCGGCCGCTCTGCCAAGTACGTCGACGCCGGGTACGTCGGTGCTGGGTACGTCTGCGCCGGATGCGTCGGCAATGGTTATGTCGGCGTCGGATATGTCGGCGCCAGACACCCTGCTTCCTGATTGCGCTTTCTCGTTCCGGGCTGCCGTTTCGTTCACTGCCATGGCTTTCGTGTCTCTCTGTTCCTCGGTGGTGTTCTGCGGGGCTCCACCGCGGTGCCTCCGGGGATTCCGGGGTGTCCGCGGGAGGGCCGATAGCATGGCCATGGTGGGCGCGTGAACTGTCCGTTTTCCAGGCCGATCGGTGCCCATTGACTGTCCATTTTTCTGCCGGTGACGGGGTGAGCGGAGGAAAGGGCTTGAGAACGCTGAGGGACCGACTGGACTCCGCGCGGCGGCGGGCCTTCGTCGGACGGCAGGACGAACGGGATGTCTTCGCCGCCGCCCTGAGCGCGGCGGACGGATCTCCCGGTGTGTTCTACGTCCACGGGATCGGCGGGGTCGGGAAATCCGCGCTGCTGCGGCAGTTCTCGGACGACGCGCGGGCGGCGGGGCGCCCGGTCACCGAGATCGACGGTCGCCGGCTGGACGTCTCGCCCTCGGCCTTCCTCGCCGCGGCGGGGCCGCTCGCGGACGGCGCGGTGCTGGTGGTCGACACCTTCGAGTACTGCCAGGACCTGGAGACCTGGCTGCGTGAGGTCTTCCTGCCCGGCCTCCCGCACGACTGCCTCGTCCTCGTCGCCAGTCGCCATTCCCCCGACCCCGCGTGGACGTCCGACATCGCGTGGTCCGACACGCTGCGCGTCATGCCGCTGGGAAATCTCCGCCCCGGCGAATGCGCGGCGCTCATGGAGCGGAAAGGGGTTCCCGAGCGTCTGCGGTCGGCCCTGGTCGGATTCTCGGACGGTCATCCGCTCGCCCTGAGCCTGGCCGCCGAGGTGGCCGCGCGGGACGACGCCGGTCATCCCACGTGGGAGCCCGGCCAGGACGTGGTGTCCGTCCTGCTCCCCCGCCTCGTCGGTGAGGTGCCGAGCCCGCGGCACCGCAGCGCGCTGGCCGTGTGCGCCCTGGCCGAGTTCACCACGGAGGATCTGCTGCGCGCCGTCCTCCCGGCGGACGAGGCGGCCGATCTCTTCGCCTGGCTGACCGGCCTGCCGTTCACCGAGTTCAGCAGCGGCGGCGTCTTCCCGCACGATGTCGTCCGCAACGCCCTGGAAGCCGACCTGCGATGGCGTGATCAGGAGTCGTACGCGGCTCTTCACCAGGCGGTTCGGAACCATCTGACGGCGCGCGTGCGGGCCGAGGCGGGGGCGCGGGCCACCCACGGTCTTCTCTTCCTCCTGCGGCGCAGTCCCGTCATGGCGCAGTTCTTCCACTGGCACCAGCCGGACGACCTCTTCGGGGACCGGTACCGGGAGACCGACCGCCGGCGCGTGCTGGATCTGGCCGAGAAGGCGGAGGGCCCGCAGCTGGCCGCGATCGTGGCCCACTGGCTGGACCGCGCCCCGGAGTCCTTCGAGGTGTGCCGCCGGGCCTCCACCGGCCGGCCGGTCGGATTCTCCGCCTGGCTGAAACTGACCGCGCCCAGCGCGTCGGACCGCGCGGCGGACCCCGTGGTGGACGCCGCCTGGGCGCACGTGGAGGAGTACGGGCCGCTGCGGCCCGGGGAACACCTGGGTGTGTCGCGCTTCGTCATCGACCCGGAGCATTACGAGGAACGCTCGCCCGTCATGGACCTCATGCTGTTCCGTAATGCCCGCGCCTGGGTGGCCGGGGGCGGACTGGCCTGGTCGTTCTGTGTCACGGCGCACAGCGAGCTGTGGGAGGAGGGATTCGCCGGGCTCCAGCATTTCCCGCTTCCGCGCCTTCCGCGCGTGGGTGCGACCGATTTCGGGCTGTTCGCCCGCGACTGGCGCCGTGCGCCCCTGGAACCCTGGCTCGACCAACTGGCGGCGCAAGCGCTTTCCGACGGTTCTGCGGCCGTTCCGACGGAACGTCCCGAGGAATTCCTCGTGCTCTCCCGTACGGAATTCACCTCGGCGGTGCGCTCCGCCCTGCGTCTGCTGCACAGTGATTCCCTCGCCGACAGCGTGCTCCTGCGGACGCAGTTGTTCGGCTCGCTCGCGCCGGGTGAACGAGGGGACGAACTGCGCGCGCTGCTCCTGCGCGTGATCCGGGCCATGGCGTCGGACCCGGCCCTGTCGAAACCGCACCGGGTCCTCGACGCGACCTTCCTGCACGCCGCCCCCACCCAGGAGGCCGCCGCGCGGACCCTGGGGCTGCCGTTCACGACGTACCGTCGCCATCTGACGCGCGGTATCGATCACGTGAGCGAGCAGCTGTGGCGGTACGAGACGGGGGCGGACGCACGGGACGCGCCCGCGCGGACGTGACCTCCCGCCCCGCCGGGGCCGGGCCGCGGCAGCCGGGCGCGCCCGTCCCGGCTCACTCGCGCCAGAGCCAGGTGGTCCGCTCGTAGAGGGGCTGGAAGCCGGTGCGCAGCATGTTGTGGAGCGACGAGTTGTGTTCGCCGGGTCCTTCCGCGCCGGTCTCGGCGACGAGCCAGCGGCAGCCCGCGCTGCGGGCCGCCGCCACCCGGGCGGCGAGCAGGGCGGACTGGGCGCCGCGCCCCCGGCCTTCGGGGAGGGTCGCGCCGCCGAACATGTCCGCGCACACCCCGTTGACGAAGACGCTGCCGACGGCGATGATCCGCGCGCCGTCGCGGACGGCGAACTGCCGCCAGTCCGGTCGGCCCACGCACGCCGCGGCCATGTCGATCAGGCCGGGCCCGGTGAGGCCGAACGTCGTCATCATGACCGTCGCCCACTCCTCCGCCTCGTCGGGTCCGACGGGGCCGACGCGGAGGCCGGGGTCGAGCGGCCTGGTCCCGTCGGCCGCGGGGGCGGCGGCCTCGATGTCGAGCCCCAGCTTCACCAGCCGGTTGCCCTCGGTGAGGTTCAGCTTCTCGGCGGTGGCGGCCCAGTCCGGCGGCAGCATCGACGGCGCGATCATGAACGAGCCCTGGGGGACGCCCTGTTCACGGTAGAAGTCGCAGACGCGGGCCACGGTGTCCGGGGTGATCGGCTCGTCGGGCCGGAATCCGCCGACGCGGTTGAAGAACCGGCTCGGGTCCGCGCGGATCACCAGCGCCAGCGCCGGGCCGACCCGCAGGGTGGCGATGCCCAGCGCCTCCCGCAGGTGCGTCGGCGAGCCCGCCGCGAAGTCGGTGTAGGCCCTGATCTCGGTCTGTTCGGCCAGGCCGAACGGCACGGTGGTGGTCATCCCTGGGTCCCCGTCTCATGATCGGTGTCCCGGCGGCCGGAGAGGCGGCCCGAAAGGTCGCTGGGTCGGTCGGTCACGCGGTCCGCCACGCGGTCGGTCGTGTCGCAGGTCGCGTCGTCGGTCCTGTGGTCGTGTCCCCGGTCGCGGACGAAGGCCAGCACGGCGGCCGTGAACTCGTCCGGTTGCTCAAGGTGGCCGAAGTGGCCGCTGTCCGGCAGTTCGACCAGCCGTGCGTCCGGGATTCCGGCGTGCAGGGCGCGGGCGAAGCGGGGCGGGCAGATGAAGTCGTGGGCGCCGACGATCACGAGGGCCGGTACGTCGATCGCGCCCAGGCGGTCCCGTACGTCCCAGGGGGCGGGGAGCCGGTTCGGGTCGTGGGTGACCCGCAGGGCGAGGGAGCCGCCCCGCAGCGCGGCCGTCCTGCGGTGGTCGGCGAAGTAGGCGGGCAGGATGCCGCTCAGATAGCGCAGCGCCGACGCGTCGTCGGTGACGGCCAGGGTGCGGGTCACGTTGACCGCGTCCCACATCCGGCCCGCCGCGGCGGCTTCCGGGCGGTCCGGCCAGCGCGCGACGAACGCGGCCATCTCCTTGGTCGCGGCCTCCCGCTGGTCGGGGCCGTTGGTGGGGGCGGTGTCGTAGAGGATCAGTCCGTCGAGCCGGTCGGGGAGGTCGAGGGCGAACTGGAGCGCCACGAAGCCGCCGTGCGAGTGGCCGAGGAGGTACGCGCGCGGCGCGCCGAGGTCGTCGAGGACGGCGGCGGCGTGGCGGGCGTAGCGGGACGGGGAGTAGTCGCCGTCGGGCAGCCGGTCGCTGTCGCCCGCGCCCACCGGGTCCAGGTGCACCAGGGTCAGCCCGTGTTCCAGGCCGGGCATCCGCAGGTACTCCGGGTGCACGCCCGGCCCGCCGGAGTGCACCAGGCAGAGGGGGCCCCGGCCCGCGATCCGGTAGACCTGGCGTACGCCGTCGACGAGGACGGTGCGGGTCTCACCCGGCGGGCCGCCGTGCCCCGGCGGGCCCTCGGAGCTGTGGTTCTGTCGCTTCATACCCACACGATGGGATGACCCCGGAGAAAGTTCGCACGACCGCCCGACTTTCTTCCGGCGACCGCGCACCGTCGACAGATGCGCACTCTCAGTGACGGCGCGGGTGGTACAGCCGCAGTCTGCTGACGCGTCCCTGGTCCAGGAAGTGGACCCACACGACGCCCGGCGGGCAGTGGTACGGGTCCTCCGGGGGGCTGAGGAGGGCCGCCTCCCAGATGACCACCTCGCGGCCGGCCACCACGTTGAGCAGCCGGTGGCGCACGCCGTCGGAGAGGTCGTGGTCGAAGGCGACGGGCAGGTAGTCGACGCCGGTGCGCTTGCCGGTGGGCCAGGTCACGGCCGCCTCGGGCGACCACCACTCGGCGAGCGCCGAGGCGATCCGGCCGCGGTGCGCGGAGGCGATCGTCTCCTCGGCGAGCGCGCGGTGCCGCGCGCTGTGGGCGGAGACGTCGTCGTGGGCCAGTTCGGCCGAGGCGAGCAGCGCGGCGCCGAGCTTGGTGCGCGCCTGGTGGAGCCTGCCGCGCACGGTGCTGACCGGCGTCGCGCACAGCGCCGCGATGTCCTCGTAGGAGGTGACGTCGGTGAAGTAGCGCAGCATCGTCACCAGCCGCAGCCCCGCGGGGAGGTCCTCCAGCGCGCTCCACACCCAGTCGCGCAGCGCGTGCCGTTCGATGATCTCCGCCGGGTCGGGCGGCCCCTCGCCGGGTCGCGCCGTCACCGCGCGCCCGGGTTCGGCCAGGGTGAGCGCGGACGTCCGGCGCAGCCGGGCGCGGCACTCGTTGCGTACGACCATCCGCAGCCAGGGGCCGACGGCGTCGGGGTCCCGTACGTCGCCGAGGCGGCGCAGCGCGATGAGCGCGGCGTCCTGGACGGCGTCCTCGGCCTCCTGGCTGTGGCCCAGCAGGGCGAGCGCGACGGCGTACATGCCCGCGCGGTGTCTGCTGAGCAGGAGGCCCAGCGAACCGGCGTCGCCCGCGCGCGCGGCGCGCACCAGCTCGGCGTCCTGCGGTGCCGCGGGCGTCAGAAGATCGGCCATACCGTGACAATAACCCTTCCGGGTGACGGCGCCCCGGCTCCCTCCGTCCCCTCGCCCCCCCCCGCCCCCTCTGCCCCCTCGGTGCTCCACCGTGCCAGCCGAAAGTTGAACTAGCAACCACTCGATGTATCCATTACTGTTACGACAGTTCTTTTTTTCGCCCTCGACGTAAGCGGAACGGTTACGACGGGGGACTCTCTCTGGAGGCGTCGCATGTCCGATCTCTTCTCCCCCGTCACCGTCGGGAAGTGGGAACTGCGCAACCGGGTGGTGATGGCCCCGATGACGCGCAGCCGGGCCCGCCGGGACGGTGTCCCCGGTCCGCACGCGGCCACCTACTACGCCCAGCGCGCGTCGGCGGGGCTGATCGTCACCGAGGGGACGCAGCCCAGCGCCGTCGGGCAGGGCTACTTCGACACCCCCGGCCTGCACACCGCCGAGCACGTGGCGGGCTGGCGGGAGATCGCCGACGCCGTGCACGCGCAGGGCGGGCTGATCGTCACCCAGCTGATGCACGTGGGCCGCGTGGCCCACCCCGACAACAAGAACGGCCTGGAGAGCGTCGCCCCGAGCGCCGTCCGCGCGCCGGGCGAGATCTTCACCCGCGGGGGCATGAAGGAGTTCACCCTCCCGCGCGCCCTGGAGGAGTCCGAACTCGCCTCCGTCATCGGGGAGTTCGTCGCCAGCGCGCGGGCCGCCCGCGAGGCGGGGCTGGACGGTGTCGAGCTGCACGCCGCCAACGGCTATCTCCTGCACCAGTTCCTCGGCCGGACCAGCAACCTGCGCACCGACGGCTACGGCGGCAGCCCCGCGGCCCGCGCCCGGTTCGTGGTCGAGGTGACGCGGGCGGTGGCGGAGGCCATCGGCGCCGAGCGGGTCGGCATCCGCATCTCGCCGAGCCACGACATCCTGGGCGTCGTCGAGGACGATCCGGCCGACACCCTCGCCACGTACGGGGCGCTGATCGACGGCATCGCACCGCTCGGCCTGGCCTATCTGCACGTCCTCGCCGACCCGGCGAGCGATCTCGTACGGGAGTTGCGCGTCCGGTTCGGGGGTCCGCTCCTCGCCAACGACGGGTTCGGCTCGGTCACCACCGACCGGTCCGCCGCGGCCCTGCTCACCGAGGGTCTCGCCGACGCCGTCGCCGTCGGACGGCCCTTCCTCGCCAACCCGGACCTCGTACGGCGCTGGCGCGAGGGGCTCCCCCTCACCGCGGACCGCCCCGACCTGTACTACGGCGGCGACGCGACCGGCTACACCGACTTCCCCACCGCCGACGCCTGACCGGCCGCCCCCGCGCGGGCGTCGGCCCGCGCCGCGCCCCGCCGGTGCAGGGAGCGCCACTGCGGTACGTCGACCTCGGCGCGGACCGTCTTGCCCGGCGGCGGCTCCCGGTCCACGACCTCCCAGCGGGCCGCCACCGCGTCCACGAGCGTCAGGCCCCGGCCCCGCTCGTCCAGCGGCAGCGGCGGGCGTACGGTGTCGGGGCCGAGGGGGCGGCAGCCGGTCCGGGTGTCCGTCACCTCGATCCGTACGCTGCCCGGGATCAGCGCCACTTTCAGCTCGAAGTCCCGTCCCGCCACCCGGCCGTGGGTCACGGCGTTCGCCGCCAGTTCCCCGACGATCAGGGCGACGGCCTCCGAGACGTGCGTGCCGTGCGGAATCCCCCAGACGTCGAGCTGGGCGACCGCGAGGTGCCGGGCCAGGCGGGCGCCGCGTGGGGTGGAGCTGAAACGCTGGCTGAACACACGTACGGTGAACAGCGGTTGCGAGGTGGGGTCTGCTGTCATGGCACCCATCCGACCCGGTTCCACCAGGGGTTCGCCAGGGTGACGCCACGTACGCTGGCGCAGCGTACGCGGCTACGGGCTGGACAGTACCGGTGACGCGCCGTGACCATAGGGCGCGGGAGGTGACCATGGTGGTCAGCGGTGAACCGGAGCCGTCCGACAGTCTGCGTACGTTCGGCGCGGTTGTCCAGGCGTTACGGGAGTTCCATGGACTGAGCAGGGAGGAGTTCGCCCGGCGGGTCGGCTACTCCAAACACACCGTCGCATCAGTGGAGTTGGGCCGACGCAAGCCGGACATCGACCTCGTCGAGGAGGCCGAGAAGGTCCTGGGCAACACGGGTGCGCTGCGCGCGTCGGCACCGTATCTGATGCGGCGGCCCGGCCTGGCGGCCTGGTTCCGCGAGTGGGCCAAGCTGGAGGAGCAGGCGATCGCGCTGTACACGTACGAGTGTCGGCTGATTCCGGGGCTGTTGCAGCCGGAGCCGTACGCGCGAGCGTTGTTCCGCAATCACCTGCCGCCCATGGCCGGTGACCAGGTTGAAGCCAATTGGGTCGAACGGACCAAGCGGCAGAGGTTGCTGGCCGAGCGCCCCAATACGGCTTTCGGCTTCATTCTGGAGGAGCACCTGTTTCGGCGCGGACTGGGCGGAAGGGACGTCAGTCTGGAGTTGATCGACCATGTGCTACGGATCGGCGAGCTGTGGAACGTCGAGGTCCAGATCATGCCGGTCGAGCAGGACGAACACTCGGGACTTCACGGCCCGATGCGTCTGCTGGAGACCCCCGAGAACAAGCACTACGCCTACTGCGAAGGGCAGGAAAGCGGCCATCTCGTCGCCGACCGACAAGTGGTGAGCACCCTTCAGATGCGATATGCCAGGATGCGCTCACAGGCTCTCCCTCCCAAAGACTCGCGGAGCCTGTTGCAGCGGATGCGAGGAGATTTATGAGCACCACCGACCTCACCTGGTTCAAGAGCACCTACAGCAGCAGCTCCGGCGACGACTGCGTGGAGATCGCCCTCTCCTGGCACAAGTCGACGTACAGCAGCAGCAGTTCCGGTGACTGCGTCGAGGTTGCCCAGTGCCCCGACCAGATCCACGTCCGCGACTCCAAGGACAAGCGCGGCGCCCAGCTCGCTCTCTCTCCCGCCGCCTGGGCGGAGTTCGTCGTCCACGCGGCGCGCTGACGTACCCGGACGGGGGCCGCCCGCTGGGACGGGCGGCCCCCTCCTCACCTCGGTGTCACTTCTTTCCCGGGCACTCCTTCCACGCCATGTGGTAGACGGTGCTGAGGTCGCCGTCGGTGGAGTCCATCGTCATGAAGCTGACCTTGCCGGGGGACGCCGTCCCGGCCGTCACCCGCAGCTCCGTGTTGATGTTGAAGTTGCGCTGCACCCCGCACGGCGCCCACACCATCTGCGCCCAGTCCGTGGTGTCCGTGGCCTGCCAGTTGTCGTCGTAGGCGCCGTTGATCGGGTGGTTGCGGTACACCGTGCTGGACGAGCCCTGGAAGTAGTACGAGGCTCGCTGCACGGCGCTCGCGCCGCGCTGGAGGCTCGCGTAGCCCCGGTAGTCCGCGCTGGCGATGGCGTAGGTGAAGCCCTGCGGGACGTGGACGACGAGGTTGAGCTGGCAGTTCTTGCGGAACGCCGTCGGGTTGGAACCGCCGCCCGCCTGCGCGAGGTAGTCGCTGTAGGTGACCGTGAACGCGGTGTTGTCCTCGGAGACGGCGATCGCGGCGGTGCCCTGGGGGCAGCCGGAGCCGTTGACCGTGGCGATGTCGATGACGATCCTGTCCGGCGGCGGGTCGGCGATGCCGCCGGACGGGTTGTGCGCGGGAAGAACGGCGGTGAGAAGAGCGGCGGCGGCGCCGCTCAGAAGGAGCCCACCTGGCATGGTCTCTCCCTGGGTCGGGGGGTGGCTGGACCCGCCTCCGCCACACCGTCGATCTCATCAACTCTGTGAAGAATCAACGGAGTTGATGTGGAGCCGCTGTGAAGAAGCGGGGCGCTCGCATCGTAGGAACGCGGAACCGGGTCGCCCACCCCGAACTCCGGCCATTCACCCGGTCCTGTTCACACCCCGTCGGTCCGCAAGCGGCGGGCCACCCGTCCCGTCGGCTACGGGTTCTCCCACGCCGCCGGTTCCGCCGCCAGGAGGCGGACCGGCTCGGGGAGGGCGTCCGCCGCGATGTCGGCGATCGTGACGCCCTCCAGGATGCGGCGGACGTTCGCGCGCAGGGCGATCCACAGCGGCAGCAGCGGCTGGGCCGTACCGGTGTAGGTGAGGCCGGTCGGGCGTTCGCCGCGCACCGACACGATCGGGCCGTCGACCGCGCGGATCACGTCCGCGACCGTGATCGCGGCCGGATCGCGGGCGAGGCGGTAGCCGCCGCCCCCGCCCCGCCTGCTGTCGACGATCCCGCCGCGCCGGAGGTCGCCGAGGATGCCCTCCAGGAACTTGTGCGGGATGGCCTGGGCGGCGGCGACCGTCTCCGCCTTCACCGGGTCGCCGCTCTGCCGTACGGCCAGTTCCAGTACCGCCCGTACCGCGTAGTCAGCCCGTGCCGAGATCCTCATACGGCCATTGTCGCGCCCGAATCCTTACAGCTCATCTCAGCGCGTGACGCGGACACGCCCGGCCGCGTAGCCTCGGAGCGGCTGCCTCGCGGCAGCGGGAAACGTCGGAAAACGCGGCGCGCAGCGGCGTGAAGCGGCTGGGCGCAGCCAGAGGGGGACCGGATGGGCATCGCGGGCGGTCGCCGGATCGCTGTCCGGATCGGCTCGGCGCTACGGCGCCGCCCCGGGCCGGGAGCGGCCATGCGCGGCCTGGCCGGGGACCTGGCCACCGCGCTGCGGGAGCGGCCCACCGCGCCCGCCGGGGTGAGGGAGGTGGCGCGTGCGCTGTGCGAGACGATGGGGGCCCTGCACGGCGGACGGCCCGTGGAACTGCGGTTCGAGCGGTTCCCCGACGGGTTCGACGTCACCGGACTGTGCGTCGAGTTCGAGGACTTCGACCTCGTCATCGTGGAGGAGCGGGCCGAAGCCGTGCAGCAACTCGTGATTCTCGGCCACGAGTTGTGGCACCTGCACGCCGGTCACACCTCCCACCACGCCGCCGGTACGGCAGCCGCCCGCGCGCTCGCCGGGCAGCCGGGCTGGCGTGAGGTCGCCCTCGCGGTGGCCGCCCGCAACGGGTCGCGGGCCCGCGAGGAAGCGGAGGCCGACGACTTCGGGCACCGGCTCGCCGCCACGTTCCGGCCCCTGCTGAGCGGACCGCCGCCCGCGGCTGCGGCCGAGGACACCTCCGTCGCGCTCGACGCGCTGCGGCGGACGCTGGGCTACCGGGGACCCGGGGGTGCGGACCACCGATGACCGTCCCCCTCGTCCCGGCGGCGCCCGCCGAGGCCGCCGTCCGGCTCGCCTTCTCACCGACCGAGTTCATCGACGGCCTCTACCCCACGTTCTGGTGGATACCCGCCGGCATCCTCGCCGCCGCGCTCGCCATCAAACTCCCCAGCATCATCCGGCTGTGGACCGACCCGCTGCTGCGCGCCGTGGGCGGACTGCTGCTGCTCGCCTGCGCGGTGTTCGTGTTCGTCGCACCGTCCACGATCGCCTGGGTCAACCGGGCCACCGGCGTGCCGAACATCAGCGCGCCCTGGGTGTACTCGCTGCTCACCGCGTTCTGCGGCTCCTGCCTGCTGCTGATCATCACCTGGCGGGACGGCCTCGCCGACCGCTCCGCCCGCACCCGCACCGCCGTACGGGCCGTCCTCGGCGTCTACGCGGCCGTCATCCTCGCCCTGTGGGTGCTGTTCTACCTCGCCGACATCCCCGAGGAGCGGCTGCGCGACCTCGACACCTACTACGCCAACACGCCCTACGCGCGCGAGATGATCCTGCTGTACCTCCTCGCGCACACCGTGGCGGGACTCGTCACCAACACCCTGATCTGGAACTGGGTGCGGGTGGACGGGCTCGACTCGCTGCTGCGGTGGGGGCTCAAATGCCTCGGGGCCGGGTACGCCCTCCAGTTGATCTTCGATGCCGTCAAGCTGACAGCGGTGGTGGCGCGTTGGACGGGGCAGGACCTGGACTGGCTCAGCACGACCGTGGCACCGCCGCTGGCCTGCCTGTCGGCCATCTTCGTCGCGGTCGGATTCATCCTCCCGCACGCGGGCCAGTACCTGCACGACCGCTGGCGGGTGCGGCTGGCGCTGTACGAACTGCGGCCGCTGTACCTGCTGATGAAGGAGAGCAGCGGGGGCGCGGGCGTGCCGTTCGTCCTGCGCGCGACGCCCGAACTGCGGCTGATCCGGCGCGAGACGTTCATCCGCGACGGGCTGCTGTCGCTGGCGCGGTTCGTGGACGACGAGGTACGGACGCGGGCCGTCGAGGTCGGCGCCGGGCTCGGGTTCGAGGTGGACCGGGCGAAGGCGGTCGCGGCGGCGGTGGCGGTGCTGGACGCGGTGGACGCGCGGGAGGACGGGGCCGAGCGGGACCGGACCGGCGGCGGGGGTGGCGGCGGCGACGCGGACACGAGCGACCTGCTACGGGACATCGGCGCGCTCTCCCGGGCCTTGCGGGACGGGGACGTCGTGCGGAGCGTACGGGAACGGGTGACCGGGCGGCTGGAGGCAGGCGTCGTGGACGTGGGGTGAGGGTGCGGAGCCACCGGGCGCGGGTGGGGAGGGGAGCCGGGCGCGTGCGGTGAGGGGAGCCGGGCGCGTGCGGTGAGGTGCCCGGCGCGGCCCCGGACGCCCTGCCCGGCGCCCGCGTCCTCGCGCTCTCGCGCCGGGACGGGCGGGACAATGGACGTATGCCCTCCGCAGAGCCTCCCGCCGGTCGACCGGGCGCCACGCCCGCCCCGCTCACCCCGCTCGATTTCCAGCTCGTCCTGCTGCGCCGCATGGCCGACCACAACCCGGACCTGGTGGACGAGGCGCGGCGGACGCTGGGGGTGTCGGTCGGTGTGATGCGGGAGGCGAACAAGCGGTGGCAGGCGCGGGCGCGTTCACCGCGCTCGCGGGGCGCCGCCGCGCGCTACCGGTCGGTGCTCGGGGCGCCCGAGACCCGTACCGCCCGCCGGATCGGCGATCTGGACTGCGAGGCCTGGCGCTGGCCGGTGCCGCTCTGGCCCGGCCTCCGCTTCGAGGTACTGCTCGCGCCCGGCGGGGCGGTCTGGAACGAGTGGCTGGTCCGTGCCCCGGACACGGCCCCGCCGCCCCTGCGCACCCTGGAGGACCTGACCCCCTGGTCCTGCACGGTCGACGAGGCCGCCTGCGCCTTCGCCCCCGCCCGCCCCCTCGAAGGCACCGCCCCCACCCGCTGGGGCCTCGCCTTCACCGCCCCCGACGCGCGCGGTGAACGGTGGACGGTGCACGCCGAGTTCACCTGGGGCCTGCTCCAGCGCACCACGGTGACGGGACCGGCGGCCGAGGCCGAAGCCGAGGCTCAGGGGGCGAGCTGACCCCGCTCCCCCACTCGCTCACTCCCCCGCGCCCCCACTCCCTCAGGCCAGCGCCGCGGTCACGCTCGCGACCACCTGCCGTACGGACTCGGGGTGCAGGAACAGGAAGAGGTTCGGTTCGACCAGTTCGAGTTCGAGGACGAGGGGGGCGCCGTCGTCGCCGTCGACCAGGTCGACGCGGGCGTAGAGCAGGCCGGAGGCGTCGGGCACGGCCGCGAGGGCGCGTGCGGCGAGGGCGGTCTCGGCGGCCGTCGGGAGCCACGGCTCCAGGCCGGGGTGCGCGACCTTGTCCGCGTCGAAGGCGGTGCCGGGCGCGAGGACGGCCCGCTTGCGGCTGGCGTGCAGCAGCCGCCCGCCGAAGTACTGGAGCGCCCGCTCCCCCACCGCGTCGATGCTCCGCACGTACGGCTGGACCATCGCCGTCAGCCCCTCCTCCCGCAGCCGCGCGAGATGCCGTACGGCGTCGTCGCGGCCGTCGGGCGTGTAGCGGGCGGCGTAGCGGGCGCCCGCGCCGGAGGTGGGCTTCACGACGTACTCGCCGCGCTCCGGGAGGACGTCCGGCCCGAGCGGGTCGCCGGGGGCGAGATAGCGGGTCGGGACCACGGGCACCCCGGCCGCCGCGAGATCGCCGAGGTAGCGCTTGTCGGTGTTCCAGCGCACCACGGAGGCCGGGTTGGCGAGCCGGGTCACCTTCGCGCAGCGCTCCGCCCACGCGGTGAACTCGGCCGCCCGCCAGCTGTAGTCCCAGGTCGAGCGGATCAGCACCAGGTCGTAGGCGGCCCAGTCGACGCCCGCGTCGTCCCAGACCACCGCCTCCGCCGTCACCCCGGCCTCGTTCAGGGCACGCACCAGCACCGGCAGGTCCCGGTCCTTGTTCGGCTCGGTCCCGGGGTCGTAGGTGGCGAGGGCGACTCGGGGCACGGCGGGACTCCTTCTCGTACGGGACGCGGAGCCGCAGGCTAACCGGCGGGGCCGTCGGTCCGACAATCATTTCGCCGCCCGCCGCCCGCCGTCCCGGCGCGGCCGTCCGGGCAGCGAGGTCAATCTCATACGGCGCCGGGTGGCAGCGCGCCCCCGCTTCGGGGTAGGACCGGCCCGACAGCACCACACAGCGGTTGACGGTGAAGGAGTCACGTCACGTGTCCTCTCTCTTTCCGGCCCTCGCGGGCGACCGGACCGGGCGGTCCGCCCTGCACTTCGGCGAGCGGTCCCTGACCTACGCCGAGCTGGCCCGTGCCGCCCACCGCCTCGGGCAGCGGCTGCCGGGCGGCGGCGCGCGCGTCGCGGTGTGGGCGACGCCCACCCTGGAGACGGCCGTCGCCGTCGTCGCCGCGCTGGAGGCGGGGGTCCCGGTGGTGCCGCTCAACCCGAAGTCGGGCGAGGGCGAGCTGACGCACATCCTCACCGACAGCGCGCCCGCGCTGGTGCTGGCCGGGCCGGGCGTACCGCTGCCCGCCCCGGTGGACGGGCTGCCCCGCGTGGACGTCGACCCCGAGGCCGGACGGGACGGCGGCCCCGACACCGCCGTACCCGCGCCCCCGGCGGCCGGTACCGGCCCCGAGGACGCCGCGCTGGTCGTCTACACCTCCGGCACCACCGGCCCGCCCAAGGGCGCCGTCCTGCCGCGCCGGGCGATCGCCACCACCCTCGACGCCCTCGCCGACGCCTGGCGGTGGACCGCCGACGACGTCCTCACCCACGGCCTGCCCCTGTTCCACGTCCACGGGCTGGTCCTCGGCGTCCTGGGCCCGCTGCGGCACGGCGGCTCCGTGCGCCACCTCGGCCGGTTCTCCACCGACGGCGTCACCCGCGCACTCTCCGACGGCGCGACCATGCTGTTCGGCGTGCCGACGATGTACCACCGCATCGCCCAGGCCCTCCCCGGCGACCCCGCCCTCGCCAAGGCCCTCGGCGGCGCCCGCCTGCTGGTCTCCGGCTCGGCCGCCCTGCCCGTCCACGACCACGAGCGGATCACCGCCGCCACCGGCCGCCGCGTCGTCGAGCGGTACGGCATGACGGAGACCCTCATGAACACCAGCGTCCGCGCGGACGGCGAACCCCGCGCCGGAACGGTCGGCGTCCCCCTGCCGGGCGTGGAACTGCGGCTCGTCGAGGAGGACGGGACACCGCTCACCGCGGACGACGGGGAGAGCGTGGGCGAGATCCAGGTCCGCGGCCCCAACCTGTTCACCGGCTACCTCAACCGGCCCGGCGCGACGGCGGAGGCGTTCACCGCCGACGGCTGGTTCCGCACCGGCGACATGGCGGTGCGCGACCCCGACGGCTACGTCCGGATCGTCGGCCGCAAGGCCACCGACCTGATCAAGAGCGGCGGTTACAAGATCGGCGCCGGGGAGATCGAGAACGCCCTCCTGGAGCACCCCGGCGTGCGCGAGGCGGCCGTCACCGGGGAACCGGACGCCGACCTCGGCGAGCGGATCGTGGCCTGGGTGGTGCCCGCCGACCCCGGATCACCGCCCGCCGAGGCCGAGTTGGCCGACCACGTCGCCGGACGGCTCGCCCCGCACAAGCGGCCCCGCGTGGTCCGCTACCTGGAGGCACTGCCCCGCAACGACATGGGGAAGATCCTGAAGCGGGCGCTGCCGTCATGACGGGCCGTGCCACGGGACGGGAGGGCGGGGGCCCCGCCCGGCCGGGGGCGCGTGCGGTGCTGGACCTCGTCACCGACGCGTACGTCGAACTCCCCCACCCGGCGGGCGGGTCGGCGTCCGCGCCGGTGGACGGCCCCCTGGCCTGGCCCGGTTACGGCGCCTCCCGGGCGCGGGCCGCCGAGCGGACCGGGGAGAGCGAGTCCGTGGTCTGCGCCACCGGCCGGGTCGCGGGCACCGAAGCGGTGCTGATCGCCTTCGAGTTCGGGTTCCTCGGCGGCTCGCTCGGCGAACGGACCGGCGACCGGCTGGAGGCCGCCCACGTCCACGCCCGTGAACACCGGCTGCCGGTCGTGCCGTTGATCGCCACCGGCGGCTCCCGCATGCAGGAGGGCATGCTCGCCCTCACCCAACTCCAGCGCGTGGCCCGCCAGTCGGCCCTCACCCGGGAGGCGGGCCTGCCGCAGATCGCGGTACTGCGCGACCCGACGACCGGCGGCGGCTGGGCCACCCTGGGCGCGGGCGCCGACGTGGTGCTCGCGCTGCCCGGCGCCCAGGTCGGCTTCGCCGGGTCCCGGGTCCGCCCGCCCGACGCCGACCCCGCCGCCTACACCGCCGAGGCGCAGGTCGCGGCCGGTGCGGCGGACACGGTGGTCGCGCCGCAGGCGCTGCGGGAGACGCTGGGCCGGTGGCTGCGGCTGCTGACCCGGCCCTCGGCAGAGCCGGCGCCGGTGCCCCGCCCGCTGGGGGCGACCAGCCCGCCGGACTCCGGCTGGGCCGCCGTACAGCGCGCCCGCGCCCCCGAACGGCCCCGCGCGGCGGCCTACTTGGACGCCTACTTCACCCACCGCGCCGCCCTGTCCGGCGACCGCTGCGGCGGCACCGACCCGGACGGCATGCTGTGCGGCTTCGGCACGCACCGAGGCAGCGGCCGTACCGTCGCCTACGCCGCGCAGACCGGGGCGGCGACCCGCCCCGCCGGATACCGCACCGCCACCCGTCTGATCCGGCTCGCGGACCGGCTGGGGGTGCCCGTGCTGACCCTGGTGGACACGCCGGGCGCGGCCAACGACGCGGCGGCGGAACGGCAGGGCGCGGGCGCGGCGATCGCGGAACTGTTCGGCGCGCTGGCGACGGCCCGTACGCCCGTCACCACGCTGCTCATCGGGGAGGGCGGGTCGGGCGGCGCGCTGGCGCTGGCCGCGCCGGGCCGCACCTGGGCCACGCCGGACAGCTATTTCTCGGTCATCGCGCCGGAGTCGGCCGCCGCCATCCTCAAACTGCCCCCGGACCAGGTCGAGACGACCGCCGACCGCCTGCGCGTCCGGCCGCGGGACCTGGTGGAGCTGGGGGTGATCCGGCCCGATCCGGCGTGACGGACGGCGGGTTTCGGCCACCTTCGGGGCACTTCGGGCCGCGCCCGAGAGCGGCGGACGGGTCACCTCCCGTACCGTCCGTGACACCGGCGGTGCGCAGCGCCGCAGTCCGACGAGCGCGACGGGGGTGTCGTGGCAGGAGGGGCCGGAGTGACACGCGTGGTGGAGTTCAGGACCGACGGCGGTGCCGTGGTGTCGGTCGAGGCGGCGGAGGAACAGCGGCCGGGCTCCCGGCTGGTGGCGCGCGGGGACGGCACCGTCCAGGCGGCCCGCACCTTCGAGGGCGCCCTCGACGGGGTGCGGGCGGCGGCCGAGTCCGCGCTGCGCGTCTTCCGCGACGGGGCGCTGCGGCCCGACGGCGTGGAGATCGAGTTCGGGGTGAAGCTGGCCGCCGAGACCGGCGCGATCATCGCCAAGGGCACGGCCGAGGGACATCTCGTGGTCCGGCTGAGCTGGTCCCCGCAGAGCGCGGGCCCGGCGGGGGCGGAGGCGCCGGAGGCGGAGGCGGCAGCAGCGGGAACGGCGGCCGCGACGGCCCCCCGACCTGCCACGGCGGCACGGGAACCCGCCGCAGCGGCACGGGAACCCGCCACGGACCCGGCCGCCGTGCCGCGCCCCGCACCGGGACCGGAACCCTCCGGCGTCTCATGAGGAGCGCCGAGTGGCACGCCCGCGTCGAGTGCGGGGGCGAGGTGGTCGGGGCGGGCTTCCTGGTCACCCCGGACACCGTCCTGACCTGCGCCCACGTCGTCCACGACGGGCCGCCGGGGGCGCCGCTGGCGGTGACGTTCACCGAGCGGCCCGGTTCGCCGCCCGTCCCGGCCCGGCTGGTCGCCGACGGCGGCTGGCACGGCAGCGCCACCGGCCTCGGTGACCTCGCCGTCCTGCGGCTCGACCGGGCGATGCCGATCGAGCCCGCCGCGCTGGCGCCCGCGCGCAGCGCCCACGGCGGCCACACCCCGCGCAAGCTCCTCGCCTACGGCTTCCCCGTCGGCTTCGACGAGGGCACCCTCGCCGAGTACCGGGTCACGGCACCGCAGTTGATCAGCGGCGAGTGGATGCAGCTGGAGGCCTGGCAGACCGACGGGCAGCCGCTCGCCCCCGGGTTCAGCGGCGCGGCCGTCACCCTGGTGGAGACCGGCGAGGTGGTCGGCATGGTCACCGCCGCCGCCGCGACGGCGGAGGTGCGCAACGGCCGGATGATGCCCACCGAGGTCATGGCCCGGCACTGGCCCGCCCTCGCCGGGCTCGTCCCCACCGCCGACCACCGCACCGCCGACCGCGCCCGGCTGCGCGACCTGGTCGAACGGGCGGACCGGGACGGGGTGCGCTGCGATCCCGTACGGCTCTACCGGGCGGCGGCCGGGCCGCTGGACCCCGAGCCGCCCGAGGAGGGCTTCGCGTCGCTGCGCTCGGCGGCCCTGTTCGTGCTGTGCGAGATCGACGGCGGGGACGCGGCGGCCACCGTCGCCCGCTTCACCGCCCGCGTCGAGGCCCTGTTCCACCGCCCCGCCCCGGCACCGGCCGCCGCCCCGTCCGCGCCCGCCTGGTCGCCGATCCTCGTCGACCTGCGGCACAGCGGCGCGGGCGACGGGCGGATGCTGGTGGAGGTGTCCGCGTACAGCGGCGGGCGCCGTCACCCGGTCGGCTCGGACACCGTGGCGAGCGAGCGGGTCCCGGCGTACGTGCAGGACCGCATCGAGGCCGCGTTCGGTCATCTGACCCCCGGCAGCGACGAGTTGATCGCGTTCGCGCTGCCCCGCGACTGGATCGACCGGCCCGTGGACCGCTGGGCGAGCGCACCCGACGACGACGTGCCGCTCGGCTGCGTCTACCCGGTCGTCGTCACCGACCAGGCGCGCCGCCGCGCGGGCGCCCGGCACCAGCTGACCCGCGCCTGGAACCGGCTCGACGGCACGCCCGGCATCCCGCTGCACCGCGTGGAGTGCGGCACGCCCGACGAACCCCGGCGGCTGCGCATAAGGCTGCGGCAGAGCGGCGCCTGCCTCGCCGGGTTCGGCACGGCCCCGGCCGCCCCGCGCACCCGCGAGCACTTCGACACCACGCTCACCGCGCCCGCCCCCGTGGTGGTCTGGTCGCGGGGCGGCTGCGGCGGCGAGGACGGCACCGGCACGGGCGGCACCGGCACGGGCGGCGCCGGGAGCGGCGAACCGTGCGCGGGGGACGCGGGGTGCGCGGGCAAGACGTTCCTGGACGAGCTGGACGCCTGCGTCTCGGGCGTACCGCCCGCCGAACTGCCCCGCACGTTCCTCGCGTTGCGGGAGGAGGCCGACGCGGAGGACGGCCACTGGGCGCACGGCATCCAGCTCCTGTGGGACGACCCGCGCCTGTTCACCGACCCGCACACCGAGACCGCGCCCCACCTGCGGACCCCCGTGTCCTGACCGGCCCCCCGCCGCACCCGCGCCCCCGCCCGCACGCCCGCCTCGTACGGAGAGAACCCCCATGCCCACCTGGTCCGTCTACACCGGCGGCAACGACCCGCACGACGGCATCGACGACCTGCCCGGCCCGCCGCCCTGGCGCGCCTTCGACGGCGGACCCGTGCTCCCGCCGCCCCCGGCCACCGAGGACGACACCTCCGTCTCGCCCGACCGGCTGCACCGCGCCCGCTCCTACGTCGCCGGCCCCGACAGCGTGCAACTCGTCAACGCCGCCCTCGTGCTGCGCCGCCCGCTGCTGGTCACCGGCCCGCCCGGCACCGGCAAGTCCTCCCTCGCGTACGCGGTCGCGCGCGAACTGCGGCTCGGCCCGGTGCTGCGCTGGAACATCACCAGCCGCTCGACCCTGGGCGACGGCCTCTACCGGTACGACCCCCTGTCCCGCCTGTACGCGGCCCGCCGCACGGTGTGGCAAACCGCGCCGCAGGACGCGGGGCGGGCGTACGAGGGGGACGGGCGGCGGGCGTACGGGGAGGAGCGGCGGGCGTCCGGGGACGGGCGGCCGGTCGGGGACGGCGGGCGGGCGGTCCGGGACCGCGCGGAGGGCGTCGGCGCCGACGTAGAGGACCATCTGCGGCTCGGCCCCCTCGGCACCGCCCTCCTCCCGCACGCGCGGCCCCGCGTCCTGCTCGTCGACGAGATCGACAAGAGCGACCTCGACCTGCCCAACGACCTGCTGAACGTGCTGGAGGAGGGCCAGTACGAGATCCCCGAACTCCAGCGCGCCGCCGGGCGGTCCGGCGGCGGCGCCGAGGTGCTCGCGGACGGCACGGACGTGCCGGTGCGGGTCGCCGGGGGCCTGGTGCGCTGCCGCGCCTTCCCGTTCGTGGTGCTGACCAGCAACGGCGAGCGGGAGTTCCCGCCCGCCTTCCTGCGCCGCTGCGTCCGGCTCCGGCTGCGCCACCCGGACCGCGAGCAGCTCACCGAGATCGTCCGCGCCCACCTCACCGACACCGCGCCGGGCGCCGCCGAGCACCTCATCGACCGGTTCCTGTCCCGCGCGGCGGGCGGTGAACTCGCCACCGACCAACTGCTCAACGCCCTCTACCTGACGGGCGTGGCCGGGCTGGACGCCGACTCGCGGGACGCGCTGGCCGACGAGCTGATGCCCTACCTGAGCGCCACGGCGGACGGCGATGGCTTCTGAACGGGCCGTCGGCAGACTCGCCTCCCTCCTCACCCAGACCGCGGGAGGCACCCCGCCGACCCCACGGGAGATCGCCGAACTGCTGTGGTTCGCACAGATTCTGACGGACCACCAGGCTCCCGGGGCCGACGCGGCGGACTGCGACACACCCCACGGCGACACGGCCGACCCCCACCAGGCACCGGAGCCCGTCCCGGCACCGGACACCGTCCCGGCCCCTGACCCCACCCCGGCCCCCGGCACCCCCGCCCGGCCCGCCGCTCCCCCGGCCGCCGACCGCGTCCCCCTCCACCTCCCGGCCGCCCCGCCCCCGTCGGCCGCCGACTCCGCCCCGGCGCCCTCGGCGGCGACGCCCGCCACCGGCACCGCCGCCGCCCCCGGCACGCCCCTCCTCGCCCCCGTCCCCCCGATGCTCCCCCGCCCCCTCGCCCTCCAGCGCGCCCTGCGCCCGCTGAAGCGGACCGTGCCGTCGGCGTGGGAGCGGCGGCTGGACGAGCGGGCCACCGCCGACCGCATCGCCCGCTCCGGCGCGCACCCCGAGTGGTGGCTGCCCGAGCTGCGCCCGGCCCGCGAGCGCTGGCTGCGGCTGCACCTCGTGCACGACACCGGCCCGACCATGCCGGTCTGGCGCCCGCTGGTGCGTGAACTGCACGCCGCGCTGGCCCAGTCGGGCGTCTTCCGCACGGTGACACCGCACCCGGCCGGTCCCGACGGCCGCGTCCGGCACGTGCCCCGCGCGGCGGACGGCCGCTCCGTCGTCCTGGTCGTCAGCGACTGCTCGGGCCCGCAGTGGCATCCGGGCCCGGCGGGCGAACGCTGGTACCGGACGCTGCGGCACTGGGCGGCCCGGATGCCCCTCGCCGTCGTCCAGCCGCTGCCCGAACGGCTGTGGGCGGCCACGGCGCTGCCCGCCGAACCGGGGGTGTTCGCCTCCCCCGCGGCGGGCGCCGCCTCCACCGCGCTCACCTTCACCCCACGCGAACCCGGCGGCCCCGACGACCACTTGGGCTCCGGCGACCCCCGCGCCCCCGCGGGCCCCGACTCGGCCGACCGCCCGTACCCCCACCCCGCAGCGGTGCCCGTGCCGGTCCTGGAGGCGGACGCGCCCTGGCTGGCGCACTGGGCGGCGCTGGTCGCCGGGCCCGGTGGCGCGCGGGTGCCCGGCGCGGCGGCCTGGCTGCCCCCGGTGCCGCCGGAGCGGGGCGCGGCGGCCGACCCGGCGGACCTGACCGCCCGCGACCTGGTGCTGCGGTTCCGGGCCACCGCCTCCCCGGCGGCGTTCCGGCTCGCCGGGCATCTGGCGCTGACGGTGCCCTCGGTGCCGGTGATGCGGCTGGTGCAGCGGGCGGTGGAGCGCGACCCGCGCCCGCAGCACCTCGCCGAGGTGATCCTGAGCGGGCTGCTCACCACCGCCCCCGGCCCGCCGGGCTCGTACGACTTCCGGCCCGGCGTGGCCGGCCTGCTGCTGCGCACCCTGCCCCGCACGGCCCGCGAACGGTCCCGTGAACTCCTCGCGCGGACCGGCGGGTTGATCGACCGCCGGGCGGGCGCGGCGGCGGGCGAGTTCCGCGCCCTGACCACCACCGGCACCGCCCGGCCGACCGCCCCCGACACCCCGGCGGCCCCCGGCGCGCACCCCGCCCCGGACGGCGAACCCCCGTACCCCGGACCGGCGTTCGCCACCGTGCGGCCGGACACCGTACGGCGGCTCGGCGGCGCGGACGGACCGGCGGCGCCCGCGACCGCGCCCGTGGCCGCGCCGACCCTCCGCTTCTCGTCCTTCCCCGACCTCGACGGCCGCCCCGAGGCGCGGATCCTGCTGGAGTACGCCGTGCACGAGGTGCTGGAGCGCGGCGGTCTCACGCCCCAGCAGTACGAGGTGCTGGTGCGCCCCGACGGCTACCGGGTGCGCCTCGCGCCCGACGTGTTCCTGCTGGCGGTGCTGGCGGCGGTGCTCCGCTGGACGCCCGCCCGCCTGTCCGGGCGCGGGGGATCGATCCCGCTGCGGGTGACGTTCACGAGCGGCGGCGGCGAGGCGGAGCCGCCCGCGCCCGCCCGGTCCGCCCGCGTCCAGGTGATCGTGCCGCCCGACCTCTACGAGGCCTTCGCCGACAGCTCCGCCGCCGCCGGACCGCACCGCTTCCACCCGCTGTACGGGGACACCCCCGACGGGCCGCCGCTCGCCTGGCACTGCCCCCTGCACCCCCCGACCGGCCACCGGCCCACCGGCCCGGACGGCACGGGGGGCGCGGGCGGCAGCGACAGCGGCGGGGACGGTGAACGCGACCTGGTCCAGGGGCCGTTCATCACCCGCGACCTGGGCGCGCTGGGCGTCCCGGCGCCGGGCCGTACCGCCGTCGTCCACCTCCGCGCGGACGGCCCGGCAGCCCTGCTCGACCCGGCCCGCCCGCCCGCCGGACCCCGGGCCCGGCCGACGACGTACTACGAGGTGGACCTCACCCCGCGCCGGGACGTACGGCCGATGCTGCTGCCCAGCGCGGGCCGGGAGGGGTTCCGGGCCGTCGCCGACCTGTCCTGGCGGGTCGACGACCCGGTGGCCTTCGTCCGGGCGGAGGTGACGGACGTGGCCGAGCGGCTGCACGCGCACCTGCTGCGGACCGCGTCCGCCCACACCCGGCGGTACCCGTCACGCCGGGTGGTCACGGCGGAGCGGGCGCTCGACGGCTGCTGGGGCCGGTGGCCGGTGCCGGGGCTGACCGTGACCTGCGCGGTCCGGCTGACCCCCGAGTGGGCGCCCGAGCGCCGCCCCGGAGCCCGCCCGGACGGCGCCGCCGGGGCGGACCCGGTGCTGCTCGGGGACGCCGCCGCCGTCCTGCTCGGCTTCGACGGGCCGGTGGCCCGCCTGTTCACCGCCGCGGCGGCCCGGCGGGCGGCGCTGGACCTGCTGGCCCTCGCCGACGGAAACCGGGACGCGCGCGAGGCACCGACCGGGCGGGCGCCCGCCGCGCCGGCGGCGCGCGCGACGCTGACGCATCCGCTGGACGTGCTGCGGATCTACGCCCACGACCGCGTCGCACCGCTGCTGCGCGACCGGCTGGCCGCGCTGGAGCTGACCGCCGCGCCGGACGCGCCGACCACCCACCACGCCGTCGCGCTGATCCGGGAGCTGGCCGGGGCGGGACGGCGGGTGGCGGTGGTGACGGACGTCAGCGAGACGGCCGTACGGCGGCACGTGGCGCCGTACCGGCTGCCGCTCGACGCGGTCCACGGGCGCGGCCCGGACCTCACGCGGCTCACCCCCGATCCCGCCGGGCCGCTGGGCGCGCTCGACGCGCTGGGCGTGGCGGCGGCGGACGCGGTGCTGGTCGGGGCGACCGTCGCGGAGCTGACCGCGGCGCAGCGGGCCGGGCTGCGGTTCGTCGGCCTGGCCCGCAACCCGACGGTCGAGCAGGAACTGCGGGCGGCGGGCTGCGCGGTGACGGTGCGCTCGCTGGCACCGCTGCTGGAGGAGGTCCGCGCCCGCCGGACCTGACACCCCCCGCGCACTTTTATCCGGTCCCTACAAGAGACCGCCCGTTCGGCGGCTCCCCGCCCGGCCCCCTCCAGCGGGCGCCCGGCCCCCCGGCGCCGCACGATGCGTAGGAGGCCACCGCACGGCGGCCCGCCCACGAAGGCCCGCCCGCCCGGCGGTCCCGCCAGGTCTGCGCTCTCGGGAGGACCCGCCATGACCGCCACTCTGGAGCAGCTGCGTCGCTGCCACTTCGCCGTCGACCTCGGCGCCGCGCGCACCCGCGTCTACGTGAAGGGCACCGGGCTCGTCGTCGACCAGCCGTCCGTGGCCGCCGTCAACACCCGTACCGGCGCGCTCATCGCGGTCGGCGAGTTCGCCGAGCGGATGACCGGCCGCACCCCCCACTACATCCGGGTCGTCCGGCCGGTCTCCGGCGGCACGGTCGTCGACATCGAGATGGCCCAGCGCATGCTGCGCCACCTCCTCGGCGACAAGCTCCGCCGCCAACTGCGCCGCAAGCCGTTCCTGCGGGGCGCCGCCTGCACCCCGCACGACGCCGACCCGCTGGCCCAGCGCGCCGCCATCGAGACCCTCGTCGGCCTCGGCGCGCGACGCGTCGAGCTGGTCGACACGCTGATCGCGGCGGCCGTCGGCTGCGGACTGCCCGTGGAACGCCCCGAAGCCACCATGATCATGGTGTGCGGGGCCGCCGCGACCCAGGTCGCCGTCCTCTCCCTCGGCTCCATCGTCACCGCCGAACGCGTCCCCGTCGGCGGCGAGGCCGTGGACCACGCGATCATCCAGCACCTGCGCCACGAGCACGAGCTGGTACTGCCGAGCCAGTCGGTACGGCCGCTCCAGATCGCCCTCTCCGGCAACGGCCTCACCCCCGACGGCCCCTCGGTCACCGAGATCCACGGCCGGGACGTCGCCACCGGCCTCGCCCGCTCGGTGCGGGTGGACACCTCGGCGGTGCGGGAGGCGATCGAGACGCCGCTGACCGCCGTCCTCGACGGGATCGGCCGCGTGCTGCGCGACTGCCCGCCGGACCTGGTCGCGGACCTCGCCGACCGGGGCATCATGATGGTCGGCGGCTCCGCCCTGCTGCCCGGCTTCGACCAACTGCTGCGCGCGTACACCGGCATGCCGGTGCACATCGCCGAACGGCCCGACGTCTGCGCGGCCCAGGGGCTCGGCGCGATGCTGGAGGGCCGGATCGAGCCGATCACCCTCCAGCCGATCGCCACCGCCTGACCCCGCCGCACACCTCCAGCGGCCCGTCCCCGATGTCCGTACGGCAGCCACCGACACCCCCGGAAGCCCCGCACCCCGCCTCACGGCCCGCACCCGCCTCACCTCCCGCTTCCCCCGCACCCGCACCCGCCGCACCTCCCCCCTCCCCCGCCTCCCCCGCGCCCCCGGGCCCCGACGGCACCCCGCTCCCGCACGCCCTCGGTGCCCGTGCCGGGCTGGTCATCGGCAACGCCCGGCTGCTGGAGCGGGCCCGGCGGCGGGAACGCTGGATCGAGGGCGCCGCCGCCGTCACCGCCGCGCTCCTCACCGGCGAGGCCGACGACGCGCTCACCACCGTCGCCGAACGGGCCCGCGTGCTCGCCGGGGCCGCCGCGGGCGTCATCCTCCAGCCCACCCCGGACGGCGGCATGGAGATCGTCACCGCCTCCGCCCCGGACGACCCCGGGGACATCGTCGGCGCCACGATCCGGCCGGGCAGCCCCGTCCTCACCCAACTGCTCGGCGGCGAGCCGGTGTTCCTCGACGACTCGGCGACCGACCCGCGCATGACGACCCACGTGCGGCACCGGTTCGGGCCCAGCATGATGCTGCCGCTGCGGGCCGAGGGGCGGCTGATCGGCACCCTCGCCCTGCCCCGCCGCCGCGGCGACCGGCCGTACACCGGCACCGACCGGCTGCTGGCCACCCAGTTCGCCTCGCAGGCCGCCGCCGCCCTCGTCCTCGCGGAGGCGGCGGGGCGGCGGGCCCGGCTCGCCGTCCTGGAGGACCGCGACCGCATCGCCCGCGACCTGCACGACCTCGTCGTCCAACGCCTGTTCGCCACCGGCCTGATGCTCCAGGCCGCCCGCCGCCGCTGCCCGCCGGGCGAGGTCGCCGACACCCTGGACCGGGCGGTGGACGCACTGGAGGCGACCGTCCAGGAGGTCCGCACCGCGATCGTCCGGCTCCAGCAGCCGCCCGCCGAGGCGCCCACGGGGCTGCGCGGGGCGGTGCTGCGGGAGACGGCGGGCGCGGCGGCCGTACTGGGCTTCCCGCCCTCCACCCGGTTCACCGGGCCCGTCGAACACCTGGTGCCCGAGGCGGTCGCGGGCGCGCTCCTCACCGCGCTGCGCGGCGCGCTCACCGACGCGGCCCGCCGCACCGGGGTCACACGGGTCGACGTCGAGGTGGCCGTCGGGCCGGGGGACGGCGGGCGCGCCGTCCGGCTCACCGTCACCGACGACGCGGGCACCGGGACGACGGCGACCTGGCGGGCCCCGCTCTGAGCGGTCGCCCGGGGACGGTCCCGCACCGCCGGGCGGCGGCCCGCGCCTTCGAAGCGGAGGCCTGCGTCCCTTGCCACCCCAGAACTCCTTCGTTAAAATGTGTTTACTGAATGCAAATATAATTTCGATCAGCAAACAGGGGCGGCAGAACACTTCGCTCGGAGCAATTCTCGGAGCACCTGGGGGATTAATTGGGGGATTTCCTCGACGCCGACCGCGATCGGGCCGTGTGCATCACCGGAATGGGCTGGACGACCGCCCTCGGGGACGGCCTCGACCAGGTCTGGCGGCAGCTGACGAGCGGCCGCACCGCGGACGGACGCTTACCCGGCGACCCCGGTGAAGCCGACGGCCCCGGCGCGTCCGGCGGCCCCGGCGCACCCGGCTCCCCCGGTCCGTCCCGGCGGCAGATCTCCCTCGCCGTGACCACCGCCGACGCCGCCCTGCGCGACGCGGGCTGCCCCGCCGGGGACGTCGGCGTCCTCGTCCTCGGCAGCAGCCTGGGTCCGCACCTCGACGACGCCGCCGACACCTCACCGCACACCCTCACCGCCGCCGTCGCCGAACGGCTCGGCATCACCCGCTCCGCCTCGGTCAGCACCGCCTGCTCCTCCGGCGCCGACGCCCTGCTCACCGGGGCCGCCCTGATCAGCACGGGCGAGGCCGACCGCTGCCTCTGCGGCGGCATCGACCTGCTCACCGAGGGCAAGCTCCTCGGCCACCGGGCCCTCGGCACCCTCTCCCCCACCGGCACCGTCCGCCCCTTCGACACCGGCCGCGACGGCACCCTCTTCGGGGACGGCGCCGGATTCCTGCTGCTGGAGAGCCGGGCCGCGGCCACCGCGCGCGGCGCCCGCGTCCTCGGCACCCTGCGCGGCTGGGGCGCCTCCAACGACGGCACCGGACCGACCGCCCCCGACGAGACCGGCGCGGGCGCCGTCCTCGCCGTGCGGCGCGCCCTCGCCCGCGGCCGGGCCGAACCGGGCGACATCGCCGTCGTCAACGCCCACGGCACCGGCACCCGCGCCAACGACACCGCCGAGGCCTCCTGCTACCGCACGGTCTTCGGCCCACCGGCCGACGCGGCCCCGGACGCCCCGCACACGGGCCCGGACGCCCCGCCCGAGGACCCCGCCACCGCACCCGAGGACCCCGACGGCACACGTACGGCCCCCCGCCCCGGCCCCGTCGTCTTCGCCACCAAGCCAGCCTTCGGCCACACCCTCGGCGCCACCGGCGCCCTGGAGGCGATCGCGCTGCTGCTCGCCCTGCGCCACCGCACCGCGCCCCCCGTACCGGGCACCCGTGACGTCATGCCCGAGCTGACCCTGCCGCTCGCCACCGGCGGCCCCCGCCCGTTCACCGGCTCCCTCGGCATCAGCGTCACCCTCGGCTTCGGCGGCTTCAACACCTGCCTGCTGCTGGAACACGCCGGACCGCCCGAGGACGAGGAGGACGCCGCGTGAGCGAGACACCCCGGACCACCGTGCCCCCCGGCACCAGCCCGGCCCGGACCCCCGCACCACCCGCCGCCGACCCCGCCCTCTGGTGCCCGCCCGGCACCACCCTCACCGGCGCGGCCCGCGTCGAGACCGACGACCCGGCCACCGCCCGCCGCCGCCTGCCCGGGGTCTACGCCGACCCGGTGGCCTGGCTGCTGGCGGAGGCCGTCGCCGCCGCCCTGGCGGACTGCGGGAGCGCCGCCCCGGACCGGCCGGAGGCGGTCGGCGTGATCGGCGTCGGCGCGCACCCCACCGCCCGCACGCTGGGCGCCCTCGCCGCCGCCGTACCGACCGGGCGGATCTCCCCCATGCGGTTCGCGGGCGCCGGACCGGGCTCCCCGCTCGGCACCCTCTGCGCGGCGTTCGGCTTCCACGGACCGGTGTCCATGCTGCCCATGCCGCCGGACCAGGCCGCGCCACCGGTCAGAGCCCTGTGCGGCGACTGGCTGCTCGGCGACCCGCCCAGCGCCGCACACGTCCTGGTCGTCACGCACCGCACGACCGACGAAGGCAAGCACCAGGCGCACTGCCTGGTCGTCAGTGGGCCCACGCCCACGCGGAGGCCCCGGAGAACATGACCGCGCAGAACACGACGGACACGACGGACGAGTCCCGCGTCCCCCTCACCCCCCGCCCCCACACCCCCACGCCCCACGGCCGCGCCCCGCACGCCGACGCCCGCACCGGCCCGCAGCCCGCCCCCCGCGGCGGCCACCCCCTGGACCCCGCGGCCGTCCGCGCCTTCCTGCGCCGCACCGAGGACGTCTCGGGCGTCCAGGACCCCGGCCCGTGCGACCTGTCCGCGCTGGTGGAACGCTTCGCGGCGCTGCCCGCGCCGCCCGGCGCGGTCGTCGTCATCGCCCTGCCCAACGGGCTGCGCGCCCTGCGCTTCTTCTTCGCGGTCTCCCTCGCCGGGCACACCCCCGTGCTGCTCTCCCCGTCCACCCCGGTCAGCCGGGTCCGCGAGGTCGCCCGCGAACTCGGCGCCTGCGCGCTGGTGCGGGCCGCGATCCGCGCCGAGGGCGTCACCGGCGTCACCCGCGTCGGCGGCGCCGACCTCGGCGTCTTCACCGACTGGCCGTACCGCCACCACGGGCCCGGCCACGTCATCCTGATGAGTTCCGGCACCTCCGGCATGGCCACCGGCTGCCTGCACTCCCTGGACGCGCTGCTGCGCAACGCCCGCCGCCACGGCCGCTCCATCGGCCAGCGCGCCGCCGACACCGCGCTCGTCAGCCTGCCCGTCTACTACTCGTACGCGCTCGTCGCCCAGGTCCTCGGCGGCCTCGTGCACGACTCGCGTCTCGTCATGGCCGGGCCGCCGTTCTCCGTCACCGGCTACCTCGACACCGTCGCCCGCCGCGGCGTCACCCTGTCCTCCCTCACGCCCAGCCTGGTCAAGTCGGTGGTGACGGCGGGCGGCGAACTCCCCGCCCCGCTGCGCACCCTCACCGTCGGCGGCCAGGCCCTCGACCCGTCGTACGTCTCCCGGC
The DNA here is from genome assembly GCF_044757425.1 of Streptomyces sp. NPDC091281. Lineage (NCBI taxonomy): Bacteria > Bacillati > Actinomycetota > Actinomycetes > Kitasatosporales > Streptomycetaceae > Streptomyces > Streptomyces sp. NPDC091281. The sequence goes on along the minus strand of NZ_JBIVUY010000001.1, from coordinate 555,479 downwards.
TGCTGAAGCTCAACCCCGACCGCGCCCTCTACGTCACCTACGGGCTCACCGAGGCCGGACCGCGGGTCTCCACCCTCGCCGCGCACCACGAACCCCCGCACCGGCACGGCTCGGTGGGCCTGCCGCTGGACGGCGTCGAGGTCCTCACCCGGCCCACCGACACCGGGGAGCGGGAGCTGCTGGTGCGCTCCGACACCGTCTACCGGCGGCGGGTCGGCGAGGCCGCCCCGTCCAAACGCGGCGACCTGCTGGAACCCGGCCTGCTCGCCACCGGCGACATCGGCCACGTCGACGACGACGGCTACGTCCACGTCACCGGCCGGTCCTCCGACTTCGCGATGGTCCGCGGCGAGAAGGTGTCCACGGCGACCGTGCGGCGGGCCGCCGAGTCCCTGCCCGGCGTGGTGCGCGCCGCGACCCGCGTCACCGCCGTCGAGGACGACTCCGCCGCGCTCGCCCTGGACGTCTTCGTGGACGCGGCCGTACCGCCCTCCGAGGCCGACCTGCTGCGCCACCTGCGGACCCTCCTCACCCGCAACGAACTGCCGCTGTCGGTCCGCATCCGGCCCCTCGGCGCGGGCGAGCACCACAAATGAGCGGGGAGCGGGAACCGCTGACGCTGTACTGCGTGCCGCACGCGGGCGGTTCGGCGCGCAGCTTCGTGCGCTGGCGGCGCGAACTGCCGCCCGCGCTGGTGGCGCGCCCGCTGGAGATCGCCGGGAAGGGCGTGCGCTCGCGCGAGCCCCGCGCGGCGACCCTGCGGGAGGCCGCCGAGGACCTGGCCCGCCAGATCGACCCGGCGGGGCGGTACGCGCTCTTCGGCCACAGCATGGGCGGCCTCCTCGCCCACGAGACCGCGCTCGCGCTGGCCGCGCTCGGCCGCCCGGCGCCCGCGTACGTCGTCACCGCGGCGACCCGCCCGCCGCACCTGCTGGCCGGCTCCCCGTACGCGGCGCTGCTCGGCGCGGCCGACGACGACGCGCTGCTGGCCGCGCTCGCCGCCCACGGCCGCATCCCCGCCGAGATCCTCGCCTCCCCGATGCGGCACCGGTTCGTCCCCGTGATCCGCGCCGACCTGGCGCTCCTCGCCGGGCACCGCCCCGCGGTCCGCCCCCAGCCGCTCCCCTGCGACCTCCTCACCTGGTACGGCGCCGACGACCCGGAGACCCCGCCCGACGTGATGGCCGAGTGGCGGTCCTACACCGCCGCCGCGCACCGCGTCGTCGGCTTCGACGGCGGCCACTTCTTCCCCCACGAGCGGTTCGACCGCGTGACGGAGGAACTGCTCGCCCTCACCGCGACCACCGCCGCCACCCCCTGACGGCCGTACGCCGTCACACGCCGACGCGCACCGACGCACGACGGAGCCGGTCGGACCCCCGCCGCCCTACGACGGGGGTCCGACCGGCTCCGTGGCGCCGTGCGGCCGTGCGGTCAGTGCTGGACCGGGCAGCCCGGTGCCGAGCCGTTGCCCCGGACGGGGGCGTCGGTGGCGTGCCGGGTGCCGAGCAGCCAGTACGCCTCCTCCGCGGCCCGCCACAGCTCCGGGAAGAGCGCCGACTGCGAGCGGGCCTCCAGCGTGGACAGCGACCGGCCGCCCAGGCTCTGCGGGAGGTCCGCCTCGCCGTTCGCGTTCTCCTTGCGCAGGCCGGGCTGCCCGCCGAGCTGCGACCACACCATGATCAGGTGGTGCTGCTTCCAGCCGAGGACGCTGCCGTCCAGGCGCAGCATCGCCTCCCGCACCAGCGCCAGCGCCTGGGAGGCGGCGGTGCGCGGGCCGTCGTAGCCGTCGTCCTGCTGGGCGATGACGTCCTGGAGGGAGAGCCCGGCACGGGTGAGGGCCTGCTCGTACGCCTTCCACACCGGGCGGGCGACGCGCCGCAGGTTGCGGTAGCCGGGCGAGTCGAGGCCGGTGGCGTCCTCGGGCAGCGCGTTGCGCATCATCAGCAGGCTGTGCTGCGGCAGATGGTCGGTGAGCAGCCGTACGGCCTGCACGGTGACCTCGCTGAGGCCGGTGGCCCGGTCGAACAGCCGGACCGCCGGGGCGAACCGGTCCTCGTCGAGATGACGGATCGCCCGCCGCAGCTCGTAGTGCAACTGCACCCACGCGTACTCGGTGATGAGATGCGTGACCTGGAAGAACCGCTGGTCGGGGTGTTCGGTCTCGCTCTCCGGGACCAGCGCGCCGAGCGCGTCGGTGAGGTGGAGGACGTTCTCGTAGTTGCTGCCCCGGTCGAAGTCGTACGACAGCAGGGCGTTCGGCTCGTCCGGATTCAGCGACCGCTTCACCTGGCCTCCTCGCGCGTGAACTCGACCAGCCAGTGGCCCGGCAGCTCGAACCGCTTCGACCCGGTGAGCGTCAGGCCGACGCCCGCGCCGAGACCGCGCAGGTCGGCCATGCTGCGCTCGCGCCCGCCGAGCAGGACCAGCATCAGCAGGTCGGCGTAGCTCGCCATGACGGGGTCCTTGCCGCTGTCCAGCAGCCGCTCCACCACCAGCACCTTCCCGCCGGGGACGACGGCCTCGGCGCAGCGGCCGAGGATGCGGGCCGCGTCCCGGTCGCTCCAGTTGTGCAGGGTGTTGGCGATCAGATAGGTGTCGGCACCGGCCGGCATCGGGTCGAAGAAGCTGCCCGCGACCAGCTCGCACCGGTCGGCGACGGGGGCGACGGTGTCCTTCGCCTCCCGGATCACGCTGTCCAGTTCCAGCAGGGTGCCGCGCAGGCCGGGGTGCTCGGTGAGCAGCTTCAGCAGCAGCGAGCCGTTGCCGCCGCCGACGTCCACGACGTGCCCGGCGGACGCCCAGTCGTGGATGCGGGCGAGTTCGGGGACCAGCCGGTTGGCGATGCGGGCGATGCCCGTGTTGAACGACTTCTCGATGTCCGGGTGGGCCTCCAGGTCCTCCCAGAAGGGGCGGCCGTGGGCCTGCTCGTAGACCGGCAGGCCGGTGCGGACGGCGTCCCGGAGGCGGCCCATGGCCGGTTCGAAGCGGGCCTCCATGGCGCGGCTGGGGTCGTCGTAGTCGAGCCAGCGGCGCAGGTTGCTCGGGTGCTCGCTGAGCAGGACGCGGCCCACGTCGGTCAGCTCGTACTGCTTCTCGGCCTGCTCGCCGGCGTCGGCGGCGCCGTCGGCCGGGGTGGTCTCCTCGAAGAGGCCGAGGAGGCTGACGTAGTGCAGGACGCGGCCGAGGGACTGCTCGTCGCTGCCGGTCTCGGCGGCCAGGGCGGCCACGGTCCGGTGCCCCTGGTCGACCAGGTCGGGCAGCCGCAGCGTCGCGGTCACCCGGACGGCGGTGGGGGTGAACCCGGAGCCCAGGGCGAGGATCGTGTTCAACGGGTCTTGACGGAACACGCGGATAGCTCCTTGTCGGTGGTGTGCGGGGTCGTCCGCCGGGCGGTCTCCGGTGGGTCCGGTGAGATCAGGTGAGATCCCATGAGGTCCCGTGAGGTCCCGTGAGGTGGTCCTCGGGCGGGTCCGAGAGGTTTTCCGGGTCTTTCCCCGGACGTTTCTCAGGGGTTTTTCTCGACCTCGTCGAGCGCGTCGAGAAAACGTAGGAGGTCGTCCTCCGTGCCGAGCGAGGTCCGCAGATAGCCGGGGAATCCGAACAGTCCCGCATTGCGAACGAGAATGCCGAAATCAGCGGCGAGCCGGTCCTGCGCGCGGGCGCAGTCGGCGGCCTCGACGGCGACGAAGTTGGTCACCGAGGGCAGGTGCGCGCGCCCGCGCCGGTCCAGTTCGGCGGTGAACCAGCGGCGCCGCTCGGCGGTGGACCGGCGGACCTCCGCGACGAAGTCCGGGTCGCCGAGGGCGGCGATCGCGGCGGCCTGCCCGAGCCGGTTGACGCTGAACGGCAGCGAACGCAGCGTCTGCCGCAGCGTGGCGATCAGGTCGGGGCGGCCGACGGCGTACCCGACGCGCAGGGCGGCCAGACCGTACGCCTTGGAGAAGGTCCGCAGGGCGACGAGCGGCGGCTCCGCACCGGGGTCGCCACCGACACCGGTGCCGGGGCGTGTGCCGGTGCCGGGACCGAGGAAGTCGCGGGTCTGCGGGGTGTCCGCCGCCGCGAACTCCATGTACGCCTCGTCGAGCACCAGCGGCACCCCGCCGCGCGCGGACGCGGCGGTCAGCGCGGTGAGTTCCGCGCGGGTGAGGGCGGCGCCGCTCGGGTTGTGCGGGTTGCAGAGGTAGCCGATGCCGTGGCCGGGCAGCTCCGCCGCGAACGCCTCGGCGTCGACGGCCGTACCGGCGAGCGGGACGGCGGTGCAGCCGCGCCCGGTCAGCTCCAGGCAGGAGCGGTAGCCGGGGAAGGTGCCGTCGGTGACCAGTCCGGGCCGGTCGCGGTCGCCGAGGGCGAGGGCGGTGGCCAGGACCAGTTCGTCGCTGCCGTTGGCGACGGCGATGTGGTCCGGGGTGACCTCCCAGTGGGCGGCGAGGGCGCGCACCAGGTCCTGGCGCTCGGGGTCGGGATAGACGCTGGCCCGGCGCAGGGCGTCCTCGGCCGCCTTCAGCGCGGCGGGGCTGGCGCCGAACGGGCTCTCGCTGAGGTGGAGGCGGATCAGGTCGTCGGCGCCGGGGACGCTGGTGTTGAACGTCCTGCCCGGCGGGCCGGGCGTCGCCGCGTCAGCGGGCGTCGCGGCCGGGGCGGGGGTCGCGGCCGGGGTCACAGCTCGTCCCCCAGCAGCACGCCGAAGCAGTAACTGCCCACCTCGGCCTCCAGGGTGAGGAAGCAGTGCTCGCTGCCGGCCGGGATGCGCATGACGCACGGGGAGAGCAGTTCGTGCCGTACGCCGTCGAGCTGGACCTCGATGCGGGCGCCGCCCTTGTTCGGGGAGACCAGCAGATACAGCTCGTCCACGGGGTGGGTGTGCGGGGCGGCGACCGGCTTGCCGACCAGGGCGCTGAGTTCGCCGCCCGCGAGCTGCACGGGCAGGCCGCCGAACATGTCGGAGGTCAGGTAGAACGGCGCGGGCTGGTGGTGTCCGGCCACGGCGAGCGGGATGGGCAGCCCCTCCACGATCTCGGCGTCACCCGGACATCGCCCGCTCGCCACGGGCGCGGGGGCGGGTGCCGGGGTGGGGGCGGTGGCCGGGGCGGGGGCCGTGTCGCCGGTCACTGGGCCTCCAGGACGAAGAGGTAGGTGTGCGGGGCGCCGAAGGGGATCGTGCGGCGCAGGTGGAGGCCGCCCTCGCGGAAGAGGTTCTCGTACTCCTCGCGGGTGTAGATGGGCACGCCCATCAGCGCGTGGGCCAGCTCGAAGCCGCTGGAGAAGACCGGCAGGGTGTCGCCGGTGCCGCGCGGGCGGACGGTGGTGTCGGCGAGGAGGAAGGTGTGCGCGTGCGGGAAGGCCTTGCGCAGGGCGGGGATCACGTCCCCGCGGGTGCTCGGGTCGACCAGCAGGTCGTGCAGGAACATGAAGCTCATGGCGACGTCGACCTGTTCGGCGCCCTCGATGCGGCGGCCGCGGAAGAGGACGTCGAGGACGTCGGCGCAGATCGGCTGGACCCGGTCGGTGAGCCCGTGGCGGCCGACGGTGCCGGCGGCCAGGTCGGTGGCCGAGGCGCTGATGTCGAGGCCGAGACCGCGGGCGCCGGGGCGGGACTTGACGAGGCGGCAGACGCGTTCGCTGATTCCGCTGCCGAGGTCGGCGATGACGGAGAAGTCGAGGGCCGCGATCTGCTCGTCCAGGAGATGGCGCATCAGCGCCAGGTCGGCCTGTGCGGAACCGAGGGCGACCATGCCCTCGTCGCGCAGGACGTCCTGGCCGAAGACACGTTCTCCGCGCGCGATGGTGGCGGCGTTCGCGAAAACGTCGTGATATCCGCCGACCCCCCAGGTGAAGAACCCTATTTTCCGCCGGAGTTCACTCCAGGCGGGGGTGGGCGTCACCCGGTCGCCGGTCACGGTGAGGTAGCCGAAGGACTCCGCGGCGGAGAGCAGATGACGCAGGACGGTTTCGTCCGTCCGCCGCGTCCGGCAGAAGTCGGGGACGTCGAGTCGGCTTTCCTTGTCGAACCAGGTGAACAGTCCCAATTGCTCCAGGGCGAACACCACGTGCGTGGAGATGAATCCGTTGAACGCGGTGTCGGCGTCGAGCGGGGTCTTCGTGTCACCGCGCCAGTCGGCGGGCGGTAATACGCGGGTGCCCAGCTCTTCGAGGCTGTCGCGGGAAACGGGAGCAGTCACGGGAAGTGCCTTCCTTTTCTCGGTCGTCGCCGCCCGGTGGTCGCCATGTGACCCGGGTCCGGGGCGGACCGGTCAGGTGAGCGGAGAGGTGGCGGAGATGCGGTCCACCGCGGCGGCCAGTTCCCGCACGGTGGGGTGGTCGAAGAAGAGCCGGTTGGGCAGCCGCAGACCCAGCCGCCGACGCAGCAGGATCAACACCTGCGTGGCCTTGAGGGAATGGCCGCCCGCCTCGGCGAACGGGGTGTCGTCGTCGAAGTCGTCGTGGCCGAGAATCTCCGTCCACGCGGCCCTGACCTGGTCGGTCACCGACCCCTCGGAGGCCGGTACCGCTCCCTCGGGGGCCGGCGCCGCCCCGCCGGCACCCGCCGTGGACGGCGTCCCGGACGCTACCCCGGAATGCGCCGGGGAATGCATCCCCGAATACGCCCCTGAATACGCCCCGTGCTGGACCGGGGTTTCCTTCGCGGACTCCTTTCCCCCTTCCCCTCGGGAGGGGTTGCCGAATGCCGGTTCCGGGCGCGTGGTCACACCGTCTTCGCTCAAGAGGAATTCCCCTGCGTCAGTGTGGTTCTTCGGTCGAACCCCGGCTGCGGCGCAGCCGGGCGACGGCTGTGCACCTGTGCGCAGCCGTGTGACGTTCTTTGTCGATCCCCCGTAGAAACGGACGCACAAACCGGTGGATCAACCGGTTCGGTCCCTGAGGTGAATGCTCACCGTGACGGCCAGATTGCCGATATCGGAGCGTAGGCAGCGGCCATCGAGCCAGTCAAGGGGCGATTGTCGGCCACGGCCCGTGGAGCAGCCGGGGCCAACACTTCAACGGCCCGTGTCAACCTCCGGAGGGCGACGCGTGCATCAGCCAATCGCATGGCCGAAAAGGACGTTGACGGCTGAAAGTTTGCACCCCTACCGTCGGTGAGTCGTTTGTGAACGCAGTATTTCTACGGCCGCGTTCGAAGGAGACATGATCCGGCGTGACAGGGGGAACGATGTACGCCGCAATGGGGGCTCCATATCCGGTCGGCCGACCGGTTTTTATCTCCGTCGAAGTCGCCGGGGTCTTTTCCGAACTTTGACGTACTAGGGGATGGACAAGCACCGGGCCAGGGACTGTCCACCCTTCTCACCAGAGCCTTTACCGGCTTTTTCCTTCACCTTTACGCGGTGCTTCTTTCCGCTGCCCGCCGCACCGGGCGCGGAGCCGTGGAGCACCCGCGTCCGTCACGAGATGGATCAGGGAAGTGCGTTGAGGCATGCGATTCTGGGCGCCGGCGGCGTGGGGCTCGCCCTCGGGGCGGCGCTCGCCCGCGCGGGCCACGCCGTCACGCTCGTCATGCGGGAGGAATCCCTCTCCCGCTACGACGGGACCATCGCCGTCCGCAGCCCGCTGCGCGGCGACCACCGGGCCGGGGCCCGCGCCGTGGACCGGCTCGACGACCCCGTCGACACCCTGTGGGTGACGGTCAAGGCACCCGCCCTGACCGCCGCGCTCGACCGCGTCGGCCCCGGCGCCGCACCGGACGCGGTCGTCCCGCTCCTCAACGGGCTGGACCACCCGCCCGTCCTGCGCGCCCGGTTCGGCGACCGCGTGCTGGTCGGCGCGATCCGCGTGGAGGCGGAACGCACCGCGCCCGGCCGCGTCACCTGGAACTCCCTCTTCGCCGAGGTCGCCCTCGCCCCCGAGGACGACCCCCGCCACCGGCCCCTGGCCGACGCCCTCACCGACGCGGGCATCGGCTGTGTCCCGCGCCGCGATCCGGCGGCCGTCCTGTGGGAGAAGCTGGTCCTGCTGCTGCCGCTGGCCCTCGCCACCACCGCGGCCGACGGCCCCCTCGGCGTCGTCCGCCGGGACGCCGCGCGGACCGCGCTGCTGCGGGACGCCGCCCGCGAGACCTGCGCGGTGGCCGCCGCCGACGGCGCGCCCGTCGACGTACCGCGTCTCCTGCGCACCCTGGACAGCCTGCCCGGCCGGACCGACACCTCCCTGCACCGGGACGTCGCCGCCGGGGTCCGGCCCACCGAACTCGCCGCGCTCACCGACCCGGTGCTGCGCCGCGCCCACGACCACCGCGTCCCCGTACCCGCCCTCACCGCACTGACCCGGGCCGCCGCGGACCGCGCGCGCGACCGGCCACCGGCGCCGACCGCCCCGCACGCATCCACCGCCACCAAGGGAGAAACGTCATGACAGCCGGTCCGGGCGAGAAGCTGGACGCGACCCTCGAAGCCACCCTCAAGGAGATCCTCGTCGAGGACCTCTTCCTCGACCTGCCCGCCGACCGCATCGGCGACGACGACGGCCTCCAGGACGTCCTCGGCCTCGACTCCCTCGGCTTCGTGGAGCTGCGCGCCCAGTGCGAGGGACGGTTCGGCGTGAAGATCACCGACGCCGAGTTCACCCCGCTGCACTTCCACTCCGTGCGCACGGTCGCCGACCTGGTGCGCGCCCTGCGGGCCGGTGCGGGCGACCACCTGGCGGTCCCCAAGTGACGGAACGGGAACCGGCCTCCTCCGAACAGCTCGACGTCTATCTCGCCTGCCTGCGCGAACCGGAGTCCGACCGCTACAACGTCACCGTGGACCTGGAGTTCACCCCGTCCGTCGACGAACCGGCGCTCCGGGCCGCGCTCGGCGACGTGCTCGCCGCCCACCCGGCGCTGCGCAGCGCGTTCACCACCGAGGGCGGCGAACTGTGCCGCACCGCCGCACCCGCGCCCCCGGCCGCCTTCGTGACCGTGCCGCTGCCCGGCGCCTACGACCGGCAGGTGGCCCTGGAGCACGCGGTGACCGCCGGGCGGGCCCCCTTCGACCTGGCGACCGCGCCGCTGCTGCGCGCCACGCTGCTGACCGCCGAGGGCGGCGCGCTGCTCGCCGTGACGATGCACCACATCGTCACGGACGGCTGGTCCAGCCGGATTCTGGCCGAGGACCTGGTGGCGGCCTACCGCTCCCGCGCGGCGGGCGGACCCGGCGTCGTCGCCCGGCCGCCCGCCGACGTCGACACCGACCCCGCCGAGCGGGCCGCCGCCGACGCCGACGCGGACGCGTACTGGACCTCGGCGCTGCGCGACGCCCCCGCCTCCCTCGCTCCCCCGCACGACCTCGTCCCCGAGGACGGCTTCCCCGGCCCGTCGGGGCGGGTGGAGGTGGCGCTGCCCGACGAGGTGACCGCGGGCGTCCAGGCGCTGGCCACCGCCGAACGCGCCTCCCCGGCCGTGGTGTCGCTGGCCGCCTGGTCGGTGCTGCTGCACGCCTGGGCGGGCGAGTCGGAGGGCACCTTCGGGATGGTCTTCGCGGGCCGCCGGGACACCGACGCCGAACGCGTCGACCTGTTCAGCCGCGCCCTGCCGATCCGCGACCGCCTCGCCCCCGACGACACCTTCCTCGACGTCACCGGACGGCTGCGCGAGCAGATGCTCGACGCGATGGAGCACGCCCATCTGCCGATGCGGCGGCTGCGCGAGATCCGCAGCGAGCAGAGCGACGGGCCGGGCGTGGAGCGGACGGTGTTCATGTACACCCCCGCCTACGAGGACGTGTGGCAGGCCGACGCCACGACCGTGCGCCGCTTCGACCACCCGGACGAGACGACGAAGTACGCGTTCTCCCTCAACGTCCTGGAGGGCGCGGCCGGCACCCGGCTCTGCGTCTACTACGACACCGCCCGCTACCGCCCCGCCACGGCCGAGCTGTTCGCGCGGCAGCTGTGCGCCCTGCTGGCCCGCGCGGTGGCCGCCCCCGACAGCACCTGCGGCGACCTCCTCGCCGTCTGCGACCCCGGCCTGGACGAGGTCGCGTCGACCGGCGCGGCCGTCGCCGTCCCCGGCCCGCGCATGCCCGAACTCGTCCTGCGGCAGGCCGCCGACCGCCCGCACGCCATCGCCGTACGGCACGGCGAGCAGACCCTCACCTACGACGAACTCGTCTACCGCGCCGGAGAGTTGGCGGGCTGGCTGCACGACCGGGGCGTCGGCCCCGGCGACACCGTGGCGCTGCTGCTGCCGCCCGGCCTCGACACCCCGGTGTTCTGGCTGGCGTCCGCCCTCACGGGCGCCGCCTACCTGCCGCTCGACCCGGCCTACCCCGAGGCGCAGCTCCAGCTGATCGTGGCCGACGCCCGCCCGGCCGTCCTGGTCACCGACCCCGGCGCCGGACGGACCGTCGAGGTGCCGGAGGGCGTCGCGGTCCGCGTCGACGAGGCGACGGCCCTGGCCCGCGGGCGTACGGCGCCCGAGGTCCCGTACGACGACACCGCCGTCCTGTGCGTCCTCTACACCTCGGGCACCACCGGCCGCCCCAAGGGTGTGGTCCTCCCCCACCGCGGGCTGGTCCGGCTGCTGCACCGGCCCGACTTCATCCCCCTCGACCCGACCGACGTCGTCGCCCAGCTCTGCCCGCTCAACTTCGACGGCGCCAGCTACGAGATCTGGGGCGCCCTCGCCCACGGCGCCGAACTCGTCGTCCTCGACAAGCACCTGGTGCTCAGCCCGCGCGAGATGCGCGCGGTGGTCCGCGCCCGCGGCATCACCACCCTGCTGGTGACCACCCCGCTGCTCAACCGCATCATCGAGGACGCCCCGGACACCCTCCAGTCGCTGCGGTACGTGTACTTCGGCGGCGAGCTGATCTCGGTACGGCACATGCGCCGCGCGCTGCGCTGGAGCCGCCCCGGCGTGCTGCTGCACAGCTACGGGCCGACCGAGAACTCCTTCACCTCCACCTGGTTCCCGATCACCTCCGTCGACGCCGACGCCCGCACCGTGCCCATCGGGCGGCCCGTCCCGGGCACCGAGGTCCGGGTCGTCCAGGAGGGCGGCCTGCGCCCGGTGCCGCGCGGAGTGCCCGGTGAACTCCTCCTCGGAGGCGACGGGTTGGCCGACGGCTACCTCAACGCGCCCGAGCTGACCGACGGCCGGTTCGTCACCGACGGCACCACCCGCCTCTACCGCACCGGCGACCGGGTGCGCTGGACGGCGGACGGGCTGCTGGAGTTCATCGGCCGCGACGACAACCAGGTGAAGATCCGCAGCCAGCGCGTCGAACTCGGCGAGGTGGAAGCGGTGCTGGACAGCCACCCGGCCGTCGAGTCGGTCTTCGTCACGACGCGCCTCAACCGGCGCCGCGAGAAGGAGATCGTCGCCTACGCGGTCGCCGCGCCCGGCACCGGCGCCGACGACCTCACCCGGCACGCCAAGCTCCGCCTCCCCTCCTTCGCCGTCCCCACCCACCTCGTCCTCCTCGACGCCCTGCCGCTGACCCCGACCGGCAAGATCGACCGGCGGCGGCTGCCGGAGGTGACGGAGGGGGCACGGGACACGGAGGCTTCGGAGGAGGCGGGCGCGGCGGAAGGGACGGAGACGGCCCGGCCACCGGAGTCTCCCCCTGCTCCCGCCACGCCCCCGGAGCCCGTGGCGCCTCCCGGTCCCGCCCTGCCCGCCGTGCTGGAAGGGGTCCGTGCCGCGTGGCGGGCGGTCCTGGAGCACGACGGGTTCGGCCCCGACCGCAACTTCTTCGACGCGGGCGGCCACTCCCTGCTGCTGGTCCGCCTCCAGGAGCAGCTCCGCCTGGCGACCGGCGCCGACCTCCCGGTCATCGACCTCCTCCGGTACGTCACGGTGCAGGACCAGGCACGGCTGATCGTGGAACGGGGCGCGGCGGCGGGGGGTACGGCAGCCCGCCCGGACACACCAAGTCCCGTACAGACAACGGACGTTGCCCCACTCGCCCCCCGCCCGGCGCCCGCGCCCGCCTCCGCCACGGCGGCCACTCCTGCCCCCGGCCCCCACCTCCTCGCCCTCTCCGCCGCCACCCCCGAAGCGCTCGCCGCCGCCCGTGAGCGGCTGGCCGCGCACCTGGAGGCGGCCCCCGCCTTGGCGCTCGCCGACGTGGCGCACACCCTGGACACCGGCCGGGAACGCTTCCCCCACCGGTTCGCCGTGGTGGCCCACGACACCGCGGAGGCGGTACGGCTCCTGCGCACCGGCCCCGCGCCCGACCCGGCCGCCCCCGGCGCGCCCCCGGCGGTCGTGCTGGCCTGCGCCGACCCCGAGACCCCGGACGAGGTCACCGACGTGGGCCCGACAGCGGAGCGGCTCGCCCGGCGGGTGGCCCAACGCCTGGCCCTGGCCACCCGGTTGACCGCGCGCGGTGTCGCACCGGCGGCCGTGTACGGCACCGGGACCGGCCGGCTCGCCGCCGCCGTCCTGAGCGGCGCCCTCACCGCAGAGGAGGCCGCGGGGATCGCGGCGGGCGGGCCCGTACCGCCCCGGCTGCGCGCCACCCGCCTGCTGTGGAGCACCGCGCTCGGCCCGGTCCCGCCGGACGAGCCCGCCCCGCAGGAGCAGCACCTGACGGCCGAGGCCGAGCCCGCCAAGCTGCTCCAGCTGGTCCGGGACCGGCTCGGCGAGGTCGCCGTGCTGGACGTCCCCGCCGCCGTCCCCACGGAGGCCGAGCTGCTGGCCGCGCTGGCCGCGCTGTGGTGCCGGGGTGTCGAGGTCCGTACGGGCCCCGCCGCCGGTACGACGGCCCGGCGGCTCCGCCTGCCCGGCCACCCCCTGTCCTGGGCGCACCCCGTGCCCGACGCACGCCCTTGAAGGAAGGTCCGCATGCCGCACGTACGTGGCGAAGCCGCCGTTCTCGTCGCACCCGGGCGACTGGAGGTGGAGGAGGTCGCGTTCCGCGACCTGGCCGAGGACGAGGTGCTGGTCCGCAACACGCTGGCCGCGATCTGCGGCAGTGACGTGCACCGGGTCCGCGCCGAGTCCCCGTTCTTCCGGGACATGCGCGACCACCCCTACCCCTGCCCGGCGGGCTACCCCGGCCACGAGGGCGTCGGCGAGGTCGTCGAGAGCCGCTCGGCCCGCTTCACGCCCGGCGACCTGGTGCTCACCGTGCCCAACCACGCCTATATGGCGTCGTTCGCCCGCTACCAGACCATCGGCGACCGCTTCCTGCTGCCGCTGAAGCGGGGTGCGGCAGCCCCGTCGACGCACCTCATGGCGCAGCAGCTCGGCACGGTCGTGTTCGCGCTGAAGCGGTTCTGGCCCGAGCCGGTCCCCGAGGGCCGCACGGCCGCCGTGGTCGGCGTCGGCTCGGCGGGCCTGCTGTTCCTCCAGACGCTGCGCCACCGCGGCTTCGAGAAGGTCGTCGCGGTGGACCAGGAGCCGGGGCGGCTGGCGGTGGCCCGCTCGCTCGGCGCCGACGCGACCGTGCTGGTGCCGGGCCAGAGCGCCGAGGAAGTCGTCATGGAGGTCACCGGCGGCCGGGGCGCCGACCTCGTGGTGGAGGCGGCGGGCACCGACGGGGCGCGGACGCACGCCATGCGGATGGTCGGCCAGCAGGGCCGGCTGGGCTTCTTCGGGATGCCGGAGGAGTACGACATGAGCATCCCGTACGCCCATCTCTTCGTGCGCAACGCCCAGTTGATCCACGCCGTGGGCGGGGCCCAACTGGAGCCGGGACTGGTGTCGTTCCGTACGGCGCTGGACCTCATCGGGGACGGGCTGATCAAGGTCGACGACCACATCACCCACACCCTGGACATCAAGAACATCGCCGACGCCGTCGAGTTGGCGCACACCCGGCAGGACGACGTGGTGAAGGTGGCGATCAGCTTTGACTGAGCCGCGCTCCCCCGGCACCGGCCCGTCGCCCGGTGCACCCGAGCCGCTGTCCGCGTCGGCGTCGGGTGCGGTGTCCGGACCGGTGGACGACCCGATCGCCGTCATCGGGGTCGGCGGCCGGTTCGCGGACGCCCCGGACACGGCGGCGTTCTGGGCCAACCTGGTCGCGGGCCGCGACTGCTTCCGGCGTGAGCCCGTGCCGGTGGTGGAGGACCTCGGCGGCGACCGGCTGCGCGTCCACTCCTGGGGCGTCGCCCCGCACCGGGACCGCTACGACGCCGCGCTGGTCGGCGTCGAGGGCCTGGACCCGCAGCACGGCATGCTCCAGGAGTCGCTGTGGCAGGCCGCCGAGGACGCCGGGCTGCGGCTCTCCGCGATCGCCGACCGCACGGCCGTGTACGCGGGATGCGCCCGCACCAAGCACGTGCCGCGGGCCGCGTTCGACGACGTCGTGCACGTCGACCCGACCTTCGCCGGACCGTACTTCTCCTACCTCCAGGACCTGTGGGGCGAGTCCGTGATGCTGGACTCGGCGTGCGCGACCTCCGCGGTGGCGGTCCATCTGGCCTGCCAGAGCCTGCGGTTGCACACCTGCGACTACGCGCTCGCGGGCGCGGTCGCCGTCCAGGAGGACGCCGACGGCTCCTACGTCCGCACCCCGCGCAGCATCTACTCGACCGAGGGCATCGTGCGCCCCTTCGACCGGCGGCACAACGGCGTCGTACCGGGCGACGGTTCGGGCGCGGTGCTGCTGCGGCGCCTGGCCGACGCCCGCCGCGACGGCGACCCCGTCCACGCCGTGATCCGGGGCAGCTCCGTCACCAACGACGGCCGCGCCAAGGCCGGTTTCGTCATCCCCGGCGTGGACGGCAAGGTCCGCGCGGTGCGGCGCGCCCTGGACGCGGCTGGTCTGACCGGCGCCGACCTCGACTACGTCGAGACGCACGGCGTCGGCATCCCGCTCAACGACCAGATCGAGGCGACCGCGCTGATCGAGGCGCTCGGCACCGAGGGGCCGCCGCTCGCGGTCGGCTCGGTGAAGGCCTCCGTCGGCCACTGCGACACGGCCGCCGGGATGGCCGCGCTGATCAAGACCTGCCTCGCCCTCGACCACGGGTATCTGCCCGCGACCCCCAACACGGCCGATCCCATCGAGGAGTTCACCGGCCGGGGCGCCCGCTTCGGCATCCTCCCCGAGGGCCGCCCGTGGCCCGTGAACAGCCGCCCCCGCACGGCCGGACTGATGTCGGCCGGCGTGGGCGGCACCAACGCCTTCCTCGTCCTGGAGGAAGCACCCGCTGTCTGAACACTTTCCGACGCTTTCCGACACACCGTCAACCGAGTCACCGAACAGGGAGTTCCGCATGTCCGTCACCGCCGACCTGTACATCGAGGTCAAGAACTTCTACGCCCGCCAGATGCGCGTCCTGGACGACCTGGACATCGAGCAGTTCACCGCCACCTTCACCGAGGACGGCTCGGTCGCCCACCCGCACCGCGGCGAGAAGGTCGAGGGCCGCGACGCGATGCGCGTCAAGATGAAGAGCATGCTCCCGATGTACGAGGGGCTGGTCACCCGGCACTGGTTCGACCACTTCCTCATCGAGACCGCCGAGGACGACGGTCTGCGCGTGACCTACTACTCCCTGGTCACGCAGACCGACACCGAGGACTCGGTGCGCTTCTTCTCCTCCTCCAGCGTGGAGGACCGCATGGTCCGCGTGGACGGCGAGCTGCGCATCCGCGAGCGGACCATCCACCGCGACAACCCCAAGTACGGCCGCGTCATCTGAACTCCTTCCCGCAGAAGGTGGATCACCGACCGTGAGCCCTCGTCCGCGAGCCACCGACGGTGATCCACAGACCGTGAACCGCCGACCGTGAACCGCTGAAGGAGGCAGGGCGCATGACAGAGCCCTGGGAGCTGCCACCGGCCGAATGGAACGACACGGCGACGCCGTTCGAGGACCGGGTGAGCATGATCGACCTGATCGAACGGCGGGTGCGGGAGTCCCCGGACGCGCCGGCCGTCCGCCTCGGCGACGGCGAGGTCAGGACGTACGGGCGGCTGTGGAGCGACTCGGGCCTGCTCGCCCGGTTCCTCGCCGGACAGGGCGTGGGCCGCGGCGACTTCGTCGGCATCCTGCACGAGAACTCCTACGACAGCGTCCTCGCCGTCGTGGGAGTGCTCCGCTCGGGGGCCGCGTACGTGCCGCTGGACTCGCGCTGGCCCGCGAGCCGGATCGCCGCACCTGTACGGCAGTTGGGCATCGAGTGGCTGGTCACCGGCCACGCGCTGGCCCGCCGCGCGGAGGAGTCCGGGCACCTCGCGGGCACCGATGTGCGGCTGGTCTGCACGGACCTGCGGGCGGCGAGCCCGGACCCGCTGGACACGGAGGCGGTAGGCCTGCTCTGGGACACCGTCGCCGAGGACGAGGACCTGGCCCGCGCCTCCGGCTTCAACCGGAACCCCGCCGACGGGATCTCCGCCGCGCAGGTCGACACGTACGTCACGCACGTGCGCGACCTCGTGCTGACGGCGGCCGCGGCCACCGGCGGTGCGGCGCCGGGCGGTCCCGGCACGGGCGGGTCCGGACCGCGGGTGGTCGAGGTGGGCTGCGGCGCGGGCCTCCTCGCGGGCGCCCTGGCGGGGCGGACGGCCGCCTACACCGGCGTCGACGTGTCGTCGGTGGCGCTGGACCGGGCGGCGGCGGAGGCCGGTCCGGGGGCGCGGTTCGTGCACGCCCCCGCCGACGAACTGGGGCGCGTGGTCGCCCCGGCGGGCGCGGACGTCGTGTTCCTGGCGAGCGTCGCGCAGTTCTTCCCCGGCTTCGAGTACCTGCGGTCGGTGCTGCGGGACGCGCTGGGCGCGGTGGTCCCCGGCGGGGCCGTGGTCCTCGCCGACCTCGCCGAGCCGGGCGGGGAGGGCGGCGACGGCGGCCATCTCCGGGTGCCCGCCGCCTGGTTCGAGCAGCTCGGCGAGCAACTGGGCCTGCCGGTACGGGCGGAGGTCCGCCGCCGTACCGGCGACGCCTGGCCGCCGGTCCTGCGGGACCGCTACGACGTGGTCCTGCGGCTGGCCGCCACCGGCCCCGAGGCGTCGTACCGGCCGGTGATCAGCACCTGGAGCGACGTCGAGGACGCGGCCGGGCTGCCCCTGCCGAGCGGCCCGGGCGCCGACGACACGGCGTACGTCATCTTCACCTCGGGCTCCACCGGCGTGCCCAAGGGCGTGTCGGTGCGCCACCGCAGCGCGGTGAACGTCATCCAGTGGGTCAACGGCACCTACGAGGTCGGCCCGCGCGACTGCCTGCTGTGGGTCACCGCGCTGACCTTCGACCTGTCGGTGTACGACCTGCTCGGCGTCCTCGCCGCGGGTGCCAGCCTGCGCGTGGTGCCGCCCGCCGAACTCGCCGACGGGGAACGACTGATGGAGATCATGCTCGGCGAGCCCATCACCTTCTGGGACTCGGCCCCGGCCGCGCTCAGCATGGTGATGTCCTTCGCCGACGGAGTCGCGGCCCCGGAGCAAGTCCCTTCCCTGCGGCTGGTGTTCCTCAGCGGCGACTGGGTCCCGCTGACGCTCCCCGACCGGGTCCGGTCCCGCTTCCCCGCCGCGCACGTGGTGGCGCTGGGCGGCGCGACCGAGGCGACGATCTGGTCCAACCACTTCGACGTCGGCGAGGTCGACCCGGAGTGGACGAGCATCCCGTACGGCCGCCCCATCCACAACGCCCGCTACTACGTCCTCGACGGCGACCGCAAGCCGTGCCCGATCGGCGTCGAGGGCGACCTGCACATCGCGGGCGTCGTCGTGGCCGACGGCTACACCGGCGACCCGGAGCTGTCGGCGGCCCGGTTCACCGCGGACACGGTGAGCGGGCTGCCGGGCGAGCGGATGTACGCGACGGGCGACCGGGCCCGCTGGATGCCGCAGGGCTGGCTGGAGTTCCGGGGCCGCCAGGACGACCAGGTCAAGGTGCGCGGCTACCGCATCGAGCTGGGTGAGGTGCTGGCCGCGCTGCGGCAGGTGCCCGGCGTCGTGGACTGCGCGGTGACGACCCTGCGGGGCGAGGACGGCCCGCAGATCGTGGCGGCGGTGGCGACGGGGTCCGAGCCGGGGTCGGGATCGGGGTCCGGGGCGGGGTCGGGATCGGGTGCCGGGGCCGGCGCGGAGCCCGCGTCCGGGGCTCCGGCGGTGACCGGCGGCGCGGTCCGCCGCCACCTCACCGGCACCCTCCCCAGCTACATGCTCCCCGAGCACGTCCTGGTCCTCCCGGCCCTGCCGGTGGGGCCCACGGGCAAGGTGGACCGCGACCGGCTGGCCCACCTGGCGTCCCGCCCGCGCACCCGCGGGCGGACGTGAACGAGGGGGGCGGCACCCCACCGGGCGCCGCCCCCCTCCTTCCGGCCCTGCCGGACCTGCCGGCCCTGCCGGGCCGCGCGGCTATCCGCGCACGCCGAGCTTCCACACCATCGCCGCGACGGCGTCGGTGTTGACGTCGAGGGCGGGCTGGTTGATGTTGGCGGGCGTGTCGCAGGCCTGGTGGTAGCAGACGTCCATGGCCTCACCGGCGGTGCCGCCCCACTTGGCGACCTGCTCGGGCGTCTTGACCTCGGCGGACCCGGTGAAGATGCCGCCGACCGGGACGCCCTTGGCGAGGAACGGCTCGTGGTCGCTGCGGCCGTTGAGCGCGGTGGCGGGCTCGGTGGGGATGCCCTTGTCGCGGAAGTACCGGTCGAAGTGGCGGGCGACCTCGGGGCTCTGGTCGTAGACGAAGTAGCCCGGGTTCGGCGAGCCGATCATGTCGAAGTTCAGATAGGCGGTGATCTTGGCGAGCTGGGCGGCCGGGAGGGTGTTCACGTAGTGCGTGGACCCGATGTAGGTCTCCTCCTCGGTGCCCCAGAAGGCGAACCGGAGGTGCTTGTCCGGGACGGCCTTCTTCGCGGACACGGTGAGCGCGGTCTCCAGAATGGCCGCGACACTCGATCCGTTGTCGTTGATTCCGGGGCTGGTGTCCACCGAGTCGAGATGCGCGCCGACCATCAGGACCTTTCCGGAACGGCCGCCGCGCGGCCAGTCCGCGATAAGGTTCCAGCTCTTCTTGCCGCCGAACTCGAATTCCTGGCGGGAGGTGCGGAATCCAGCGGCCTTCAGCTTTTTCTCGACATACGCGACGGAGGCCAGATAACCGGCCGTGCCGTGCGCGCGGTTGCCGTTGTTGGCATCGGAGATCCGCTGGAGCGCGTGCAGGTGCCGCATCACCTTGGCGACCTGGATGTCGGGCGCCGCACCGGCCTGAGCAGGCGTTTCGGCGTGCACCCCGGTCGAGCCCAGCATCAGGGCGGACAGGGTGGACACGGCGACGACGGCGGTGCGGGAGGACTTGAAGGGCACTGCGAATTCCCCTCTGCGGGCGGATGCTTGAGACGTCTGTGGCCGGAAGTATTCCCGGCGCATCCCGGATACTTCCACGCCCCCGGAACCGACGCCATCACCTTTCACAACCGGAACGAAGCGGACGTTCCTTTCACGCCAGGTTACCCCCGGCCGCATTCCCCCCGCCCCCGCACGGAAAATACGACGCCACTCCGCGCGCACACTCTCCGGGGACGTGCATAACGCCCGCGATCACCGGCCGGATTGGCGCGATTTAACGCTCACCCACTCCACGGGAGGGGGAATCCGTGAAGGCGCGCGTCTCGGTGCGGTGGTCGAACCAGGCCCACAGGACCGCCGCGAGGATCGCGGTGCAGGCGACGGCGGCGACCCGCGCGCCCCCGGTGGTGAGCCAGGCGACCAGCCCCGTGAGGGCGCCGCCCGTCAGCATGATCAGCCGGCTGACGACCCGGTCCCGGACCCGCTGGGGCTCCTCCCGGTCCCGCAGGTCGTGCAGCGCGTCGCGCGCGGGATGCCGCGACCCGCGCCGCAGCCGGGCCCGGTACTCCAGCCCGTAGCTGATCACGGCGTACAGCGCGAGCGCGGCCAGCGCCCACAGCCAGTCGCCGGGCTCCCCCACCGCCCCGCGGGCCAGTTCCGTCACCGCAGCCACCTCCCGCCCACCCCGGCCGTCTCTCCCTACCCCCTGCGCCTGCCCCGCCACCCCAACTCCTCACCCCCCGCACCCCCGTTGATGTGGCAGGCTGTCGCCAGGCCGCCTCCGGGCCAGGACACCGGAGCGGCGGGCGAGAGGAGCGCAGCGTGAGCGAGGACGGTGTCCGCGCCGAGCTGATCGACACCAGCAGGCCGCATCCCGCGCGGATCTACGACTACCTGCTGGGCGGCAAGGACAACTACGAGGTCGACCAGCGGGCGGGCGACGCGCTGGTCGCCGCGGCCCCCGAGGCGAGGATCGGCGTCCGCGCCAACCGCGACTTCCTGCGCCGCGCGGTCCGCCACGTGGTGCGCGCCGGCGTACGCCAGATCCTGGACATCGGCACCGGCCTCCCCACCTCCCCCAACGTGCACGAGACGGCCGCCGAGGTGGCGCCGGACGTCCGGGTGGCGTACGTCGACAACGACCCCATCGTGAAGGCGCACGCCGACGCCCTGCTCAGCGGCACGGGCGTGACCAGCGTCGTCCTCGGCGACATACGCGATCCGCGGGGCATCGTCGACCACCCCGACATCCGCCGCGTCATCGACTTCGACGAGCCGGTGGCACTGCTCCTCGTCGCGGTCCTGCACTTCCTCACCGACGCGGAGAAGCCCGCCGGGATCGTCGCCGCCCTCCGCGACGCCCTGCCGCCCGGCAGCCACCTGATCCTCTCCCACGCCACGGGCGACTTCGCCGACCGCACGGACGCCCAGGCCGTCTACTCCAAGGCCACCGCCACCCTCAACCTCCGCACCCGCCCCGAGGTCGAAGCCCTCTTCACCGGCTTCGACCTCCTCCCCCCGGGCCTCACCCAGGTCCCCTTCTGGCACCCCGACACCCCACCCCCACCCGGCTCCGCCCAGATCGGCTTCTACGGCGCGGTGGGCCGCAAACCGGTGTGACGCGCGTCCCGGACCTGCTCCGGAGCGGTCCCCGACGTCGACGACCACAACCACGAACGGCGCCCCGGGCGTGAGGAACCCCCTCGCCCGGGGCACCGTTCGTCGTGCTCCCGACGGCCTGTCAGGACGCAACGGGCCAGGGACGCTTGCGTCCAGCCGGTCTCTCTTCTCACCGCTCTGACCTGCGACGAAAGTAGTTCCTGTCACCGGGCGCCACACCGCTACGAACCTTCACAGCTGCACCTGCAGGGCAGCTGTCGGGGGCTGCGGCGTGCTCACGCCCTCCCGTTTTCCATGCCGCAGGAGCATCACCATGAAGCTGGCCACCACCCTCCGCCGCGCCTCCGCCGCCGTCGCCGTCGGCGCCCTCTCCCTCGGACTCGTCACCGTCACCGGTGGCACCGCACAGGCCGCCGCCTCGTGCACCGGCGACGTGTCGATCTACGGCACCCTGGCGGACGGCCGGCTGACGTACACGCAGATCGAGCCGAACACCGGCGACCGGGTGAAGACCCTCATCGGCCCGGACCTCGGCTTCACGCCCAAGGCGATGGCGACCCTCAACTTCAACACCGTGCTGGTCACCTCCACCGCGGGCGACCTGTACCGGGTGGACGTCCAGACCAACAACTCGGCCCTCGCCCTGGCCGGCGTCGAGAAGATCTGGAGCGGCGGCTGGACCTTCGACAAGATGGTCTACGACGGCGCCGGTCACCTCTACGGCACGGTCGAGGGACAGCTCCACCAGTACGTCGTGTCCCAGGCCAAGCCGCAGGGCTCCGCGCACATCGGCCAGCACGTCGTGATCGACACCGGCTTCGTCCTCAAGACGCTGGCCGCGGCGGGCGACGACCGCATCATCGCCTCCACGCAGAGCGGCCAGCTCTACAGCTACAAGATCGACGGGGTCGGCGACTGGACCCGCGCCACGCTGAAGAGCGACGGCTGGTCCGGGGTCGACGCGCTGGCCTCGCCCGGCGGCGGCCTCTACTACGGCCGCACCAACGGCGGCATGTACTGGTACCACGACGTCGACCCGACCGACGGCGACGGCTCCGACATCGCCTACCACACCAACGACCCGGTGGACGCGTCCGGTTGGACCCAGACCCTGGTGTCCGCCTACGCTGACAACTGCGCCTACGTGCCCCCGGCGCCCACCGCCACCACCGGCCAGAAGATCGCCAAGGTCGCCAACGCCCAGGTCGGCAAGAACTTCTACGACTTCGACTTCCACTACAACAACGCCTGGTGCGCCGAGTTCGTCCGCTACGTGTGGGCCAACGTGGGCGTCAGGACCAGCGGCGTGACCGCGGCGGCCGGCAGCCTCTACACCTACGGCCAGAACAACGGCACCCTGCACAGCACGCCCAAGGTCGGCGACGCGGTGGTCTACGGCTACAGCGGCGGCGGTGTCGCCAACCACGTCAACCTGGTCGTCGCGGTCGACGGCGACTACGTCACGACCGTCGGCGGCAACGAGAGCGACAAGGTGAAGAAGACCACGTACAACTGGAAGACCAACAACAACCCGCTCAACGCCGGTGACGTCGCGGGCTTCATCTCCCCCGTCGACTGACCCGCACCACTCCCCCGACTCCCAGAGGGCCCCGCCGATCCGGCGGGGCCCTTCGGCGTACGCACTGACGTACTCCCCCTACTCCTGTACCGACTTGCTCTCGTACCGACTTACTCTCGTACCGGCTTACTCCCGTCCCGGCGTACGGAAGGGCTGATGTGCTCAGGTACCGGCGTACGGGAGGGCGGGCATACGGGCGTGCTGGCGTACGGGAAGGCTGGCGTGCCGGCGTCCTGGCAACCGTCTCCCCTGCCCTTGGCCGGGAGCCCACACCCAAGCCCGCCCCCGTCCCCACCGCCAACCGCCAACCACAGCCACGGCCACGGCCACCCGCCACCGGCCACCAGCGCACCCCCACGACGGCCCCCGACCAGCGGCACGCCTCCCCAGCGGCCCGGTCCATGGCTCATAGATCCGCTCGCCCCGAACCCGGACACGCGAAAGGGCGGCGCCCCCTCGTGGAGAGGGGGCGCCGCCCTTCAGTCGATCCGGCGTCGGCCGGAGGACCGCGTCAGTACCAGTTGTTGGCCTGCCAGAAGCCCCAGGCGTCGCAGGGGGACCCGTAGCGGCCGTCGATGTAGCTGAGGCCCCACTTGATCTGGGTCAGCGGGTTGTCCTTCCAGTCGTCACCCGCGGAATCCATCTTGGAGGCGGGCAGCGACTGCGGAATGCCGTAGGCCCCGGAGGACGGATTGGTGGCGTTCCAGCGCCAGTTGCTCTCGTGGTCCCAGAGCTTCTCCAGGCAGGACCACTGGGCGGAGGTGGCCCAGGACGAGTCCTTCTTGTTCATGAGCTGCCGCCCGGCCGCCTTGACCTCGGCGATGTCGTTGCGGTCGACGGTGTCCGTGGTGGTGGTGCAGGAGTAGGTGCCCGGCTGCGCGGAGAGCAGCTTCTGCGTCCAGCCACTGGTGTTGACCGGGTCGTCCAGGTGGTAGGAGATGTCGGAGCCGGAACCGTCGGTCGGGTTGGCGTCCTTGTACCAGTACATGGCGCCGGTCGCGAGACGGCCGTAGTAGAGGCCGCCGCCGGGCGAGACGAGCTGGTTGAAGCCGGACCATCCGGAGGTCTTGAGGGTGTTGCCCTTCCAGGAACCGGCGCCGGAGACCGTGTAGTCGAGCAGGCGTCCGTCCTCGGTGGTGGCGCTCAGCCGGTCGTCGGCGGTGGCGGTGAGCGTCTTGAGGACGAATCCGGTGTCGATCTCGGTGCGGGCGCCGATGTGCTGGGACCCGGCGGGCTTGTCCTCGGTCACGTTGTAGCGGAGCAGCAGTCCGGCGGAGGTGGTGCCGTAGAGGTGACCGTGGCCGTCGTAGGTCAGCTTGTCGTGGGTCCAGCCGCTGTCGGCTATCTTCACCGGCGCGCTGAGCAGGGCGAGGCTGGTCTTGTTGGTCTTGACGTCGACGCGGTAGAGGTCGCCGGAGGTGGACGTGACGAGCACGGTGTTGAAGTTCAGGGTGGCCATGGCCTTCGCCTCGAAGCCGAGGTCGGGGCCGACGAGGACCTTGGCGAGGTTGCCGGTGGCCGGGTTGATGCTGCTGTACGTCAGCCTGCCGTCGTCGAGGACGCCGTAGATGCTGACCGAGCCCGTGCAGGTGGTGGCTGCCTCGGCGGTGGGCGCGGCGACCGTGAGGAGGCCGGTGCCGAGCACACCTGCGGTCAGTACTCCCGCTGCTCTGCGGCCGTGCGTGCGGACGTTCTTCATGTCTGGGTCCCCCTGGGGCGGTGATGTGTGGTCGTGCGGGCGTCGATCGGGCGGGGACGCGGGCGGTGAGGGCGCGCGTCCGGCCGGCGGCGGGGCTGCCGCGCGGGGCCTACTGCCAGCCGGCGTCGGCGAGGACGGTCCAGTCGCTGTCCGCGGGGGCCGACTGCCAGCCGGCGTCACCGGCGAACACCGAGGAGAAGGGAGCCTGCTGCGTGCCGGACCCGGCGACGAGGGCCGGTGCGGCGAGGGCCGTCACGACGGCGAGGGAGGCGACCGCGGCGGCCTGGGCGAAGCGGGTGCGAAGCATGACGGAGTCCGTTCCTGGGTGGTCTGACGCGAAGTCCCGGTCCGGTGCCGCGTCCCGCGGTGACGCTCGGCCCTTCCGGTGATCACTAGCTTCGTCGCAGCTCAGAGCCGTGAGAAGGGGTCACGGGTGGACGGAACGGGCCTTGGACTCATGCGTCCACCCGGGCCGTTTCAGTCCACTCGCTCCGGTGTGAAGGCCAGCGGCAGCAGTGGCGCGCCCGCACCGGTCAGCCGCGCTGCGGCCAGCGGCGGAAGCTCCCTCAGCAGACGTCCGCAGACCCGGACCGCCCGCTCCTCCGCCTCCTCCAGCAGGTCGGCCAGGAGGTAGAAGCCGAGGGTCAGCTCGGAGGGGGGCCGGACGTGCACCGCGAGGTGCTCCACCCGGTCGCCGGGGAGAATCGCCGATCGCACCAGATCCCTTATTTCGTACGGCAGTTCAGTGCCACGGGGTAGTTCCAGGTGCGCGTGGACAAGGTACATGCGCTCCAGCGTCCCAGGGCGAGGTGACCGCGCGGTGCCGTGTCGCTGGACTGTTGGGGCCTGGGCCCGTTCCGGCCTGCCCCTTGTGACGTTGCGCTCTATCCCCTGTGACGTTCCGCCACCACTCTGGGAAGATCTTGAGCACACAGGGGATGACACGTGCACACCATGGGGGCCTGATGTTGACCGCACTTGGACTCGACTCCGTCGCGGAGACGGTGTACCGCGCCATGCTCAGAGAGCCGGCGGCGGGAGTGGTCGCGCTGGCGGAGTCCGTCGGGCTGCCCGAGGCGGAGGTGCGGGACGCGCTGGACGCCCTGAGCGAGCTGGCACTCGTACGCCCGGCGGCCGGGAACGCGGGGCGGCTGCGCGCGGTCTCACCGGACATCGGGATGGAGATCCTGATGGCTCGCCAGCAGGCGCAACTGGCGGCGCACCAGCAGCGTTTGGAGGCATCCCGGGCGGCGGCGGCCCAGTTGATCTCCGAGTACGCCGAGTTGCGTCCGGCGGCCAGTCATCCCGGGGTGGAGCAGTTGGTGGGGCTCGACCAGATCCGGGACCGGCTGGCCGTGCTGACCCGTGAGGTGAAGGAGGAGTTCCTGGCGTTCGCGCCCGGCGGTCCGCAGACCGCGGAGAACATGGCGGCGTCGCGTCCGCTGAACAAGGACCTCCTGGACCGCGGGGTCCGGATGCGCACCATCTACCTGGACAGTGTGCGCGCCAACCGCCCCACAGTGGAGCACGCGACCTGGCTGGCCGGTTCGGGCGGTCAGGTCCGCACGGTGCCCTCGCTGCCGACCCGCATGATCCTCATGGACCGGCGGGTGGCGATGATTTCGGTGAGCAGCGACGACACCGCGGCGGGGGCGGTTCTGCTCACGGGTCAGGGCACGCTCACAGCCCTGTGCGCGCTGTTCGAGACGACGTGGGAGTCGGCGCAGCCGCTGGGCGAGGTGGCCCCGGTGTCCCCGAGCGGGCTCACCGGTCAGCAGTCGACCGCGCTGCGGCTGCTGGCGGAGGGCCACACGGACGAGACGATCGCGAAGCGGCTCGGCGTCTCGCACCGCACGGCCCGCCGCATCGCCTCGGAACTGATGGAGCGCCTCGGCGCACGCAGCCGCTTCGAGGCCGGCGTACGCGCCGTCCAGCAGGGCTGGCTCCCGCCCCGGCCGTAGGCGGCGGCGCGGCCGCACCCGACATGCCGTGCCGGACGCGGGCGGGGCGGGTTCAGGACGTGCTCGGCGACCGCGCCCGCGGCCACAGGACAATCCGCGGCCACAGGACGAGAGGGGCCGCCTCCGCGACGGGCCGGCCCCTCGGAGATCGAGGTCTCTACGGGTTCATCGGGTCGCCCTCACCCATGGCCGCCCACCACACGCCGTCAGCACGAGTGAGGTCGAGCGTCTGCCTGCTTCCGTCCGCGAAACGCAGGTCGACACTCGCCAGCCCCGGGGCGACGGGGTCCGCCACCACCGCCTTCACCGGCATTCCCGCCTGAGCACCATGAGCGGCGATCAGACGTCGTGCGGCACCTTCCTTTCCGGTGAACCATGGAACACCGAGCCGGGCCAGGTCGTCGGCGTCACCGCTGCGCAGGCGCTGGACGTAGACCTTCAGCAGCTCTTCGGTCTCGCGTGCCACCACCTTGGCCTCGGGATAGTTCGAATCGACGGGCCGGACCGTCACGTTCACGCCTGGGGCGTCCCGCAGGGAGTACGGAGCCGGATCACCCCGCGGCCACCAGGCGAGCGTGCCCGCGATCGCACCGAGAGCGACAACAGCGGCTGCGAGCCACCTTGCTGTGGGTGTTCTGGGCATCAGTACCACTCCGGAATGACGCGATGGATGTTCGCCCACGTGCCCCTCTGGCTGGTGATCAGGTGCCGACTCGCTCTTCAAGGCGGTTGTTGCTGCACATCCTCGCCTACGGGCTGTTCGCCGCCACAGGAGCCGTGGCCGCTACGCGCTCCGGTCGGGGTCGAGGCCGGCCGGCTGCGCCGCACCCGAGAGGTACAGGTCCAGCATCCGACGCCGCTCCGCCAACTGCTCTTCCTGCCGCGCCAGTTGGTCGCGGACCTGCTGGACGCGGGCGACGAGGGACGCGCAGTCGCCGTCCGGCCGCCGTGACGGCCCGGCGCACGGGATGATCTCCCGGATGACGGCCGACGGCAGGCCCGCGCGGGAGAGGTCCTGGATGAAGGCGACCCGCAACGGGGCGTGCTCGTCGTACTCCCGGTACCCGTTGGCCCGGCGCTCGGGCTCGAGCAGGCCCTGCTCCTCGTAGTACCGCAGCGCGCGCGTGGTCGTCCCGGCCGCCTTGGCGAGTTCCCCGATCCGCATCCCGCCTCCTCCGCCCTTCTCTCCGCCTGCGCCCCGAGGCTGCCCGGAGGCCAGAGCTTGACATTGACGTCAACGTGAAAGTTTAGCGTGACGGGCATGACACCGAACGAACGAGCAGGACAGCGGACCACCGGCGCGGGCCCGGCGCTGGTCACCGGGGCCGGAACGGGGATCGGGGCGGCGATCGCCCAGCGGCTGGCCGCACGGGGCCAGGATCTGGTGCTGGTGGCGCGGGACGCCGCGCGCCTCGACGCGGTGGCGGGGCAGGCGCGCAGGGAACACGGAGTCGAGGTGCTGACCGTGCCCCTGGATCTGTCCCTGCCGGACTGCCCGGCCCGGCTGGCCCAGCAGCTCAAGGAGGCGGATGTCACGGTCGACCTGCTGGTCAACAACGCGGGCGCCGCCGTCACGGGGGCCGTGGGCGGCACCGATCCGGCACGGCTGCGCGCGTCGGTCGACCTGAACGCCGCCGCGGTCGCGGAGCTGTCGGCGCTCTTCCTGCCCGCCATGCTGGCCCGCGGGCGCGGCGGGATCGTGAACATCGCGAGCACCGCCGCGTACGCCCCCGCCCCGTACAACGCCGCCTACGCGGCCTCGAAGGCGTTCGTCCTCTCCTTCACGCGAGCCCTGTGGCACGAGACCCGCGGCACGGGTGTCCGGGTGGTGGCGGTCAGTCCGGGCGCGATCGAGACCCCCATGAACCCCGGCCCCGGCCGTGGCAAGCGGCTGCCCGAGCAGGTCGCCGACACGGTGATGGCGGCGCTGCGCGGTGACGGCCCCGCGGTCGTCGACGGCCGGGCCTACGGCCTCCAGGCGTTCGTGTTCAGCCGCGTTCTTCCGTCGCGCACCGCGGCCAGGATCACCGGCAGCTTCTTCCGCAAGGCCGCCGAGAGCCGGCAAGGCTAGGTCGTGCGGGCCCTGGGCTGACGGGCGCGGTCGGGTTCGACGTCAACTCCCCCTGCTCGGGTTGTTGCCCCACTTGTTCCAGGAACAGCCTGCTGAGTGCCGCTCGCTGCGCGCCGACGGCCAGGTTCCGCCGGGAGGCCGTCGCCCTGAGCGCGCTCCCGATCCGCACCCGCGAGGCGACCTCCCCGGCTTCGGCGCCGAGTCCGGGCGAGGGGTGCTGTCCGTGGACTGGTTCAGAGGCTGCTGAGCAGGTGCAGGCGCTCGGCGCTGAGTGAGCCCTGGTCGGCGTGGTAGACGACGAGGAGTTGCTGTGCCTCCGGCCTGAGGAACTTCTCGTAGCGCAGTTCCAGCGGCCCGACCAGGGGATGGTCGAACCGTGTGTGGCCGGCGGCGCGGCGGCGTACTTCCCGCTTGGCCCACAGCGTGCGGAAGCGTTCGCTGGCGACCGTCAACTCGCCGATGGTCTCCAGGAGTTCGGGGTCGGCGTCGTCGATGCTGAGGGTCGCGCGAAGTCCGGAGACGGCCTTGGCGGTGACGTCGTCCCACTCGGGATAGAGGCTGCGCATCTCCGGTTCGAGGAACACGGCTCGCAGGGGGTTGCTCCCCACGGCGAAGAACGGACACAGGGCCACAGCCAGGCGGTTGGCGGCGGCGACGCGGCCCGCTGTCCCCTGGGTGTAGGCGGGGGTGAGGGGCCAGCTGTCGAGCAGGGGCTGGAGGTCGGCCTGGCCCGTCCGGGCGCGGGGGCGGCGGCGTCGGGCCGGGGGCGTGGGGTGGGCGAGGCGGTGCAGGTAGGCGACGGCTTCGTCGTCGAGTTGCAGCGCCGCGGCGAGGCTTTCGAGGATCTGGTCGGAGGGGTGCTGGTTGCGGCCCTGCTCCAGGCGCAGGTAGTACTCGGGGCTGATGCCGGCGAGGTGGGCGACCTCCTCTCGGCGCAGCCCCGGGACCCGGCGGCGCTCTCCGGCGGGCAGGCCGGCCTCCTGCGGGCTGAGCTGTTCCCGCCGGGCCCGCAGGAAGTGGCCGAGGGTGTCCGCCATGTCGTTCATCCTTCGACGTTAGTCGGCGAGCAGGCCGAGCCTCACCAGGCTGCGCGCACTCGCGACGACACTCTCCTCGTTCGAGCGCGGTGCCCAGCCCAGCTGCTCTTGGGCCTTGGCGTTGCTGGCCCGGCGGACCACGCCCAGTTGCGGCACCGTTTCGCGCAGTTGCGGGCTGACCGTGGACAGCAGGCGCAGCAGCCAGGCGGGGGCCGACCGGGTGGGGGCTTTCGCCGCCGCTTCGCCCAGCTGGGAACGGAGGGTGAGTGCGATCTGCCCGAAGGAGATCGGCTCGCCCGCCAGTGCCAGGTACCGCTCCCCGGCGGCGGCCGGTGAGGTCATCGCCGCGATGTGGAGGTCGGCGACGTCCCGGACGTCGACGGTGTTGGTCCAGATCGGCGGAGCGGCGCGCAGGGCACCGGTGAGCATCGCGTGGACGATACGGATCGAGCTGGAGTAGTCGGAACCGAGCACCGGCCCGAAGATGCCGACCGGGTTGATCGCGGTGAGTTCCAGGCCGTCGCCCTCGGCGGCGACGAAGTCCCACGCCGCGCGCTCGGCGACCGCCTTCGACTTGACGTACGGGGTCACGCCGGGCCCGTCCGGGCTCGTCCAGTCGGCTTCCGTGAAGACCCGGTCCGTAGGGCGGTGGCCATAGCCGACCGCGGCGAACGAGGACGTCAGGACCACCCGCCTGACGTCGGCGTCCCGCGCGGCCCGCAGGACCCGCAGCGCACCGTCGCGGGCCGGGACGATCAGTTCGTCCTCGTCCTTGGGACGGGAGGCGGGGAAGGGCGAGGCGACGTGCAGGACATAGTCGGCCCCCGCGACGGCCCGGTCCCAGCCGGCATCGGAGGTCAGGTCCGCCTCGACGTAGGAGACCCCCTCCCACCCCGGCGCCTCGGCCACGGAGAGCATCTTCTCGACGTCGGGTCGCCGCTTCAGCGAGCGCAGCGTGGTCGTGACCTTGTACCCCGACGCCAAGAGCCGCGCGATGGTGTGGGAGCCCAGGAAGCCGGTCCCACCGGTGACGAGTACGTGTTCCATGACGCCAGGATCATCGTGGACGACCGCCCGGTTCCAGATCCTGCCGTTCCTGGTATCCGCAGGGACAGGCATGCCGCGGCATGCCGCCGAGGTGACGCGGCATGTGGTCACCGGTCTGGCGCGTGGTCAGAAGGCGGCGCGTCTGGTCCAGGTGGCGCCCGCCCCGCCACAACAAACGCCGCGAGAAAGAGCTTTCGCAGTTCAGAAGGTTTCTCTTGGTGGGGCGGGTGGGACTCGAACCCACGGCCGGCGGATTATGAGTCCGCTGCTCTAACCGGCTGAGCTACCGCCCCATAGCGGCGTGTCGCGTACACGTGTGCGCGCCGTCTGCCGCAGCATAGCCGCTCATACGATCTCACGCTCCGCCTGGTCCGACGTCGCACAACCATGAGGACCGCGCCGCGACCTGCATGGTTCCCAGGGGAGGGAACCTGATGGGTTCCGGTGGCCCGTGGCGGGAAACCCGTGACATGAAAAAGGACCCCGGCGGGGTCCTCGATCACGATGCTCCCCCGACTGGACTCGAACCAGTAACCTGCCGGTTAACAGCCGGCTGCTCTGCCAATTGAGCTACAGGGGACCGAGCTCCCCCGACTGGACTCGAACCAGTAACCTGCCGGTTAACAGCCGGCTGCTCTGCCAATTGAGCTACAGGGGAATGCCTCGTTGCATCGAACGCGCCTTCCCGGGTATTCGCCAGGGGGCGGACGCTCGCTGCGACACATACATTAGCGCAAGCAGGGGGGTGCTCCGCCAATCGGTTCCCCCGGGCATCCGGCCCCGCTCCCCGGGTACGGGTGCTGTGCCAGACACCTCACGAGGGAAGGGTGGCCGCCATGCGCTACCGGCTCACGTTCGTCGTAGGACTCGCCCTGGGCTACGTGCTGGGCACGCGCGCCGGGCGGGAGCGCTATGAACAGTTGAAGAAGTCCGCGCGGCAGATCGCGCAGAACCCCGCCGTCCGCAACACCGCCGAGACCGCGGCCCAGCAGGGCCGCCAGTACGCCGGGAAGGCGTACCACGCGGTGAGCGACAAGGTCGGGGACCGGATGCCGGACTCGGTCGCGGACCGGGTGCGGTCGCTGCGGGAGCGGTCCGCGGCGGGCGACGGGGCGGACGACTGGGGCACCGGTCATCCGTAACCGGGGCACGGCCGACGCGGTCACCCCCCGTGGTGCGGCAGAATTTTCGTCATGGGGATAGTCGCCGGGTTGGACAGTTCGCCCGATTTCACTCGTATCGTCGTCTGCGACGCGGACACCGGTGCCGTGCTCCGGCAGGGATACGCGCCGCACCCGATGGACCCGGCGGAGGGCGGCGGGCGGCCGTCCGACGTCGATCCGCAGGCCTGGCTGCTCTCCCTCGGGGAAGCGGCCGGGGGCGGACTCCTCGAAGGGGTGCAGGCCATCGGCGTGTCGGCGCAGCAGAACGCGCTCGTGCCGCTGGACGCCCAGGGCAACACCGTACGGCCGGCTCTCGTCGGCGGGGACAAACGGGCGCAGGTCGCGGCGGCCGATCTGGTGGACGCGCTCGGCGGGCGGGAGGCGTGGGCGCAGGCCGTGGGGGCCGTGCCGACCGCCGCCCAGCCCGTCACGAAACTGCGCTGGCTCGCGAAGAACGAGCCCGAGGCCGCGCTGCGCAGCGCCGTCCTGCTCCAGGCCCACGACTGGCTTGTGTGGCAGTTGCTGGGGCGGCCGGTACGGCGGACCACCGACCGCGGCGGGGCCTCCGGGACCGGCTACTGGTCGGCGGCGACCGGCGGCTACCGGCCCGACCTGGTCGAGCTGGCGCTCGGTCACCAGGCGATGCTGCCCGAGGTGATCGGGCCCTCGGCGGCGGCGGGCACCACCCCGGAGGGGCTGCTGATCTCCGCCGGGACCGGGGAGACGATGGCCGCCGCGTTCGGGCTGGGGATCGGGGTCGGTGACGCCGTGGTGTCGCTCGGCGCGTCCGGTTCGGTGATGGCCGTGCACCCCGAGGTCCTCGTCGACCAGAGCGGCATGATCACCTCCCTCGCCGACGCCACCGGCATGCACCTGCCGGTCGTCACGACCCTCAACGCGGTACGGACCCTGCGCGGCGCCGTCGAACTCCTCGGCGTCCCCGACCTGGAGGCGCTCTCCGACCTCGCGATGAAGTCCACGCCGGGCTCGCACGGGCTGGTGCTGCTGCCCTACCTGGAGGGCGAGCGCACCCCGAACCTGCCGCACACCGCCGGGACCCTGACCGGGCTGCGGCGCGAGTCGATGAAGCCCGAGCACTTCGCGCGCGCCGCCTTCGAGGGCATGCTGTGCGGTCTCGCGGACGCGCTGGACGTGCTGCGCGGCCGGGGTGTGGAGGTGCGGCGGGTGTTCCTGCTGGGCGCGGCGGCCGAGCTGCCCGCGGTGCAGGCGGCGGCGCCCGCCCTGTTCGGGGCGCAGATCGTCGTACCGCAGCCCGCCGACTACGCGGCGATCGGCGCCGCCCGGCAGGCCGCCTGGGCGCTCGGCGCCTCCCAGGGCACCCTCGATCCCCGGACCCCGCCCGTCTGGCAGGGCGCGGTCGCGCACGTGCTGGACCCGGGGGACGAGCTGGCGGTGGGGCAGGCGGTGCGGCAGCAGTACGTGTCGGTGCGGGAGCAGACCCACCCGACGGCGTTCCGGTCGTAGGCACTGCCCCCCGGCGCACCGGGCGTGCCTCCGGTGCACGGGGGGGCGGCGTGAGGGAGGTGCGTCCTGTGCGCGGGGCGCACCCCGGAGCGGGGGGCCGACGGTCGCGCCCGTGGCCGTTAATGGAGTGGGGTAACGCCTACCGCATGGCGGACGATAGGGGCCAGGGGCAACCAATGCCCCGCCCGCCGACTCCGAGAGACGTAGCGTGCTCATACGACTACTGCGGACCTATCTCAGGCCCTACAGGAAACCCATCGCGCTGCTGGTCGCGCTCCAGCTCCTCCAGACCAGCGCCACGCTCTACCTGCCCACCCTCAACGCGGACATCATCGACGACGGCGTGGTGAACGGGGACACGGGGACGATCCTGTCCTACGGCGCCGTCATGCTCGGCATCTCGCTGGTGCAGGTGGTCTGCAACATCGGCGCCGTCTACTTCGGCGCCCGCACCGCCTCCGCGCTCGGCCGGGACCTGCGGGCCGGGGTGTTCGACCGGGTGCAGTCCTTCTCCGCGCGGGAGCTGGGCCACTTCGGCGCGCCCTCCCTGATCACGCGGACCACCAACGACGTCCAGCAGATCCAGATGCTGGCGCTGATGACGTTCACGCTCATGGTGTCGGCGCCGATCATGTGCGTGGGCGGCATCGTGCTGGCGATCGGCCTCGACGTGCCGCTGTCGTCGATCCTGGTCGCCGTCGTCCCCGTGCTCGGCATCTGCGTGACGCTGATCGTGCGGCGGCTGCGGCCCCTGTTCCGGACCATGCAGAAGCGGCTCGACACGGTGAACCGGGTGCTGCGCGAGCAGATCACCGGCAACCGCGTCATCCGCGCCTTCGTCCGCGACGGCTACGAGGAGGAGCGCTTCCGCACCGCCAACGCCGACCTCACCGGCATGTCGCTGAAGACCGGCAACCTGCTCGCGCTGATGTTCCCGGTGGTCATGACCACGGTGAACCTGTCGTCGATCGCGGTGGTCTGGTTCGGCGCCCACCGCATCGACGGCGGGGACATGCAGATCGGCGACCTGACCGCGTTCCTCGCCTACCTCATGCAGATCGTCATGTCCGTGATGATGGCCACCTTCATGTTCATGATGGTGCCGCGCGCCGAGGTGTGCGCCGAGCGCATCCAGGAGGTCCTGGAGACCGACTCCAGCGTCGTCCCGCCCGTCGCGCCCGTGCGCGAGCTGCGCCGCCACGGGCACCTGGAGATCCGGGGCGCGGGCTTCCGCTACCCGGGCGCCGAGGAGCCCGTCCTCACCGGCGTCGACCTCGTGGCCCGCCCCGGTGAGACGACGGCCGTGATCGGCTCGACCGGCAGCGGCAAGTCCACCCTGCTGGGGCTGGTCCCCCGCCTGTTCGACGTCACCGGCGGCCAGGTCCTCGTCGACGGCGTCGAGGTGGCCGACCTCGACCCCGCGCTGCTCGCCCGGACGGTCGGCCTCGTCCCGCAGAAGCCGTACCTCTTCGCGGGGACGGTCGCGACGAACCTGCGCTACGGCAATCCGGACGCCACCGACGAGGAGCTGTGGCACGCGCTGGAGGTGGCGCAGGCCAAGGAGTTCGTGGAGCGGCTGGAGAACGGGCTGGACTCCCCCGTCGCCCAGGGCGGCACCAACGTGTCCGGCGGACAGCGGCAACGGCTCGCGATCGCCCGGACGCTGGTGCAGCGCCCGGAGATCTACCTCTTCGACGACTCCTTCTCCGCCCTCGACTACGCCACCGACGCGGCACTGCGGGCCGCCCTCGGCCGGGAGACGGCTCAGGCGACCGTGGTGATCGTCGCCCAGCGGGTGGCGACCATCCGCGACGCCGACCGGATCGTCGTCCTCGACGAGGGCCGTGTCGTCGGCACCGGCACCCACCGGGAGCTGATGGCGGGCAACGAGACCTACCGGGAGATCGTGCTCTCCCAGCTCACGGAAGCGGAGGCCGCCTGATGGCCGGGCCCATGGGCCGGATGATGGCCCCGACCGGACCGGACAGCCGGTCGCTCGACTTCAAGGTGTCCGGACGGCGCCTGCTCACCCACTTCCGCCCCGAGCGCACGACCCTCTACGCGATGCTCTGCTGCGTCGTGCTGAGCGTGGGCCTCAGCGTCGCCGGGCCGAAGATCCTCGGCCGGGCCACCGACCTGGTCTTCGCGGGCATCGTCGGGCGGGAGATGCCGGACGGCGCGTCCAAGGAGCAGGTGCTCCAGTCGCTGCGCGACCGCGGGGACGGCGAGAAGGCCGACATGCTGAGCGGCACCGACTTCACCCCCGGCCAGGGCATCGACTTCGGGCAGGTCGGCCGGGTGCTGCTGGTCGCGCTCGTGGTGTTCGCGGTGGCCGGTGTGCTGATGGCGGTGGCGACCCGGCTGGTCAACCGGTCCGTCAACCGCACGATGTTCCGGCTGCGCGAGGACGTGCAGACGAAGCTGTCGCGGCTGCCGCTGTCGTACTTCGACAAGCGGCAGCGCGGTGAGGTGCTGTCGCGGGCGACCAACGACATCGACAACATCGGGCAGACGCTCCAGCAGTCGCTGGGGCAGCTCATCAACTCGCTGCTGACCATCGTCGGCGTGCTGGCGATGATGTTCTGGGTGTCGTGGGTGCTCGCGCTGGTCGCGCTGGTGACGGTGCCGCTGTCGGCGGTCGTCGCGACGCGCGTCGGCAAGCGGTCGCAGCCGCACTTCGTGCAGCAGTGGCGCACCACCGGCAAGCTGAACGCCCACATCGAGGAGATGTACACCGGGCACACCCTGGTGAAGGTGTTCGGCCGCCAGGAGGAGTCGGCGCGCCAGTTCGCCGAGCAGAACGACGCGCTGTACGAGGCCGGGTTCAAGGCGCAGTTCAACAGCGGGGTCATGCAGCCGCTGATGTTCTTCGTGTCGAACCTCAACTACGTGCTGGTGGCCGTGGTCGGCGGGCTGCGGGTGGCGTCCGGGGCGCTGTCGATCGGCGACGTGCAGGCGTTCATCCAGTACTCGCGCCAGTTCTCGATGCCGCTGACGCAGGTCGCGTCGATGGCGAACCTGGTCCAGTCGGGCGTGGCCTCCGCCGAGCGGGTCTTCGAGCTGCTGGACGCCGAGGAGCAGCAGGCCGACCCGGCGGTCGGGGTGCGGCCCGAGGAGGTCCGCGGGCGGGTGGCGCTGGAGCACGTGTCCTTCCGCTACGAGCCCGACAAGCCGCTGATCGAGGACCTCTCGCTGACCGTCGAGCCGGGTCACACGGTCGCCATCGTCGGCCCGACCGGCGCGGGCAAGACCACCCTGGTCAACCTGCTGATGCGGTTCTACGAGGTGTCCGGCGGGCGCATCACCCTGGACGGCGTCGACATCGCCCGCATGGCGCGGGACGAGCTGCGCGCCGGGATCGGCATGGTCCTCCAGGACACCTGGCTGTTCGGCGGCACCATCGCGGAGAACATCGCGTACGGCGCCTCGCGCGAGGTGACGCGGGGCGAGATCGAGGAGGCGGCGCGGGCGGCGCACGCGGACCGTTTCGTGCGGACGCTGCCCGACGGCTACGACACCGTCATCGACGACGAGGGCAGCGGGGTCAGCGCCGGGGAGAAGCAGCTGATCACCATCGCGCGGGCGTTCCTGTCCGACCCGGTGATCCTGGTCCTCGACGAGGCGACCAGCTCGGTCGACACCCGCACCGAGGTGCTGATCCAGAAGGCGATGGCGAAGCTGGCGCACGGGCGGACCTCGTTCGTGATCGCGCACCGGCTGTCGACCATCCGGGACGCGGACACCATCCTCGTGATGGAGGACGGGTCGATCGTGGAGCAGGGCGCGCACGCCGAGCTGCTGTCGGCGGGGGGCGCCTATGCCCGGCTGTACAAGGCGCAGTTCGCGCAGGCGGTCGCCGAGGTCGACTGAGCGACGCCGGTGTGACGAGGGGGGCCGTCCCGTGGGCGGCCCCCCTCGCCGTACGCCGTGGGGTGTCAGTCGAGGTAGCCGCGGAGCTGGTCGGCGAAGGCGTGGTCGCGGAGTTTGTTGAGGGTCTTGGACTCGATCTGGCGGATGCGTTCGCGGGTCACGCCGAAGATGCGGCCGATCTCCTCCAGGGTGCGCGGGCGGCCGTCGTCGAGGCCGTAGCGGAGCTGGACGACCTTGCGCTCCCGCTCGCCGAGCGTCGACAGGACGGCTTCCAGGTGCTCCCTGAGCAGCAGGAACGCCGCCGACTCGACGGGGCTCGCCGCGTCGCCGTCCTCGATGAGGTCGCCGAGGGCGACGTCGTCCTCCTCGCCGACGGGGGCGTGCAGGGAGACCGGTTCCTGGGCGAGGCGCAGCACCTCGCCGACCCGTTCGGGGGCGAGGTCGAGCTGGAGGGCGACGTCGTCGGCGGTGGGCTCGTAGCCGCGTTCCTGGAGCAGGCGGCGCTGGACGCGGACCACGCGGTTGATCAGCTCGACGACGTGGACGGGGACCCGGATGGTGCGGGCCTGGTCGGCGAGGGCGCGAGACATGGCCTGGCGGATCCACCAGGTGGCGTAGGTGGAGAACTTGTAGCCGCGGGCGTAGTCGAACTTCTCGACCGCCCGGATCAGGCCGAGGTTGCCCTCCTGGACCAGGTCGAGCATGGTCAGGCCGCGGCCGACGTAGCGTTTGGCGACGGAGACGACGAGCCGGAGGTTGGCCTCGATGAGGCGGCGTTTGGCCATCCGGCCCATGACGACCAGCCGGTCCAGGTCGAGGGCGAGGTCGCTGTCCAGGTCGGGGGTGCGGGCCAGTTTCTCCTCGGCGAAGAGTCCGGCCTCGACCCGGCGGGCCAGCTCGACCTCCTCGGCGGCGGTGAGCAGCGGGATACGGCCGATCTCGCGCAGGTACTGGCGGAACAGGTCGGAGGAGGGCCCGGCGGTCTCGGCGGCGCGGCGGGCGGACGCGGCCCTGGCGTCGAGGTCGGGGTCAGGGTCGGGCTCGGGGTCGGAGTCGGGTTCCGGTGCGGTGCCGGGGGCCGTGGCGAGGGCTTCGGGGGGCGGGCCCTCGGGCTCCTGCGCCGGTATGTGCCCGGCCGCCTCGTCCTCCGGTTCCATGCTGTTCTCCGGGTCCGGGCCGGCGGTACGCGGGTCGGCGGGGGTGGGGGTGAGGGTCCGGGTCTGCACGGGGGCGACCTCCAGGGTGTTCGCTGCCGTGCGGGGCGGCAGCGCTGCTGCGGGAGCGGGGTGGGCGGCCCTGCCGCCGTCCGTCCCGTCCGCGATGAGTGAAGCGGCGGGGGGTGGGACCCGCCGTGGACGGATCGGCCGCGCTCCGAGGACTCAGGCACCGCCACCCAGTGTGGGGTACGACACATCGCCGCCACGAGGGGCGTGCGATGACTTTTTGCGTCCGCGCCCGTCCGGTGCGTGACGGGACACCGGCCGCGCGGCTCGGGCAGGGGGCGCGCCGGGGCTCCGGGGCCGTCCGGCCGTGGTCCGGCGGCGGCTACAGGGCGGCGGCGCCGTGCTCGCGCAGCGCCTGGTCGTACTGCTGGAGGACCCACAGTTCGTTCTGAATTGCCGCTACTTGAGCGGGGTCCGTGTGGCTCATGCGGGTCAACGAGCTTTGCAGTTCCACCAGTTGCCGTCGCACAGCGTGACGGCGGACCTTCACAAGGCACTCGTCCGCGTAGCTCTCATCTACGGTGCGCCTCATGATTCTCTCGACCGCCAACTCGGTGGCCATCGCACGGACAGTGTCGTCGGGGGCCGCATCCCTGACGCGCACGAGATAGTCCTGAGCGTTCTGAATCCCGTTTTCGGCACCGCCCGCTTCCAAGATGGCCTCTCGCACCGCGGCATAGGGAGCAGCAGTGAACTCGTCGATGCCATAGGCATCAAACGCGGGCGACACAAGTTCGGGGCGCTGGAGGGCTAGCTTGAGAAGCTCACGCTCAATGGCGTAAGTGGCGTTTCGCAGATTCAACGCTGGACCAGCACTGGTCGGCCTGTGGGTGGCCTCGAGTTCGGGCACGCGAGTGCGAGAAAGATTCGGCGCCTGCCTACCACCACGGCGGACCAGGGCGCCTACCTTCTCCACGACGAATTCTTGGTTCACAATCCCTACGAGCCCTGCGAGGCTTACCGCAACTTCTCGCCGAGCGCTGGGGTCCTTGATCTTCGCCACGACAGGAGCCGCCTCTGCCAGAGCCGCAGCTCTTCCCCCAGGGGTGTCGAGGTCGTAGCGGACGACGATCTGGCGGAGCGCGAACTCGAAGAGCGGGGTGCGGGGTTCGGCGAGGTCGGCGACGGCCTCGTCGCCCTTGGCGAGCCGCAGATCGCAGGGGTCCATGCCGTCGGGGGCGATGGCGATGTAGGTCTCGGCGGCGAACTTCTGGTCGTCCTCGAAGGCGCGCAGGGCGGCCTTCTGTCCGGCGGCGTCGCCGTCGAAGGTGAAGATGACGCGCGCGCTGCCGTTGTCCATCAGCAGGCGGCGCAGGATCTTGATGTGGTCGCCGCCGAAGGCGGTGCCGCAGGTGGCGATGGCGGTGGTGACCCCGGCGAGGTGGCAGGCCATGACGTCGGTGTAGCCCTCGACGACGACCGCGCGGGAGGCCTTCGCGATGTCCTTCTTGGCGAGGTCGATGCCGTAGAGGACCTGCGACTTCTTGTAGAGCGCGGTGTCGGGGGTGTTGAGGTACTTGGGGCCGTTGTCGGCCTCGTACAGCTTGCGGGCGCCGAAGCCGACGACGTCGCCGCCGATGTCGCGGATGGGCCACATCAGGCGGCCCCGGAAGCGGTCGATGGGGCCGCGGCGGCCCTCCTGGGCGAGGCCGGACAGGAGGAGTTCCTTGTCGGTGAAGCCCTTGCCGCGCAGGAAGCGGGTGAGGTGGTCCCAGCCCTGCGGGCTGTAGCCGACGCCGAAGTGGACGGCGGCGGCCTGGTCGAAGCCGCGTTCGGCGAGGAAGACGCGGCCGGTGTCGGCCTCGGCGTCGGTGGCGAGGCGTTCCGCGTACCACTCGGCGGCGATCTTGTGGGCCTCGACCAGGCGGATGCGTTCGCCGCGCTGATGGGAGGGGTTGTAGCCGCCCTCCTCGTAGCGCAGGGTGATGCCGGCCTGGGCGGCGAGGCGTTCGACGGCCTCGGAGAAGGTGAGGTGGTCGACCTTCATCACGAACGTGATGGTGTCGCCGCCCTCCTGGCAGCCGAAGCAGTGGAAGAGACCCTTGCTGGGGCTGACCTGGAAGGACGGCGACTTCTCGTCGTGGAAGGGGCACAGGCCCTTGAGGTTGCCGCCGCCCGCGCCGCGCAGCTGGAGGTACTCCGAGACCACGGCGTCGATCGGGACCGCGTCCCGTACCGCCTTCACGTCCTCGTCGTTGATCCGTCCTGCCACGCGTGAAGTCTACGGGGGCGGACCGGCCCTCACGGGACGAGGCTTTCCAGCGGGACGTGCGGGGCGGCCAGCGCGTCCCGGTCCACGGGCGCCCCGGAGCGGATCAGGGCCTGGACGGGTTCGGTGACGTCCCACACGTTGACGTTCATCCCGGCGAGGACGCGACCGTCCTTCAGCCAGAACGCGAGGAACTCGCGCTTGCCCGCGTCGCCGCGGATGACGACCTCGTCGTAGGAGCCGGGCGGCGCCCAGCCGCTGTACTCCATGCCCAGGTCGTACTGGTCGGAGAAGAAGTACGGCACCCGGTCGTACGTCTCGTCCTTGCCGAGCATGGCGCGGGCGGCGGCCGGGCCGCCGTTGAGGGCGTTGGCCCAGTGCTCGACGCGCAGGGTGGTGCCGAAGAGGGGGTGGCGGAAGGAGGCCACGTCCCCGGCGGCGAAGATGTGCGGGTCGGAGGTGCGCAGCCGGGCGTCGACGGCGACGCCGCCGCCGTGGGCGCGGTCGGCCAGCTCCAGGCCCGCGGCCTCGGCGAGGGCGGTGCGCGGGGCGGCGCCGATCGCGGCGAGGACGTCGTGCGCGGGGTGTTCCTCGCCGTCGTCGGTGCGGACGGCGAGGACCATGCCGTCCTGGCCGATGATCTCGGTGAGCCGGACGCCGAAGTGGAAGCGGACGCCGTGCTCGCGGTGCAGGTCGGCGAAGACGGTGCCCAGCTCGGGGCCGAGGACGCCGTGCAGCGGGGTCGGTCCGGGTTCGATGACGGTGACCTCGGCGCCGTAGCCGCGGGCCGCCGCCGCGATCTCCAGGCCGATCCAGCCCGCCCCGGCGATGACCAGGTGGCCGTTGTCGCGGCCGAGGGCGGCGAGGACGCCCTTGAGGCGTTCGGCGTGGGCGAGGCGGCGCAGGTGGTGGACGCCCGCGAGGCCGGTGCCGGGGACGTCGAGGCGGCGCGGTTCGGCGCCGGTGGCCAGCAGCAGCCGGTCGTAGTGGACGAGGGTGCCGTCGTCGCCGAAGCGGACCGTGCGGGCGGCGGGGTCGATGGCGTCGACGGTCTGGCCGAGGTGGAGTTCGACGTCGTGGCGCGCGTACCAGGCGGGCTCGTGGACGAAGACGCTCTCGCGGGCGTCCTTGCCGAGCAGGAAGCCCTTGGACAGCGGCGGACGCTCGTAGGGGTGGTCGCGCTCGTCGCCGATCAGTATCACGCGTCCGGTGAAGCCCTCCGCCCTGAGCGTCTCGGCCGCCTTGGCCCCGGCCAGGCCTCCTCCGACGATGACGAACGTCTGATCCGCGTCGACCACGTGTTGCCTCCTCGTAAGCGATCCGCCACCCGAGCGTCCCGCACGGGGGGTGGCGGCGGAAGAGGGAGTACCCCGATCGGGCCGGGGCGAGTCGTCCTCAGGCCCGTTCGGCGCACCGGGGCGGCGGCCCCCGCTTCCGGCGCGCGGGTGGGGCGCGCGCCGGGGCCGGGCGCCCCGCCGCGCGCCGGGGCGGTCAGGGGCGGGCGGTGAGGCGGGCGTGCAGGGAGCGGGCCGCGGTGTCGGTGAGGGAGGCGATCTGGTCGACGATGACCCGCTTGCGGGCGCGGTCGTCGGCGGCCCGGTCGAACAGGGCGCGGAACTGCGGGTCGAGGCCCTCGGGGGCGCGGGCGGTGAGCGCCTCGGCCAGCTCGGAGATCACGATCCGCTGGTCGGCGCGGAGCCGGGTCTGCTCGGCGCGCTGCATCACGTACCGGTCGGCGACGGCCTTGAGGACCGCGCACTCCAGGCGGGTGGCGTGCGGTACGACGAGTTCGGCGCCGTAGCGGGTGAGGGGGCCGGTGCCGTGCTTCTCGCGGGTGGCGGTCTCGGCGGCGAGGCAGAACCGGCCGATGAGCTGGCTGGTGGCGTCCTTGAGGCGGGCCTGGGCGACGGCGGTGCCGTCGTAGCCGTGCGGCCACCACTCCTGGTCCTGGAGCCGGTCGAGGGCGGCGGCGAGTTCGGCGGGGTCGGTGCCGGCCGGGACGTACCGGCCGATCGCGACGCGGAAGACGTCCGCGCGCTCGGGCTCGGCGTGCAGCAGGTTGGGGTCGATGTGCCCGGCGTGCAGCCCGTCCTCGACGTCGTGCACCGAGTACGCCACGTCGTCGGCCCAGTCCATGACCTGCGCCTCGAAGCAGGTACGGGTGCCGGGGGCGCCCTCGCGGACCCAGGCGAAGACGGGACGGTCGTCGTCGTAGACGCCGAACTTGGGGGACGCCGGGTCGGTGGGGTGGGCGCCGCGCGGCCAGGGGTACTTGGTGGCGGCGTCCAGGGCGGCGCGGGTGAGGTTGAGGCCGACGCTGGCGGCGCCGCCGTCGGTGTCCGGGTCGCCGGTGAAGCGCTTGGGCTCGATCCGGGTGAGCAGGCGCAGCGACTGGGCGTTGCCCTCGAAGCCGCCGCAGTCCGCCGCGAACTCGTTCAGGGCCTCCTCGCCGTTGTGCCCGAAGGGAGGATGGCCGAGGTCGTGGGAGAGGCAGGCCGCCTCCACCAGGTCGGGGTCGCAGCCGAGGGCGGCGCCCAGCTCCCGGCCGACCTGGGCGCACTCCAGGGAGTGGGTGAGGCGGGTGCGCGGGGTGCTGTCCCAGGCCTGGGCGCTGACGCCCGGCGTGACGACCTGGGTCTTCCCCGCGAGCCTGCGCAGCGCGGAGGAGTGCAGGATGCGGGCCCGGTCGCGCTGGAAGGCGGTACGGGTGGGCCGTTTGTCCGGCTCCGGCGCCCAGCGGTCGAGAGACGCCGGGTCGTACGCGAGCGAGGGGAGGTGATGTGCCTGGGGGTGGGGGGTGCCGGTGCCTTCCATGCCTCGACAG
Organism: Streptomyces sp. NPDC091281; assembly: GCF_044757425.1. Lineage (NCBI taxonomy): Bacteria > Bacillati > Actinomycetota > Actinomycetes > Kitasatosporales > Streptomycetaceae > Streptomyces > Streptomyces sp. NPDC091281. Next base: position 512,507 of record NZ_JBIVUY010000001.1, on the reverse strand, counting down.
TAAGCGGCGGGGACGGCGTCCGGGGACAGCGGGGTGGGAGAGGCGGGAGGGGGGCGGGGCTCGGGCGGCGGGCGGATGTGATCCGGGTGACGTCGCGGGCTGCCAACCGGAGCGGGCGGGCGCGCGTCTTGCCTGGCGGGGGCCGCGGGCGCGGTCCGGCGCCGGGTACCACCAGGGGGGACCAGCATGAGGATCGGCCGACCGCGGCTGCCGCGCACCCGGACGGGGTGGCGGCGGCTGGTACAGGGCGTGATGGGCGCGTGCGTGCTGGGGCTGCTGCCCGCCACCTGGCTGTTCGTGTCGACGGCGGACCGGCTGGGCACGGCGGCCGACGCCCCGCGCGGCGACGTGGCGGTGGTGTTCGGGGCGGGGCTGTGGGGCGGGGAGCCCTCGCCGTACCTCGCGCACCGGCTGGACGCGGCGGCCGAGCTGTACCACGCGGGCCGGGTCAAGGTCGTCCTCGTCACGGGCGACAACAGCCGCGAGGACTACGACGAGCCGGACGCCATGCGCGCCTACCTCACCCGGCACGGCGTCCCGGACAGCCGCGTCGTCAGCGACTACGCGGGCTTCGACAGCTGGGACTCCTGCGTCCGCGCCAAGAAGATCTTCGGCGTGGACCGTGCCGTCCTGATCAGCCAGGGCTTCCACATCCGCCGGGCGGTCGCCCTGTGCGAGCGCGCGGGCATCGAGTCCTACGGCGTCGGCGTCGACGCCCGGCACGACGTGACCTGGTACTACGGCGGCGCCCGCGAGATCCTCGCCGCGGGCAAGGCGGCCCTGGACGCGGTGTTCCAGCCGGACCCGCGCTTCCTGGGTCCGCGGGAGCCGGGGGTGGCGCGGGCGCTGGCGGCGTCGGAGGAGTAGGCGTTCCATGGGAGGGCGCGGGTGGTCGGCCCGTGGGGACGAGGCGGGCCGGGGTGTACGGCCCGCCTCATGTGGGCTTCCGGCAGGCTCAGTTGACGTTGACCGCGCGCCAGGCCGCCGCGACCGCGGCGCGTTCGGCGCTCGCCGCGCCGTAGAGGTCGCTCGCCGCGGCGAGGGTGGCGGTGCGGGCGCCCGCGTAGGTCGTCGTGGACGTCATGTAGATGGTGAGGGCCCGGTACCAGATCCTGCCGAGCTTCTCGCGGCCGATGCCGGTGAGCGTGGAGCCGTCGTACGTCGGGGAGTTGTAGGTGACGCCGTTGACGGTGACCGGGCCGCTGCCCTCGGCGAGGAGGAACGCGAAGTGGTTGCCGACGCCGGAGGAGTAGTGGGCGTCGAGACCGCCGACCGCGCTGCTCCAGTGGTCGGCCGAACTGCCGTCCTTGGAGGGCCGGTCCATGTAGCGCAGGGCGTCCTGGCCGAAGCCGGGGCGGACGACCTTCTCGCCGATCAGGTAGTCACCGGGGTCGGCGGAGTTCGCCGCGTGGAACTCCGCGAGGGAGCCGAGGATGTCGGAGGTCGCCTCGTTGAGGCCGCCGGACTCCCCCGACGTGCCCAGCCGGGCGGTCCTGGAGGTGACGCCGTGGGTCATCTCGTGGCCCGTCACGTCCAGCGAGACCAGCGGGCCGAACTGCACGCCGTCACCGTCGCCGTACGTCATGCAGAAGCAACTGTCGCTCCACAGCGCGTTGTTGTAGCGGTTGCCGTAGTGGACCCGGTTGGTGGAGCCCTTGCCGTCGCCCGCGATCCCGTTGCGGCCCAGCACGTTCTTGTAATAGTCCCAGGTCACGGCGGTGCCGTACTGCGCGTCCACGGCGACGGTGGCCCGGTCGGCGGTCGTGCCGCTGCCCCAGTGGTTGTCGCGGTCCGTGTAGGGCGTGCCCGAAGTGCCCTCCCCGGTCGAGGTGTTGCCCCGCGTGGGGTCCTTCAGGAGGTACGTCGTACCGGAGCGGGTGGTCTCCAGCGGGACCGTCCCGGCGTACAGGGAACGGCCGTCGCCCGCGACGGTCTCCAGGCCGTCCCAGGCGTCGATCCGCGCACCGGTCCGGGCGTCGGTGAGCAGGGTGCGGGCGACCGGGTTGCCCCGCGCGTCGAGGGCGGTGGCGTCGGCCCGCCAGGCCAGTCGTGGGGTGGTGCCGTGCGCCGCGTCGACCACCAACTCCGGCGCTGCGGTGGCGCGTTGCAGGGTCTGGCCGGGGTGGGCCGCGCGCAGGGCCCGCACGGCGGTGTCGGCGGCCTCGGACGCGGTGACGGCCGGGGCGGTCGTGGGGACGGCGAGGGCGGCGGCGGCGGTGCTGGCCCGGTCGGCGGAACGGTAGGCGCCGTCCTCGCCCAGGTGGACCACGAAGTCGCCGCCCAGGACCGGGAGTCCACGGTAGGTGCGGTCGTAGCGGACGTGCCGGGTGCCGTCCCGGTCGACGATCACGTCCCGGACCGTGGTGCGCTGCGAGGGGCCGAGACCGAGGCGGTCGCCGTGCGCGGCGAGAGCGGCGGACGCCTGCTCCACGGCGGCGGCGCGGAGCGCGGGGGCCGGGGCGGCGGGGGCAGGGGCCACGGGCGCCGGGGGCGCGGAGGCCGGGGTGGCGGCGGCGCGGGTGTCCGGGGCGGCGTCGGCGGGCGGGGTGAGGACGGCGGCCAGCAGGACGGCCGTGGTGACGGCGATGCCCGCGGCGGGCAGGTTCAGGGGCTTCCCGGAGATCAGGGTTCTCCGGACGGTCGCGGAGGTGCCGGGGTGCGGCGGACGCATGGGACTCCTCAGGGAGGGCGCCGGTGGGCGCGTGGGGGGTGCGCCGAGGTCGTTCCGAGATTTAAGTGGGCATGACAGGTCGTGTCCATAGCGCCTCGGGGGGAGATACGGGGGCCGTACGGGGAGGCCCTGCGGCCGGGTGGGCGGGCGGCTCGGGGAGAATCGTTTCCGTGATCGCTCCGGAGCTTCCCTTCTTCGTCTACGGCACCCTGCGCCCCGGCGAGGTCAACCACGACCTGCTGCTGCGCGGCCGTACCCGCGACGAGGTCCCCGCCCGGCTGACGGGCGCGGTCCTGTACGACGGCCCCGGCTACCCGTACGCCGTGGAGGAGCCCGGCGGCACGGTCACCGGGGAACTGGTCACCGCGCTGCCCGGCGCGTACGGCGCGCTGCTGGCCGAACTGGACGTCCTGGAGGAGTACCGGCCGGGCGACCCGCGGAACCTCTACGAACGGATCGCCCGCGAGGTGCTCCCCCTCGGCGCCGGGGCACCGGTGCGGGCCTGGGTCTACGTCGCGGCGGCCGAGGTGGCGGCCCGGCTGCGGACGGAGGGGCGGCTGATCGCGGGCGGGGAGTGGCGGGGGCCGGGGCGGGTCGTGGGGTGAGGGGGGCGCGGGAGGGGGGCGCGCGGTGAGGCGGGGCGCGGGCCGGGGGTGGGGTCACCCGTTCACACCCCCGGGGCGGCATTCTTCTGGCGGTTTCCCCCAGGAGGCCGCCGACGCGGCGGTGACCTGCTGGAACGGCCCCTCCCCGTACGGCGCGGAGGGCACGCCTGACACCCGTTCATCCCCTTCCTGACGCGTCCTCAGGAAGCGGCCCGGCGCCGCCGGTACTTACCTCGGAGGTGCAGGGGCACGACCGACGCAGCGGCACATGGGGATGTCGCGGGCCGGCCCCGCGACAAGCTCGGAGGAGCACCGATGCGACGCACCGCCGCCCGCCTGCTGACCGGTACCGCGCTCGCCGTGGCCGCCGGGGCCGGGCTCGCCGCACCCGCCCTGGCCGCCTCCACGGCCGCCGCGGCCGCCGCCGGGGCGGCCGGACCGGCCGCGGGCGCGCTGAAGGTGTACCCCTCCACCGCGGTGCCCGGCGGGCAGGTGAGCGCGAACACGGCCGCCTGCGGGGAGTCGGGGTCGGCGGCGGGCGACGCCGGGGCGGTCGGCGCCGGGCGGTTCACCCTGGCGCCGAGCACGCACGACGGTCAGGCGATCGGACAGTTCCAGGTGCCGCCGAGCGCGCAGCCGGGGACGTACGAGATCGTCGCGGAGTGCGCGGCGGACGGGCGGAAGGTCACCGGGGACCTGGTGGTCGTGCTCAGCACGACGGCCCAGCAGCTCTATCCGCGCGGAAGTGTGAAGACGGGGGTCGGTGGCGCTCTGGGCCCCGATCCCGTGCAGACCGCGGCCGGGGTGACGGCGCTCGCCGTCGCCGCCGCGGGCGGTACCTGGCTCCTGCATCGCCGGGCGAGAGGCGACGGGATCTGACGGACACCCTCCGCTGTCCGTCCGCCGGTACCGCAAGTCCCCTCCCCCTCCGGGTCCGACGCCCCTCGCGGCCCGGAGGGGGTACGGGGTGTCCCGACCCGGAGAGGGGTGCTGAGCCATGCGGTCCACACGGTTCATACGACCCGTACGACCCGTACGACCCGTAGATCCTCTGGAGCCCAGGGAGTCCGGGGAGCCCGTACGCCCCGTAGGTCCCGTACGACCCGTAGGGGCCGCGCGGTCGGCGCGGTCGAGGCGGAGGCTGGGCGACGGTCTCATAGCCGCCGTCACCGCGCTCGCCCTCTGCGCGGGGGTGTGGCTGCTGCACGGCGCGGCCGAGCCGCGCACCCCGCCGCAGCCGTCGGCCGCCGAGGCGCGGCCCGGCGGCACCGAGGAGTCGGGCCGGTCGGCGCCCGCGCTGCCGCCCTCCCCTCCCGACCGGGTACGCATCCCGTCGATCCGCGTCGACGCCCCGCTGACCGGGCTGGGACTCACGAAGTCCGGCAGCCTGGACGTGCCGCCCGCCGCCCGGAAGAACCTCGCGGGCTGGTACGAGGCCGGGACCACCCCCGGCGAGACCGGCACCGCGATCGTCGCGGGACACGTCGACAACGCCGACGGCCCGGCCGTCTTCTACGACCTGGGCGCGCTGCGCCGGGGCGCCGTCATCGAGGTGGACCGGCGCGACGGCGGCACCGCCGTCTTCACCGTGGACACGGTCGAGGTCTACGACGCCCGCACCTTCCCCGACGCGAAGGTCTACGGCGCCGCCGCCCGCCCCGAGCTACGGGTGATCACCTGCGGCGGCGGCTACTCCCGGTCGACCGGGTACCGGGGGAACGTGGTCGTCTTCGCCCACCTGACGGGCAGCCGCTGAGCCGGACGCCGCTCAGGCGATCCACTGCTCGTACGCCAGGTTCGCCACCAGGGCGAAGACCACCGTCAGCAGGACGATCCGGACGAAGCCGCTGCCCCTCTTGAGGGCGGTGTGCGCGCCGAGCATGCCGCCCGCGAGGTTGAACACGGCCATGAGGGCGGCCAGTTGCCAGAGCACGGCGCCCTGCCAGGCGAAGGTGGCGAGGGCGCCCGCGTTGGTGCAGCAGTTGACGATCTTCGCGGTGGCGGAGGCGGTGACCAGGTCGAGGTGGAGGACGGCGGTCAGCGCGAGGACCAGGAAGGTGCCGGTGCCGGGGCCGATGAGGCCGTCGTAGAAGCCGATGCCGACGCCCGCGAGGCCGATCGCGGCGAGGACCCGCCGGGGACCGGCCGGGCCGGTGGCGGGGGCGGTGCCGAAGGAGGGGCGCAGGATCACGAAGGCGCCCACGCCGAGCAGCACCACCATGATCACCGGCTTGAGGACGTCGGTGCTCATGCCCGCCGCGAAGAAGGCGCCCGCCGAGGACCCGGCGAGCGCGGCCAGCCCGATCCGTACGGCGAGCCCGACGTCGACCGGCGCCTTGCGGGCGTACGTCACCGCCGCGCCGGTGGTGCCGACGATGGCGACCGCCTTGTTGGTGCCGAGGGCGTGCGCGGCGGGGGTGCCCGCAGGCAGCCCGAGGAGCAGGACCGGCAGCAGCAGGAGCCCGCCGCCGCCGACCACGGCGTCGATCCAGCCCGCCGCGAGCGCGGCGAGGCAGAGCAGGACGACCATGGTCAGGGATATGTCGGGCATGATCGGGACCCTAGGGAGCCGATAGGTGCCCCGTCCATCGATCTGAGCGCGTTCAGAGGTTCCCGCGGGGCCTTCGCGGGTCACGCGGGGGACGCGGGCCACGCGGGGGGGGGCTTCGCGGGCCGGACCCCGAGGCGGTGACCGGGTTCACCCCTGCGGGTCGGCGCCCTTCAGCTCGGGGTACGTCACCCCGGTGAGCCGTGCCGACTCCGCCCACAGGAGGTCTCCGGCGCGGTCGTCGCGGGTCCAGGGCGCGCGGCGGGCGGGTGCGGGGCCGCCGCGCCACCTCGCGAAGGAGGGGCCGGTGAACGAGTCGGGGGCGACGTCCGGGGCGGTCGCCGCGTGGAGGACGGGGAGGGCACCCGCCTCGGCGGAGCGGGCGAGGAGGCGGGTGACCGGGCCGACGGGGGCACGGCCGGGGTGCGCGGCGGCCGCGACCACGTCGCTGCCGATGGCCCGCAGGCGGCGCGCGAGGGTATGGGTGAAGAGCAGGTCGGCGGACAGGGAGCGGCCGCAGGCGGTCCGGCGGCGGGGGCCACGTGCGCCGTCGAGGACGCGGAGGTCCGGCTTCCCGGCCAGGTGGACCATGCTGGACACGGTCACCACGCGGGCGCCGGGCGGGGCGGCGAGCAGCGTGGGCAGCAGCAGTCCGGTGAGGGCGAAGGGCCCGAGGTGGTGCACGCCCCTGTGGGTCCCGAACCCGTCGGCGGTAGTGGTGCCGTACGGCCGGGCCGGGCCGCCCGCGTTGTTGACGAGCAGGTCGAGCCGGTCGATCGGGGCGGCGAACTCCCGTACGGAGGCGAGGTCCCCGAGGTCGAGCCGCCGGGTCTCCACATCGGCGCCCGGGACCTCGCCGACCAGCCGGGCCACCGCCTCCCGGCCCCGGCGCGCCCTGCGGCAGGCGAGGACGACACGGGCGCCGTGGCGGGCCAGCTCGCGCGCGACGACGTAGCCGAGGCCGCTGTCGGCGCCGGTGACGACGGCGACCCGGCCGCGCTGGTCGGGGATGTCGCGGGCGCTCCACCGGACGCGCTGGGGGTCATGGGCGTGCTCCCTCCGGGGGTGCCCCCAGGGTAGGCCGGTCATGACGGGGGCACCCATTGGCCAAGACGTGTCCATGACATGGACATCCGGCGGTCCTAGTCTCCCTCAGCGCGAGGTCCCCGCGGCCGTCCGGCCGCGGGGTGGTCACGACACCCCCTGGGAGTGAGCGTGGAACGTCGTACCCTCCTGCGCGCGGCCGTCATCGGCGGGTCCTCCGCCGTGCTCGGCGGAACCCTGTGGCGCGGCGCCGCGTACGCCGCCCCGGCGCAGCCCGGCACCGGCCCGTACGGGGCGCTCGGCGCGCCGGACGCCAACGGTGTGCGGCTGCCGTCCGGGTTCAGCAGCCGGGTGATCGCCCGGTCCGGGCAGACGGTGCCCGGCACCTCGTACCGCTGGCACAACGCCCCCGACGGCGGGGCCTGTTACGCGGACGGCGAGGGCTGGATCTACGTCTCGAACTCGGAGATCGACCCGAACGGCGGGGCGAGCGCGGTGCGGTTCTCGGCGGCGGGCACGGTGACGGCGGCGTACCGCATCCTGTCCGGCACCCGCACCAACTGCGCGGGCGGCAGCACTCCGTGGCGGACCTGGCTGTCCTGCGAGGAGGTCTCCCTCGGCTACGTCTACGAGACCGATCCGTGGGGTGTGAACGCGGCCGTGCGGCGCCCGGCGATGGGCCGCTTCAAGCACGAGGCCGCCGCCGCGGACCCGGTGCGCCGGGTGGTCTACCTGACGGAGGACGAGACGAACGGCCGCTTCTACCGCTTCGTTCCCACGAGTTGGGGCGACCTGTCGGCCGGGACGCTCCAGGTGATGGTGGCCGGTTCCGCGACTTCGGGCGCGTTCAGCTGGGTCACCGTCCCCGATCCGGACGGCTCGCCCACCACCACCCGCACCCAGGTGGCGGGGTCGAAGGCGTTCAACGGCGGCGAGGGCTGCCACTACGCCGACGACACCGTCTGGTTCACCACCAAGGGCGACAACCGCGTCTGGCAACTGGACCTGACGGACAACACCTATCAACTCGCCTACGACGACTCGCTGGTGACCTCGGGCACGGCGCCCCTCACCGGCGTCGACAACATCACCGGCACCGCCTCCGGCGACCTGTTCGTCGCGGAGGACGGCGGCACCATGGAGATCTGCGTGATCACGCCCGACGACGTGATCGCGCCGTTCCTCCGCGTCGACGGCCAGTCCGCCTCGGAGATCACCGGCCCCGCCTTCTCCCCCGACGGCAGCCGCCTGTACTTCTCCAGCCAGCGCGGCACGTCGGGCAGTTCGTCGGGCGGCATCACCTACGAGGTGCGGGGACCGTTCCGCAACTAGGGCCTGTCGTTTGGATCACGCCTGGGCCGCGGGGTGTGGCACGCACATCTGCGGCGTTGTCGTCGGTTGCCGACGCTCCGCGTCGACGCCCTCCTCCGCCTTGCAGCTGCACGCACCACACCCCGCTCACCGGCACTCACCAGGCACCCAGGCCCGAAGCCGGCATGATCCAAACGACAGACCCTAGTCACCGCTGAAGGGGCGTTCAGCTGGAGGGGACGGCGTCGGTGGGCACGGTGTGCCAGTTGGTGACGATCGGCTTGTCGACCATGATGGTGCCGACCGGCAGGGACACCGGGTTCGCGTCGTCGTTCCCGACGGCGACGATGATGCTGTCGAGTTCCTTGCCGTAGTCGCCGTTCGTGGTCTTCGGGTTGATCCCGGCATAGGCGGTGGTGGAACCGCTCAGCGTGATCTGCTTCCCGACGCTCTGCTCGGCGGGCCCCGCCTCCGTGCCGTCGGAGCCGAACGCGATCACCGGCAGCGCGGCGGGCAGGACGCAGGTGATGCCCGGCTTCGCCTTGGCGCTGAGGAGGATGTAACCGCCCGCCTGCGTCTCGGACCTGGTCTTCCAGGAGATGTCGTTGGCGCCGCAGACCTGGCCGACGGGCTTGCGCTCACCGTCCCCGGTGTCCGCGCCGGAGCCCCCGGCGGAACCCGAACCGGAACCCGAGCCGGAGCCGGAGCCGGACGTGCCGCCGTCCTTGCCCTGGTCGGCGCCACCGCTCCCGGTGCCCTGGCCGTCGCCGCCGCCGGTCCCGGTCGGGGTGGCCGGGGCGGCGGTCGAACCCGCGCCCGCCGGGGAGCCGCCCGCCTTGTCGCCGCTGTCCTTGTCGCCGTCCTGGCACGCCGTCATCAGCAGCGCGCCGCCGACGAGGACGGCGGAGACGAGGAAGGCCTTACGACGGTTGCCGGACATGAGATCCCCTGTTTCATCTGGTCGACGCACCGCCAACTGGTCGGTGCGTGGCGCTTGGTGCTCGGTCGGTGTGTAGGAGGCGGGCCGGGGCCGCGCGGCTCCACGCGTCGCCGTTCCCGGACCTCGCTGTCGCAGACCGGTGACAAGATCACGCATCCGGGCCGACGGCCGGGGCGTCGGGGCGATCGCGGGGAGGCGTCCGGAGCGCGGCCGTCCGGGCGGCCCGTCCGGCGAAGCGCACGCAACCATCACAACTTGGTCACTCCGTCCTCACCCCACCCATCCCCACCCCTACGGTCGTCCCCTCACCTCACTCAGCTCCGTCCGGGGGGACACGATGAGCAACCCGTACAACCCGTACACCCCTTCCGCCCCCGCCCCCAGGTGGGCCCGCAAGCGGTACGTCCTGCCCGCGCTCGCCCTCGCCCTCTTCCTGGGCCTGGCCGTCGGCGGCTCCGACGAGTCCGCGAAGCCGAAGGACGCGGAGCCCCTGTCCGCCCGCCCGGCGCCCACGGTCACCGTCACGACGACGGCCACGGCCACGGCGACGGCCGCGCCCGAACCGGCCGAGACGGTCACGGCGACGGAGACGGTACGGGTGACGAAGACGGTCACGGCGAAGGCGGAGGCAGCCCGCGAGGACGACTCCGGCACCGGCTCGGACTCGGGGTCCGGCTCGGACTCCGGTTCCGGCTCCGGGGGTTCCGGCGGCTCGGTGTACTACGGCAACTGTGCGGCGGCCCGCGCGGCCGGGGCGGCACCGGTGCACGTCGGCGACCCGGGCTACGGCAGGCACCTGGACCGCGACGGGGACGGCACGGGCTGCGAGTAGCCCGGCCCGCGCACGGCCCGCGCACGGCCGGACGCCGACCACCCCCTCAGGTGACCGGCGTCCGGCTGGCCTCCCGGGCCAGCCGCAGCGCCTCCGCGACCGAAGCGGCCGGGTCCTCCCCCGGCAACAGCGCATGCCGTACGACCCGTTCGGCGTCGACGACCAGCAGCACCCCCTTGTGCCGCAGCCGCCCGGCGGCGGGGAACGTCGGCAGCCGCAGCGCCGCCGCCAGCCGGTGGTCCGCGTCGGAGAGAACCGGGTACGGAAGACGCTCGGCGCGAGCGAACTCCCGCTGCTCCCGCACCAGTTGCGTACTGACGCCGGTCACCGCCACCCCGGCGTCCCGGAACTCCGGCCACGCCTCCCGGAACAGCCGGTGCAGCGCCTCGGCGTCATCCGCGGCGGGGACCGGAGACTCCCCCAGGCAGTCACTCACGCCCGGGAAGGTGAACAGCACGGCAACCGTCCCCGGTTCGGGCACGACAGACACGTACACGCCCTGCTCGCCCTGGAGTTGAAGCCCGTCGGGCAGCGGCACACCCACCAGCCCCCGCACCCGCTCGGCCTCCGCGCTCCCCTCCGCCACGTGCGGCGTGACGCTCCCCTCCCCCAGCACCCAGCGGTCGCCCCACTCCTGCATCGCCACCAGGACCGGCACCAGGGCCGCGCCCGCGTCGGTGAGGAGGTACTCGTAGCGCACCGGGCGGCGCTGGTAGAGGCTGCGGCGCAGCACACCGGCCGCGACGAGCCGTCCGAGGCGTTCGGTCAGGACGTTGCGGGACAGGCCGATCCCGGCGGCGAGCGCGTCGAACCGGACGTGCCCGCGGGCGATCTCGCGCAGCACGAGCACGTTCCACCAGTCCCCCAGGACCGTGGCGGCCCGAGCGACACCACAGGTCTCGTCAGCGTTGTGCATCCTCATGACCCCATAGTAAGTTCTCATTCAGGACCCACTTTGTTCCCCGGGTGAACTTATCGGGGGGCGTCAGGGAACCGCCTGTCCGCCGCACCTCACCGGCGGCGGACCGACCGTGAGGAGTACACCGTGCCCGTGGTCATCAGCCGGGTCGTCGGACGCGAGATCATCGACAGCCGCGGCCATCCCACCGTCGAGGTCGACGTCGAACTGTCGGACGGCTCGCTCGGCCGTGCCGCCGTCCCGTCCGGCGCCTCCACCGGGGCCCGCGAGGCGGTGGAACTCCGCGACGGCGACCCCGACCGCTTCCACGGCAAGGGCGTGCGCCGGGCCGTCGACGCCGTCAACGACGCCCTCTCGGACGCCGTGGTCGGCCTGACCGCCGACGAACAGGCCACCGTCGACGCGGCGTTGATCGCCCTGGACGGCACCGCCGACAAAGCGCGCCTGGGCGCGAACGCGATCCTGGGCGTCTCCCTGGCCACCGCCAAGGCCGCCGCGGCCTCCCACCGGCTGCCGCTGTACCGCTACGTCGGCGGGGTCGACGCCCGTCTGCTGCCGGTGCCGATGATGAACATCGTCAACGGCGGCGCCCACGCCGACAACCCGCTGGACTTCCAGGAGTTCATGATCGCGCCGGTCGGCGCGGCCACCTTCGCGGAGGCCGTCCGGATGGGCGCGGAGGTGTTCCACACGCTGCGCGGCCAACTGGCCGAGGCGGGCCACAGCGTCAACGTCGGTGACGAGGGCGGTTTCGCGCCCGACCTGCGCACCGCGGAGGAGGCCCTGGACTTCGTCGTCCGTGCCGTCGAGCGCAGCGGGTACAAGCCCGGCAGCGACATCACCCTCGTCATGGACCCGGCCGCCTCGGAGTTCTTCCACGACGGCGTCTACGCCTACGCGGGCGAGGGCGTCCGCCGTACGTCCGCCGAACACGCCGACCACATCGCCGCGTTGGTCGACCGCTACCCCGTCGCCTCGGTCGAGGACCCGATGGCCGAGGACGACCACGAGGGCTGGCAGGCGCTGACCGCGCGGCTCGGCGGGCGCTGCCAGCTCACCGGGGACGACGTGTTCTGCACCAACGAGACGCTGCTGCGGGCCGGAATCCGGGACGGGATCGCCAACTCGGTTCTGGTGAAGGTCAATCAGATCGGCACGCTGACCGAGACCCTCGCGACCGTCGCCACCGCGCACCGGGCCGGCTACACCGTCGTCATGTCGCACCGCTCCGGGGAGACCGAGGACACCACGATCGCCGACCTCGCCGTCGCCACCGGCTGCGGCCAGATCAAGACCGGTTCCCTCTCCCGCGCCGACCGTACCGCCAAGTACAACCAACTCATCCGCATCGAGGAGGAGTTGGGGACGCAGGCGCGGTACGCGGGCCGGGAGGCGCTGGGGCTGCGCGCGTAGCAGCCGCGGCACACCTGGCCGCCGCGCACGTGACGGCATCCCGCACCGGAGGACGGAATACCGAGGCCGGAAACACCGGGGCCGGAAACACCGGAGGGCGTCACCCCCGCACAGGGTGACGCCCTCCTCTTGCGTGCCGGAGCCGCCGCGATCGGTGGTGAGGGTCGGGGACCGCGGCGGCCCCGGGGTCGGAAGGGGGCGCGTCAGGCGCCCCCGGGGCGGGCCCCGCAGGGGTCAGCGGTGGTCGCTGCCCGCCGACTGGGTGGCCGCGCGGCCCGCTTCGAGGCGGGCGACGGGGATGCGGAAGGGGGAGCAGGAGACGTAGTCGAGGCCGACCTCGTGGAAGAAGTGGACGGACTCGGGGTCGCCGCCGTGTTCGCCGCAGACGCCGAGCTTGAGGTCGGGTCGGGTGGCACGGCCCGCCTCGGCGGCCAGGCGGACCAGGGAGCCGACGCCGTCCTTGTCGATGGTCTCGAACGGGGAGACGCCGAAGATGCCCTTCTCCAGGTAGGCGGTGAAGAAGGAGGCCTCTACGTCGTCGCGGCTGAAGCCCCAGACGGTCTGTGTGAGGTCGTTGGTGCCGAAGCTGAAGAACTGGGCGGCCTCCGCGATCTGACCGGCCGTCAGGGCGGCGCGGGGCAGCTCGATCATGGTGCCGATGGCCAGCTTGAGCCGTACCCCGGTGGTCGCCTCGACCTCGGCGATGACCTGGTCGGCCTCCTCGCGCACGATCTCCAGCTCCTGGACGGTGCCGACGAGCGGGATCATCACCTCGGCGCGCGGGTCGCCCTTGGCGTTCTTGCGCTCGGCGGCGGCCTCCGCGATCGCCCGGACCTGCATGGTGAACAGGCCGGGGATGACCAGGCCGAGGCGGACGCCGCGCAGGCCCAGCATCGGGTTCTGCTCGTGCAGCCGGTGCACGGCCTGGAGGAGGCGCAGGTCGTTCTCGTGGGACTCCTGGCGGGACTCCGCGAGGGCGACCCGGACGGAGAGTTCGGTGATGTCGGGCAGGAACTCGTGCAGCGGCGGGTCGAGGAGGCGGATCGTCACCGGCAGGCCGTCCATGGCCTCGAAGAGTTCGACGAAGTCCCGCTTCTGGAGCGGCAGAAGCTGCTTGAGGGATTCCTCGCGATCCTGGTCGGTGTCGGCGAGGATCAGCCGCTCGACCAGCTCGCGCCGGTCACCGAGGAACATGTGCTCGGTGCGGCACAGGCCGATGCCCTGGGCGCCGAACCGGCGGGCGCGCAGCGCGTCCTCGGCGTTGTCGGCGTTGGCGCGCACCCGCAGCCGCCGCTTGCGGTCCGCGAACGCCATGATGCGGTGGACGGCCTCGACGAGTTCGTCGGCGTCGTCGGCGCCCGCGTGCATCCGGCCCTCGAAGTACTCGACGACCGGCGACGGGACGACGGGCACCTCACCGAGGTACACCTTGCCGCTGGACCCGTCGATGGAGATGAGGTCGCCCTCCTCCACCACGTGCCCGCCGGGGACGGTCATCCGGCGGCGCTTGGTGTCGACCTCCAGCTCCTCGGCGCCGCAGACACAGGTCTTGCCCATGCCGCGCGCGACGACGGCCGCGTGGGAGGTCTTGCCGCCGCGCGAGGTGAGGATGCCCTCGGCGGCGATCATGCCGTCCAGGTCGTCGGGGTTGGTCTCCCGGCGGACCAGGATGACCTTCTCCCCGGAGCGCGACCACTTGACGGCCGTGTACGAGTCGAAGACGGCCTTGCCGACGGCGGCGCCCGGCGAGGCGGCGATGCCCCGGCCGACCTGGCGGGTCTTGGCCTCCTCGTCGAAGCGGGGGAACATCAGCTGCGCGAGCTGCGCGCCGTTGACCCGCTGGAGCGCCTCGGTCTCGTCGATGAGGCCCTGGTCGACGAGCTGGGTGGCGATCCGGAATGCGGCGCCCGCGGTGCGCTTGCCGACGCGGGTCTGGAGCATCCACAACTGGCCGCGCTCGATGGTGAACTCGATGTCGCAGAGGTCCTTGTAGTGGTTCTCCAGCGTCTCCATGATCCGCATCAGCCGGTCGTACGACGTCTTGTCGATGCGCTCCAGCTCGGCGAGCGGCACGGTGTTGCGGATACCGGCGACGACGTCCTCGCCCTGCGCGTTCTGGAGGTAGTCGCCGTAGACGCCCTGATGGCCGGAGGCGGGGTCGCGGGTGAAGGCGACGCCGGTGCCGGAGTCGGGGCCGAGGTTGCCGAAGACCATCGAGCAGACGTTGACGGCGGTGCCGAGGTCGTGCGGGATGCGTTCCTGGCGGCGGTAGAGCTTGGCGCGGTCGCCGTTCCACGAGTCGAAGACGGCCTTGATGGCGAGGTCCATCTGCTCGCGCGGGTCCTGCGGGAAGTCGCGCCCGGCCTCGGTCTTGACGATCTTCTTGAAGCGGGTGACCAGCTTCTTGAGGTCGGCCGCCTCCAGTTCGGTGTCGACGGTGACCTTCTTGGCCTCCTTCGCCGCCTCCAGCGCCTCCTCGAAGAGGTCGCCGTCGACGCCGAGGACGGTCTTGCCGAACATCTGGATCAGGCGCCGGTAGGAGTCCCAAGCGAAACGGTCGTCCCCGGCCTGCTTGGCGAGGCCCTGGACCGACCTGTCGGAGAGGCCGATGTTGAGGACGGTGTCCATCATGCCCGGCATGGAGAACTTCGCGCCCGAGCGGACCGAGACGAGCAGCGGGTCGTCGGTCTGGCCGAGGCGCTTGCCCATGGTGGACTCCAGCGCGGCGAGGTGCGCACTCACCTCGTCACGCAGTGCCGCCGGTTCCTCACCGCTGTCGAGGTACGTCTTGCAGGCCTCGGTCGTGATCGTGAAGCCCGGCGGGACCGGCAGACCCAGGTTGGTCATCTCGGCGAGGTTGGCACCCTTGCCGCCGAGAAGGTCCTTGAGGTCCTTGTTGCCCTCGGTGAAGTCGTAGACGAACTTCACGGCCTCAACGGTCCCGTCCGTCTCGGCTACCGGGAGATCTTTGTTTTCCGACACGGGTCTCGACTCCTCGAGGACGCGGTGGCTGCCCTGACGGCCAGGAACATACCCAGATCGAAGGTGTCTGGGGAGGTCTGCCTGAACGTCATGTGCCTGTAACCCGTCGGCCGCCACCGGATCGAAAGTCAAAGCTTGGCAAGCGGAGAGCGGCCGATGTTTTCACCTCTTGAACGCACGCACCTCCCTGCCCCCCATTTTACGCTCAAATGAGCGGCCCGCGACACGGTTGATTTCGATCGATGAACGATCAAGGGGTGGCACTGAGTGCCACCCCTTGGAGAAGTGCAGTCGATCTCGGATCGCTCATCTGAGCGCTACCCCTATCAAGGGTGGCGAGAATCACGCCGTGGCGGCGGGCACGGTTCCACCATCCGGACGGAGGGATGGGATCGGAAACGCGGGTGTGACATGGGGGGTCCGGGGTCCGGGGCGGAGCCCCGTGGCGGGGCGGACCGGCCGACGGAAACGGGTGGGTGGGTGGGCGAACGCCCTGGCGGTGCGTTGCCCCAGGGCCGCGTGGGAGGCGGGCCCCGGCCCGGTCGCCCGCCGGGGTCCGGGGCGGAGCCCCGTGACGGGGCCGCTCCGTCCGACGTGCACGACCAACCCGTACCGCACCCCCGGACGCCCCCTACACCCCCAGCGCCACCAGCCGTTCCTCCGCCCGTTCGGGGGCGTACAGGTGTTCCACGACCGACGCGGCCGCGCCGATCAGGCCGGCCCGTTCGCCCAGGTGTGAGGTGACGACCTCCAGGCGGGCCGTGGAGCGGGGCAGTGCGCGCTGGTAGAGGAGTTCGCGGACGCCGGTGACGAAGGGGGTCCCGGCGAGGTCCCCGGCGATCATGAGCACGCCGGGGTTGAGCAGGGTCACGACGGTGGCGAGGACGTCGCCGACCTGCCGCCCGGCCTCCCGGGCGAGGGCCGCCGCGCCGGGGTGTCCGGCGGCGAGCAGGTCCCGTACGTCGGAGCCGGACGCCGCGGGCACCCCGCTCTCGGCGAGTCTCCGGGCGACCGCGCCGCCGGAGGCGACGGCGGCGAGGCAGCCGTAGGAGCCGCAGCGGCACAGCGCGTCGGAGCCGATCCGGATGTGCCCTATGTCGCCCGCGCCGCCGTCCACGCCCCGGAAGATCGCGCCGTCGACGACGACCCCGGCGCCGATACCGGTGGAGACCTTGACGAGGACGAACGCCGTGCAGTCGGGGTGGGCGGTGCGCTGTTCGCCGTACGCCATGAGGTTGGCGTCGTTGTCGACGAGGACGGGGACCGTGCCGGGGACGCCGGTGCGTTCGGTGAACGCCCTGGCGAGGCGGCCGCGGATGTCGTAGCCGTCCCAGCCGGGCATGATCGGCGGCTGGACGACGCGCCCGGTCTCGCTGTCGACGGGGCCGGGCACGGCGAGCCCGATGCCGCAGACCTCGTCGGCACGGTGGCCCGCCTTCTCCAGCAGGTCGGCGAACCAGGCGCCCAGCTCGCCGAGGACCGCGTCGGGGCCGTCCTCCAGGACCGCGGGGCCGCTGTGCTCGGCGAGGATCTCGCCGGTCAGGGTGAGGACGGCGGCACGGGCGTGGCGGGTGTCGAGGTCGGCGGCGAGGACGACGGCGTGCGCGTCGTCGAACTCCAGGGTGATCGAGGGCCGCCCGCCGAGCGGCGAGTCGACCGGGCCGCCCGCGCCCTCGCGCAGCCAGCCCGCGCGGAAGAGCCGGTCGAGGCGCTGCCCGACGGTGGCGCGGGAGAGTCCGGTCGCCTGCTGGAGGGCGCCTCGGGTGGTGGCTCTGCCCGTGCGGACCAGCGCGAGGAGGTCCCCGGCGCCCGCCTGTCCGACGCCTCTGCCCGTCCGTCCCGGCCGTCCGGTCATGCGCACCCCCTTGTGTTTCCCAACTGTGCATTACATATTGAGTTTTGCGTGTTAAATAGACGTAACCCTACGGTAGCCGCTGCCGAACCTCTCGGCAGCCACGTCTTCGGGGAGCCCCGAGTGGATCGCACCGCCCAGCTCGTCGCCCGTACGGCGGCGTACCCGCCTGTATACGATCCCGCCGCGGGCGGCGGGTCGCTGCACCTCAGAGCGGCGGAGGTGCTGGACGGCAACTGGACGGGAACCTCGACGGTGCCCTCCCGGGGCCTGTACCCGCACCAGTGGTCCTGGGACTCCGCGTTCGTCGCGATCGGGCTGCGGCACCTCTCGCCGCGCCGCGCGCAGACGGAGCTGGAGACGCTGCTGGACGCCCAGTGGGGCGACGGGCGGGTGCCGCACATCGTGTTCAACCCCTCCGTGCCGCTCGACGCGTATTTCCCGAGCCCCGACTTCTGGCGCTCCTCGACCGCGGGGCGCGCTGCGGGCGCCCCGCGCACCGTACAGACCTCGGGCATCGTGCAGCCACCGGTGCACGCGCTCGCGGCCTGGCTGGTGCACCGCGCCGATCCGGGACTGTCGCGGGCGCGCGGCTTCCTGGCCCGCGTCTACCCCCGGCTCGCCGCCTGGCACCGCTATCTGCTGCACCGGCGCGACCTGGGCGGCGGCGGGCTGGTGTCGGTGGTCCACCCCTGGGAGCAGGGCATGGACAACGCCCCTTCCTGGGACGCCCCGTTGGCCCGGATCACCCCGGCCCCGGCCCGCTCCTTCCGCCGCGCCGACCTCGACCACGGGGCGGCGGAGGACCGGCCGACGGACCTCGACTACGGGCGGTACGTGCGGCTGGCGGCGGACTACCGCGACGGCGGATACGCGGACGGGCGCGGCGAGTTCGCGGTGGAGGACCCGGCGTTCAACGCGCTGCTGATCGCCTCCGAGCACGCGTTGGCGCGGATCGCCTGCGAGTTGGGCGCCACCGGCACTGCCCGGCACGCGCGCGCCGACCGGCTGACGGCGGCGCTGGTGGACCGCCTCTGGGACCCGGCGCGGGGCATGTTCTTCTGCCGGGACGTCCGCGGCGGCGGGCCGGTCCCGGAGCGCGGGGTGTCCGGCCTGGTGCCGCTGATGCTGCCGGGCCTGCCCCGCGAGGTCGTCGCGGGCCTGGTGCGGACCCTGTGCGGCCCGCACTTCGGGCTCGGCGCGACGACCCGGCTGGTGCCGAGCTACGACCTGCTCGGCGAGGCCTTCGACCCGCACCGCTACTGGCGCGGCCCGGCCTGGTTCAACACGGCCTGGCTGGTGGAGCGCGGCCTGCGGCTGCACGGCGAGCGGGCGCGCGCCGACGCGCTGCGCACGGCCGCCCTGGAGACCGCGGACGCCTCGGGCTTCGCGGAGTACGTCGACCCGCGCACCGGCGAGGCCTGCGGCGCGACCGGCTTCAGCTGGACCGCCGCCCTCGCCCTCGACCTCCTCCACGCGGACCGCCACCCCGGCCCGACGGAACACGGCAC
This sequence comes from Streptomyces sp. NPDC091281, assembly GCF_044757425.1. NCBI lineage: Bacteria > Bacillati > Actinomycetota > Actinomycetes > Kitasatosporales > Streptomycetaceae > Streptomyces > Streptomyces sp. NPDC091281. The sequence goes on along the minus strand of NZ_JBIVUY010000001.1, from coordinate 493,879 downwards.
ACCGACGCCGACGCCGACCGCGACCCCCACACCGACGGCGACCGCGACCGTGACAGGAGCCGAGGCAGGGACCGGGGCAGGGGCCGAGGCCGGTTCAGGCGAAGCCGCGTTATCCGCCCCCGCCCCCGCGCCGCACGCACACGACCGGGACCGCGCGACCGACGGGGTCCGCGGCACCGCGTTCACCGGGCTCAAGGGGGCCACGGCGCCCCGGGGGCCCAAGGGACTCCAGGGACTCCAGGGAGGGGACCGAGGATGACGGACCGGCATCATCTGCTCGTGTACGGCGGGACGTTCGCCGCCGTCGGGGACCGCGGGGACATCAGCGGCGTCCGCGGCGCCGGGTCCCCCGACGGACTGTTCGTCCGGGACGCGCGGCATCTCAGCCGCTGGCAGCTCACCGTCGACGGCGCGGTGCCGGAGGCGCTCGTACCGGTCGCGGACGGGGACGCGGCACGCTGTGTGCTCGTGCCGCGCGGTGGGCGCACCGAGCCGCCCGCCTGCACGCTCTTCCGTGAACAGGCCGTCGGGGACAGCTCGTTCGTGGAGACGCTGCGGATCGTCGGCAACCGTCCGGTGCCGCTGACGGTCCGTCTGGCGCTCACCGTGGACGCCGACTTCACCGATCAGTTCGAACTCCGCTCCGACCACCGCACCTACGCCAAGACGGGCGCCGTCCGCCGCCGCCAGATCCTGGACGACGGCGTGGAGTTCAGCTACCGGCGCGGCGAGTGGCGGTCCGTGACGACGGTGACCGCCGACCCCGCCCCGGACGGCGTCGAGGAGACCGGCACCGGCGCCCGCCGCCTGGTGTGGACGGTGCACCTGGAGCCGCACGGCTCGGCCGAGCTGACGCTGCGCGTGATGGCCCGCCCGCACGGCGAGAAGCGCGCCCTGCGGGTGCCCAGCTCCCCGGCCGCCATGACCGGCCAACTCCTCGCGCAGGAGGGCGCGTTCATGGAGGGCGTGGCCTTCCCGACCGGCTGGCCCGAACTGGCGTCGGCCTGCGCGCGGGGCCTCGCCGACCTGGCCGCCCTCCAGGTCCCGGCGACCGGCCCGGACGGCGAGGAACTCCGCGTCCCGGCGGCCGGCGCCCCCTGGTTCCTCACCCTGCTCGGCCGGGACGCCCTGCTCACCTCGCTGTTCGCGCTGCCCTACCGGCCCGCCCCGGCCGCCGCCACCCTCCTCGCCCTCGCCGCCGCGCAGGCCACCCGCACCGGCCCGGAGTCCGTCTCCCAGCCCGGCAAGATCGTCCACGAGGTCCGGCACGGCGAACTCGCCCACTTCCACCAGGTCCCCTACGGCCGCTACTACGGCTCGGTGGACGCCACCCCGCTCTTCCTCGTGCTGCTCGGGGCGTACGTCGAGCGCACCGGCGACGCGGCCCTCGCCCGCCGTCTGGAGCGGCACGCGCGCGCCGCCGTCGGCTGGATGCTCGACCACGGCGGCCTCACCTCGCGCGGCTACCTGGTGTACCGCGCCGACCAGGGCGGCCTCGCCAACCAGAACTGGAAGGACTCCCCCGGCGCCATCTGTTCGGCCGACGGCACCCGCGCCTCGGGCCCGGTGACGGCGGCGGGCGCCCAGGGGTACGCGTACGACGCGCTGCGCCGTACCGCCTGGGTGTCGCGCACCGTCTGGCAGGACGAGACGTACGCCGCCCTCCTCGAACAGGCCGCCGCCGACCTGCGCGACCGGTTCCAGCGGGACTTCTGGATGCGGGAGCACTCCTTCCCGGCGCTGGCGCTGGACGGCGAGGGCCGCCAGGTCGACGCGCTGGCCTCCGACGCGGGCCATCTGCTCTGGTCCGGGCTGCTGGACAAGGAGTACGGCGAGCTGGTCGGGCGGCGGCTGCTGGAGCCGGACTTCTTCTCCGGCTGGGGGGTGCGGACGCTGGCCGCCGGGCAGGGGGCGTACCACCCGCTGTCGTACCACCGGGGTTCGGTGTGGCCGCACGACAACGCGCTGATCACCCTGGGCCTGGCCCGCTACGGCCTGCACGACGAGGCCCGTACGGTCGCCCACGGCCTGGTCGACGCGGCCACCGCGACCGGCCACCGGCTGCCGGAGGTCCTCGCCGGGTACGGCCGTGACACCCACGCGGAGCCGGTGCCGTACCCTCACGCGTGCGTACGGGAGTCCCGCTCGGCGGCGGCCCCGCTGGCGCTGCTCACCGCGGTGGGCGGCGGCGCGTGACCGCACCCGGACCGCGTCCCGGCACGGTCGGCGCACCGGTCACCGCGGGGGTCGGCGGGCCGCTTGGGCGGGCGTTTGCACGGTGTTTGCCGAGCGCTGGCCGTCGGGGCTGAACGTCGGCGGGGAGCAAGCCGTACGAAAAGGTGGCGGAACCGGCCGGGTGCCGGACCGCCACCGGATACGCCGATCCACCCGGCTTCGTACGGAAGGACCCTCGGGTGCCTGTTGTCACACGGTCTCCTGACCTGCCCGGCTCGGACGACGGCACCCCCGTGCCCGAACCCGGCGCGACGACCGCCGGGGAGGCCGCCCCCGAAGGCACCCCGGCCGAGGAGACCCCGGCCGCCGAGGAGAGTCCGGCCACCGAGGAGGGTCCGGCCCCCGAGGCTGCCGAGGCGGCCCCCTCCGCCCCGCGTCTCCCCGGCCTCCGTGCCCGCCTCGCCCACGCGCGGGCCTGGCGCGGGCGGCATCCGCGGGCCGCGCGGGTGGTGTGGTGGGCGGCGACCGTGCTCTCCCTCGTGCTGGTGCTGGGCGCACTGGTGCTGCCGAACCGGCTCTTCGCGCTCCAGCCGGAACGTTTCCTGCGGCTGCCCGGCGAGGCGGTGCTCGCGGCGGCCGTGCTGCTGTCGCTGCCGCGCCGGGCCCGGGTGGCGGCGGCGGCGCTGTTCGGGGTGTTCCTCGGCGCGCTGACCGTGCTGAACCTGCTCGACATGTACTTCGTGGAGTACCTGGGCCGGGGCTTCAACCTGGTCCTGGACTGGGGCCTGCTCGACGACGCCCAGTCCTACGTCGCCGACTCGATGGGCGGCGCGACGGCCGCCGCCGCGACGGTCGGCCTGCTGCTGCTGGTGGTCGTGCTCTTCGCGGGCATGGCCCTGGCGACCGTACGGCTCTCCGGGCTGCTGGTGCGCGACACCCAGCTCGCCACGCGCGGCACGCTGCTGTCGGCGACGGTGTGGATCACCTGCTCCATCCTCGGGCTCCAGACCGCCGGGGTGCCGCTGGCCTCGTACGGGGCGGCGGACACGGTGGTGGACCAGACCCGGGCGGTCCGCAAGACCCTCGCGGACGAGGCCGCGTTCGCCAAGGAGACCCGCAGCGACACCTTCGGCGCCACCCCGCCCGACCAGCTCCTGCCCGATCTGCGCGGCAAGGACGTGGTGTTCACGTTCATCGAGAGCTACGGCCGCAGCGCGATCGAGGACCCGGTCATGGCGCCCGGCGTGAACCGCACCCTGGAGCTGAGCAACGCGTCCCTGGCGAAGGCGGGTTACCACGCGAAGAGCGGCTGGCTGACGTCGGCGACGTACGGCGGCAGCAGTTGGCTCGGGCACTCCACGACGATGTCGGGGCTGTGGGTCAACACCCAGCAGCGCTACCGCACGGTGATGGCGAGCGACCACCTCAGCCTCACCAAGGCGTTCAAGAAGACCGGCGCCTGGGACACCGTCGGCGTGATGCCGGGCATCCAGAAGGGCTGGCCCGAGCAGAAGTACTACGGCCTCGACAACGTCTACAACGCCTTCGAACTCGGCTACCAGGGGCCGAAGTTCAGCTGGTCCACGATGCCCGACCAGTACGCGCTGGAGGCGTTCCAGCGGCTGGTGCACGGGCAGCCGCGCGACAAGCCGCTGATGTCGGAGGTCATCCTCACCTCCAGCCACCAGCCGTGGGCGCCGATCCCGGAGATGGTCGACTGGGGCCAGCTGGGCGACGGTTCGGTCTTCGACGGCATCGAGAAGGCGGGCAAGGACGCCGCCGACGTCATCGCGGACAGCACCAAGTCCCGCGAGGAGTACGGCAAGTCGATCCAGTACTCGGTGACCGCGCTCACCCAGTGGCTGGAGCGGTACGGCACCGACGACACCGTCCTGGTCTTCCTCGGCGACCACCAGCCGATCGCCCGCGTCAGCGGGAACCACGCGAGCCGGGACGTGCCGGTGTCGATCGTCGCCAAGGACCCGAAGGTCCTGGAGAAGGTCGCCGGTTGGCAGTGGACGGACGGCGTCAGGCCCGCGAAGGACGCGCCGGTGTGGAAGATGAGCGCCTTCCGCGACAAGTTCCTCACGGCGTACGGCTCCACACCGCACCCGTCGAAGAACTGACCGCCCCCGGGCGAAGGAGCCGGGGCGGGCTCCGCCCGGCTCAGCCGCCGGAGGTGTCCAGTTCCGCGTCCTCGCCGACGCCCGCGCAGTCGTAGGGGTCCTTGAGCCAGCCGTCGGGCAGGACCACCCGGTTGTTGCCGGAGGTCCGGCCGCGCGGGCCGTCGGCGCCGGCCGGCCAGGGCTGGTCGAGGTCGAGTGCGTCGAGCCCGGCGCGCAGTGCCTCCAGCGAGGAGGTGATCGCGAGCCGCTTGCGCATCTCGGAGCCGACCGCGAAGCCCTTCAGGTACCAGGCGACGTGTTTGCGGAAGTCGGTGACGCCCTTGGTCTCGTCGCCGATCCACTCGCCGAGCAGCCGGGCGTGGCGGACCATGATGTCGGCGACCTCGCGCAGCGTGGGCCGCGCGAACTCGGCGCGGCCCTCGAAGGCGGCCACCAGGTCGGCGAAGAGCCACGGCCGGCCGAGGCAGCCCCGGCCGACGACGACTCCGTCGCAGCCGGTCTCGCGGACCATGCGCAGCGCGTCGTCGGCGGACCAGATGTCGCCGTTGCCGAGGACGGGGATCTCCGGGACGTGCTCCTTGAGGCGGGCGACGGCCTCCCAGTCGGCGGTGCCGCCGTAGTGCTGGGCGGCGGTGCGGCCGTGCAGGGCGATGGCGGTGACGCCCTCCTCGACGGCGATCCGCCCGGCGTCGAGGTAGGTGAGGTGGTCGTCGTCGATGCCCTTGCGCATCTTCATGGTGACCGGCAGGTCCCCGGCGCCGCCGACGGCCTCGCGCAGGATGGCCCGCAGCAGGTTCCGCTTGTACGGGAGGGCCGAGCCGCCGCCCTTGCGGGTCACCTTCGGGACCGGGCAGCCGAAGTTGAGGTCGATGTGGTCGGCGAGGCCCTCGTCCGCGATCATGCGGACGGCCTTGCCGACGGTGACCGGGTCCACGCCGTACAGCTGGATCGAGCGCGGGGTCTCCGTCGCGTCGAAGTGGATCAGCTGCATGGTCTTCTCGTTGCGCTCGACCAGCGCCCGCGTGGTGATCATCTCGCTGACGAAGAGGCCCTTGCCGCCGCTGAACTCCCGGCACAGGGTGCGGAAGGGCGCGTTGGTGATGCCCGCCATGGGGGCGAGCACGACGGGCGGCACGACGGTGTGCGGACCGATCCGCAGCGGGGACCCGGCCGGGGAACCCGCCGCGGGCACGGCTGCCGGAGCGGGCGCCGGGACGGTCGCGGGACGGGTCGCCGGGGCGGGCGCCGGGACGGTCGCGGGAAGGTTCGTCGGGGCGGGCGTCGGGAGGGGCGTGGACATCCGCCCATTGTCACCCATCGCCGCCCCGCTTGTAGCAGTCATTAGTTAGCCACACTATTGACTTGGGCTACGATGGCCGCATGCCCGAGCTGAGCCCCCGCCGACGACGGCTCGTCCTCGCGATCTGCTGCATGAGCCTGCTGATCGTGAGCCTGGACAACACCGTCCTCAATGTCGCCCTCCCCTCGATGGAGCGCGACCTCCACGCCTCCACCGCCGGTCTCCAGTGGACGATCGACGCCTACACCCTGGTGCTGGCCGCGCTGCTGATGCTGGCGGGCTCCACGGCCGACCGGATCGGCCGCCGCAAGGTCTTCACGACCGGCCTGGTCGTCTTCTCCCTCGGCTCGCTGCTGTGCTCCCTCGCCCCGAACCTGGAGCTGCTGATCGGGGCGCGGATGGTGCAGGCGGTGGGCGGTTCGATGCTCAACCCGGTCGCCATGTCGATCATCACCAACACCTTCACCGAGCCCCGCGAGCGGGCCCGCGCGATCGGCGCGTGGGGGGCCGTCGTCGGCCTCTCCATGGCGGCCGGGCCGCTGGTCGGCGGGCTGCTCGTGGAGTCGGTCGGCTGGCGCTCGATCTTCTGGCTGAACCTCCCGGTCGGCCTCGCCGCGCTGCTGCTGACCCTGCGCTTCGTCCCCGAGTCCCGCGCCCCGAAGGCCCGCCGCCCCGACCCGGTCGGGCAGCTCCTCGTCATCGCCCTGTTCGGCTGCCTGACGTACGCGATCATCGAGGCGCCGGAGGCGGGGCTCGCCGTGAGCCTGCCCTTCGGGGCGGTCGCGCTGGCCGCGCTCGCCGGGCTGCTGTGGTACGAGCCGCGGCGCGACGAACCCCTCATCGACCTGCGGTTCTTCCGGTCGGCGCCGTTCAGCGGCGCGACCGTGATCGCGATCAGCGCCTTCGCCGCGCTCGGCGGTTTCCTCTTCCTGTCGACGCTGTACCTCCAGAACGTGCGCGGCCTCGACGCCCTGCACGCGGGCCTGTGGATGCTGCCGATGGCCCTGCCGACGTTCCTGTGCGCGCCGCTCTCCGGCCGTCTCGTCGGCACCGTCGGGCCGCGCGTCCCGCTGCTGATCGCGGGCGTCGCGATGACCGCGAGCGGCGTCCTGTTCGCCGCGTTCGACGCGGAGACCTCCAACGGCACCCTGTTCCTCGGCTACGCCCTCTTCGGCATCGGCTTCGGGTTCGTCAACGCGCCGATCACCAACACGGCCGTCTCCGGGATGCCCCGGAGTCAGGCGGGCGTGGCGGCGGCGGTCGCCTCCACCAGCCGCCAGCTCGGGCAGACGCTGGGCGTGGCCGTGATCGGGGCGGTGCTGGCCGCCGGGATAGGAGCGTCGTCGTACCGCGAGACGTTCGTGTCGGCGGCGGTCGCGGGCTGGTGGATCCTCGCCGCGTGCGGCGCGCTGGTGCTGGTGGTCGGCTTCGTCTCCAGCGGCCGGTGGGCGCGCGGGACGGCCGTGCGGACGGCGGAGCGGCTGGAGGAGAACGAGATCCGGCAGACAGCGGGCGCCGGCGTCTGAGCGGTCCCGTACGGGTCTGGCCTCACGGGAACATCCGGTACAGCTTCTCCAGCCGTTCCCGGCTCTCCGCGTCCACCGGGGTGTACGTCACCATGCGCGCCCCCTCCTGCGGGCTGAGCCACAGGTCGGTGTGGCTGAGGGTGAGCAGCCCGACGTGGGCGTTGCGGAACAGCTTGGTCTTGCTGCGGTTGGCGACGATCTCGTAGCGCTCCCAGTTCTCGCGGAACTCGGGGGACGCGGCCTGGAGCCGCCCGAGGAGCGTCTTCCACGCGGGCTCGGAGAGGTGCCCGGCCATCGCGGCGCGCAGCTTCGCCGCCATGAGCCGCATCGACTCGTCGAGGTGCACGATCGAGGACCGCCAGACCGGGTCGGTGTGCACCAGCAGCATGCAGTTGCGGTCCTCGGGCGGGACCGCGTCGAGGTCGCAGAGGAGCCGGGCGTACGTGCGGTTGTAGGCCAGGATGTCGTAGCGGCTGTTCTGGATGCAGGCGGGCAGCGGGTCGAGCTGCATCAGGGTGGCGCGCAGGGCGTCGGTGATGCCGGCGCAGGAGGAGGCGGGGCTCGGGTCGGCGGCCCCGGCGAGCTGGAAGAGGTGGGCGCGTTCGCTCGCGTCGAGCAGCAGGGTGCGGGCGAGGGCGTCCAGGACCTGCACGGAGACCTGGATGTCGCGGGCCTGCTCGATCCACGTGTACCAGGTGACGCCGACGGCGGAGAGGTGGGCGACCTCCTCGCGCCGCAGGCCGGGCGTACGGCGGCGGGCGCCGCGCGGCAGGCCGACGCGCTCGGGGGTGAGGCGCTCGCGGCGGCTGCGCAGGAACGCGGCGAGTTCGTGCCGCCGGATCTCGGTGGCCCGCGGGGCGCCGGCACCGCTCCCGGCCGGGCCCGACGCCGGACCGGTCGTACGCTCGGGTGCCGTCGCGTTTGCGTGCGCGGTCGCGGTCGCCTGCGCGGTCGCCGTCGCCGGTGCGGTCGTCTCCTGCGCTGCCATGGTCGCCATGCCTCCAGCCTGCCGCCGTCCGGACCCGGGTGCCAGGTACTCCCGCTACCAGGATAAGGACACTCTGGTACCCCTGTGGGCGGGGGCGCAGGCTCGACACCGTGACCCAGACAACGCCCACCCCACCCACCCCGTCCCCGGCCGTCTCCCCCGCGCGGGGCCGGGCGGCGGCCCCGCACGGCGCGCTCGGCTCCCTCGGTCTGTTCACCGTGCTGCTGGGCGCCGCGCTCCCCCTCGTCGACTTCTTCATCGTCAACGTCGCCCTGCCCACCATGGGCCGCGACCTGGCCGCGAGCGAGGCCGTCCTCGAACTCGTCGTCGCCGGGTACGGCGTCGCGTACGCCGTCCTGCTGGTCCTCGGCGGGCGGCTCGGCGACCTCTTCGGCCGCCGCCGCCTGTTCCTGGTCGGTACGGCCGCCTTCGGCCTCACCTCGCTGGCCTGCGGCCTCGCCCCCGACGCCTGGACGCTGGTCGCGGCCCGCGTCGCGCAGGGCGCGTCGGCGGCGCTGATGGTGCCGCAGGTCCTCGCCACCATCCAGTCCTCCACCGAGGGCACCCGCCGCGCCCGCGCGATGAGCCTCTACGGCGCGACGGCGGGCCTGTCCATGGTGGCGGGCCAGATCCTCGGCGGCGTCCTCGTCGACGCCGACATCGCGGGCAGCGGCTGGCGGTCGGTGTTCCTGGTGAACGTCCCCGTGGTCGTCGTCGGCCTGGCGCTGGCCGTCCGCCGGGTCCCCGAGACCCGCTCGGCGCACCCCGAGCCGGTCGACGTGCCCGGCACGGTCCTGCTCGCCGCGGCACTGCTGACGCTGCTCGCGCCGCTGACGGAGGGGCGCGCGGCGGGCTGGCCGCTGTGGACGTGGGTGTCCCTGGCCGCGTTCGTCCCGGCCGCCGCCGGGTTCGTCGCGGTCGAACGCCGGGCGGACCGCCTCGGCCGGACGCCGCTGGTGCCGCCGAGCCTGCTGGCGCTCACCACGCTGCGGCGCGGGCTGACGATCATGGCGCCGCTGGCCGTCGGGTTCAGCGGGTTCATGTTCGTGGTGGCGGTGTCGCTCCAGAGCGGGGCGGGGCTCAGCCCGGTCCGCGCGGGTCTCGCCCTCGCCCCCATGGCGACGGCCTTCTTCCTGGTCTCCCTCGCCGGTCCCCGCCTGGTGACCCGCTACGGCTCCCGCGTGGTGACGGCGGGCGCGGTGCTCCAGGGCGCGGGCGTCCTGCTGTTCCTGCTCGCGGTGCGCGCCGACTGGCCCGACGTCGGCGTCCTCGACCTGCTCCCCGGCACGGCCCTCGCCGGAGCGGGCCAGGCACTCCAGCTCCCGGTCGTGATGCGGCTGGTGATGTCGGAGGTGCCGCCGGTCCGGGCGGGCGTCGGCAGCGGCATGATGGTCACCACCCAACAGGCCTCCCTGGCCCTGGGCGTGGCCACCCTCGGCACCCTGTACCTCTCCCTCACCCCCCACCTGGGCATCCGCGACGCCCTGATCACCACCCTCGCCGTCCAGATCGGCGCGGTGGCGGTGACGGGCCTGCTGAGCCTGCGCCTGCCGAGAAAGTTCGGCTGACCGCAACCCACCGGCGCCGATCCTGCCGCACACTCCTACCTGACCCCGTCCCCCGGACCCCTCCGGGGGACTCCGGTGGGACGGACACGGGAGGCACCGTGGCAGGGATCGACGCGAGCAAGGTGAGCCGGTGGGACGGCGACGGCCGCGAACACGTCGTCCACGTCCGGCGGACCGGCGCCCGGCGCACCCTCACCTGCGACACCTGCGGCTGGCACCAGGCCACCCAGTTCCTCCCCTGGCTCAAGGCGGCGGAGCACCTGGCGGAGGCCCACCGGGCGACGGTGGACCCGGCGGGGCGAGAGCGACCCTAGGGCGCTTCCGGGACGGGGGCCGCAGTCCGTACGCCTCCTCCACCTCGGCGAACTCGGCCTCGTAGGCGTAGCCGCCCGTCGGGAGGGCGGCCCGCAGGGGGCCGAGGTCCGAGGGGCGGAGCAGCCCGAAGGCATTGTCGGGGAGCAGGACGAGCAACTCGGCGGTGTGCGCGGCGAGCCAGTCGGTGCGGCCGAGGTCCACGGCGAGGCGGAGCAGGTCGATGACGGTGGCGGGCCGACGGGCGGCGGCAATGGACAGGTCGATGCTGACCAGGCAGCGGTCGAGGAGGTGGTCGGGGCCGCGAGGGTCGGTCGGCAGGGCTCCGAAGCTGCGGGCGGTGCGGCCGGCCGCGGCCACCTCCTCGAGGATCAGCGAGCCGATCGTCGGCGTGTTTGCGGTGTAGGTGTGCACGCGTGAGCGCAACGCGTCGACCGCGACGCGCAGTTCACGGCCGCCACGCCCCAGGACGTCCCGTCCGGCTTCCTCGCATTCCCGCCACAGCGCGTAGAAGCCGATCCCCTCGGGCAGAGAGGCCAGTCGCCTGACGACGTGTTCGAGGTCCCGGTCGGACAACGACTCCGCCCCACGGACCAGTTGACCGCCGAGGAGCCGCATGAAGAGGTCGGCCTCGGCCGAGGGCAGCACCTCGACGGCGGTCAGCAGCCTGCTGAGGAGGACAAACAGCAGGCGGTCGTCGTCGGTGTCGCGGCTGAACAGGGCGAGAAGTGTGTGGGCCGCCGAGCGGACGTGTCCGTCGTCGACGACGTGCGTACGCAGCGCGTTCGGCACCTGGTGGAGCAGGGGGTGCGCCGCGTTCAGCAGGAGTTCGGCGTCCGGGTCGCCGACGAACATCAGCCGCCGCACGACGTCGGTCACCTGGTTGTCGACGGCCTGCTCGACGGGCCGGTCCGGGGGCAGGGACTCCACGACCCAGCCGAGGTCGTGCTGCACGAACGGCACCCGGCCCGTCCCCACGACCAGGTCCCGGCCCCCGTCCGGGAGCCGGATCCGCTCCGGATGGAGGGTCGAGGTGTAGAGGTCCCAGGACTCCCCGGACATCTGGGACTGCCACAGCATGGTGTGCCTGCGCCACTGGCCCGCCGGGTCGTCCGGGCCGAAGTAGTCCGAGGCGCGTACCCGGCCGTGCGCCAGCACCCCGAGCAGCAGCAGGTTGGCGGCGTAGACGGCGTCGCGGTGCACACGGGTCTGGCGTACGGGGGCGTGGGGGTGGGGGGTCCGGTGGGCGGTGTCCCAGGGAACGGCGCGGAACAGCGCGGCGAGCAGGTCGTGCAGGGCGGTCCGTTCGGCGTCCGTCGGCAGCGCGGCGAACAGATCGGCCAGGTTCCGTACGACCTGCGCCCGGTCGGTCAGCGGGGTGGAGGACAGCAGGGCGTACAGTGCGCCGTCGTCCGGCAGGGTGTGCCCTTCCCGGCGGCGGTCCGGCAGGCGGCGCAGGGTCCGGTCCACGAGGCGGGCGGCGAGGTGCTCACCGAAGGTGGCGTGCATGAACTCGTAGCTGCGCAGGTGCTGTTCGGCGATGACCGTGCGGGCCTCGTGGACGAAGAAGAAGCGCCCGAAGAGCAGGTCGCTGTCGGCCGTGCCGTCGGCCAGCGCCGTCAGGTCGGCCGCCGCCTCGGCGCCGGTGAGGGCCTGGACACCCCGCTGGAACATCCCGACGGCGATCACCGACAGCCGGTGCAGCTCCTGTTCGACGGCGGCCGGTGCCCCGGCGGCCGGCAGGGTGCCGTCCTTGACGAGCTGGCGGCGGACGAAGGTGGTGAGCAGCCGTTCGTACAGCTCGGTGCGGCTGAAGTCCTCCTCACGCAGCGACTGCACCGCGTTGTCGTCGGCGTCGTACAGGGCGAGCATCAGCAGCAGCAGGGGCTGGGCGGCCAGGTGCCGGTGCGGGAGGAGCGCGTCGGGGGTGAGCGGGCTCAGGCCGCGGCGGGTGGTCCAGGCGCGGTTGGTGGTGTTCCAGACGGCGAGCCAGCGCTCGATCTCCCCTCCGTCGAAGGGTTCCAGGCGCAGTACCTGGGTGGCCGGCGGGATGTCCGCGCGGTCGGCCACCACGGTCCGGCTGGTCACCACCACGGCCAGGGGGCGGCCCTGTTCCGCCTCGCGGCGCTGGAAGCGTTCGACCTCGCGCAGGTAGTTCCACTGCCGTCCGGGGTCGAGCCGTCGGGCACCCGCCTGGAGCAGTTCGTCGAAGCCGTCGAGGAGAACGAGCGGGAGGACTCCGGGGGCGCGTTCCGACCAGTCCGGCCAGCGCTCGTCACGTCCGGAGGCGTCCTTGAGCGCGTGTTCGAGCTGGGCCTGCAGGTCCAGTTCGGCGGGGACATGGCGCAGTTCCACCCGCAGGACACGGAACTCGCTCACGGGCGCGCGGGCCTGGAGCAGCCGGGTGAGCATCGACTTCCCGGCGCCCGGGGCGCCGAGCACGAGCAGCGGGGCCAGCAGGGCGGGCAGGCTCAGGAGATGAGCGGCGAGGAAGCGCTCGATGTCGCCGTGCGGCGGCTGGTCCCGCCACCACTTGTCGGAGGCGGCACCGTCCTGGACACCGGGCGTGCCCGGTCCGGCCAGCCGGTAGCGGGGGTTGACGTATCCCTCGGCCAGGGTCGGCAGCCGGGGGCCGGGGCCGCGGGTGTCGAACGAGGTGATCGGACCGTGGAGCAACGCCCGCGCGGTGGGCGTGGGTTCGTCCCGTCCGACGAACTCCGCGAGCAGCGCGCCGAGCCCGGCGAGGCCGACTCCTCCGCCGGGTCCGGCCACCGGGCGGGCGGGGGCCGGGGGCAGGCCGACGGCCAGCGCGAACTCGGGGCAGGAGTCCGCCAGAGGCCGGATCAGGTCTAGGTAGTGGCGCAGCAGTTCCCGCTCGTCCTCGGTGTCGATCCCGAGCCGTTCGACGGCCTCGTGCAGGACCGGGTCGGCGGGCACTGGAGGCCGCTCCCCGTCGTCGTGCGCGGTCCACCCGTACGCCCGCACCGGCCCGTTGACGAGCATTCCCATGTCGTCCCAGCGGCCCCCGGACTCCCCGCAGCGGGCGAGGGCGACCGCCAGCAGCACCATCCGGGCGGCGTGGATCAGCTCGGCCCGCCGCACCCCCCGGGCGGCCCGTACGCGCTGCGGGTAGCCGGTCAGCAGGGACTCCAGCGCCCGCGCCCCGTTCTCCTTGGCGTACAGGACCTCGTACAGGGAGTACGAGTCGTCCGGATGCCCTCCGGCGAGGACGCCGACCGCCTTGGGGACCTCCATCGCGGCGGCGCCGAAGACGTCTGCGGGCGGGTCGTCCTCGTCGCGGGGCGCGGGTGGGGCGGCCGGGGACCGCCGCGGGCGGGGCGGGGCGGTCTCCATGGTCCGCTCCAGCTCGGCGTGGCGCGCTCTCCACCAGTCCTCGTCCAGCCGAAGGCCCGGCGGCGGCACGGGCGGGTCCCCGCACCGCTGGGCGCACAGTCCGAGGACTCCGCGCACCACGTCCCATTCCGGGGCCGTACGCCGTACGCCGCCCAGCAGTTCCGAGACGGAGGCGGCGCTCAGGTTCAGCGTCCGGGCGATCCGGGTCTGGGGCACCCCGCAGGCGCGGACGAGACGGCGCAGCTCGGCGCAGAAGTCGGCGACCGGCCCCGCGGTCCGGGCGGGCTCCCCAGGTGGTGCGGCCAACTCCCGTTCCCTTCGGCGCGCTTCGGCGAGGTCCTCCGAAGCCTATGGTCCGGCCTGGGGTTCCTGCCGGGCGTTCGGGGTGTTCGGGGAGCAGCCGGTGCGACGGCCGGGCCGGACGAGGGTCGTCACCACGGGCCTCCCGATCGGCCCGCCTTACCCGACTCGCCCCGGCGCACCGCGCCGAGACCGGAGGACGTCCGATGCCGCTGCCGAGCCCCTTCCCCCTGCTCCTCGTCTTCGCCGCCCTCTACGCGGGTGTGATCCTGCCCGCCGTGTGGTCGCGCCGCCCGGCCCGCCGTCAGGCCGCCCTCCGCGTGCTCGACCGCCTGCTGGACGCCCTCCGGTCGGGCCGCCGCCCGCCGGGGCGGCGGGACCGGGGCCGGGACCTGCCGTGAGCCCCGCCGCAGGCCGGAGCGGGCCTGCCTACCCCGCCGTCCGCAGCCCCCGCACCACCAGGTCCACCAGCGCCCCGAAGTCCGCTTCCGCGGTGGGGAGTTTCCACTCCTCGTGGTAGCCGGGGTCGTGGAAGCGGCCGGTGGCCTGGAAGACCGTGCGGGCGGCGGTGAGGGGGTCGGTGGGGGCGAAGGCGCCCGAGTCGACGCCCGCGGCGACGATCCCGGCGAGCTGGCCGGTGAGGTCGTCGACGTGTTCGCCGACGGCGGGGCCGTTCTCCCCGGCCAGCACCATGTAGGTGGCGAAGAGTTCGGGGTCCTCGCCGGACTTGCGCCGCTTGGCGTCGAACAGGCCGGTCAGCCAGGCCCGCAGCCGGGTCTCCGGGTCGCGGCCGATGTCGGCGGCGATGCCCGCGAGCGCGTCGGAGGTGCGGTCCAGCCAGCGCTTGGTGACCGCCTCGCGCAGTGCCGCCTTCGTACGGAAGTGGCGGTAGACACTGCCGTGGCTGACGCCGAGGGCGCGGGCCACGTCGACCACGGTGGCCTTGGCCGGTCCGTGGCGGCGCAGCACGTCCTCGGTCGCCGCCAGGATGCGCTCGGCGGTCAGGGTCTCGCTGGTCGGTGCCATGCCCTTGACCGTACCCGTGGCCCGGTCAGCGCTCGCTGTCGAGGTGGGCCATCATCGCGGGCGCGTACCGCTCGCCGGCGGCGGCGTCGGCGGGCACGGCCGCCTCGATCGCGGCGAGGTCACCGGCGTCGAGGGTGACGTCCAGCGCGCCGAGCGACTCGTCGAGCCGCTCGCGGGTGCGGGCGCCGACCAGCGGGACGATGTCCTCGCCCTGGGCCAGCACCCAGGCGATGGCGATCTGCGCGACGGAGACGCCCTTCTGTTCGGCGATCTTGCGGAGCGCCTCGACCAGGGTGAGGTTGTGGCGCAGGTTGTCGCCCTGGAAGCGGGGCGCGTAGGCGCGGAAGTCGTTCGCCGCGAGCTGCCGGTCGGCGGTGAAGTGGCCGGAGAGCAGGCCGCGGGAGAGGACGCCGTACGCGGTGATGCCGATGCCGAGTTCGCGGGTGGTCGGCAGGATGGCCTGCTCGATGCCGCGGGACAGCAGGCCGTACTCGATCTGGAGGTCGGCGATGGGGGCGGTGGCGGCGGCCCGGCGGATCGTCTCGGCGCCGACCTCGCTGAGGCCGATGTGCCGGACATAGCCCTGCTCGACGAGTTCGGCGAGGGCGCCGACGGTCTCCTCGATCGGTACGGCCGGGTCGAGGCGGGCGATGCGGTAGACGTCGAGGTGGTCGACGCCGAGGCGCTGGAGGGAGTAGGCGGCGAAGTTCTTGACCGCCTCGGGTCGGCCGTCGTAGCCGGACCAGGCGCCGTCGGGGGTGCGCAGGGCGCCGAACTTGACGCTGACGAGGGCCTGTTCGCGGCGGGCCGCGGGGGCGGTGCGCAGGGCCTCGCCGATCAGCATCTCGTTGTGGCCCATGCCGTAGAAGTCGCCGGTGTCCAGCAGGGTCACGCCGGACTCCAGGGCGGCGTGGATCGTGGCGAGGGACTCGGTCCGGTCGGCGTCGCCGTACAGGGCGGACATGCCCATGCAGCCGAGGCCGAGGGGGAAGACCTGGGGGCCGGTGGTTCCGAGGGTGCGGGTGTGTGTCGTCATGTCCTCCAGCCTGACATGACAGCTGACAGATTTCAATATCTGTCAGTCCATAGTTGTCATCCCCCCAGCCCCTGGTTGCCGAATTGGTCCAGACCCATTGACGAAAGGTCTGGACCAGTCGCACTGTCATGTCTACGACACGGATCTCGCTCCACCCGCACCCCCACCGGGAGGACCCCTCATGCCACGACCCCGCGCTCCCCGAGCCCACCACCCCCTCCGCCGCACCCTCGGCCTGCTCGCCGCCGCCGTCACCACCGCCGCCCTCGCCACCCTCACCCCCACCGCCTCGGCCGCACCGGCCTCCCTCGCCTCCCCGGCCGCCAACGCCGCTCAGGCCGCCCCGCCGGGGGCGCCCGCCGCCGACACCTGTGCGCTGAAGCCGCGCCCCTCGGGCAAGGTGCTCCAGGGCTACTGGGAGAACTGGGACGGCGCCGCCAACGGCGTGCACCCGCCGTTCGGCTGGACCCCGATCACCGACTCCCGGATCGGCGCGCACGGCTACAACGTGATCAACGCGGCCTTCCCGGTGATCCGTTCGGACGGCACGGCGCTGTGGGAGAACGGCATGGACGCCGGGGTGAAGGTGGCCACGCCCGCCGAGATGTGCGCCGCGAAGGCCTCCGGCAAGACGATCCTGCTGTCGATCGGCGGGGCGACGGCCGGGATCGACCTGTCGTCCACCGCCGTCGCCGACCGGTTCGTGGCGACGATCGTGCCGATCCTGAAGACCTACAACTTCGACGGCATCGACATCGACATCGAGACCGGCCTCGTCGGCAGCGGGAACATCAACCAGCTCTCCCCGTCCCAGGCCAACCTGATCCGCATCATCGACGGCGTCCTCGCCCGCATGCCCGCCGGGTTCGGCCTCACCATGGCCCCGGAGACCGCGTACGTCACGGGCGGCAGCGTGGTGTACGGCTCGATCTGGGGCGCGTACCTGCCGATCGTGAAGAAGTACGCGGACAACGGCCGCCTGTGGTGGCTGAACATGCAGTACTACAACGGCAGCATGTACGGCTGCTCCGGCGACTCCTACGCGGCGGGCACCGTCGCGGGCTTCACCGCCCAGACCGACTGCCTCAACCGGGGCCTGGTCGTGCAGGGCACCACGATCAAGGTGCCGTACGACAAGCAGGTGCCGGGGCTGCCCGCCCAACCCGGCGCGGGCGGCGGCCACATGAGCCCGGCGCTGGTCTCCCAGGCCTGGCGGACCTACAGCGGCGCGCTCAAGGGCCTGATGACCTGGTCGATCAACTGGGACGGTGCGAAGAACTGGACCTTCGGCGACACCGTCAAGGCCTTGCAGGGGCGTTGAGCGGCAAAGCCCGCCCCGGCCGATCCGGCCGGGGCGGGCTCCGCACAACTCGGGGCGCGTCAGCGCCCGGTGGGGCTCAGGCGCCGACGAGGCGGCTCGCGAGGTAGCCCTCGATCTGGTCGAGGGAGACCCGCTCCTGCTTCATGGAGTCGCGCTCGCGCACGGTGACCGCGTTGTCGTCGAGGGTGTCGAAGTCGACGGTGACGCAGAACGGCGTGCCGATCTCGTCCTGGCGGCGGTAGCGGCGGCCGATGGCGCCCGCGTCGTCGAACTCGATGTTCCAGTGCTGGCGCAGCGCGGCGGCGAGGCCCTTGGCCTTCGGGGAGAGGTCGGCGTTGCGGGAGAGCGGCAGCACCGCGGCCTTCACCGGGGCGAGACGGTGGTCGAGGCGCAGCACGGTGCGCTTCTCCAGCTTGCCCTTGGCGTTGGGCGCCTCGTCCTCGACGTAGGCGTCGAGCAGGAACGCCAGCATCGCGCGGCCGACACCGGCCGCGGGCTCGATGACGTACGGCGTCCAGCGCTCGCCGGCCTCCTGGTCGAAGTAGGCGAGGTCCTGGCCGGAGGCCTTGGAGTGCGCGGTGAGGTCGTAGTCGGTGCGGTTGGCGACGCCCTCCAGCTCACCCCACTCGTTGCCGCCGAACTGGAAGCGGTACTCGATGTCGGCGGTGCGCTTGGAGTAGTGGGAGAGCTTCTCCTTCGGGTGCTCGTACCACCGCATGTTCTCCTCGCGCAGGCCGAGACCGGTGTACCAGTTCCAGCGCTGCTCCATCCAGTACTCCTGCCACTGCTCGTCCTCGCCCGGCTTGACGAAGAACTCCATCTCCATCTGCTCGAACTCGCGGGTGCGGAAGATGAAGTTGCCGGGCGTGATCTCGTTGCGGAAGGACTTGCCCATCTGGGCGATGCCGAACGGCGGCTTGCGGCGCGAAGAGGTCTGCACCTGGGCGAAGTTGGTGAAGATGCCCTGGGCGGTCTCGGGCCGCAGGTAGGCGACGGAGCCGGTGTCCTGGGTGGGGCCGAGGTGGGTGGAGAGCAGACCGGAGAACTGCTTGGGCTCGGTGAACTGGCCCTTGTTGCCGCAGTTGGGGCAGTTGACGTCCGCGAGGCCGTTCTCCGGGGGGCGGTTGTGCTTGGCCTCGTAGTGCTCCTCCAGGTGGTCCGCGCGGAACCGCTTGTGGCAGGAGGTGCATTCGGTCAGCGGGTCGGAGAAGGTGGCGACGTGACCGGAGGCGACCCAGACCTCGGGAGCCAGGATGACGGACGAGTCGAGACCGACCACGTCCTCGCGCGACGTCACCATGTAACGCCACCACTGGCGCTTCAGGTTCTCCTTCAGCTCGACACCGAGCGGTCCGTAGTCCCAGGCGGCGCGCTGGCCACCGTAGATCTCACTACAGGGGAATACGAAGCCACGGCGCTTGCTCAGGCTGACGATGGTGTCGATCTTGTCGGCGGCCACGGTGCTCTCTTCATAACGACGACGGGCGGCGGAGCGAGATGCTTCCAGCGAATGCCCCAGCGTACCGGCGGGGGCTCCCCCTCGACCAAATCGGTTGCCTGTTCCGGGACCTCGAATCGATTGTTGACAACGGTTTCCATATTTGATGAAAATGAGTGTCATGAACGTACGACGACTCATACCGGCGACCGCGGTCGCGGCGGCCACCGCCCTCGGTCTCAGCGCCCTCACCGCCTGCTCCAGCGACAGCGCGGCGGCGGGCGACTCCGGCAACACGTCCAAGTTCGACGTCGTCGCCTCGTTCTACCCGATGGCCTACCTCGCCCAGCAGATCGGCGGCGAGCACGTGAAGGTGACCAGCCTCACCGAGCCCGGCCAGGAGCCCCACGACCTGGAGATCAGCGCCCGGCAGCGGGCCCAGCTGGAGGAGTCCGACGCGGCCCTCTACCTCAAGGGCCTCCAGCCCACCGTCGACGAGGCCGTCGACCAGTCCGGCCTCAAGACCAAGATCGACGCGGCGGAGCTGACCTCCCTGGAGGAGCACGGCACCGAGGTCGGCGGGCACGCGGCGGAGCACGACGAGCACGCCGGTGAGGAAGAGGGCGAGGAGCACGAGCACGAGGGCGGCAAGGACCCCCACGTGTGGCTGGACCCGGTCAAGTACGCCGAGGTCGCTCAGGGCGTCGGCAAGGCCTTCGAGAAGGCCGACCCCGACCACGCGGCCGACTACAAGAAGAACACCGCCGACCTGGTCGCCCGCCTCGGCGCCCTGGACACCGAGTTCAAGACCGGCCTCGCCTCGACGAAGACCAAGGTCTTCATCACCACCCACGCCGCCTTCGGCTACCTCGCCGAGCGCTACGGCCTGATCGAGGAGGCCATCAGCGGCCTCGACCCCGAGTCGGAGCCGAGTGCCGCCCGCGTCAAGGATCTTGAGAAGATGGCGAAGGCCGACGGCGTCACGACCGTGTTCTACGAGACGCTCGTCAGCGACAAGACCGCGAAGACCATCGCCAAGGACGCGAACCTCGGCACCGACGTCCTCGACCCGATCGAGGGCATCACCGACAAGTCGCGCGGCACCGACTACTTCGAGGTCCAGAAGGCGAACCTCACGGCGCTTCGGAAAGCCCTGGGAGCCAAATGATCTTCGCGGAGGGCGCGTTGGACAGCAGCACAGCCGAACCCGGCGCAGCGAAAGCGGGCGACCCCGACATAGCGCGCACGGGCGACCCCGTCATCGCGCTGACCGGCGTCCGCGCCGACCTGGGCGCCCGCCCGGTGCTGCGCGGCATCGACCTCACCGTGCGGCGCGGTGAGGTCGTCGCACTGCTCGGCGCCAACGGCTCGGGCAAGTCGACCGCCGTCCG
Organism: Streptomyces sp. NPDC091281; assembly: GCF_044757425.1. NCBI lineage: Bacteria > Bacillati > Actinomycetota > Actinomycetes > Kitasatosporales > Streptomycetaceae > Streptomyces > Streptomyces sp. NPDC091281. Next base: position 474,018 of record NZ_JBIVUY010000001.1, on the reverse strand, counting down.
CACCGTCATCGGGCAGGTCCCCGTCGCCGCCGGACGCATCGAGCTGTTCGGCACCGACCGGCGGCGGTTCAAGGAGTGGCGGCGCGTGGGCTACGTACCGCAGCGCACCACCGCCGCCGGGGGCGTGCCCGCCACCGTCACCGAGGTCGTCTCCTCGGGCCGCCTGTCGCGCACCCGGTTCGGGGTGCTGCGCAAGGCCGACCACGCGGCCGTCCGGCACGCCCTGGAGCTGGTCGGCATGGCCGACCGCGCCAAGGACCCGGTGGACGCGCTCTCCGGCGGCCAGCACCAGCGGGTGCTGATCGCCCGCGCGCTCGCCGCCGAACCCGAACTGCTGATCATGGACGAGCCGATGGCGGGCGTCGACCTCGCCAGCCAGGAGATCCTCGCGCACACCCTGCGCGAGCAGGTCGACCAGGGCACCACGGTGCTGCTCGTCCTGCACGAGCTGGGCCCGCTGGAGCCGCTGATCGACCGCGCGGTCGTACTGCGCGACGGCTGCGTCACCCACGACGGGCCGCCCCCGCGCGCCCTCGGCCAGCACGCCCTGCCCGGCCACGACCACGTCCACCCCCACGCCCCCGCGGACAGCACCCCCGTCCGCACCGGACTGCTGAGCTGAGCGCCGATGGAATTCCTCGACTACGCCTTCATGCAGCGGGCCCTGCTCGCCGCCGTCCTCGTCGGCATCACCGCCCCCGCCGTCGGCATCTACCTCGTCCAGCGCCGCCAGGCCCTCATGGGCGACGGCATCGGCCACGTCGCGATGACCGGCGTCGGCCTCGGCTTCCTGCTCTCCTGGTCCCCGGTGTGGATGGCCACCGCCGTCGCCGTCCTCGGCGCGGTCCTGATGGAGCTGATCCGCTGGTACGGCCGCACCCGCGGCGACATCGCCCTCGCGATGCTCTTCTACGGCGGCATGGCCGGCGGCGTGATGTTCATCAACCTCGCCCCCACCGGCTCCAACGCCAACCTCTCCTCGTACCTCTTCGGTTCGCTCTCCACGGTCTCCGAGTCCGATCTCACCGCGATCTGCGTGCTGGCCGCGTTCGTGGTGCTCGTCACGCTCGGGCTGCGCCGCCAGCTCTTCGCGGTCAGCCAGGACGAGGAGTTCGCGCGGGTTACCGGTCTGCCGGTGCGCGCCCTGAACCTGCTCACCGCCGTCACCGCCGCCGTCACCGTCACCGTCGCGATGCGGGTGGTCGGCCTGCTGCTGGTCTCCGCGCTGATGGTGGTCCCGGTGGCCGCCGCCCAGCAGCTCAGCCGCAGTTTCGCGGCGACCTTCGCGATCGCCGTCGCGATCGGCGTCGCCGTCACCCTCGGCGGCACCGTCACCTCGTACTACCAGGACGTCCCGCCCGGCGCGACGATCGTGCTGCTCACCATCGGGGCGTTCATCGCGCTGACCGCGCTGGCCACTCCGCTGGCCCGGCGCCGCGCCCGCGCCCAGGCCGCCGCGCACCCGCCCGGCGACCCCATGGAATGCTCGATTCCGGCCACGCGGGGGGCGGGCGACGAGGCCGGCGTCTGACCGCGCCCCGTTCGGGCTGGCACAATGGCCCGGCAAGGCGCAGACGTGAGGAGGCAACGGTGACGACCGCTGGATCGCCCGTGAAGGGCCGCGCCACCCGGCAGCGCGCCGCTGTGGCGGCGGCGCTCGACGAGGTGGAGGAGTTCCGCAGCGCGCAGGACCTGCACGACATGCTCAAGCACAAGGGCGACTCCGTCGGGCTGACCACGGTCTACCGCACCCTCCAGTCTCTCGCCGACGCGGGCGAGGTCGACGTGCTGCGCACCTCCGACGGCGAGTCCGTCTACCGCCGCTGCTCCACCGGCGACCACCACCATCACCTGGTCTGCCGGGTCTGCGGCAAGGCCGTCGAGGTGGAGGGCCCGGCCGTGGAGAAGTGGGCCGAGGCGATCGCCGCCGAGCACGGCTACGTCAACGTGGCGCACACGGTGGAGATCTTCGGCACCTGCGCGGACTGCGCGGGCACGGCCGCCACCGGCTGAACCGGTCCGGGGGGCGCCCACGGCACCCCCCGCGCACAGCGCCCCCGCGCACGCCCCCCGATCCGTACGGCACGGGCGGGGCGCGTACGGCGGCCGGGGCTCAGTCCTCCTGCCGCCCCTCCATCGCCAGCAGCTCCTCGTTGGGGATGGCCCCGCCGAAGCGGCGGTCGCGGGAGGCGAACTCGATGCAGGCCCGCCACAGGTCACGGCGGTCGAAGTCGGGCCACAGGACGTCCTGGAAGACCATCTCGGCGTAGGCGCTCTGCCACAGCAGGTAGTTCGAGGTGCGCTGCTCGCCGCTCGGCCGCAGGAACAGGTCCACGTCCGGCATGTCCGGGTAGTACAGGTACTTCGCGAGGGTCTTCTCGTCGACCTTCGACGGGTCGAGGCGGCCCGCCCGCACGTCCTCGGCGAGGGCCTTCGCCGCGTCGGCGATCTCCGCGCGTCCGCCGTAGTTCATGCAGAAGTACAGCGTCAGCCGGTCGTTGTCCTTGGTCTGCTCCTGCGCGATCTGGAGCTCCTTGGCGACCGACTTCCACAGCTTCGGCATCCGGCCCACCCAGCGCACCCGGATGCCCAGCTCGTCGAGCTGGTCGCGGGACTTGCGGATGAAGTCGCGGTTGAAGTTCATCAGGAAGCGGACCTCGTCGGGCGAGCGCTTCCAGTTCTCGGTGGAGAAGGCGTAGAGCGAGATGTTGCGGACGCCGATCTCCACCCCGCCCTGGAGCACGTCCAGCACCCGCTCGGCGCCGACCTTGTGGCCCTCGGTGCGCGGCAGCCCGCGCTCCTTCGCCCAGCGCCCGTTGCCGTCCATGACGATCGCCACGTGCTCGGGGACCAGCTCGCCGGGCACCTTCGGCGCGCGCGCCCCCGAGGGGTGCGGTTCCGGCGCCTTGTACTCCCGGCGCTGCCGCCCCAGGAACCCGCGTACGACCATGACCTACTCGCTCCTCTACTGCCGCTACCACTACTACTGCCGGTACTGCTGCTGGTACTGCTGCTCGTATTGCCGCTACTGCCGCTGCTTCGGTACGCGTCCGGGCGTCTACTGCTTCTCCACGTAGCGCAGGGACCGCAGTCCGCGCTCCAGGTGCCAGTGCAGGTAGGCCGAGACCAGGCCGCTGCCCTCCCGCACATGGCGCGCCTCGGTGGCGTCCGCCGTCTCCCAGTCTCCCGTGAGCAGCGCGCCCAGCAGCACCAGGGTCTGCGGTGAGGGTACGACGCTGCCCGCGACCCGGCAGTCGGCGCAGACGGAGCCGCCGGAGGCGACGGAGAAGAACCGGTTCGGGCCGGGCATCCCGCACTTCGCGCAGTCGCCGAAGCTCGGCGCGTAGCCGTTGACGGCGAGGGAGCGCAGCAGGAACGCGTCGAGGACCAGGTGGGGGGCGTGCTCGGCGCGGGCGAGGGTGCGCAGCGCGCCGACGAGCAGCAGGTACTGCTGGACGGCCGGTTCGCCCTCGTGGTCGGTGAACCGCTCGGCGGTCTCCAGCATGGCGGTGCCCGCGGTGTAGCGGGCGTAGTCGCTGACGATGCCGCCGCCGTACGGCGCGATGGTCTCGCTCTGCGTGCACAGCGGCAGCCCGCGGCCGATCAGCTCGCTGCCGCGCGCGAAGAACTGCACGTCGACGTGGGAGAACGGCTCCAGGCGGGCGCCGAACTTGGACTTGGTGCGCCGCACCCCGCGGGCGACGGCGCGGACCCGGCCGTGGCCGCGGGTGAGCAGCGTGATGATGCGGTCCGCTTCGCCGAGCTTCTGGGTGCGCAGCACGATGCCGTCGTCGCGGAACAGACTCATGGGTCCCATTCTCGCCCACGCGGCGGCGGGGGCGGGCCGGACGGCTACGATCCCCCGGTCCGCGACGGACGACGTGCGGGCGGAACGCGCGGCGGGCGGAGCACGGACGGAACGCGGTCGGAGTGCGGTCGGAGTGCGGGAGGTGCGGGTGGTGGCGGCGCGGCGGGGGCTGGGGCGGTCGTTCGGATGGCTGTGGGCGGCGTACGCGGCGAGCACGTTCGGTACGTGGCTGGCGTTCGACGCGTTCGCGCTGATCGCGGTGCTGGTGCTGGCGGCCGGTCCGGCGCAGGTGGCGGCGCTCGCGGCGACGGGACCGGCGGTCGGGGCGCTGCTGTCGCTGCCGCTGGGCCCGTGGGTGGAGTTCCGCCGCAAGCGGCCGGTAATGATCGGCGCGGACCTGGTGCGGTGCGCGGCCCTGCTGAGCGTGCCGGTGGCGTACGCGTACGGGGTGCTCGGGTTCGGGCAGCTGCTGGCGGTGGCGGCGGTGGTGGCCACGGCCGACATCTGCTTCACGGCGGCGAGCGGCGCCTTCCTCAAGCACCTGCTGCCGCCGGAGGACCTCCTCACCGCCAACGGCCGCCTGGAGTCGACGACGTGGACCGCGACGATGCTCGGCCCGCCGCTGGGCGGCGCCGCGATCGGCCTCTTCGGGCCGGTGACGACGGTCGTGGCGAACGCGGTGAGCTTCCTGCTGTCGGCGGCGGGCCTGGGCGCGGTCCGGCACGAGGAGAAGCCGCCCGCGCCCGAGGGGGCGACGTCCCGGCGGCTGGGCGCGGGCGACCTGCTGCTCGGCTGGCGGCACCTCCTCGGGTCGGCCGCGCTGCGCCCCCTCTTCCTCAACGCCGTGCTGGTCAACGGGCTGATCATGGCGTCGGCGCCGCCGCTGGCGGTGCTGATGCTGGGCCCGCTGGGGTTCGCGCCCTGGCAGTACGCGCTGGCGTTCGCGGTGCCCTGCGCGGGCGGGCTGGCCGGGGCGCGGCTGGCACCCCGGCTGGTGGCCCGGTACGGGCGGCGCCGGGTGCTGCGCGTCGCGGGGACGCTGCGGGCGTGCTGGCCGCTGGGGCTGGCGTGCGTGCGGCCGGGGCCGGGCGGGCTGGCGCTGGTGATGGGCGTCGAGCTGGGGCTGATCACCTGCGCGGGCGTCTACAACCCGGTGCTGGCCACCCGCCGCCTGGAGCTGACCCCGGGCGACCGCGTGGTCCGTACGCTCGCCGCCTGGACGGTCGGCACCCGCGCCTCGATCGCCGTGCTCACCGCGCTGTGGGGCGTCCTGGCGGCGCTGACCGGCCCGCGGACGGCGATCGCGGCGGCGGGCGTCCTGCTGCTGGCGACGCCGCTGCCGCTGCTCGCAACCACCCGCCGGGCGGCGACGTCCGTGACAGAGGGGGCCACGGAGACCACCGTGGTGCCCTGACCTGTCACCCCTGTCACGGGACCGTGTCACCTGACCCGGTCCACGGACCCTGTCACCGACGGACGGAGAGACCCATCCGAGTCCCGACGAACCGCCGCACCCTGCTCGCCGCCACGGCCGCCACAGCCGCGAGCACCGCCGCCGCCCTGCTGACCGGGGGCACGGCCCACGCCGCCCCGGACCGCGCCCGCACCACCGGTCACGCCGGCACCACCGGCACCACCGGTCACGACGACAACGCTGTCTCCGCCCGGCTGCGCGCCCTGGAGGAACGGCACGGCGCCCGGCTGGGCGTCTTCGCGTACGACGTGCGCGGGCGGCGCGCGATCCGGCACCGGGCCGGTGAACGCTTCCCGGTCTGCTCGCTGTTCAAGGTCCTCGCGGCGGGCGCCGTACTGCGCGACCTGGACCGCCACGGGGAGGTCCTGGCCCGCCGGGTCCACTGGACCGCCGCCGACGTGGTGTCCAACTCGCCCGTCACCGGCACCGAGGAGCACATCGAGAACGGCCTGACCGTCGCGGAGCTGTGCGAGGCGGCGATCTGCGACAGCGACAACACGGCCGGGAACCTGCTGCTGCGCGCGCTGGGCGGCCCGGACGCGGTCACCCGCTTCGCCCGCTCCCTGGGCGACCGGACGACCCGCCTGGACCGCTGGGAGCCGGACCTCAACTCCGCGGAGCCGGGGCGGGAGACGGACACCACCAGCCCGTACGCGATCGCCCGTTCCTACGCCCGCCTGGTCCTCGGCGACGCCCTGCCGCCCGCCGACCGGGACCGTCTGACGTCCTGGATGCGCGCCACCCGCACCAGCGGCAACCGCTTCCGCGCGGGCGTCCCCGCGGGCTGGACGGTCGCCGACAAGACCGGCGGCGGCTTCTACGGCGCGGACAACGACGCGGGCGTCCTGTGGACCCCCGACGGCCGTCCGGTCGTCCTCGCGGTCCTCCTCACGAAGCCGGACCGGGACGCGGCCTACGACCACGAACTGATCGTGCGGGTGGTCGAGTCGGTGGTGGAGGCGGTGGGCTGAGCACGGCTCCTCCGCGGTCAGGCGCCGTCGGCGTCCGGGTCGGAGCCTGGGGTGAGGACGGGCAGGCTGTCGGGGCTGCCGTTGGGGGAGATCTCGGCGGCGGCGTCCCAGAGCTGGTTGAAGCGGCGGATCACCGGCTGCACCTCGTCCGCGCGGGCGTTGACGGTCGTGGAGGAGTTCACGCTGAGCTGGTCCGCGTGGATCTCGTAGGACAGCGCGCCGTCGAAGACGATGAAGTCGATCATCCGGCCGCGCCGCAGATGCGCCGGGAGGCTTTCGAGGGCGACGACCCGGACGTCGATGCCGATGTCGCGCTGCTCGGCGCAGATCGGGGCCAGCGCGGAGCGTTCCTGTGCCGCCCGGACGATGAACAACCGCCGTACGGTGACGCCCCGTTCGAGGATCGCCTCGCGCTGGGCGGTGAGGTAGCGGCTGGCGGGTTCGGAGGACCAGAAGCCCTCGTCGACGACGGTGGTGCTGATGGCGTCGATGCTGGTGCGGGTGCACTTGGTCAGCGTCATCAGCCAGTCGTGGTTCTCGCCGGGTGTCTCCGCCATGAGGTTGGTGAGGTCCTCCATCTGCGCGGCGAGGCGGTTGATCTCCTCGTGGGCGAACTCGTGGAGGATGTCGGGCCCGGTGGAGACGACCTTGGTGGCGTGCTCGGCGAGCCGGGGCACGCCGTCGCCGCGTAACTTCTCGACCTCGTTGAAGAGTTTGGTGGCCTCGCCTATGTCGGCGAAGCGCTTCTCCACGACGTCCCTCAGTTCGCTGAGCTGGTTCACGAAGGACGCCATGAACTGGACGATCAGCACGGTGCCGCCGCACAGCACCGACAGCACCAGTTGCCAGGGGCCCTCGTCCTGGGGCAGCAGGACATTGGTGAGGACGTAGACGACGCCGCCGACGACGACGGTGACGAGGAGTTTCACGGTCAGGCGGCGCGCGCTGTCGTTGTCGGGCCGCGCCGGGCCGCCGCGCGGATGCGGACTCGTGGGTGCGCTCATCTCTCTTTCTCCCCCAGTGTGTTCGGTCGGTGGGTGCGGTCGGTGTGTTGGGTCGATGGGTGCGGTCGGTGGGTGCGGTCGGTGGGTGTGGTCGGTGGTCAGGACGGGGTCAGTGCCTCGCTGCGGGTGAGGAGCTGGACGGCGAGCTGGTCGCGGATGCGCTGGGACAGCGCGGCCCACTGCCGGCTGAAGCCGGGTGCCTCCTCCAGCGCGTGCCAGAGGGTGTCGAGGGCGCGGTCGGTGCGGGCGCGGGGCATCCACAGGTGCAGCAGGTGGTCGACGAGCGGGCGCAGCGTCTTCAGGGCGGCCCGTCCGTCGCCGGAGCCGAGGCGCAGGCCGTCGAGTTTGTCGCCGACGGTGGTCAGCAGCCAGTCGTGCAGGGCGAGGTCCTCGCAGAGCGCGGCGACGGCGGCGGGCGGGATGCCGGGCGGCAGGCGGAGTTCGACCTGGCGGCGGCCGTCGTCGCCGACGGTGAAGCGGGGTGCCTGGTCGGTGCCGTCGGTGGCGGGCAGGGCGGCCCAGCGGAGGCTGGTGTCGGTGGTGGTGAGGGGCGCGTCGTGGTCGAGGAGGCGGTGCTGCCGGGAGATCCGGGCGAGGAGGCTCTCGGCGACGGAGCCGACGTCGAGTTCGTCGGGCTGCTGCCCGGCGAGGAAGCCGGTGGCGACGGCCCGCGCGGGCAGCTTGCCGACGGGGACGAGGACGCCGGGCCGCACCAGGTAGTACCCCCAGGGCCGCCGCCGGTCGGGGCCGTCGGCGGGGGCGGCGAAGTGGGCGGTGGACTGCAGGACACGGCCGCCGACGAGGGCGGCGCGGGCGGTGACGGTGCCGACGGCGCGGACCTTGGCGCCGCCCGCGGCGGGCAGGCGGCAGTCGACGCCGGTGAGGACGTCCGGGGAGACGGCGTGGCGGTTGGGGCGGCGGGAGACGCGGACCCGTTCGTCGGCGCGCAGCCGCAGCACTTCTTCGGCGGTCCGCTCGTCGACGGCGTCCCGGTTCGGCAGCAGGCAGGTGCGGACCTCGCCGCAGACGAGGACGGGGGCGTGGGCGGCTGCGGGCGCGGCCGGTGCGCCCGGCGGGGCCGTGTCCGGGTGCGGCGGTGTCATGTCAGAGTCCCGGCGGGAAGACGTAGGAGGTGCGGTCGACGACGCCCGCGGGGACCGGGGTGCCCTCCTGGGCGGAGCGTTCGGCGACCTGGCGTAACGCCTCGGCCTCGACGTGGACCTGGTCGAGGACGACGCGTACGGCGTGCTCGACGGGCAGGAACCGGGCGGGCAGGACGCTGCACGTGGCGTACGCGGTGAAGGGCGCGGCCCGCGGGTCGAGGCGGACGACGGCGGGCAGCGCGTCCCAGTCGGCGGGGAAGTCGCGGTCGTCCCAGGGGACGGGGGTGAGGACGGCGCGTCCGTCCTGGCGGAGCAGTCCGAGGCGGACGAGCTGCCAGACGGAGGCGAGGAAGGCGCAGGACCAGACGCGGGCGTCCTCGGGCCCGCTCCACAGTTCGACGTCCATGAAGACGGAGTGTCCGCGGGCGCCGGTCTCGCTGGGCGGGGTCCAGACGGCGCCGTCGGCGTCGAGGGCGGCGGAGGTGCGCCGGGTGGGGGTGCGGCGGCCGTTGGTGAGCCAGCCGGTGCGGCTGACGGGCGGGCGGAAGCCGTTGCCGCCGGGCGGCGGGGACTCCACGAGCCGGTGCAGGACGGACTCGGCGGGTTCGACGCGGTCGCGGGGCGCGGGGCGGCCGGGGAGGGGGGCGGGGGCGGCGCAGCCGGACTCGCGGGCGAGGTAGTCGACGGTGAGTCCGGCCTCGGCGGCGGCGGCCAGCAGCGGCGGGATCAGCTCGGCGGGGGTGGAGAGGCGGCTGAAGTAGTCGTCGATGAGGAAGCAGGTGCTGATCCGGGGCCGCCGTCCGGCGGGCAGGGGTCCGACGGCGGCGCGCGCGGCGTCCGCCCAGGGCTTGACGGCGGCGAAGTGGCGGCGCAGCCGGTCGGGGCCCTCGGCGAAGTCCTCCATGTACAGGTGGCCGAGTTCCAGGGAGAGGTGGGCGAACGGCACGGCCTCGGTGCGGGGTTCGGCGCTGGTCTCGCGGAAGACGGCGCCGGGCCCGCTCATCGCCGTTCTCCTCGGGTCGCGTTCACAGCTGCCCCCAGTACGTGTCGTCCGTCAGGCGTTCGGCGAGTTCGCCCATCTTCTGCCAGGTCTCGACCTGGGCGATGCGGCTGTCGTGGACGTCCTCGTCGGTGATGAGGCGCTCCTGCCACTGGAGGACGGGTTCCAGCGGAATGGACGCCAGCACGCGGGTCTTGCCGATGCCGCGGGACGCCGCGATTTCCTCCAACTGCGTGTCGCACTGCCGCATCCACGCGTACTGCGCGGGCGAGACCTGCGACCAGAGCGGGGACTCCAGATCGGGTACGGCGGCGCGGACGAAGCGGATCGAGGCGGAAAGCGCGTTCTCGTCGTGGCCCATGGCGGTACCGGCCCGCAGAATCCCCTGTTTTCCGTACACGAGTTCGGCGCCCGCCGTCACGTGCTGGCGGGTCCAGCGGTGATAGACGAGCCAGCGGGTTTTCAGGCGGCCGAGTCCGCCGCGGGGTGAGGTGGCGGCGAGGACGAGGTCCATCGCATAACTGCGTCCGGCGCTCAAGTCCACGATGATGACGTCGAATTCGCGTTTCAGACGGAGTATCAGGTCGACGCAGCGGTGCAGGTTCTCGTCGTCGGTGACGAATTCCCCGCCGGTACGGTCGCCGGGCAGCAGCACCAGCCGTCCGGAGCCGCCGGGGCGGCTGCGCAGCACGGGGTGTTCCGTGCGGGACCAGACGTCGACGCGGAGCGGCTCGCCGGTCTTGCCCTTGAGGTAGGAGTGCAGGCCGCGCCCCTCGGCCTCGGCGAGGACGTCGGGCAGGTCGAACACGGCGGCGGCGGTGGGCGAGCCGAAGTCGAAGTCCAGGTAGCAGACGTCGTCGCCGTCGAGGGCGCGGTGGTAGGCGAGGTTGGCGCTGGTCACCGAGCGGCCGGTGCCTCCCTTGTCGGAGGCGGCGAACACGAGCACCGCTCAGACCCCCCGGTACGCGGAGGCGCCGCGGGCGCGGGCGAGCACGTCGAGCCGGGTGAGGACGCCGAGGGCGAGGGCGTAGGCGCTGCCGGGCTGCGCGTCGACGAGGAGGCGGGCGCGGCGCAGGTCGGCCTCGATGCCCTTGATCTCCTCGCCCTGGGGGCTCTTGGGGGCGGGCGCGGGCTGCTCCATCTGTTCCTTGCCGAGGAGGTGCGCGGCCTCGCTGAGCAACGACCGGGCGAGGAGGGAGAGTTCGGCGCTGCGGATGGGCGGCTGGTCGTAGAGGGCGTGGGCGGCGACCATGCATTCGGTGACGCGCTCGGTCATGCTCCAGGAGAGCGGGCCCTGGCGGGAGGGGCCGGTGTCGGCTCCCGGGTAGACGGCGTGCACGTCGTCCCAGAGTCCGGCGCCCTCGCCGTCGCTCTTCCGGCGTTTCCAGAGGTGGTCGAGGATGTCCTCGGCGAGCCGCAGCAGGCGGTCCTGGGAGGCGATGTTCCGGGACAGGGCGCAGAGCTGGACGGTCCGTTTGAGGAGTTGGGCGGAGAAGTCGGCCATCGTCCAGGTCATGGGCGGGCCGAGGGTCTCGCCGCCGAGCAGGGGCAGGGTGACGCCCGGGTGGTGCAGGCCGATGGCACGGTCCTCGCGGGTCATGCCGCTGGTGATGCGGCCGCGTTCGGCGAGGCGTTCCATGACGCCGACGGTGCGGGTGAGGTCGTCGTCGGTGGCGCGGCGGCGGACCAGGTCGTGGACGAGGATGGAGGCGACGGAGAGGGAGAAGTACTCCGATTCCAGTTGCTGGAGGGTGGTGCGCCAGGGGATCTGTTCCAGCGGCCAGGTGGTGTCGCCGAAGCGGGCGATGGCGGACCAGTACTGCTGGGTGATCTCCCAGCGCAGCCGGAGCGCGTCGGCGAGTTTCTGCTGTTCGGGGGTGAGCAGGCCGAGGACGAGGGTGCGCTCGGAGAACAGGTCGGGGATGCCGTCGAGGGCGACGACGGTGAAGTACAGGTAGGGCGTGGGGTGGGCGACGCCCTCGGGCTGTTTGCCGACGCCCTGGGCGGTCTCCGCCTCCAGTTCGACCTCGGGTGCTCCGGCGACCAGGCTCCAGGCCCAGCCGCACTCGAAGAGCCGGTTCTCGTTGCGGAGTTCGTCGGTGACGTCGGAGTCGAGGCCGAGGATGAGGCTCTCGCTGATGACGGCGCGGAGTTGCCGGAAGCGTTCCTGGAAGCGCTGGAGGGTCTGGCGTTCGGAGAGCTGTCCCTGGCCGAGCATCCGGGTGAGGGCCTGGCCCTGGTCGGAGGTTACGTCGACGACGTTGACGGTGAAGGAGCGCAGCAGGCTGACCATGGCGGCGGTGAGCCGGGCGCTGGTGGCCTCCTGGAGCCGGTCGATCTGGGCGAGGGTGCTGGTGCGCTGGGTCTTGCCCCGGTAGACCTTGAGGAAGCCGAGGGTGGCCAGGCACAGGGTGACGGACATGGAGAAGCTGTCGACCACTCCCAGGTCCCGCTGTTCCTCGGTGAGTTCGCGCTCGGGGTCCTGGGGGGAGAAGTAGTGGCCGCCCGCGAAGGTGGGCCGTTCCTCGCCGCGGTGCTTGGTCATGAAGTCGGCGAGGACCCCGACGAGGTGTCCGGGGATCTCGCTGGAGTCCCCGACGCTGCGCAGCGCCCGCTCGACGTCCCGCTGGGTGGTGTCCGGGTCGTCGAGGCGGAAGGCGGTGATCTCGGTGGCCGGGTAGAGCAGGCAGAGCAGCCGCTCGGCGTCGGCGACGGAGCTGCGCCCGCCCCACTCGCCCCACTCCCATCGACCGCTGCCGAAGGAATGGCGGGCGACGGCCTGCCACACGTCGAGCAGATTCTGTCTCGGCTTGATCTGCATGCCCATTCCCCTCGCACAGGCCCGCTGCCACGAAATGCCCCGCATCGACCGCGCTTTCCGCACGGATCGTATGGATCGTACGGATCGCGTGGGTCGCGCCGACCGGAACCGGTTCTCCGGAGGCCAAAGCCGCATACCGGAGACCGGTGGAATATCAGGTGGTGCGTCGTCGCCCGCAGGCCAGAATCATTCCGGTGTATCCGTGCCGGACGAGCTGCTGGGGATTGTCCATCAAAGCGACCTCCATTCCGGCCGCGGCGTACGGGTCGAGCACATTGCGCACTTCTTCCTCGTCGATGTCGCGGGCGGGGAATTCTTGTGAACCGACGCGATATCCCTCGGAATGCTCCATGAATGCGGCGGCGAAAGGCGCGCCCGGTTTCAGGGCGTTCATGAAACAGCCGACACCGCGCCGGAACTCCTCCAGCGAGGTGGTGATGGATTCCGCGACGAAGAACATCGTGCCGAGGTCCCAGGCGGGTCCTCGGTCGCGGAGGTCGAAGAGGCTGCCGGACACCGGCTCCCCGACGGCCCGCCGCAGGCGATCCCGCGGGTCGGCGTCCAGGGCGGTGTAGGCCGCGCCCGCGCCGTCCTCGCCGCTCTTGAGGACCTCCCAGAACTGGTCCCAGTTGGCGTCGTAGCCGGGGAGTTGGCCGCGGAGGTAGTCGAGGTTGCGCGCGGACCGCTCCAGCAGCGTGATCCGGTCGCACCAGGGGAGCATGGCGAGGGCGGGATAGAGATTGGGCCCCGCGCCGACGTCGATGCCGACGGTCTCCGCACCCCGGCCCCGCCCGCCGCTCCCGGGCGCACCGGCCTCAGGAACAGCACCTCGCGGCCCACCGTCCCCGCGCGCGGCGGAATGATCACGGAAGTGATCGCGGAAGTGATCTCTGACCCGGACGAGGATCTCCCGGTCGACGGGCTGGATCTCCAGATAATTGCGCTTGATGTACTCCTTGGGATCGAACGCGTCCCAGGGCACATCGCCATTCAGCTTATCTTCGGCGAGCCATTCCGAGGTCATTGGTTCAGCCTAGCAGTCGCGGGCGGTCTTGAAGGAGCGGATGCATCGGGCAATGATGGAAGGTCGGGTATGGATATCGCACAAGAGCGAGCACCACGACCATTCACTTTGTCGATTCTTCACAAGGGGACGGTATGACTCCTCTTCCCGGAGTTCCCCGAGATCATTCTCGGTCGGCCACCGGTTCGCCCCTGAGCCAGGTGTCCGGAGAAAGGCTCTTCCACACCAGAGCGGCCACGGAGGAGGATCTCCGCCATATCGTCCGCCTCGACGAGGAGGCCTTCCCGACCGCCCCCTACCCCTACTTCGTGCTGCGTCAGTTGCTGGCCTCGTTCCCGGAGTACGTGTTCGTCGTCGCCGACGGGGACGTCCTGGTGGGGTACGTGCTGTCGACGCCGCCGGACGGGGCCCGCAGCTGGATACTCAGCCTCGGCATCTCCCCGCCGCTGCGCGGTCTGGGCCTGGGCAGGCGGCTGATGGCCACCTCGCTCGCCCACCTCCGCGCGCGGGGCGTGCGCCGGGTGACGCTCTCCGTGGAGCCGGGCAACACCACGGCGATCACCCTCTACCGCTCCCTGGGCTTCGTCGCGGACCCGGCCGGCCCGTACCCCGACTACTTCGGGCCCGGCGCCGACCGGCTCCTCATGTCCCTCACGGCCTGAGCCCCCGGCGGGCCCGCACGCCCCTGGTACGGGACCCCGGCGGCCCCACCCGTCCGGGGTACGGGACCCCGGCCGCCCTACACCTCCCCCACCCCCACCAGCTGGAACTCGATCCGCTCGTACGGTCCGTCCGTGCCCGTCTCGTACAGCAGGCCGATCGTGCGGGCGTCGATCTGGACGAGGTCGGAGTAGGCGGCGGGCTGGTCGGAGAGGGTGAGGGTGCGGGTGAAGGTGAGGCCCGCGTCGGTGCTGCGCCAGATCGCCATCGCCTGGCGGACGGTCGGCCGCGACGGCGCCGAGAAGAGCAACGGCGCCTCGAAGCCCTCCAGTTGGAGCACGCTGCCCTGCACGACCGGCGCGTCGGCGAGGGTGGGCTGGGCGGCGTAGGGGGCGACAAGGGTCTCGCCGCCGTCGGTGGAGCGGGCGTCGAGCCGGTTGCCGGGCACCGCCCCGCCCTGGTCGCGGGCGTTGAAGTACAGCGTGCCGTCGGGGAGTTCGGCGGCGATGCTCTCGTTGACGTTGGCGGTGCCGTCGTGGTCGCCGTCGACGAACCCGATCCGCCAGGTACGGCCGCCGTCGTCGCTGAGCAGGCTGTGCCCGGCGTAGTAGCGGTACTCGCGCCCGGTGTCGGCGGAGCCGGGCGGCGGCGGCGCGGAGTGGTTGGCGGGGACGACGAGGCGGCCCGCGTGCGGCCCGCGGGTGAGGGCGACGGCGTGTCCGGGGCCGGTGGCGTACCAGCGCCACTCGGGGAGCTTCGCCCGGTCGGTGATCTCCACGGCGTCGGTGAAGGTGAGTCCGTCGTCCCGGCTGAACTGGACGTGGACGCGGCGCCCCTGCTCCGGGGTGACCTCGCCGCGCATGATCTGCGCCTCGGTGACGTCGCCGTGGTTGGAGCAGCTGACGAGCACGAGGTCGCCGGTGCGCGGGTCGACGACGGGCGCCGGGTTGCCGCGGGTGTGCCCGCCGCCGGGCAGGACCACGCCGAGCGGGCTCCAGGTCTGGCCGCCGTCGGTGGAGCGCCGTACGACGAGGTCGATGTCGCCGGTGTCGCCGGGACCGTCGTGGCGGCCCTCGGCGAAGGCGAGGAGGGTGCCGCGCGGGGTCCGCACGACGGCCGGGATACGGAAGGACGCGTAGCCGTCCTGTCCGGCGGCGAAGGGGACGGTGGTGGTGCGGCGGCCCGCGGCGGCGGCCCCGGAGGCCGAGGTGAACGGGCTGAGCAGCACGGCGGCGGCGAGCAGACTGCGGCGCAGGTGGGACATCCCACTCCCAACGGAGGCGGCGACGGACCCCACCATGGTCACCGCTGGGCCCTGCGGGAGGGGGGTACGCCACGGCTCTGCCCCCACCGGAGCGCCCCCTGCGTCCCGTACGGGACCGTCAGGGCGGCGTCGGAGCGGCGTCCGGGTGACGTCAGGGCGTCCCGTAGGGGGACCCCAGGACGGTGTCCGGGCGTCCCGTAGGGGGACCCTCAGGAGGGTGTCCGGGGGACCCTCAGGACGGTGTCCGGGCCGCCGCCAGCAGCCTGCTCACGTCCTCCGTGCGCAGCGTCAGGGCCGCGCCGACGGTGGTGAGGACCTCGCGCTCGGCGGGGGTGTACGGACCGTCGGCGAGGGCGATGCGGGCGCCCTGGAGGAGGATCGCCTCGCGGCCCGCGGGGGCGAGGTGGGGGGCGAGGGGGTCCAGGGCCTCGTGCAGCTCTATCGCGAGGCCGGGCGCGCAGGGCTCGCCGTAGACCCGCCCGGTGTCGTGGGCGAGGGCGTCGACGAGCGCGGCGAGCTGGTCGCGGGTGCAGTCGGGGAACCCGGCCGCGCGGACCGCGACGGCGGCCGTCTCCAGGGAGGTCGTCGCGCAGGTGCCGCCCGCGGAGAGGACCGCGAGGGCGACGGTGTGGACGGCGTCGCGGAGCATCGCGGAGAAGCGGGTGGTGGTGGGGTGGTCGAGGGCGTCGGTGCCGTAGTGGCGGCGGCAGGAGGCGCACTCCACGACGGGCCCGGTCTCGCCGCGCGGCAGGACGGGCAGGCCGAGCAGGGTGAAGCGGCGGCGGCCGGTCATCCGCTGGTAGTTGCGGTCGCCCCCGCAGGCGGGGCAGAAGAACTCGCCGTCGCCGACGGGCGTCCACGCGGTGCGGCAGCCCAGGATGCGGGCCAGCCCGGTGGCACGGCCGTCTTGTCCCCGTCCTGGCAGCACGTCGCACCTCCGCGAAACACTGTGGCAACATCGCCACATGCTTGCGTGATGTTAGCCACACGGAGGACCCCTAGTCAGCACCCCGGACGAGACCTGCTCGTGACCTTCACGCGGGGATGGCCGATATACGACGGGACCCCGGCCGCCGCGAGGGGCGACCGGGGTCCGTAAACCGCCGGTGGGGGTGGTCAGCGGGCCGCGCGGTTGACGGCGGAGACGACCGCCTTCAGGGAGGCGCGGGTGGTGTTGGCGTCGATGCCGATGCCCCAGAGCACCTTGTCCCCGATGGCGCACTCGATGTACGAGGCGGCCTGCGCGGAGGCGCCCTCGCTCAGCGTGTGCTCCTGGTAGTCCAGCAGGCGTACGTCGACGCCGATGGATTCCAGGGCGTCGAAGAAGGCCGAGATCGGACCGTTGCCGGAGCCGGACAGGACGGTGTCCTCGCCGTCGACGACCGCTTCGACGGTGAGCGAGTCGACGCCGTCGGTGTCGGTGGTCGACTGGTTGGTGCGCACCTGGATGCGCCCCCAGGGGTTCTCGGGGTTGGGCAGGTACTCGTCCTGGAAGGCGGCCCAGATGTCCTTCGGGGTGACCTCGCCGCCCTCGGCGTCGGTCTTCGCCTGGATGATCTTCGAGAACTCGATCTGCATCCGGCGCGGCAGGTCCAGCTTGTGGTCGTTCTTGAGGACGTACGCGACGCCGCCCTTGCCGGACTGCGAGTTGACGCGGATGACGGCCTCGTAGGAGCGGCCGACGTCCTTGGGGTCGATGGGCAGGTACGGCACCGCCCACTCCAGGTCGTCGACGGTGACGCCGCGTGCGCGGGCGTCGGCCTCCATGGCGTCGAAGCCCTTCTTGATGGCGTCCTGGTGGGAGCCGGAGAAGGACGTGTAGACCAGGTCGCCCACGTACGGGTGGCGCGGGTGGACCTCCATCTGGTTGCAGTACTCCCACACGCGGCGGATCTCGTCGATGTCGGAGAAGTCGATCTGCGGGTCGACGCCCTGCGAGAACAGGTTCATGCCGAGGGTGACCAGGTCGACGTTGCCGGTCCGTTCGCCCTGCCCGAAGAGGCAGCCCTCGACGCGGTCGGCGCCCGCCATCAGGGCCAGTTCGGCGGCGGCGACGGCGGTGCCGCGGTCGTTGTGCGGGTGGATCGACAGGACGACGTGCTCGCGGCGGGTGAGGTGGCGGCCCATCCACTCGAACCGGTCGGCGTGCGTGGACGGCGTCGAACGCTCCACGGTGGCGGGCAGGTTGAGGATGATCTCGCGGCCGGGGCCGGGCTGCCAGACGTCCATGACCGCCTCGCAGACCTCCAGGGCGAAGTCCAGTTCGGTGTCGGTGAAGATCTCCGGGCTGTACTGGTAGCCGAACTCGGTCTCGGGGCCGAGCAGTTTCTCCGCGTACTCGACGACCAGGCGGGTGCCGTCGACGGCGATCTGCTTGATGTCGGCCTTCGAGCCGCGGAAGACGACGCGGCGGAAGACGGGCGCGGTGGCGTTGTACAGGTGGACGGTGGCGCGCTTGGCGCCCTTCAGCGACTCGACGGTCCGCTCGATCAGGTCCTCGCGGGCCTGGGTCAGGACGGAGATCGTGACGTCGTCGGGGATCGCGCCCTCTTCCTCGATGATCGAGCGCACGAAGTCGAAGTCGGTCTGACCGGAGGCGGGGAAGCCGACCTCGATCTCCTTGTAGCCCATCTTGACCAGCTGGTCGAACATCCGGCGCTTGCGCTCGGGCGACATGGGGTCGATCAGGGACTGGTTGCCGTCACGCAGGTCGGTGGAGAGCCAGCGCGGGGCGGTGGTGATCCGCTGCTGCGGCCAGGTGCGGTCGGGGAGGTCGACCTGCTCGTAGCGGCCGTACTTGTGGATCGGCAGAGAACTGGGCTGCTGGCGGTTCGCCATGGTGCGGTGGCTCCTCAGATGTCCGGATGGACGGCCGACGACGCAACGGCAAGCTCCGCGGGGAGGGGGTCGGCCTCGACTACAGGCCCTCGCCGCGGCAGCTAAGGAGAAGCAGCCCGAAACGCATAGTGCTCCGCACTCTATCCGAGCCCCGTACGACGCGCGGGCCCGTTCCAGTATGCGGGACCGGGCGGACATACGACGCATACGGCCGATCACGTACGGACGCCCCGAAGCGCCCGGCATACCACTCACCGTGAGCGGACAGCGCCGTATGTCACCGTATTTCACCAATCATGGTTGCAGGGGGTGACAGTCCTCTCACGCAGTGCCAAGGTGCCGGACATGACGACTCACGGGGGCTTCGAGCCCGTCTTCTGCACCGTCGTACCACCCCACGTCCTGGACCGGCTGGCGAGCAGTGAGAACCCGGCGCTGTCCGGGCCCGCCCGCCGCACCCTGGTCCGCGACAGCGAACTGCGCGGCCGGCGCCGGGTGACCACCGAGTTCCGGCTCGCCGCCGCGCCCGCCGCGAAGGCGCCGTCCGAGCAGCCGCTGCGCACGGTCTACGACGCCCGGCACGGCACCGACCTGCCCGGCACCGAGGTCCGCGGCGAGGGCGACGAGCCCGGCCAGGACGCGAGCGTCAACCGCGCGTACGCGGGACTCGGCGCGACCTTCGACCTCTTCCTGAAGGCGTACGGCCGTCACTCGATCGACGGCGACGGCCTGCCGCTGGACGCGACCGTCCACTACGACGAGGACTACAACAACGCGTTCTGGAACGGCGAGCAGATGGTGTTCGGCGACGGGGACGGCGAGATCTTCGTCGACTTCACCCAGTCCGTCGACGTCATCGGCCACGAACTGGCGCACGGCGTCACGCAGTACACCGCGAACCTGACCTACTACGGCCAGCCGGGCGCCCTCAACGAGTCGATGTCCGACGTGTTCGGCGCGCTCATCAAGCAGTACACACTCGGCCAGACCGCCACCGAGGCCGACTGGCTGATCGGCGCGGAACTCCTCGCCCCCGGCGTCACCGGCAGCGCCCTGCGCTCGATGAAGGCACCGGGCACGGCCTACGACGACGACGTCCTCGGCAAGGACCCGCAGCCCGCGACGATGGACGACTTCGTCCGCACCGGCCGCGACAACGGCGGCGTCCACATCAACTCCGGCATCCCCAACCACGCGTTCTACCTCGCCGCGACCGCCCTCGGCGGCTACGCCTGGGAGAAGGCCGGCCAGGTCTGGTACGACGTCCTCACCGGCGGCGAACTCGCCGAACGCGCCCTCTTCACCGACTTCGCCGCCCTCACCGTCAAGGCGGCCCGCACCCGCTTCGGCGACGGCACCGACGAGTTCCAGGCGGTGTCGAAGGCGTGGGAGCAGGTGGGGGTGCGGGTGCCGTAGCGGAGGCGGATTCCGGCGCGGCCGAGGATTCCGTCGCGCCCGGTGGTCAGGGGGCGGCGGCGAAGGCGGTGAGGAGGGTGTCCGTGCGGAGCCGCAGTTCGGCGGTGTCGGCTCCGGTGACGCGGACGGACACCTCCGCGCCGCCGACGGCCCGCGCGAGGGCGACGTCCACGGTGGCGTCGGCGCCGGCCAGGGGGTACGTGTACCAGCGGCCGGACGTCTCGTCGTCGGTGTCCTGGACGGCGGCCGCGACGGTCTCCCAGTCGAGGTCGCCGAAGGCGTATCCGCTGTAGCGGGACAGCAGTTCGAGAAAGACCCGCAGGTGTCGGTCCCAGATCCAGCCGGTGATCGGCTCGGCCACGCGTCCCCCTCGCCCTCCGCCGTGCCCGTGCGGGGACAGCATGGCAGACGGGACCCGCCGACCGGCCGCCGGGAGGGACCGTGCGGCCCGGCAAGGGTGCGGTCGGGGGCGATCCGTACTAGACCTGGGGCATGCGGATTCGAGTGCGGCGTACGGGTGGTTTCGCGGGGATCGAGCGGGTGGGGGAGGTGGACACGTCGGGGCGGGCGGACGCCGACGAGTGGTGCGCGCTCGCCACGCAGGCCGTGCACGGCGGCCGGGGCGCGCCTCCGGCCGGGGTGCCCGACGGGTTCAGCTACCAGATCACCGTGGACGGGACGACGGTCTACGCCGCCGATCCGACCCTCACCGGCGAGCAGCGCAGGCTGGTCTCCCGCGTCCTGAAAGAGGGCGCGTAACCCCCTTCTCACGTACGGGCGTTGACTTCCCTACCCGGGGGTACGGATGATCCCGCCCATGGCCACTGATGCGCGCGGGGCAGCCGTGCCCCTCCCCCGGTTCCCGGACGGCTTCCTGTGGGGCGTCTCGACCTCCGCCCACCAGATCGAGGGCGCCGCGGACACCCGCGCGCCCTCCGTCTGGGACGTCTTCACCGCCGAGCCGGGCCGGATCAAGGACGGCTCGACGGCCGCCGTGGCCTGCGACCACGTCCGCCGCTACGAGGAGGACGTGGCGCTCCTCGCCGACCTCGGCGTCGGCGCGTACCGCTTCTCGATCTCCTGGCCCCGCGTGAACTCCCCCGGCGGCCTCGACTTCTACGACCGCCTGGTGGACGCTCTGCTCGCCGCGGGCGTCCGCCCCGTCCCCACCCTCTTCCACTGGGACCTCCCCGCCGACCTGACCTGGCTGGACCGCGACACCGCGACCCGCTTCGCCGACCATGTGACGGCGGTGGCGGCCCGCCTCGGCGACCGCGTCACCAAGTGGATCACCCTCAACGAACCCGCCGAACACACGCTCCTCGGCCACGCGTTGGGCACCCACGCCCCCGGCAGCCGCCTCCTCTTCGACGCGCTCCCCGCCGCCCACCACCAACTCCTCGGCCACGGACTGGCGGTACAGGCCCTGCGCGCCACGGGCGCCGACGACATCGGCATCGCCAACTCCCACGGCCCGACCTGGCCCGCCTCCCAGGAACCCGCCGACCTGGAGGCCGCCGCCTTCTACGACCTCCTCCTCAACCGCCTGTTCGCCGAACCGGTCCTGCTCGGCGCCTACCCCGAGGGCCTCGGCGACCTCATGCCCTCCCCCGACATCGAGGCCGACCTCAAGCTCATCGGCGCCCCCCTCGACTGGTACGGCGTCAACTACTACGCCCCCACCCTTGTCGGCGCCCCCCAGGGCACCGAGATCGACTTCGGCGGCGTCCGCATGCCCGCCGAACTCCCCTTCTCCGTACGGGAGATCGAGGGCGTCCCGACGACCGACTTCGGCTGGCCGGTGATCCCGGCGGGCCTCACCGAACTCCTCACCACCTTCGCCTCCCGCTACGGCGACCGCCTCCCCCCGATCGTCATCACCGAGAACGGATGCAGCTACCCCGGCCTCGACGACCAGGACCGCATCACCTACCTCGACGGCCACGTCCGCGCCCTCCACGACGCGATCACCGCGGGCGTCGACGTCCGCGGCTACTTCGTCTGGTCCCTCCTCGACAACTTCGAGTGGGCGGAGGGCTTCGCGCGCCGATTCGGCCTGGTCCACGTCGACTTCACGACCCAGCGCCGGACCCCGAAGGCGTCGTACGCCTGGTACCGCGACCTCCTCACCCGCCCCCCGGCGGAGTGACCCCCGGCCCCGCCCCCTCCCCACCCACCTCGAACTCGCACCACACCACCTTGCCGGGGCTGCGCTCCCCCACGCCCCACTTGTCGGCCAGCACCGACACCAGCAGCAGCCCCCGCCCGCCCTCGTCCGGCTCCTCCTGCACCCGCGGCACCCCGCCCCCGCTGTCGTGCACCTCGACCCGGACGAGGTCCCGGTCGTACCGCAGCCGCAACCGCAGCCCGCGGCCCCTCGGCACCCCGTGCCGCACGGCGTTGGTGACCAACTCGCTCACGCAGAGCGACACATCGGCGCTCCGCGCCCACCCCGCCAACCCCCACCCCTCCAACGACTGGCGGGCGAACCGCCTGGCGGCAGGGACGGAACGGCTCGCGCGGCCGTAGAAGTGATCGCGCTCGGCGGGGAGATCAGTGGACTTATTCACGGCACGAGAGTCGCGCACCGTCACTACCCTTGTGCAGTACGTCATCCCGTACAGAGTTTTTGTACGGGGCCGTACGGGGTGGTGTGCGATTAAGTACGGGGAGTGCAGCAGACATGACGCCAACACGGAGGAAGAACCAGTCGGCCATGAAGATGCTCGGCCGTCAACTGGCCGCGGCACGCAGGGCGGCGGGTATGAGCCAACCCGAGTTCAGCGCGCGGGTGAGCATCAACCAGGAGACGCTTGCGTCGATCGAACAGGGTCGGCGCCCCCTGAAACTCGACACTGCCGAACGCTGCGACGAGGTGCTGGGTACGAAGGGAATGCTGGCGGCGGGAGTGATGAACCTCCCTGAGGTGGACCAGTTCCCGCTGTGGGCCGAGGAGTACATGGATCAGGAGAAGGTGGCCATTGCCTTGTCCTGGTACGACAACGCCGTCATCCCTGGCCTGCTCCAGACAGAGGCATACGCCCGCGCGGTGCTACAAAACCGCATTCCGGCGTACGACCCGGACAGCCTGGAGACGACGCTACGGCTGCGACTCGACCGCCAGGGGATCTTGCAGCGGAAGGACCCACCGACGCTCAGCTTCGTGGTGTGGGAGCCGGTTCTCGGACTTCGTATCGGCACCCCGCAGACCCGACAAGAGCAGGTGCGGTATCTGCGCGAAGTGACCGAACTGCCTTGCGTATCACTGCAAGTGCTGCCTTTGGCGAGCCCACTTCACGCAGGGCTTAACGGCCCCTTCACACTCATCGAAACCCCAGATCACCAGCACCTCGCCTATACGGAATCGCAACGCGGCAGCCAGTGGGTCTCCGACCCGGAAGAGGTGTCTCGACTGGCTCGCAAGTATGCGATGCTGCGGACACAGGCCCTGACGACTCAGGACTCGGTGGGCCTGCTCGACCGCCTACTAGGAGAGCAATGAGCACGGAAGCGCTTCAGTGGTTCAAGTCGACCCACAGCGGCGATGAAGGCGGCCAGTGCCTGGAAGTGGCCGTCTCCTGGACGAAGTCGAGCTACAGCAGCGACGAGGGCGGCCAGTGCATCGAGGTGGCCGCCTGCCCCGACTCCATCCACATCCGCGACTCCAAACAACAACCCGCCCCCCACACTCCCACCCTGAACGTCACCCCGGCGAGCTGGGCGACGTTCACGGACTCCCTCAGGTAGTCGCAGAGCAGCCCACTACCGCACTGCTAGGAGAGACATGAGCACTACTGCACTCCGCTGGTTCAAGTCGACCCACAGCAGCGACGAAGGCGATGCCTGCCTCGAAGTGGCCGTCTCCTGGAAGAAGTCGAGCCACAGCAGCAGCGAGGGCGGCGCCTGCGTCGAGGTGGCCACCTGCCCCGACTCCATCCACATCCGCGACTCCAAACAACAGCCCACCCCTCACGCCCCCACCCTGAACGTCACCCCGGCGAGCTGGGCGACGTTCACGGACTCCCTCAAGTAGGGCCTCAACTCCCCTTGGGCGCGGCGCGGTCGAGGGCGCGGGCGATGATGTCGGCGATGAACGCGGAATCCACCGCTCTGCCCTCGTAGCTCGCGCGGACGAGGACCGCGCCCGCCAGCATGGCGAGCACCGGCTCGACGTCGTCGGGCCGGAGATGTGCGGTGAGGACGCCCCGCAGATCGACCGTCGCCGTCTCGTACAGCTGGTCCCGCAGCCCGCGCGCGCCCTCGTCGTGGGCGGCGCGTTCGATGACGCCCGCCATCAGCCGGTCGTAGCGGCCCTCGGAGAGGGTGAGCGCCAGACGGCTCAGCGCGTCGTGCAGGTCCTGGCGCAGGTCGCCGCTGGTCGGCGGGTGGGGGGCGTCGGCGCAGATCTGGGCGATCGCGTCGCGCATGAGGTCGACGGAGGTCGGCCAGTGCGCGTAGATCGTCGCTTTGGAGTACCCGGCGCGACGGGCGACCTCGGCGTGCGTGGTCGCGCCCCAGCCCTCCTCCAGCAGGGACGTCGCGCTCGCACGGATGACGTCACGCCGCGTGCGGGCCACACGCGGGTCCTCGGCCTCGCCGGACACCTTTGCCATGCCGACAGGATACCCCTCCTGACAACCGCGACCACTACTGAACTAGTCGTACAGTAGTGTGCGGGCAGCCTGGTAAAAGAAACCTGGTCCATGACTCGTGAGGGGCTCCGCCATGACGTCCGACAGCGTGCCGTCCACCCAGCAAGCGATCGTGCAGCACCGCTACGGAGCGGCGCGCGACGTCCTCGGGACGGCGGAGACACCGGTCCGGGCGCCCGGCCCGGAGGAGGTGCAGGTGCAGGTCAGGGCGGCCGGGGTGAACCCGATCGACTGGCAGATGATCGAGGGGAACCGGCGCCTCATCAGCCGCCGGAGGTTCCCGTTCACGCCGCTGTTCGACCTGGCGGGTGTCGTCACGGCCGTCGGGGAGGGCGTCACCGGGTTCCGGGTCGGCGACCGGGTGCACGCGGACAACGAGATCGACGGCGGCGGAGGGGCGGAGTACGTCACCGTACGGACGGGGCTCCTCGCGCCCGTACCGGACGGACTGGACTTCGCGGCGGCCGCCGCGCTGCCGCTGGCCGGGCAGACCGCACTGACCTGCCTGGACCGGGGCGGGGTCACGGCGGGCAGCAGGGTGGCGGTGATCGGGGCATCGGGCGGGGTCGGACACCTCGCCGTGCAGATGGCGCACGCGGCCGGGGCGTACGTGGTGGGCGTGGCGAGCGGCCGCAACGGCGACTTCGTACGGTCGTTGGGGGCGGACGAGATCATGGACCGCACCGAGACGGTCCTGTCGTCGGCGTACGGCGCGGACGCCTTCGACGTGGTGATCGACTGCGTGGGCGGCCGGGACCAGTGGGTGCAGGCGCGGCGGGTCCTGCGGCCGGGCGGCCGGTTCGTGACGATCGCCCGCGACGAGGACGGCGAGGTCACCGTCGCGTCGGCGGCCCGCCTCGTCACCACCATCACCGCCCGCAGACTCCGCGGCGCGGGCACCCGCGGCACCAAGTACGTCCCCGTCTTCCTCAAGTCCTCCGCCCCCCTCCTCCACCGCGTGAACACCCTCACCACCGAAGGCCACGTCCGCGCCCACATCTCCCGCACCTTCCCCCTCACCCTGGGGGGCGTGAACACGGCGATCGAGGAGAGCCGCGCGGGGCGCGTCATCGGGAAGCTGGTGCTTCAGCGGTAAGCACCTCCCCCGCCCCGCCGTCCTCGCTCGATAGATTGATGACCATGTCACGCAGGGTGCGACGCCTCACCATCAGCGGCTACAAGTCGATCGACCGGGCCGAACTGGACCTCAGCCCGGTCACCGTCCTCGTCGGCCCCAACGGCGCGGGCAAGACCAACTTCATCGAAGCCGTCGAACTCCTCGGCCGGATCGCCGACGGCGAACTGGGCATGGAGGTCGGACTGCGCGGCGGCGCCGTGGCCCTGCTGCACGACGTGGCAAAGGGATCGGCCGGCCTCGGCCTGCGGGTGGAGGCCACCGACAGCGGCCACGTGATCGCCTACGAGGCGACCCTCGTCCCCTCGCACCGGGGAGAGCTGGTCTTCGGCCGTGAGGCGGTCGAGTCGTACACCGAGGCGGGCGACGAACAGCCGCTGGTACGGGAGATCGGGCGGGGCCACAGCGAGTCCAGGCTCGGCCGGATCGCGGACGACGAACCGGCCGATGCAGCCGAGCCGTCCGAAGCGGCCGAAGCCGCAGAAGTGGCGGAGGTGGCCCGTCACACCCGGGAGACCCTGCGCGGCTGCCGCGTCTACCACTTCCACGACACGACCCCCGGCGCCCCCGTGAAGCAGCCGGGCTACGCCTCCGACACGGAGGTCCTGCACCCCGACGCCCGCAACCTCGCCGCGTTCCTGCGGCGCCTGGGCGAGGAA
This sequence comes from Streptomyces sp. NPDC091281, assembly GCF_044757425.1. Classification (NCBI taxonomy): domain Bacteria; kingdom Bacillati; phylum Actinomycetota; class Actinomycetes; order Kitasatosporales; family Streptomycetaceae; genus Streptomyces; species Streptomyces sp. NPDC091281. The sequence continues at coordinate 448,189 of NZ_JBIVUY010000001.1, read as the reverse complement.
GATCCCGCGGCGTACGAGCAGATCGTGCGCACGGTCCGTTCCGTCGCGCCCTTCTTCCGCGCGTTCGTCCTCACCGAGGACGCGGCGGGCCGCGTACAGCTCCGGTGGAAGCAGGTCGGCTCCGACACCGTGTTCCCGGCCGACGCCCTGTCCGACGGCACACTGCGCTTCATCTGCCTGGCCGTCCTCCTGCTCCAGCCGCGACCGCCCGCGCTGCTCGTCCTCGACGAACCCGAACTGGGCCTGCACCCCTTCGCGCTCACCGTGCTGGCGGAACTGTTCCGGTCCGCGTCCACCCACAGCCAGATCCTCGCCGCCACACAGTCCGTCACCCTCCTCGACCAGTTCGGGCTCGACGAACTCGTCGTCGCGGAACGCGAGGACGGCTCGACCAGGCTGCGCCGCCCCGACCCCGAGGAACTGGCGGCCTGGCTCGACAGCTACTCGCTGGGCGACCTGTGGCTGAAGAACCTGCTGGGCGGTCGGCCCCGGCCCGAGCGGGAACGGTGAGGTCAAAGCGATGCGTCAGGTGCACGTCCTGGTGGAGGGCGCGACGGAAGAACGGCTGGTGCAGCAGGTCCTCCAGCGGGACCTGACCGCGAACGGCGTCTGGGTCACCCCGGTCACGCTCAAGACCCGCCGGGCCGCCGGGCGCCCGCACGACAAGGGCGGGGTGAGCAGGTGGCCCAAGATCGAGCACGACATCCGGGCGCTCCTGCGGAACTCGGCCGTCGACACGGTGACCACCCTGCTCGACCTGTACGGGCTTCCTTCCGACACGCCGGGTCTGGCCGACGCCCCGACCGGTGACCCCTACGCCCGCGTCACCCACGTCGAGGAGGCGATGGCGCGGACCGTCGACGACCCGCGGTTCCTGCCGTTCCTCGCCCTCCACGAGACGGAGGCGTGGGTACTCGCCGCGGCGGACGAGCTGGCCGAACTCGTCGGCTCACCGAAGCTGGCCGACGTACTGGGCTCCCAGGTCACCGCGGCGGGCGGCGCCGAACGCGTCAACGACGGTCCGGACACCGCCCCCTCGAAACGCGTCCTGCGCGCCCACCCCGCCTACCACAAGGTCGTGGACGGCCCCGACGCCATCGAACTCCTCGGCCTGACCGCCCTCCGCGCCACCTGCCCCCACCTCCACGACTGGCTGACCCGCCTGGAATCCGGGGCGCCCGGCGGTGGCCGGGCCCGCGCCGTCTGAGGGCGGGGCCCGGCACACCTCCGGGGAAGGGGTGAGGCCCTACTTCAGATGCCGGGTGAAGAACCGGGCCGCCGTGTCCCCCGCGTGCTCCGGGACGCCGGTGTGGCCGCCCATGTTGGCGTGCAGGGTCTTCTCGTGGCTGCCGAAGGCGTCGAAGAGGTCCAGGGACGCCTGGCGGTCGTTGCCCTCGTCGTCCCACTGGAGCAGGACGTGCAGCGGGACGGTCACGGTACGGGCCTCTTCGAGGATCGTCCGGGGCACGAGGCTGCCCGCGAACAGGACGGCGGCCCTGACACGGGGTTCGACCGCCGCGAGACGGACGCCCACCGAGATCACCCCGCCCGAGTAGCCGACCGGGCCGCCGATCCCCGGCAGCGCGAGGAGGGCGTCCAGCGCCGCCCGCCACTCCGGTACGGCCGCGTCGACCAACGGCAGGACGAGGGCGTCGACGGTCTCGTCATCGACCCGCTCCCCCGCCCGCATCGCCCGCCGCAACTCGGCACGGGCCTGCTCGGCGCCGGGGAGCGGCGGCCGGTCCCCGGCACCCGGCAACTCGATCGTGGCCGCGGCGAAGCCGTCCGCGACGGCACTGCGGGCCCGCGCCGCCAGGCGCGGGTACATCGCGCGGAGGCCGAGGGGCGGGTGGCCGAGGAGGATGAGGGGCGCGGGGGTGGCGGGGGCGGCATCGGACGTGGGCGTCCAGAGGATGCCCGGGATGCCCGAGGCACCGGGGACTTCGGAGGGGTCGGCGGGGCCGGAGGTGTCGGCGGGGCCGAGGGTGAAGGTGCGTTCCAGGACGGTCTCGTCGAGACGGTCCTCGGAGGTGAACCGCAAAGCCGGGTTCTGCATGGTGGTCGTGCCTTTCGGAAGCACAGCGGAACAGTGCTCCCGGACGACGACCTATCGCCCGACCGTGACCCCTGAGGAGAGCACCCACGTCGAATCAACGTTCACGGGTACCACCTCCTCGGTCAGCTGCACGGCCTCCGGCAAGTTAGCAGGGAGGGCGTGACCCGCCAAACGGATTTTCTAGAGGGGGGGGTGGGCAAGCGCCGGGCGGGGCGTGGGGCGGCGGTTGCGTCTGGGTGGGGGCTGCTCGGGCGGGCCTCGGGGTCCGGGGCAGGGCCGCCTCGGGGTCCGGGGCAGGGCCCCGTGGCGGGGCGGCTTGGCCTACCGAGACGGGCGGGTGGGTGGGCAAGCGCCCTGCGGGGCGTGACCCCACGGTCACGGAGAAACGCCCCCCGGCCGACCCCCCGCTCAGAACCCCAACTTCCGCAACTGCTTCGGGTCCCGCTGCCAGTCCTTCGCGACCTTGACGTGCAGGTCGAGGAAGACGGGCGTACCGAGGAGCGCCTCGATCTGCTTGCGGGACTTGATGCCGACGTCCTTGAGGCGGCGTCCCTTGGGGCCGATGATGATGCCCTTCTGGCTGGGCCGCTCGATGTAGATGTTGGCGTGGATGTCGAGGAGGGGCTTCTCCGCGGGCCGGTCCTCGCGGGGCAGCATCTCCTCGACGACGACGGCGATGGAGTGCGGCAGTTCGTCCCGTACGCCTTCGAGCGCCGCCTCGCGGATCAGCTCGGCGACCATGACCTGCTCGGGTTCGTCGGTGAGGTCGCCCTCGGGGTAGAGCGCGGGGCCTTCGGGGAGGAGGGGGACGAGGAGGTCGGCGAGGAGTTCGACCTGCTGGTCGCCGACGGCGGACACGGGGACGATCTCCGCCCACTCGATGCCCAGTTCCCGGCCGAGCTGGTCGATGGCGATGAGCTGCTCGGCCAGTTCCTTCGACTCGACCAGGTCGGTCTTGGTGACGATCGCGACCTTCGGGGTCCGCTTGATCCCGGCCAGTTCCTTGGCGATGAACCGGTCACCGGGGCCCAGCTTCTCGTTGGCGGGGAGGCAGAAGCCGACGACGTCGACCTCGGCCCAGGTGGCCCGTACGACGTCGTTGAGGCGTTCGCCGAGCAGCGTGCGCGGCTTGTGCAGTCCGGGGGTGTCGACGAGGATCAGCTGCGCCTCGGGCCGGTGCACGATGCCGCGCACGGTGTGCCGGGTCGTCTGGGGCCGGTTGGAGGTGATCGCCACCTTCTTCCCGACGAGAGCGTTCGTGAGGGTGGACTTGCCCGCGTTGGGGCGGCCCACGAAACAGGCGAAACCGGCCCGGTGGGCTGCCTCGGCCGACTGGTCGGATGACTGGGTACGCACGCTCATGCCGCCCATTCTCCCTGATCCCCGAGGCCGCGCCGCACAGCCGTTCACAAGCCCCCGTCCGGCTCCGCACCCGGCACCCCCTCGGGCCGCCCGTCCCGCCCGGCCCGCCGTATCCGCGTCCCCACCCACACCCCCGCGCCCAGCGCCACGACCAGCGCGCCCGCGACCAGCCACGGCAGGGCGAAGAAGGAGGCGCTCGCGGACTCGCGGGTGTCGCGCGCGCTCGCCGTGAGCGTCACGTCGCCCCAGTCCAGCTGGGGCGCGTCCCGCCAGCGCTCGGTGAGGCGGACCCGCTGGCCGGGCAGCAGCTCGGCGGGCACCTTCGTCAGCTCGCGGGAGAGCAGGGTCCGGCCGAACAGTCCGCGCGCCCGCAGCTCGACCCGCGGGTCGAGGGTGACGTTGCCGGTGTTGCGCAGGGTGTAGGAGATCGTCGTCGTGCTGTCGCCGAGGCCGGGGACGAGGGGGCGGTGCGGGTCGAGGCGTACGTTCTCGACGGCGAGCCCGGTGAGGGCCGGGCCGCCGACCTGGAGGTAGACGCGGGCGCCGACCGCGCGGCGGACACCGAGCGCGACGGGGCCGCCGTCCGCTTTCTCCACCCGTTCGTCGACGGCGACGATCGCGCCGGGGTGGTCGCCCGGCTCGGCGTCGGCGGGCACCCGCACGGTGAAGGGGACCGTGACCGACCGGCCGCCCGGCACGGTGACCCGGTCCCGTGCCGGTTCCGCCCACGCGCCGACGCCCTGCATCCGCTCGCCGGGCGACCGGACGGCGAAGCCGCCGTCGCGGGCGGTGTTGTAGGCGTCGGCCGCGTAGAGCCGGAAGGTGAGGGGGGTGTCCGTCTTGTTGGCGACGACGACCCGGTCCGTGAGGGTCTGACCCGGGTCGGCGGAGACGTAGAAGTACGGCCGTGCGGAGACGGCCGACGCGACGGGGTACACGGACCAGCTGCCGTTGTCGGCGGCTCGGGCCGGAGCGGAGGCCAGGAGCAGCGGAACGAGCACGAACAGCGGCACGAGCAGGAGCAGGGGCACGAGCAGGAGCAGGGGCACGAGCGGGGGAGCCGGAGGGGCGGGGAGGCGGACGGCGTACGGCTTGCGCATGGGTGCGGACCCCTCACACAGCGGACGACGAGGTGGGACGGGGGCGAGACCGGGCAGGACGGGGCCGGACGGGGGGCGGGGTGGTCGGGCGGGGTGGTCGGGCGGGTGCGGACCGCCGTACGGCGGGCGCCCGGCCACCGGGGCCCGGAATCAGGTGAGCGTCAACGTCAGCACCCCGGAGTAGCTCCCCGGCGGGGTGAACGCCGGTACGTCGAGCGACAGCCGGGCGTCCGCGGTGAACTCGCCGCCGGTGCGCGCCGCGTCCGGTGCGGAGGCCAGGGTCGCCCCCGCGCTGCCGACCGCCCCGGCCGAACCGGCCTGGCAGGTGCTCGGGCTGCCCGGTGCGGTGGCACACGCGGGCGTCCAACTCAGTTTGCCCGCCGGGATGGTGGCGCCGGGACCGGTGAAGTCGGTGACCTTGCCGGTGAGGGACCAGCCCGCGGGCCCGCCGCGGAAGTCCTTCACGGTCACCGTGTGCAGCGCCCCGGTCGAGGCCCCGCCGGTGCCGTAGTCCACGGCCGACAGGCTGACCGTGTCCCCGGCCTGGGTCATCGACAGGGTGCCCGCCTTGACGGTCGTCGTCAGCTTCTGGCTGCCGTCCGGTACGGGCGTGTCGTCGAGGACGACGTACGCGACGGGCCCGGCGCCCTTGTCCGGGGACCACGCGGCGCCCTCGTACGCCACCACACCGCTCGTGGCGCGGTCGTTCACGGTGAGCGGCCCGCTGAAGTTCCCCTGGGCGTCGGCGGTGACGGTCGCCCGGTCGGCGGTCTGGGTGCCGCCGGACCGGCCGGCCAGGGTGACGGTCGCGCCCGGTGTGAAGTCGCTGCCGCTGACGGTGACCGCCGCCCCCGGCGCACCGGACGCCGAACTCAGGGTGATGGCACGGGTGTTGGCGGGCGGGTTGTCGGCCGCCGTGACCGTCTCCGACACGGGGGCGGGCGGATCGGTCACCGTGCACGGGGTGTCGAGTTCGAGGATGTAGCTGGTGTGGATGGTGTAGTCGCCGGGCGAGAGGGTGATCGCGCCGGGCGCGGTGACCGTGAAGGTGCCGGTCATCGAGAACGACGGGAAGGTGCCCCGGCCGGGCACGGGCGGGTTCTTCTTCGGCCCGGCGACCGTGACGCTGCCGGTCTGCGCCCCACCGAGGGTGACCTTGCCGGTCGGCGTCATGATGTCGGCGGGCAGCGCGATGTCGGTGGGGTTGCTCGCGGCGGGTTTCACCACCGTGTACGTCACGGTGACGGTGTCCCCGACGCGCGGGCTGGTCGTGTTCACCGTGATCCTGCCGGTGGTGGTGCCGTCGATGGGCGGGATGCCCGCGATGGGCGGCGGAACGCAGTGCGTGGGGAAGTCCACGTCCCCGGCCGCCGCGGCGGAGGCGGGCGCGGTGAGCGCACCGCCCGCGGTGACCGCGAGCACGGCGGCGCCGAGGAGCGCGAGTCGGCGCCGTCCGCGGCTACTTCGGGATCTCTGTGATCTCTGGGGTGTCTGGGGTTTCTGGGGTTTCTGGCCCATGGGTGCCCTCTCCTGGAGGATGCGGGCGCAGCGGCTCTTCTGCGCCGACAGGGGGCATTGAGGGGCGCGTCGCGCGAGAAGTCAATGGACGGGCGCCCATGAGCTGATGAGCCGTCAGTTCTGTGCGTGTGCGCGAGGACTGACGGCTCATCGGGGGCTGGGGTGGCGGCGTCCGTCAGTCGAAGACGAACGGTCCCGGCGCCTGCGGCGCGGTCGCCGTACAGGTGATGGGGATGCCGAAGACGGTCATCTTCAGCGACCCGCCGTACGCGTCGAGGGTGTCGCCGGAGGCCACCGTGCCGTCGAGCGGGCCGACGGTGACGGAGGCCCCGGCGGGGGTCGCCGGGTTCCGGGTGCCGGAGAAGACGACGGTGCCGCCGCCGGACTTCGTGAGGGTGAGGGTGGAGGTGATCGAGTCCTGGCCGAGCGCGAGCGGTGTGGTGATCGCGGTGGCCGTGAGGGTGAGGGTGGCGGCGGTGCCGTTCTGGGTGGCGGTGAGCGTGGCCTGCCCGCCGCCGAAGAAGCCGCAACTGGCGGTGATGGTCGCCGACTGCGGGGTGACGGCGGCGGCGGACGGCGCGAACGCCAGCCCGCAGACCGCGAGGCCTCCGGCCAGCAGGGCCGCACCCGTGGTGAATCGCTTGCCTCTCATGGGAGTCCGTTCCCTTCCCGTGTCCGGGAATCCATGGGGGATGGAGGGGAGAGGTCCGTACGGCGGACGGTCGCCCCCCGGGAGCGGGCGGGTGCGGTCAACCACCCCCGGAGGACAGACATCTGACGGTCCGTCGGAACCTTCTACGGTCTCATTGATGCGTCAGCCGACCGGCGGCGGCAAGGGTGAATTCCGGACTACTCCGCCGCCCCCGACACCCCCGCCGAACCCGCCGGCTCCCCCGCGCGGACGGTCGCGCGGACCGTCCCGTCCGGCGCGGCCAGCAGGACGGGCGTCCCCGGCCCGCCCAGATCCCGTACGGCCGCGAGGTCCGCGGCGTCCGCCGTCTCCGCCGCGCCGACCACCGCCGCCGCCTCCAGCGAGGTCGCCCCCGACGCCACCGCCATCGCCACCGCCGTGCGCAGCGCGCTCAGCTCCAGGGAGGGCAGGGCGACGGTGCCCGCCACGTACGTACGGCCCATGTCGTCCCGTACGGCCGCGCCCTCGGGCACGCCGTTGCGGGCCCGCGCGGAACGGGCCAGGGTGACGATCTTGCGGTCCTCGGGGTCGAGCGCGCTGCTGTCGGTCATGCCCCGAGCATACGGAGGCACCGCCGACCGGGCGGACGCCAGTGCCGCCGACCGGGCGGACGGCGGCTCAGGGGCGGTCGAGGCGGAGCCGTACCGCGCGCGGCAGACCGGCGACGACCAGGTCGTACGAGTCCTCGACCAGCTCCCGCAGCAGCTCCGCCGGGAGCCCGCCGCCGTCACCGCCCGCACCGCCGTCACCGTCCTCGCCCCCGCCGGCCGTCACCGTGTTCCAGTGCCGTTTGTTCATGTGGTAGCCGGGGACGATCAGGCCGGGGTGCTCGGCGCGCAGCCGGACCGCGTCCTCGGGGTCGCACTTGAGGTTGACGGTCAGCGGCCGGGTGTCCAGCTCGGTGAGGGCGAACATCTTGCCCGCGGGCGTCCCCGTGGCCGACCCGCCGACCTTGAAGACCGAGGCCCGCGGGTTGAAGGGGAACTCCTCCGTCACCGCGTTGAACGACAGGCACAGGGCGCGCAGTTCTTCCGGACTCACGTCGACACCTCCAGGGCGGGGTTCACGCGGGCTGTTCGTCCTCCGCGGGCTGCTTCACCGGCTCCACCAGCACCGTCACGATCTTGTTCCGGCGTCCGGCGGCGGCCTCCGCGGTCAGCCGCAGCTCACGGCCGTCGGGGAGTTCCACCGTCGAGGAGGCCCCGGCGATCGGGACCCGGCCGAGGGCCTTGGCGAGGAGGCCGCCGACGGTCTCCACGTCCTCGTCGTCGTACTCCTCCAGGCCGTACAGCTCGCCCAGGTCGGTGATGTCGAGGCGGGCGGTGACCCGGTGGCGGTCGTCACCCAGCTCCTCCACGGGCGGGAGTTCCCGGTCGTACTCGTCGGTGATCTCGCCGACGATCTCCTCCAGGATGTCCTCGATGGTGACGATGCCCGCCGTGCCGCCGTACTCGTCGATGACGACCGCGACGTGGTTGCGTTCCTGCTGCATCTCGCGCAGCAGGTCGCCCGCGTTCTTCGTGTCGGGCACGAACGCGGCCGGGCGCATCGCCGTCGACACCAGGTCGCTCTCCGCGTCCCGGCTGATGTGCGTCTTGCGGACCAGGTCCTTCAGATACACGATGCCGACGATGTCGTCCTCGCTCTCCCCCGTGACCGGTATCCGCGAGAAACCGGAGCGCAGGGCGAGGGTGAGGGCCTGGCGGATCGTCTTGTACCGCTCGATGACGACGAGGTCGGTGCGCGGCACCATCACCTCCCGCACCAGCGTGTCGCCCAGCTCGAAGACGGAGTGCACCATACGGCGCTCCTCGTCCTCGATCAGCGACTCCTTCTCCGCGAGGTCGACCAGCGCGCGCAGCTCCGCCTCGGAGGCGAACGGGCCGCGCCGGAAGCCCTTGCCGGGGGTGAGCGCGTTGCCGATGAGGATCAGCAGCGACGGGATCGGGCCCATGATCCGGGCCAGCGGCAGCAGGACGTACGCGGCGGCCGTCGCCGTGTTCAGCGGGTGCTGGCGGCCGATGGTGCGCGGGGAGACGCCGACCGCGACGTACGACACGAGGACCATGACGCCGATGGCGGCGAGCAGGGCGGCGGCGGTGCCGTCGATGGCGTGCAGGCAGCCGTAGGTGACGAGGGCGGCGGCGGCCATCTCGCAGGCGACGCGGACCAGCAGCGCCACGTTGAGGTAGCGGGTGGGGTCGGCGGCGATCTGGGCGAGCTTGGCGCTGCCGCGGCGGCCGGAACGGACGGCCTCCTCGGCGCGGAAGCTGGAGACGCGCGCGAGGCCCGCCTCGGCGCAGGCGGCGAGCCAGGCCACGACGACGAGGGCGATCGCGCCGAGGATCAGGGGGAGGCTCATGACACGGTCGGGGCCGGGGAGGGGCCGGTGAGGCCCTTCTCCGCGCGCCAGCCGTCGACGATGGCGGCCTGGAGGCCGAACATCTCGGCCTTCTCGTCCGCCTCCTCGTGGTCGTAGCCGAGGAGGTGCAGCACGCCGTGGACGGTGAGCAGTTGCAGCTCCTCGTCCATGGAGTGCCGCGTCGGGGCCTCCTCGCCCTGCCGCTTCGCGACCTCGGGGCAGAGCACGATGTCGCCGAGGAGGCCCTGCGGGGGCTCGTCGTCGTCCTTCGACGGCGGACGCAGCTCGTCCATCGGGAAGGACATGACGTCCGTCGGCCCCGGCAGGTCCATCCACTGGATGTGGAGCTGTTCCATGGCGTCGTCGTCCACGACGATCACCGAGAGCTCGGAGAGCGGGTGGATGCGCATCCGCGCGAGCGCGTAGCGGGCGATGTCGAGGATCGCCTGCTCGTCGACCTCGGTTCCGGACTCGTTGTTGACGTCGATCGACATGGTGGTGCTCGGTCTACTTCCCCTTGGGCCCGGACTTCCCCCGGCCGCCCTTGTGGGTGCCGTTCTCGGTGCCGTGCTGGTCGTCGTACTTCTCGTACGCGTCGACGATACGGCCCACCAGCTTGTGCCGTACGACGTCCTGGGACGTCAGCCGCGAGAAGTGCACGTCCTCCACCCCGTCCAGGATGTCCTGCACCTGCCGCAGCCCCGACTTGGTCCCGCTCGGCAGGTCGACCTGCGTCACGTCACCGGTGATGACGATCTTCGACTCGAACCCGAGCCGCGTGAGGAACATCTTCATCTGCTCGGGGCTCGTGTTCTGCGCCTCGTCCAGGATGATGAACGCGTCATTGAGCGTGCGGCCACGCATATATGCCAGCGGGGCGACCTCGATCGTGCCCGCTGCCATGAGGCGGGGGATGGAGTCGGGGTCGAGCATGTCGTGGAGGGCGTCGTAGAGGGGGCGGAGGTAGGGGTCGATCTTCTCGTAGAGGGTGCCGGGGAGGAAGCCGAGGCGTTCGCCGGCCTCCACCGCGGGGCGGGTCAGGATGATGCGGTTGACCTGCTTGGACTGGAGGGCCTGGACCGCCTTGGCCATGGCCAGGTAGGTCTTGCCGGTGCCCGCGGGGCCGATGCCGAAGACGATCGTGTGCTTGTCGATCGCGTCGACGTACCGCTTCTGGTTCAGGGTCTTGGGGCGGATCGTGCGGCCGCGCGAGGACAGGATGTTCTGCGTCAGTACCTCGGCCGGGGTCTCCCGGCCGTCGCTGGTCCCGTTCTCACTCGCCCGCAGCATCGCGATCGAGCGTTCCACTGCGTCCTCCGTCATCGGCTGTCCGGTGCGGAGCACCAGCATCATCTCGTCGAACACGCGCTGGATCATGGCGACTTCCCGCGGATCGCCGACCGCGCTGATCTCATTGCCCCGGACGTGGATGTCGGCCGCCGGGAAAGCCGTCTCGATCACGCGCAGGAGGGAGTCGCCGGAACCCAGCACGGTCACCATGGGGTGCTGGGCGGGAACGGTGAACTGTGCTCTCGCCTTGCCCTGCGCGGGCGTGTGAGCTGTCGGTGTCTGAGTCATAGGCCGGCCCGAAAGCCTCTACGTCCTCCCGGGTACGTCGCGCCTGCCCCAAGGGCGGCCTGGCGTTTTCCAGAGTACGCCAGGGGGCTGACAACGCCGTAGGACTTTTCGGCGACGCCTACGGGCGCCGGGGCGGGCCGCGCGGGACGCCGGGGCGGGCCGTACAGGGGGCCGGGGCGGGGCGCGGGCGGGGTCACGCGGAGCGGCCGAAACCGATCGTGGGGACGGCGCGGCGGCGCGGCCAGGGGGCGGTGTCGCGGGGGTCGCGGGCGGGGAGGAGCGCGGTGAGGAAGGCGTAGCGGTCGAGGGCCTCGGGCGACTGGTCGGCGACCGAGTGGACCTGGTGCCACCAGGCGGCGATCTCCGACCAGCCGGGCGCGGAGAGCGAGCCGCCGAACTCCTGGACGGAGAGCGCGGCGGTCAGCCCGGCGAAGGCGAGCCGGTCGGCGAGCGGCCAGCCCGCGAGGGTCCCGGTGACGAACCCGGCGACGAAGACGTCCCCGGCGCCGGTCGGGTCGAGGGCCTCCACGGCGATGGCGGGGACCTCGGCGGTCTCCCCTGTGCGCCGGTCGACCGCGTACGCGCCGTCGGCGCCGAGGGTGACGACCGCGAGCGGGACGTGGTCGGTGAGGGCGTGGGCGGCGGCGCGCGGGGTGGCGGCGCCGGTGTAGCGCATGGCCTCCTCGGCGTTCGGCAGGAAGGCCTCGCAGTGCCGCAGGTCGGTGAGTCCGGCGAGGTCCCAGGCGCCGGTGTCGTCCCAGCCGACGTCGGCGAAGACGCGGGTGCCGCGACCGGCGGCCTGCGCGATCCAGGGGGCGCCGGTGCCGGGGGTGAGGGAGGCGACGGCGGCGCGGGCGTGCGGCGGGGAGGCGGGGGCGGTCTCCTCGGGGGGCGGTTCGTGGCCGTGGGAGACCATGGTGCGTTCGCCCTCGTACGCCATGGAGACGGTGACCGGGGAGTGCCAGCCGGGGACCGTGCGGGAGGCGGTGAGGTCGATGCCCTCGCCCTGTTCGAGGGTGTCCCAGCAGTACTCGCCGTAGTGGTCGTCGCCGAAGGCGGCCGCGAGGGAGGTGCGCAGGCCGAGGCGGGCGAGGGCGGCGGCCATGTTGGCGATGCCGCCGGGGCTCGATCCCATGCCCCGCGCCCAGGACTCGGTGCCGCGCACGGGGGCGGAGTCGAGGCCGGTGAAGATGATGTCGAGGAAGACGGTGCCGGTCAGATAGACGTCCCAGGGCGGGTCCCCGGGGGCGCGCCGCGCGCTCAGCGGGTCGACGTGGGCGGCCGTGGGGCGGGCCTGGCGGTGGTGTCCCTCTCCGGTGGACGCGGTGGACGCGATCACGGTGCGCTCCCTGACGTGGTACGGATCTCGCCAGTGTGCACCACGGGAGGGGCGGGGGCGGGGAGCGCGGACGACGGGGGCCGGGGGGCGGGGTGGCCGCCGGGAGGCGGGGTGACGGCGTGCCGGGGTGGCCGCTACCAGCGGGGGACCGTCGGGGTCGTCCAGGCGGGGTCGGTCGCGCGCATCGCCGCCGCGTCGTCGCGGTCGCGGAGGGTGCCGTCGTCGTCGAGCCAGCGGCGGTGCAGGCGGGCGAGGCGTTCGGGGTCGAGGGTGACGCCGAGGCCGGGGGCGTCGGGGACTCTGACACGGCCCCCCTCGATGGGGACGCGGGCGGTGAGGACGTCCTCGGTCTGCCAGGGGTAGTGGGTGTCGCAGGCGTGCCGGAGGCCGGGGACGGTGGCGGCGACGTGGGTCATCGCGGTGAGCGAGATGCCGAGGTGGGTGTTGGAGTGCATGGAGATCGCGACCCCGAACGTGCGGCACAGGGCGGCCAGTTGGAGGGTGTTGCGCAGTCCGCCCCAGTAGTGATGGTCGGAGAGGACGACCTGCACGGCGCCGGTGGTGAACGCCTCCGGGACCTCCTGGAACGTCGTCACGCACATGTTGGTGGCGAGCGGCACCCCGGTCCGCTCGGCGACCTCGGCCATGGCGGGCGTGCCGAGCGCGGGGTCCTCCAGGTACTCCAGCACGTCGCCGAGTTCGCGGGCCACCGCCACCGAGGTCTCCACCGACCAGGCGCCGTTGGGGTCGAGCCGCAGGGGCCGCCCGGGGAACGCCGCGGCGAGGGCGCGGACCGCCACGACCTCCTGCTCCGGCGGGAACACGCCGCCCTTGAGCTTGTACGAGGTGAAGCCGTACCGCTCGGTGAGCAGGCGGGCCTGGGTGACGATCCCGGCCGGGTCGAGGGCGGCGCCCCAGTCGTCCTTCTCGGCGGGCACCCCGTCGGGGTGGTCGGCCCACCGGTAGAAGAGGTACGCGCTGTAGTCGACGGCGTCGCGCACCTTGCCGCCGAGCAGGGCGTGCACGGGCAGGCCGAGGGTCTTGCCGAGGGCGTCGAGGCAGGCGACCTCGAAGGCGGAGACGACGGACAGGCGGAGCTTGTCGGCGGTCCGGACGCCGCGCAGTCCGCCGCCGTCGACGCGGGCGGAGACCCGGGCGGCGTCGACGGCGACCTCGTCCGCGAGGGTGAACAGCCCATTCAGGTCGCTGACCGACCGGCCGCGCAGCCGCTCGGCGAAGGGGCGGGCCAGTTCCAGGTAGGTGGTGTCGCCGTACGTCTCCCCGACGCCGGTGACCCCGTCGGCCGTCTCCACCTCCACGACCAAGCGCGGGGTGTACGGCTGGTGGACGCCCTGGGTGTTGAGCAGGGGCGGGTCCGCGACCAGGACCGGGGTGAGCCGGACGTCGGCGACGGTGAGGTTCACGGGCGGCGGCTCCTGCGCTCTCCGGGGTGGTCATTCACGTGATTCACGTCATTCACGTGATTCACGTGATTCACGTGATTCACGTATGGAGATGAAGGCTAGGTATGCGAACTCGCGTCGTCAATGGCGCGGGGTGACGGGAAGGGCGACGGGAGGGGCGGGAGGGCGTGGGGCGGGGCGGGAGAAGGGGTGCGGGGAAGGTGGGAGGGGAGGGGGCGAGGGGGCGCGTGAGCGGCGCGCCGGGAGCGCGCCGCGCGCGCGATGCGGCGCTCGCGCGTACCCCGTGATCCCACCGCCAAACAGAAAGTGATCCACTTCACCCCACCCGCGCTGTCTCCCGGACTGCGTGCTTGATACAAATTGCCCGCGCGTTCCCGTCCGTCGACGGACGTCGCCCCCGCATTCCTCCGCTCGACCCCTCCCCCTCCCCCACCGGGCCCGCTCACGCCGAGCGGCCCCTTCCGCACGCCTGGAAACGCCCGTGTCCGCGCCCCGCGCCACCCCCTGGTCCCTCGTCGCCCTCTTCACGGCCGGGTACCTCGCCCCCTATCTGCTGCCCACCGTCGTGGGCCGCCTCGACGCGGGACTGCCGCTCTCCGCCACCCAGGCCGGTGCCGTCGGCAGCGCGCTGCTCCTCGGCTCGGCCGCCGCCGGGTTCACCCTGGCCGCGCGCGTCGAGCGGGTCGGGGCGCGCGCCCTGGCCCGCGCCGGACTCCTGCTGGCCCTCCTCGGCTACGGCGGCGCCGCCCTCGCCGACGGTGTGCCGCTCGTCGTCGCGGGCGCCGTCCTCGGCGGCTTCGGCTCCGGCACGGCCACCACGGTCGCCGCCACCCGCATCGCCGCCCAGCCCGACCCGCACCGGGCCTCCGCGTTCGGCCTGCTCGGGGTGTCCGCGCTCGCGGGCGCCGTCTATCTGACGGTCCCGCACCTCGGCGCCGGGCACGGGCAGCCGCTGGCGGCGCTCGCGCTGACCGCGGGCGCCGTCTGGCCGCTGACCCGGCGGCTCCCCGGACCCGCCCCCGCTACCCCGGCCCCGGCCGACGGCGCCGCCGCCCCCGCCCGGCTGCCGCACCTGCGGTCCGGGCTGGTGCTGGCCGCCGCGATGCCCTGCTGGTCCCTCGTGCAGAACGCCCTGTGGGGGGTCAGCGGCCGGATCGGGCTGACCCAGGCGGGGCTGAGCGAGGCCACCGTCGGCGTGGTGTTCGCGGTCGCACTCGGCGCCGGGCTGCTCGGCGTGCTGGGCGCGGGCGCGCTCGGGGCGCGGCTGGGGCGGGCGGTGCCGATCGGCGGCGGTACGGCGCTGATCGCCGGGTGTGTCGTGGTCAGCGCGTCGGCGACCGGGCTCGGCGGGTTCGCGGCCGGGGAGATCGCCTGGAACGCCCTCTACCCGGTCGTCCTGTCGTACCTGATCGGGCTGGCCGCGTCGCTGGACCCGCGCGGCCGGTGGGCGGTGCTGGTCGGCTCGGCGTCCTCGCTGGGCACGGCGGCGGGCCCGCTGACCGGGAGCGTCCTGTCTGCGCAGGCCGGGTTCCCGGTGATGGGGCTGGTGCTGGGGGCGGGGCTGCTCGTGGTGGCCGTCCCGATGACGGCGGTGGCACTGCACACGGGCGGCCGTCCGCTGCTGCCCGGCGCGGTCCGGCGGCGCGGCGGCACCCCGGCCGCGATGGTCGCGGCGGCCACCGGCACCCCGAGCGGCGCGGTGCCCCCGGTCGGCGCGGCGGAACAGACGGTCGTCGAGGTCGCCGTCGACCTCCCGGCCGCCGTACCGGACCAGGACGCCTACGACACGGCCGGTCCGCGACCGGCGGGCGGGGCGCCGGGGGCGGGGGACGCGTAAGGACGGGACGCATGGGGCCCGCGGGCGTGTGGGGCGCCGGGGCGGACAGGGACCGTCCCCGGCTCCGGCGGGCGGGTGCCGCGCCGGGACCGGGGACGGGTGGGGGGTGGAGCGAGGGGCGTGGGGCGTGGGTCGTGGGTCAGGCTGCCGTGTCGCGGGCCGGTACGCGCGCCGTCGCCTGGTTCGCGCGGCGGCGAAGGTACCAGCCCGCCGCGGTCAGCAGGGCCGCGGAGGCGGCGGCGACGCCCACGGTGACGCCCGTGGCGGCGAGGCTGCCGCCGGTGCCGCCGGTCGCGGAGACGCCGCCGGTCGTGCCGGTGTCCCCGTACCCGCCGTCGCTGCCGCCGCCGGTCGTGGTGCCGCCCGTGGTGCCGGTGCCGCCGTCCGTGCCGCCGGTCGTCCCGCCGCCGGAGGTGCCGCCCGAATCGCCCGTCGTGCCGCCGGAGTCGGCGCCGGGGCCGTCGTCGGTGCCGACCGGGGGCTGGCCGGTGAAGCTGACCGGGACCTTGACGTCCTGGGAGCGGTCGCCGGACAGGGTGTGGTCGGCGCGGGTGGCGAGGACGCAGGTCTTCTTGAAGCAGTCGGTGAACTCGTCCTTCGCGTCCACGGTCAGCTCCACCGCAAAACTGCCGCCCTTGCCGTACGGCTTCGCCAACTCCTTGCCGTAGTCGGGCGGGTTGGAGGAGATCCAGGCCGAACTGTGCGAGCCGCCGGTCATGTCGACGCCGCCGACGCACGGAGTGGGCAGCTCTCCGGGCCCGTTGTCGACGCAGAGGGCGACATAGATGCCCTTCTTCTCGTCGTAGCCGGAGCCGGTGACCTTGAGGACCTGGTTCTCCTCGGCCAGGCCGTTGACCGGGGTGACGGTGAGCTTCTGGCCACCTGTGCCGGTGACGGTCTTCGTGCCGGAGGGGCCGGTCGGGGTCTGGCCGCCGTTGCCGCCATTGCCGCCGTTGCCGCCGCCGTTGTCGCCGCCCGCCTCCTTGACGGTGAGGGTGACCGGGGTGGTGCGGGTCCGGCCCGCCGTGTTGGTGAACTCGGCGCGGTAGCGGTAGCCGTCCTGGGCGGCGCGCGCGGTGAACGTGTACGCGTTCTTCGTCGCGCCCTCGACCGGGGTCCAGGTCTGCCCGCCGTCGGCGCTGACGCTCCAGGCGACGCTGGGTTCGGGGGTGCCCTCGGCAGCGGCGACCAGGGCGACCTCGTCGCCGGGCGCGACCGTGCGGTCGGTCGGGGACTGGGTCACGCGGGGCGACCTCCGCAGGTCGAGCTTGGTGATGCGGGCCTGGGCCGGGCTGGAGACGTAGACCGAGGTGCCGCCGGGGGCGACGGCGACGGCGGCCTCGCCGAGCTGGGACTGGTTGCCCGCGAGGGTGGTGGGCTTCGCGGCGGCGGCGAAGCCGACGGTGTCGTAGACGCCGAGGGAGCTGACCTCGTCGCCGCCGTTGCCGGTGTCGCCGCTGTCCTGCCAGACGACGAACGCCCGCTTTGTGACCGCGTCGAAGGCGACGTCGACCGCCTCGTCGGGGCCGGTGATCGTGGTGAGGAGCTTCGCGGCGGCGTCGAGGACGAGGACCGAACTGCCGCTGCCCACCCAGACGTTGCCGGTGACCGGGTCGGCCTCGACGAACCCGACCCCCTCGTCGGGGAGTTGGGCGGTCGCGGTGACCGTGAACGCGTCGGTGCCGGAGGTGTCGACCCGGCGCAGCTGCCCGCCGCTCACCCCCGCCGACCAGGCCGCCTTACGGGCCGGGTCGACGCCGAGCTGGGAGCCGCCGTCGAGGGTGATCGTGCGCCGTACGGCCCCGGTGGCGGTGTCGAGTTCGGAGAGCGCGGCGCCCTGCGCGACCAGGGTGGTGGCGGCCGTCGTACCGGGTCCGACGCCCGTGACGGTGGCGCCGGTCAGCCATACGGCGCTCGCGGCGGCGGTGTCGCCGTCCTTGGCGGTGGCCAGGCCCCGCAGCGGGTACTGGAAGGTGACGCCGTCACCGGGGAGCGGCCCGGCGATCAGGTTGACGGTCCGCTCCAGCAGGGCTCCGTTGGAGCCGGGCAGTTTCGCCAGGTGGCTGCGGACCCTGCCGTCGGCCGGGTCGAGGGCGTACAGGCCGCGCTCGTTGACGTCGCCCGTGTCGACGACGTCGTCCGAACCGGCGTAGAGCTTCCCGGAGTCGGGGTGCAGCAGGAGGTCGCGGACCTTGCCCGCGGTGGTGAAGTCGGCGGCGCGCACCCAGTCGACGGTGCCGGGCGGGACGTCCACGCCGTCGCCCCCGTCGTCGCCGTCACCGGGGTCCTGGCCCTCGAAGGCGACCGGGACCCGGACGTCCTGGGAGCGGTCGCCGGGGCGGCGGTGGTCGACGCGGGTGACGACCGAGCAGCCGACCTTGGCGCAGTCGACGCTGCCGTCCTTCGCCTTCACGTCCAGTTCGACGTCGAAGGTGCCGCCCGCGCCCCACTTCACGGCCAGGTCCCCGGCGTACTCGTCGCCCTCGGGCACGATCCACTGCGAGGAACTGCCGGTGCCGTTCTGGTCGGCGCCGCCGATGCAGGGGGTGGGGATGACGCCGTCACCGTTGTCCTTGCACAGGGCGACGTAGATCGCCTTGGTGGCGTCGTAGCCGGAGCCCTTGACGCGCAGGGTCTCGCCGTCCGGGTCGAGGTGCGCGGTGGCGGACACGGTGAGCTTCTGGCCCGCCTTGCCGAGGCCGGTGCGCGGGGTGTCCGCGGCCTGGGCGGCGGTGCCGCCGGTCACGGCGACCGTCGCGGCGGCGAGCAGGGCGGCGGCGCCGAGGAGGGCGGCGGGTCGGCGGCCGCGCGGGCGGGCCGCGCCGACCGGGCCGGGCCGGCCTTTCGTGGCGTCTGTCATGGGATCTCCGGGGGTTCCTCGGACGGGGGGTGCGCCCCGACCGAGGACACCCAGGGGGACGCCGAAGGGCCGGGCCCGTGGTCACGGGCCCGGCCGGGACCGCCTACTGGAAGGCGATCGGGACGTGCACGTCGTACTTGCGGTCGCCGCTGTCGAAGTGGTCGGCGCGGGTCACCACGGCGCAGTCGACGTCCTCGCCGCAGACCCGGCCGTCGTCGAGGGTGGCCTTGACGAAGATCTGCACGCTGAAGGTGCCGCCGGTGCCGAACTTGGAGCTGTTGGCGAACATGCCGCCGAAGGTGTTGTTCACCCAGTGCGAGGCACCGGTCGCGCCGGTCTCGTCCTGGCCGCCGAGGCACGGGGTCGGCTTGTTGGCGCCCTGCGCGCCGTCGACCACGCAGAGGCCGACGTAGACGCCCTGGGAGGTGTTGTAGCCGGAGCCGGTGACGGTGATGACCTGGCCCGCGGCGGTCGCCGTGTTCGGGGCGGTCAGCGACAGGTTGTAGGTGGTGCCGCCGTCCACGACGCTGCGGGTGGAGGTGGCGGCGGAGGCGGAACCGGCCAGGCCCAGGGTGAGGGCGGCGGCGGACGCGACGGCGACAGCGGCGCGGGCGGCGGTGCGGGGGGTGACTCTCATGGGAGGAGGTCCTCTTCCGTCTCGACGAGTCGAACTTAGGTAAGGCAAACCTAAATACGATCTTCAGCTGTTTGTCAACGGACTGCAAAGAAAACCCAACCGGGCTTCTGTGCAGGGGAGTTCGGGCATGCCGAGGAGCGGACCGTGCGGCCCGCTCCGTGCTGGGGTGATCCGGCGTAACACGCTGATCAGCTCGGGGTTCCGACCCCGAACGTCGCGCTCACGACCGCCGGACGGCTGCCGACTGCGGTCAGCTCCACCGTGTGTTTCCCGGTGAAGGCGGTGTCGTAGACGGGGAATTCACGCGTGACCCGGCCGTCGGAGTCCGCCTCCGCCTGGTAGCGGGTGTCGCCGTCGATCGCGACCAGCACCACCGCGCCGGGCGCGAAGCCCTCGCCGGTGACGGTCTGCCGGGACCCCGGAGCCAGCGTGGCGTGTGTGACGGTGGCCACGGGGGTGCCGTCACCCGCGGCCGGGGCCTCGGAACCCGGCGCGGCTCCCGCGTCCGGGGCGCCGCCCGGTTCCAGGTCACCCGGCTCCAAGTCATCTGGTTTCGGCGCAGGTTGGGTCGATGAGCCGCCCGAGGGGCTGTCCCCCGGCCCGCTCCCGGACCCGCCCTCCGACCCGCTCCCGCCGGTCCCCGCCGCCCTCGTCCCGAGCGTCAGCTCCAGCGCCCCCAGCGGCTCCCCCGCCGTGAACTCCGCGCCGCTCCAGGAGGACAGCAGGGCCGCGCCCTCGGCGGTGAGCGAGGCCCGCAGACCGGCCCAGGTCACCCCGGTGGCCCGTACGGCGGGACCGGCGCCCGACGCGACGTCCGCCAGGGCGAGTTCGGCGGCCCGGCCGTCGACGACCGTACGGCCGTACAGCGCGCCGCCCCCGTCCGCCGCGAGGCGCAGCCGCAGTCCGCCGAGGACCAGAGGCCGCGCGGACGGGCCGTCGAAGCGGGCGGCGCCCCCGAGACGGAGGTCGGCCGTGCCCGCCGCCGGGTCGGTGCTGCCACCGAGGGCGGGGAAGGAGGCACGGTCGGCGGAGGACCGTACGGCGGGCCGGGTGACGTCCAACGAGACGCCCTCGTCGGCGAGTTGCCCGGCCGCCGCGGTCCAGCGCGCGAAGCCGCCCGAGACCTCCCGGACGGTCGGCTCCCCCGTGGCGCGGGCGTCCTGCGCGAGGGCCGCGCCGGGGCAGCAGAGTGCGACCAGGGCGCCCGCCGTCAGGGCGACGGCGCCGGGTCTCTTCACCATGTTCGGTTCTCCCTCTGGAAAGTGAGGTTGCGTCAGCCCGCCCGCACCGGGCGGTGACCGGGCCGGGACCGCTCGACGCGCCTACGCGGCTCCGCCGGTGCCCGTCCGGCGGCGGCGCGCCCAGAACCAGGCACCCGCCCCGGCGGCGACCAGACCGGCCGCGCCGAGCCCGAGGGGCAGCGCGACGTCGGAGCCGGTGCTCGCCATGGAGCCGTCGGCGGCCTGGTCACCGGACGCGCCCCCGGTGGTGCCCGAGCCGGTGGTGCCCGAGCCCGTGGCACCTGAGCCCGTGGTGCCCGTACCGGCCGTCGCGCCCGGCGTCGCCGTCGCGCCGCCGGTGCTCCCCGCACCCGCCGTGCTCCCCGTACCCGCCGTGCCGCCCGAGCCGCCCGCCGTGCCGAAGGTCACCGGGATGCGGACCGTCTGGGTCTGGTCGCCGCCCCGCGTGTGGTCGTTGCGGGTGATGACGGCGCAGCGCACGCCCGCGGCGGTGCAGTCGGTGTTGGCGTCCTTGGCCCGCACCTTGAGCTTGACGCTGAAGGTGCCCGCGTGGCCGCTGCCGCCGTACGGCTTGGCGAGGCCCTCGCCGTAGGAGGGCGGGTCGGACGAGATCCAGGCGGAGGCGCCGGACTCGCCGGACATGTCGACGCCGCCGACACACGGCGTGGGCGTCTTCCCGACACCGTTGTCGACGCAGAAGGCGACGTAGATGCCCTTCTCCGTGTTGTAGCCGGAGCCGGTGACGGTGACCGTCGCCCCCGCCGGGTCCAGGCCGGAGGATGCCGACACCGTGAGTTTCTGGCCTTCCGGCCCGGTCGCGGAGCCGCCCGCGGCGGCGGCCGGTGCGGCCGGCAGCAACAGGACGGACGCCGAGGCGACCGCGAGGAGACCGCCAACTCCGTGGCCCCGCAGGCCACTTGCCGATGCCATGGAAAACCCCCACCACCCGGAACTAAGGTCAGCCTAACCTAATCTATTCTTCGTCTGTGTTCCAGGTGGGCACCAGGCGCGAACCGGACGAGTGCCCGGACGCCGGCCCGGACACGAGCCCGGACGGACGGAGAACCGGGTGCGACGGACGGACGGAGAACCGAGTGGAGAGGAACGGGCGATGAGCGCAACCGGGAGGGCCCCCGCGGCCGGAGGACACCGGCCGGGCCCACAGTTCCGCGCAGGCACAGGAACAGGCGCAGGAACAGGCACGGGCGCAGGCGCAGGCACGGGCCGCGCCCGTCCCGGCCGTCGCCCAGGACGCCTCGCCGCCCTCGGGCTCGCCGTGGCCCTGCTGACGGGTGCCTGCTCGACGGCCGGGACGGGGTCGGACTCCGCCTCCGGCGGCGCGTCGGACACCGCCCCCACGTCCGCCTCCGCACGGGCCGCCGCCGCGCAGAAGCAGCTCGCGTCCCACGAGATCGTGCCGCTCGATGGCGCGCCGCCCGCTCCCGCGCTGCCGGTCACCGTGGACTCCGCCGACGGCCGGAAAGTGACCGTGAAGGACGCCTCGCGCATCCTGCCGCTCAACGGCGGGGTGTCCGAGATCGTGTTCACGCTCGGGCTCGGTGACCGGGTCGTCGGCCGGGACGTCACCGCCACCTTCGACGAGGCGAAGAAGCTCCCGCTGGTCACCAAGGCGCACGACGTCAGCGCGGAGGGCGTGCTGTCGCTGCGGCCGAGCGTGGTGCTGGCTGACACCGACACCGGGCCGAAGGAGGCCGTGCAGCAGATCCGGGACGCCGGAATCCCGGTCGTCGTCCTCGACACGGCGACCGAACTGGCCGACGTGACCACCCGGACCACCCGGATCGCGCAGGCGCTCGGTGTGCCCGGCGCGGGCGAGGCGCTGAACCGGCGGATGAACGGCGAACTGGCCGCCGCCCGCGCCGCCGTGCCGAAGGGCAGCCGCCCGAAGGTGGCGTTCCTCTACATGCGCGGCAGCGCGGCCGTCTATCTGATCGGCGGCAAGGGCTCCGGCGCGGACTCGCTGCTCGCGGCGGCGGGCGCGGAGGACGCGGGCGTGGCGGCGGGGCTGGACAAGCCGTTCACGCCGATCACCACCGAGGCGCTCGCGGCGGCCCGGCCGGACGTCATCCTGATGATGACCAAGGGGCTGGAGTCGGTCGGCGGCCTCGACGGGCTGCTGAAGATCCCCGGGATCGCGCAGACCCCGGCGGGCATGAACCGCCGGGTGGTCGACATGGAGGACGGCGTCCTGCTCGGCTTCGGCCCGCGCACCCCGCTGGTCATCGACATCCTGGTGGACCGCGTCCACCGCACCTGACGGACCGGCACCCGGCACCGCCGCGGGCCCCCTGCCGGACCGGCCGGATCAGCGGACGCGGGTCGGAGACGCGGGTCAGAACACGTACGCCTCCACCTCGGCCAGATACGCGGCCCGCAGCTCCTCGTCGTCGTCCAGGAAGGCGGCGGTGAAGGAGTTGCGGGCCAGTTCGCGCAGCCGCGCCTCGCCGAGGCCCAGGGTGTCGCGGACGGCGTCGAAGGCGTCGCCGACGTAGCCGCCGAAGTAGGCGGGGTCGTCGGAGTTGACGGTGCAGAGCAGACCCGCGTCGAGCATGGCGGGCAGCGGGTGGTCGGCGAGGCGGTCGACGACGCGCAGCCGCACGTTGGACAGCGGGCACAGGGTCAGCGGGACGCGGTCGCGGACCAGCCGGGCCACCAGCGCCGGGTCCTCCACGCAGCGCAGGCCGTGGTCGACGCGCTCGACGCCGAGGACGTCCAGGGCCTCGGTGACGTACTCCGGCGGCCCCTCCTCGCCCGCGTGCGCGACGCGCCGCAGGCCGAGGGCGGCGGCGGCCTCGTACACCTCACGGAACTTCGCGGGCGGGTGGCCGACCTCGGCGGAGTCCAGGCCGACGCCGGTGATGCGGTCGAGGTACGGCTTCGCGGCGTCCAGGGTGGCGAGGGCCGACGCGGCGGACTCGTCGCGCAGGAAGCAGAGGATGAGCCGGGTGGAGACGCCGTGCCGCTCACGGCTGCGGCCGAGCGCCCGCCACAGCCCCTCGACGACCGTCCCCATCGCCACGCCCCGCGCGAGGTGGGCCTGCGGGTCGAAGAAGATCTCCGCGTGCCGCACGCCCTGGGCGGCGGCGCGGGCGAGGTACGCCTCCGCCAGGTCCTCGAAGTCGCGCTCGGTGCGCAGGACCGCCATCAGCGCGTAGTACAGGTCCAGGAAGGACTGGAGGTCCTCGAACCGGTAGGCCTCGCGCAGCGCGTCGGTGTCCGCCCAGGGCAGGGCGACCCCGTTCCGGTCGGCCAGCGCGAACGCCAGCTCCGGCTCCAGGGTTCCTTCGATGTGCAGGTACAGTTCGGCTTTGGGGAGGGGCATCAAAGCATCGTACGGCGGTTTCACCGTCGTTTCGGAACCGGCACCCGGAGGAGGTCGGAGGCCACGGTCAGCTCGCCCTCGAACCCGGCGGCGCGGGCCTGCCGCTCGAAGGCGTCGGGGTCAGCGTAGCGCTGGCTGAAGTGGGTGAGGACGAGGTGGCGGACGCCCGCGTCGCGGGCCACGCGGGCGGCCTGCCCGGCGGTGAGGTGGCCGTGGTCGACGGCGAGCCGCTCGTCCTCGTCGAGGAAGGTCGACTCGATGACCAGCAGGTCGCAGCCGTCGGCGAGGGCGTGGACGCCGTCGCAGAGCCGGGTGTCCATGACGAACGCGAACCGCTGCCCGCGCCGCACCTCGCTCACCTCGTCCAGCGTGACCCCGCCGACCGCGCCGTCGCGCTGGAGACGCCCCACGTCCGGGCCGCGCACCCCGAGCGCGGCGAGCCGCTCGGGCAGCATCCGGCGCCCGTCGGGCTCGGTCAGCCGGTAGCCGTAGGACTCCACGGGGTGCGACAGGAGGCGCGCGTCGAGCGTGTACGACGGGGTCGTGGCGAGGGGCCCGTCCCGGTCGACCGGCTCCTCGGTGACGCCGACGGTCTCCCGGTACGCGGTGGAGTACCGCAGCCGGTCGAAGAACCGCTGGCCGGAGCGCGGGAAGTGGGCGGTCACGGGGTGCGGGACCTGGTCCAGGTTGATGCGCTGGATCACCCCGGCCAGACCGAGGCTGTGGTCGCCGTGGAAGTGCGTGACGCAGATCCGGTTCAGGTCGTGGGCGGCGACCCCGGCGCGCACCATCTGCCGCTGGGTGCCCTCACCCGGGTCGAAGAGGATGCCCTCGCCGTCCCAGCGCAGCAGATAGCCGTTGTGGTTGCGGTGCCGGGTGGGCACCTGGCTGGCGGTGCCGAGGACGACGAGTTCACGGACGGACATCGGTCGCCGCCTATCCCGGAGGCCACTGGAGGCCGCGGCCGCCCAGGACGTGGGCGTGCGCGTGCCAGACGGTCTGCCCGGCGCCGCTGCCCGTGTTGAACACGATGCGGTAGCTGTCGAGCTTCTCCTCGTCGGCGACGGCCTGCGCCTCCCGCAGCACGTCCGCGGCGACCTCCGGCGCGGCGACGGCGAGCGCGGCGGCGTTCTCGTGGTGCGCCCGCGGGATCACCAGCACATGCGTCGGCGCCTGCGGGCTGATGTCGCGGAACGCGACGGTCGTCGCCGTCTCCCGCACGATCGTCGCCGGGATCGTCCCCGCCGAGATCTTGCAGAACAGACAGTCGTCCTGCGGCTCCCCTGACATACGTCTGCTCCTTCGACCGGGCGTGCGGTACGGGTGGTGATCTCCGCGTGCATCGTAGCGAGCGGGGGTGGGGGGTGCGTACGGGAAATCGGAGGCGGGGGGTCGCCTCCGCCCGGCACACTCCCGGCATGCGCCCCGGAACCGAGGTCTCGCCCCAGGACAGGGCCCTGCGCCACGTCGCGGCCCGGTCGCGCGGCGGGCCGCTCGCCCCGGACCTGCGGGTGACGCTGCACTTCCACCCCGACCGGGCGGCCGACGGCCTGCCGGTACTGACCGGCATGGCGCGGGACGGCGTCTACCTCTCGCAGTTCGTGACCGGCACGGGCAACGGCGGCCTCACGGCCCGGCCGGGCGGGGACCGCTGGCGCTGGGAGAGCAGGCTGTTCGCGGGGGCCTACGACGACGCACCGGCCGTACAGCGCCCGGTCTACGGGGCGTTGAACCACCGCCGGGACGTCAGGGGCGCCGCCCCGCGCTTCGGCTCGTCCTACTTCCGGCTCACCGCCGACACCCTGGCGCGCACCACGTTCTGCTATCCCGACAGCTCGACCGACCCGTCGGACTTCGGTACGGCGGACCGCTGCGCGCTCGCCGCGCTGGCCGAGGCGGAGGGCCGGGACCTCCTGGACGACCATGTGGAGGCGCACCTGCACGGCCCCGTCCGCTTCGACCGGGACGTGGAGGCGCTGGTCCTGGACCCCAGCTACCGGGGCACGCCCGTCGAGGACGCGGCGCGACGCCTGCCGTGCCCGGTCGCCTGGCATCCGGGATTCGCCCTCACCGTGCCCGAGCTGCGGCGGCATCCGGAGTACCGGGGGCGGGAGTACGTCGACCTGGGCGCCGAGATCGCCGTCCGGGGCCGCCTCGACCCGCGGACGATCGGGGACGCCGTGCGCACGGGGCGCCACGACCCCCAGGACCTGAAGAAGGTGTGGCACCTCGTGGCCCGCTTCGGCAGGACGGCCGGAGCGGGCCCCTGAGAGGCGGGCGCGGCCCCGGCCCTACCCCCGCCGCTCCGGCAGTTCCGGCAGTTCCGGCAGCTCCGGTGGGGTTTTCGCCGGGGTCTGTTCCAGGGTGGCGAGGGCTACGTTGACGGCCTCGTCGAGTTGGGGGTCGTGGGCGGTGGCGTGGTCCTGGGGGCGGGTGACGACCTCGATGTCGGGGTCGACGCCGTGGTTCTCGACGCCCCAGTCGTACCCCTCCAGCCAGAAGGCGTACTTGGGCTGCGTGACGAGGGTGCCGTCGACGAGGCGGTAGCGGTTGTCGATGCCGATGACGCCGCCCCAGGTGCGGGTACCGACGACCGGGCCGATCCCGAGGGCCTTGATCGCCGCGTTGACGATGTCGCCGTCGGAGCCGGAGAACTCGTCGGCGACGGCGACGACCGGGCCGCGCGGCGCGTCCTGCGGATAGCTGTAGGGGCGCATGCCGCGCGGCACGGACCAGCCGACGATGCGGCGGGCGAGCTTCTCCACGATGAGCTGGGAGGTGTGGCCGCCCCGGTTCTCGCGGACGTCGACGACCAGGCCCTCGCGGGCCACCTCGACCCGCAGGTCCCGATGGATCTGCGCCCAGCCGGGCGCCTGCATGTCGGGGATGTGCAGGTAGCCGAGGCGTCCGCCGGACTTCTCGTGGACGTACGCCCGCCGGTCGGCGACCCAGGCGTGGTAGCGCAGCGGCTCCTCCGACGCGGTCGGGACGACCACCGCGTGCCGCAGCTCGCCGCCGCCGGCCGGTGAGACCGTCAGCTCCACCGGCTTGCCCGCCGTGCCGTCGAGGAGCGGCGCGGGCCCGGTCACCGGGTCGACCGGCAGTCCCGCGACGGCCACGATGGCGTCCCCGGCGCGGATCGCGACGCCGGGCGCGGCCAGCGGGGAGCGGGCGTCCGGGTCGGAGGTCTCCGGCGGCAGAATCCGGTCGACGCGCCAACTGCCGTCCTCGTGGCGGGAGATGTCCGCGCCGAGCAGCCCCTGCCGGGGCCCGCCGCCGGACCCGCCGCGCGGGATGACGTAGGCGTGCGAGGTGCCCAGTTCGCCCTGGACCTCCCAGAGCAGGTCGACCAGGTCGTCGTGGGTGGTGACCCGGTCCAGGACCGGGCGGTAGCGGTCGAGGACGGCCGGCCAGTCGGTGCCGCTCATGTCGGACCGCCAGAAGTGGTCGCGCATGATGCGGCCGGTCTCCTCGTACATCTGCCGCCACTCGGCGGCCGGGTCGAGGATCTGCCGGACCCGGCCGAGGTCGACGGTGATGTTGGTGTCGCTGTCGTCGTCCTTGGACGCCCGCCGGTCGCTCGGTACGACCTTGAGCCGCCCGTCGGTCCACAGCAGGACCCGCTTGCCGTCGCCGCTGACCCTGAAGGCGTCCGCGTCGGCCGCGAGGTGCTCCAGGTGCTGGTGGACGAGGTCGAAGCGCTCCAGCTCGGTCTGCGGATCGGGGTCGTCGGGCGTGGCCCGCGACGAGCCGAGGACGCCCTGCACGGGGTGGCGCAGCCACAGCACGCCGTCCTTCGCCGCGCGCAGCCCGGAGTAGCGGGCGGCCTCGACGGGGAACGGCACGATCCGGTCGGCCAGGCCCTCCAGGTCGACGCGGGTGGCGGGAGTGCCCTCGCTGTCGGGGGTCTCGTCCTTGTCGGGGGCGTCGAAGGGCCGCCCGTGCCGCTGCGGCCCGAACGGCGAGGGTGTCGTCGCGGCGAGCGGGATCAGGTGCGGCCGGTCGCCGACGACGAAGGCCAGGTCGAAGACGTGCTCGTCGTAGACGGGGTCGAAGGAGCGGTTGGAGAGGAAGGCGAGGTGTTTGCCGTCGAGGGTGAAGGCGGGCGCGTGGTCGTGGAAGCGCAGCGGGGTGGCCTCGGTGACGGCGAGGTCGGTGGTGTTGGCGAGGCGCAGTTGCCGCAGCGGGCCGGGGCCGGGGTGGGACCAGGCGAGCCAGGCGGAGTCGGGGGAGAAGACCAGCCCGCTGACCTCGCCCTCCTCGCTGCGGTCGACCTCGCGGACCTCGCCGGTCTCCCGCTCGACGAGCAGGACGCGCCCGTCGTGGGCGGCGACGGCGGCCCGTCCGCCGTCGGGCGCGACGGCGAGGCCGAGGACCCGGCCGAGCTGTCCGGCGGCGAGGCGGCGGGGGCCCGCGCCGGGGGTGCGGCCGGTGGCGGGCGCGAACTCCAGCGCGTCGTCGCCCTCGGCGTCGGTCACCCACACCACCCACTCCTCGCCGTCGGCGCGGAACACGCGGGGCAGCCGGGCGCGGACGCCGGGTTCGGCGGCGAGGGCGCGGGCGGGCCCGCCCCGGTGGGTGACCCAGTGGACGGCGCCGCGGACGGCGACGGCGCTGCCGCGCGCGGTGTGGTCGGGGGCGGCGGCGCCGAACCAGCGGGCGGCGTTGACGGGCCGGGGCCGCCGGTCGGCGCGCTGCCCGCCGAGGCGGATCTCCAGCCGGCGGGGCGCCCCGTCGGGGTCGGTGAGGTCGTCGACGATCCACAGCTCGCCCGCGCTCGCGTAGACGACGCGGGTGCCGTCCCCGGCCGCGTGCCGGGCGTAGAACCCGGTGTCGAGGGGGGTGTGGCGGCGCAGGTCGGAGCCGTCGGCGAGGGAGGAGTACAGGGCGCCGACGCCTTCGTGGTCGGAGAGGAACGCGATCCGCTCCCCCGCCCACACGGGGTGTTCCAGGTTGCCGTCGAGGTCCTGGTGGAGGCGGACGAACGCGCCGTCGCCGTCGCGGTCGATCCACAGTTTGCCCGCCGTGCCGCCCCGGTAGCGCTTCCAGTGGGCGGCCTCGCGGCCCATGGTCGCCGACAGCAGCACGGTGTGCGGGCCGTGGGCGACGGCGCCGACCGGCCCGTACGGCAGGGTGGTGGCGGGTCCGCCGTCGACGGGCAGCGCGCGGGCCCAGGTGCGGCGCAGGCTGGCCTGATCGTGCGCGCTCAGGACGAGGACCTGGCCGTCCGGGGTCCAGCCGAGGACGCGGGTGCGGGCGTTGCCCCAGTGGGTGAGCCGGGTCGCGGGGCCGCCGTCGACCGGGGCGAGGTGCACCTCGGGGGCGCCGTCGCGGGTGGAGGTCCAGGCGACGAGGGTGCCGTCGGGGGAGATCCGGGGCGCGGTGACCGGCATGTTGTCGGCGCTGACCCGCCAGGCGCGGCCACCGTCCAGCGGGGCGAGCCAGACGTCGTCCTCGGCGGTGAAGGTCACGAACTCGCCGTGCAGATGCGGGTGTCGGAAGTACGCGGCAGGCGTCACGGGCTGTGTCACCTGATCACTGTAGGCAGGGGTAGACGCGTCCGGCAGGGGTTCCGATCACTTACCGGCCGCGACGGCTCATTTCCGCTGGGAGGGGCCGCAGGCGCCGTCGGCGTCGCACCACACGGTCTTCGTGACGGTCACGGTGACCTCGGGCCGCGCACCGCCCCCGTCGTCCTTCGCGCCGCCACCGCCGGAGGTGCCGCCGCCGCTCCCGCCGCCGGAGTTCCCGTTGCCTCCGCTGCGGGGCGGGTCGACCGGGGAGGGGGTGGCGGAGGCGCAGTCGCCGAGGCCGCTGACCCGGAACAGCTGCTTGTCCCCCAGCACCGCCTTGAGGTCGCCGCGCACGCAGGAGCCGTCGACGGCGCGGGAGACCTGCCCGGAGACGGTGATGTCCCGCCCGTCGCCGGTCGCGCCCTCGCAGTCCACGGACGCGGCGCGGGCGCGGGCGTCGTCGTAGCGGGCCGCGCAGGTCAGCCAGCGCACGTCGACGTCCCGGCGCCCGAGTTCGGCGGTAGCGACCTGGTCGGTGGTGTACGCCACGGACGCGGAGGTGAGTCCGCCGCCCGGTTCGCAGGCCGTCACCGCGGTCCCCGCCAGTACCGCGAGCCCCGCCGCGGCCAGGCCGCGCACGCGTGCGCGCGACGGCTTGCGGGACCGTGCTCTCCCTGTGCTCCATGCCCCCATGGGAAGCAGCGTGCCACTCACGCGCCGCCCGCGACAGTGCAGTTGTCGCCACTCACCCGTCCCGGTGACAGCGGCGGCGGATCCCGGCGGACGCGGTGGCTCAGCCGCCGCCGAGCAGCAGCCATTCCTGGAGTTCGACCAGGTTGCCCTCGGGGTCCTTGAGGTGGGCGACGCGCATCCGGTCGGTGAACAGGGCGGGCCCGTGGACGAGTTCGGCACCGCGGGCGGTGATCCGCGCGCAGTAGTCGTCGAGGTCGTCGACGCGCAGCGCGACCAGCGAGCGGTGCCCGTGGACGTCCTCGCCCAGCTCCCCGAGGAGCCCGGCCATCACTGCCCGGTCCTGCACGGCGATCCCGGCGGCCCCGGTCGCGGGCGAGAACTTCTCGTACGGGCCGTCGACCGCGCCGGACTGCGGCTTGAGGCCGAGGACATCGGCGTAGAAGTGGTAGCAGGCGGCGAAGTCGGTGACCAGAAGCCGTACTTGGGCGAGTTCCACGGTGGCCTCCCTGGGTGCGGGTGGTGGGGGTCAGGACCAGCGGCCGGTCCGGCCCAGGATCAGGGCGGCGGCGGCCGTACCGGCGGTCGAGGTGCGCAGCACGCTGCGCCCGAGCCGGTGGGCCGTCGCCCCGGCCGCCTCGAAGAGCGCCAACTCGTCCGGGGAGACGCCCCCTTCGGGCCCGACGACGAGGACGACCGACCCGGTGACCGGCAGCGGCGCGGACGCCAGCGGGGTGCTGCCGTAGTCGCGGTCCTCGTGCAGCACGGCGGCGAAGTCGGCGTCCGCGAGCAGCCGGGCGACCTGCTTGGTGCTCGCCAGGTCGGTGACCTCGGGGAACCGGACCCGGCGGGACTGCTTGCCCGCCTCGCGGGCCGTGGCCCGCCACTTGGCGAGCGCTTTCAGCCCGCGCTCGGCCTTCCACTGGGTGACGCAGCGGGCGGCGGCCCACGGCACGATCGCGTCCACCCCGGTCTCGGTCATCGTCTCGACGGCGACCTCCCCCCGGTCGCCCTTGGGCAGCGCCTGTACGACGGTGAGGCGCGGCTCCTCGGCGGGCTCGTCCACGGCCCGTTCCAGCGCGACGACGAGCCGGTCCTTGCCCTCGGCGGCCGTGACGGCGCCCGGCGCCCAGCGTCCGGCCCCGTCGGTGAGGACGACGCCCTCCCCGGCGCGCAGCCGCTTCACGGACACGGCATGCCGCCCCTCGGCCCCGTCGAGCACGAAGACCCCGCCCGCGTCCGGCAGTTCACCCACGACGAAGACAGGCGCGGTCATCGCACGCCCCCCTCGCCGTAACCCCCGTCGCGGCCGAGCCGCCGCCCCTCCGACAACGCTGTCCGCGCCTGCTCCAGCTCGGCCGCGAGGACCTCGACGAGCTGCCCGGCGGGCAGCTCCCGCACGAGCCGGTGCCCCTGCCCCGCCCACAGCGCCATGCCCTGCGGGTCACCGGCCTTGGCGGCGGCCTTGCGCAGCGGCGAGGTGAGGTGGTGGACCTCCGGGTAGGCGGCGGGGGCGTAGGGCCCGTGCTCGCGCAGGAACCGGTTGACGAGGCCGCGGGCGGGCCGCCCGGAGAAGGCGCGGGTCAGCTCGGTGCGGACGAAGAGCGGGTTGGTCAGGGCGGCCTTGTGGACGGCCGGCGCGCCGGACTCCGGGGTGGCGAGGAACGCCGTGCCGAGCTGGGCGGCGCTCGCGCCCGCGGCGAGGACGGCGGCGATCTGGCTGCCGCGCATGATGCCGCCCGCGGCGACCAGCGGCAGGCTCACGGCCTCCCGCACCTGGGCGAGCAGCGCCAGCAGCCCGATCCCGGCGCCGTCGTTCTCCGGGTGGTCGCGGTGGGTGCCCTGGTGGCCGCCCGCCTCGACGCCCTGCACGATCACCCCGTCGGCGCCCGCCCGTTCCACGGCGAGCGCCTCGTCGACGGTGGTCGCGGTCGCCAGCGTCACGGTGCCGACCCGGCGCAGCGCCTCCAGCGCCTCCGGGCTCGGCACCCCGAAGTGGAAGGAGGCCACGGCCACCGGGTTGTCGAGCAACACCGCCAGCTTGGCGTCGTAGCCGTCGTCCCGCCCGCTGTCCGGATCGCCCAGCTCGGTCTCGTACCAGGTGGCCTCCCCGGCGAGCTGGTGCGCGTACACCTCGACCGCCCCCGACGAGGCGGGCAGCCCCGCGGCCTCCCCGGTCGCGGTGACCGTCCCCGCCTCGGCCTGCGGCATGAACAGGTTCACCCCGAACGGCCGCGCGGTCAGACTCCGCAGCTGTTTGATCTCCTGGTACACCCCGTCGGCCGTCTTGTACCCGGCGGCGAGAAACCCGAGCCCCCCGGCCTCACAGACAGCGGCCGCCAACTGAGGCAAGGAGACGCCGCCCGCCATGGGGGCCTGCACGATCGGACAGGGCAGGAGATCGGTCAGCGCGGAGGACATGACGGCATGGTGTCACGTCACGGGAACGGCTCCGAATCGGGTGCCGCTCCGGCTCCGGGGGCTGAGGCGGGCCTGGGCTTTTCAGTCCGTCCGACGGTCACAGCGACAGCCCGCGCCCGCCCACTCCAGCCCGTCCGGCGTTTGAGGACAAGGCCCCTTCAGGGCCGAAGCGGGGGCCTGGGGGCGGCAGCCCCCAGACCTGGCGCGAGGCCCCGTCACCCAGGCCTCACCGCCCGTTGAACGCGTCCTTCAACCGCGAGAACAGCCCCTGCTGCCCCGGCTGGAACTGCCCGAGCGGCCGCTCCTCCCCCCGCAGCTTCGCCAGCTCCCGCAACAACCGCTCCTGCTCGGGGTCGAGCTTGGTCGGCGTCTGCACCTCGACGTGCACGATGAGATCGCCGCGTCCCCCGCCCCGCAGGTGGGTGACGCCCCGCCCGTGCAGCGGGATGGACTGCCCGGACTGGGTGCCGGGCCGGATGTCGACCTCCTCCAGCCCGTCGAGCGTCTCCAGCGGCACCTTCGTGCCGAGGGCCGCCGCCGTCATCGGGAGGGTGACCGTGCAGTGCAGGTCGTCCCCGCGCCGCTGGAACATGGCGTGCGGCAGCTCGTGGATCTCGACGTAGAGGTCACCGGCGGGGCCGCCACCGGGCCCGACCTCGCCCTCACCGGCGAGCTGGATGCGGGTGCCGTTGTCGACACCGGCGGGGATCTTGACGGTCAGCGTCCGCCGGGACCGTACGCGTCCGTCACCGGCGCACTCGGGGCACGGGGTGGGGACGACGGTGCCGAAGCCCTGGCACTGGGGGCAGGGGCGGGAGGTCATGACCTGGCCGAGGAAGGACCGCGTCACCTGGGACACCTCGCCGCGTCCGCGGCACATGTCGCAGGTCTGCGCGGAGGTCCCGGGCGCGGCGCCTTCGCCGCTGCACGTGGTGCAGACGATGGCGGTGTCGACCTGGATGTCCTTGGTGGTGCCGAAGGCGGCCTCGTCGAGGTCGACCTCCAGCCGGATCATCGCGTCCTGGCCCCGCCGGGTGCGCGAGCGGGGCCCGCGCTGGGACGCCGTGCCGAAGAAGGCGTCCATGATGTCGGAGAAGTTGCCGAAGCCGCCCGCGCCGAAGCCGCCGGCCGCGCCGCCCGCCTGGGAGAGGGGGTCGCCGCCGAGGTCGTAGACCTGCTTCTTCTGCGGGTCCGACAGCACCTCGTAGGCGGCGTTGATCTCCTTGAACCGCTCCTGGGTCTTCGGATCGGGGTTGACGTCCGGGTGCAGCTCGCGTGCGAGCCGCCGGAAGGCCTTCTTGATCTCTTCCTGCGACGCGTCGCGGCGCACGCCGAGAACGGCGTAGTAGTCCGTGGCCACTTACGACTCCGCCAGGATCTGTCCGACGTACCGTGCCACTGCGCGTACCGCTCCCATCGTTCCCGGGTAATCCATGCGGGTCGGTCCGACCACGCCGAGCTTGGCGACTGCCTCGCCGCCCGAACCGTAGCCGACCGAGACCACGGACGTGGAGTTGAGTCCCTCGTAGGCGTTCTCGTGACCGATGCGTACGGTCATGCCCGAATCACCGGCCTCGCCCAGGAGTTTCAGGAGGACGACCTGTTCCTCCAGGGCCTCCAGGACGGGCCGGATGGTGAGAGGGAAGTCATGTCCGAAGCGGGTGAGATTGGCGGTGCCGCCGATCATCAGCCGCTCCTCGTTCTCCTCGACGAGTGTCTCCAGGAGGGTGGAGAGCACGGTCGTGACGGTGCCCCGGTCCTCGGCCTCGAAGGCGTCCGCGAGGTCTTCGACCAGGCGCGGGACGTCGGTGAAGCGGCGGCCCGCGACCCGGCTGTTGAGGCGGGCCCGCAGGTCCGCCACCGAGGCCTCGCCGAACGGCGCCGGGCAGTCCACGAGCCGCTGTTCGACCCGGCCGGTGTCCGTGATCAGCACGAGCATCAGGCGGGCGGGCGCGAGCGACAGCAGTTCGACGTGGCGGACGGTGGAGCGGGTCAGCGACGGGTACTGCACGACGGCGACCTGCCGGGTGAGCTGCGCGAGCAGCCGGACCGTGCGGGCCACGACGTCGTCGAGGTCGACGGCGCCGTCCAGGAAGTTCTGGATGGCGCGGCGTTCGGGGGCCGTCATCGGTTTGACGCCGGCCAGTTTGTCGACGAAGAGCCGGTAGCCCTTGTCGGTGGGGATGCGCCCGGCGCTGGTGTGGGGCTGGGCGATGAAGCCCTCGTCCTCCAGGACGGCCATGTCGTTGCGGACGGTGGCCGGGGAGACGCCGAGGTTGTGCCGCTCGGTGAGGGCTTTGGAGCCGACCGGCTCCTCGGTGCCCACGTAGTCCTGGACGATGGCGCGCAGCACCTGAAGACGTCGTTCGCTCAGCACCGCACACCTCCAGAAGTCGTCCCCCAGTGTCCTGGGCGCCCGGCCTGGCACTCGTCACTTCCGAGTGCCAGCGTTCCCCGGCCCAGTGTACGGCGGTGGGGTACACCCGGGGCAAGGTCGCGCACGCGCCCGCCCGCGCACCGGGTGCCCGCCACGTTAGCGTCGCCGCATGACGGTGACTTGGGAAGAGGCCGGGTGGGATCGGGTGGCGCCGGGGGTGGGGCGGCGCCGGCTGCCGGGCTGGGACTGCACGGTGGGGCTGGTCGTCGGGGCGGACCGGGTGCTGGTGGTGGACGCGGGGTCGAGCCTGGCGGAGGGGGCGCTGCTGCGGGCGCGGGCGGAGGAGGCGGCGGGCGGGCGTGTGACGGATCTCGCGCTGACCCACGCCCATTTCGACCACGTGTTCGGGGCGGCGGCGTTCGCGGACGCGGAGGTGTACGGCGCGGTGGGGCTGGAGACGGTCCCGGCGGAGGAGCTGCGGGCGGACGCGGTACGGCACGGGCTGGCGGCGGCGGAGGCGGCGGAGGCCGCGCGGCGCCTGGTCCGCCCCGGCCACCTGGTCTCCGGGGAGCGGACCCTCGACCTGGGCGGCGGCCTGCGGGTGCTGCTGGCGAACGTCGGCCCCGGCCACACCGCGCACGACCTGGCCGTCCTGGTCCCCGGCTCGCCGGGGACGGTGTTCTGCGGCGACCTGGTGGAGGAGTCCGGGGAGCCGCAGGCGGGCCCGGACGCGGTCCCGGCCCGCTGGCCCGCCGCGCTGGACCGCCTGCTCGCGCTGGGCGGCGAGGACGCGCGCTACGTCCCCGGCCACGGCGCGGTGGTGGACGCCGCGTACGTACGGGCCCAACGCGACGCGCTGGCGGCCCGCTACGGCGGATGACAGCCACCCGCCCCCGGCGTGTCACCGCCCCCGCCCGGCAGGCACTCCCCGCCCCTCCCCCGGCGTGTCGCTCCCCCGGCCCCGCCGCTTCTCCTATCGTCATCCGAATGCGCTCGTACTCCGCCGACCTGACCCCGCCCTGGAAGAAGCAGGCGCCCGCCCCCGAGGTCCCGGCCGATCCCGGCCTGGTGGTGGAGGAGCCCGGCACCGGATTCTGCGGGGCGGTGATCCGCTGCGAGGCGGGCACGGTCACCCTGGAGGACCGGTTCGGCAAGCACCGCGTGTTCCCGCTGGAGCCGCGCGGCTTCCTGCTGGAGGGCAGGGCGGTCACCCTGGTCCGCCCGGCGTCCACCGCCCCCGTACGCCCCACCCGGACCGCCTCCGGCTCGGTGGCCGTGCCCGGCGCGCGCGCCCGGGTCGCGCGTGCGGGCCGGATCTACGTCGAGGGCCGCCACGACGCCGAGCTGGTCGAGAAGGTCTGGGGCGACGACCTGCGCGTCGAGGGCGTGGTGGTGGAGTACCTGGAGGGCGTGGACGACCTGCCGTCGATCGTCGACGGGTTCGCCCCTGGCCCCGACGCCCGCCTCGGCGTCCTGGTGGACCATCTGGTCCCCGGCTCGAAGGAGTCCCGCATCGCGGCCTCGGTGACCAGCGCACACGCCCTGGTGGTGGGCCACCCCTACATCGACATCTGGGAGGCCGTGAAGCCGTCCGCGGTCGGCATCCCCGCCTGGCCCCGTGTGCCCCGCGGCCAGGACTGGAAGACGGGCGTCTGCCGCGCCCTGGGCTGGCCCCACGACAACACGGGCGCCGTCTGGCAGGCGATCCTGGCCCGCGTCACGTCGTACAAGGACCTGGAACCGGAACTCCTGGGCCGCGTCGAGGAACTGATCGACTTCGTCACGGACGGCGGCGCGGCCTGACGGGAACGGTGGCCCCGACCGGGCCCGGTCGACGGAACCTCAGTCGACCAGATCCCGCACCACGGCGTCCGCGAGGAGCCTTCCGCGCAGGGTGAGGGCCGCGTGGCCGCGTGCGTACGGTTCCGGGGCGAGGAGGCCGTCGGTGCGGGCCCGGTCGGCGGCGGCGCGGCCCGCGGGGCGCAGGAGGTCGAGGGGGACGCCGTCGCGGAGGCGGAGTTCGAGGAGGACGCGCTCCACCCGGCGGTCCTCGTCGGAGAGGAGTTCGCGGCCCGCGCCCGGGGAGCGGCCTCCGGCGAGGGCGGCGGCGTAGGCGCCGGGGTGCTTGACGTTCCACCAGCGGACGCCGCCGACGTGACTGTGGGCGCCCGGTCCGGCGCCCCACCAGTCGGCACCGCGCCAGTACAGCTCGTTGTGGAGGCAGCGGGCGGCCTCGGAGGTCGCCCAGTTCGACACCTCGTACCAGTCGAAGCCCGCCGCGCTCATCGTCTCCTCGGCGATGAGGTAGCGGTCCGCGTGCACGTCGTCGTCGGTCATGGGGACCTCGCCGCGCCGGATGCGCCGGGCCAGCTGGGTGCCCTCCTCGACGATCAGGGCGTACGCGCTGACGTGGTCGGGGCCCGCGCCGAGCGCCGCGTCCAGGGTGGCCCGCCAGTCGTCGTCGGACTCACCGGGGGTGCCGTAGATCAGGTCGAGGTTGACGTGGTCGAACCCGGCCGCGCGCGCCTCCGCGACACAGGCCTCGGGGCGGCCGGGGGTGTGCGTGCGGTCGAGGACCTTCAGCACGTGCTGCCGGGCGCTCTGCATGCCGAACGAGACCCGGTTGAAGCCGCCCGCGCGGAGCGTCGCGAGGTAGGCGGGGTCGACGGACTCCGGGTTGGCCTCGGTGGTGACCTCGGCGTCGGCGGCGAGCCCGAACTCGTCCCGGATCGCGCCCAGCATCCGCACCAGGTCGTCCGCCGCGAGCAGGGTCGGCGTACCGCCGCCGACGAAGACCGTACGGACCTCGCGCGGGTCGTCGCCGAGGACCTTGCGGGCGAGGCGGACCTCGTCGGTCAGGGTGTCGGCGTAGTTGTCGCGGGAGGCGAGGACGCCGCCGGTGCCGCGCAGCTCGGTCGCGGTGTAGGTGTTGAAGTCGCAGTAGCCGCAGCGGGTCGCGCAGTACGGGACGTGCAGGTAGAACCCGAGCGGGCGGTCGGCGGCCCCGGCCAGCGCGGACGCGGGCAGCGCGCCGTCGTCGGGGACGGGCTCGCCGTCGGGAAGAGCGGAAGGCATGTCCTCCATTGTCCCGTACGGGGGACGCGGCCCGCCCCGGTCACTCCGCCTGGAGGACCAGCAGAGCGAGGTCGTCCTCCGGCGGCTGGGTGCCGAAGTCGTGCACGAGCCGCCGGATGCGGTCGGCGATCAGCTCCGCGTCCAGCCCGGCGCAGCCGCCGAGCGCGGTGGCGAGGCCGTCGCCGTCGTCGAACTGGCGCATGCCCGAGCGCCGCTCGGTGACCCCGTCCGTCACGCACAGCAGGCTGTCCCCGGCCCGCAGCGACAGGGTCTCGCTGACGTACGTGGCGTCCTCGACGACCCCGAGGAGGGTCTGCGGCTGCGCGGCCGTGGTGACGGTGCCGTCGGCGGCGAGGAGCAGCGGCAGCGGGTGCCCGGCGGAGGCGAGGGTGACGCGGACGCCGCCCTCGAAGGGGGCCAGCTCGCCGTAGAGGAGGGAGAGGAAGCGGGTCTGCGGGCCGTCGCCGGGGCGGGCGGGGCCGACGTAGGCGCGGGCGGCGGCGTCGGCGGTCTCGGTGGCGTCGTCGAGGAGGAGCTGGTTGAGCCGGTCGAGGACGTCGGCGACGCCGTACCCCTCGCGGGCCAGCAGTCTCAGCCAGGGCCGGGCGAGGCCGATGACGACGGCCGCCTCCGGGCCCTTGCCCTGCACGTCGCCGACGGCGAAGCACCAGCGGCCGTCGCCCGCCGGGAACAGGTCGTAGAAGTCGCCGCTGGGCCCGCCCTGCTCGCGCGGCTCGTGGACGAGGGCGCTGCGCAGGCCGGGGATCTGGGCGACGGCGCCGGGCAGCAGGCCACGCTGGAGGACGGAGCTGATGGTGACCTGGCGGGCGTACTGGCGGGCCGCGTTGATGGCGAGCGCGACCCGGCGGCCCAGGTCCTCGACCAGGCCGGTGACCTCGTCGGGGAAGCGGAGCAGTCCGGCCCGCCCGATGACCAGCGTGCCGAGCGGCCGGCCGCCCGCGACGAGGCGGTACGCGAGGGCCGCGCCGTCCGGGCCGAGGACGGCGGCGGGCCACGGGTGGGCGGCCGGACCGGCGTGCGGGGCGTCGGGCGGCGCGGGCGGCTCCTTCTCCAGGGCGCGGCGCAGCTCCTCGATGAGGTGCTCCGCGCCGTGCCAGACGCGGGCGAGGCGCGGCCCGGTGCCGTCGTCCCAGCCGCGGCCGTCCAGCTCGTCCTCCAGCCAGACCGCGCACCAGTCGGCGAGCCGCGGCACGATCAACTGTCCGGTGAGCGCGGCCACATGGTCCTCGTCGAGCTGTCCGGCGAGCAGGTCGGAGGCCTCGGCGAGGAAGGTGAGGGCGCCCCGGCCGAGCCAGTCGCGGGCGCGGGCGGCGGGGCCGGGGTCGGGGGCGAGGGCCTCCGCGAAGGCGAGGTGGGGGTCGGCGGGCAGCCGGGTGGCGCCGAGCGGGCCGTCGTCGTCCCCGGTCCGGGACGGCAGCCGCGCCCACACGCTCTTGGTGCCGCGCCGGTAGGTGACGCCCCAGGCCTCCGCGAGCGCGGCGACGAGCCGCAGCCCGCGCCCGTACTCCGGTGTCTCGTACGACGCCTCGGGCGCGCCGTCGCGCGGGGCGCGGGAGGGGTGGTGGTCGGTGACCTCGACGACGACGGCGGGACCGTCCGGGCCGGCCGCGCCGGCGGCCGGCGCGGTCTCCAGCCGGCAGTCCACGTCGACCTCGGTGCCGGCGTGCACGACGGCGTTGGTGACCAGCTCGCTGACGACGAGTATGGCGTCCTCGGCGAGCAGGTCGGAGAGGTCGGGGGCGCCCGGGACACCGGCCGCCCGCCACTCGGTGAGCGCGGCCCGCACGAGGTCGCGGGCGGCGCCGGGCGCGAGCGAGCTGCCGACCAGGGTCGCGCGCAGGTGCGGCTGCCCGCCCGGGGACACGGGCGGTCCGTCGGCACGGGACACGATCTCCCGTTGCGTCGGAATGGCCCCCATGGGCAGCTCCCGCCGGTCGGCTACGCGGACCCGGCCGGGGAACGCCGTCGTCCGATGTTCCGACGATCACGACACCCCACCCGGTTCCCGCCAGGGTGGCAGACCGTGCCCACCCCCAAGCAAGGAGTTACGGAACTGACCCTTTCCGACCGGAACAAGCCACTCCATGGGTAAGCCGGACCCCCTGGGGGCAGGGCGCAGCCCACCCCCCAGGGGCGCGGGGAACTGCGCGCCCAGCCCCCCACGACCCGCACCCGCCCACCTGAGCAGGGCGCAGCCCGCTCCTCAGGGGCGCGGGGAACTGCGCGACCAGCCCCCACCCACCCGCACCCGCCGCCGCAACCTCAACCAGCCCCACCGAAGGCGCCCCCCTACGCCTCGCGAGAGCCCACGTACATCTCCTCGATCAACCCCTTGTACTCCCGCTCCACCACCGGCCGCTTCAGCTTCAGACTCGGCGTGATCTCCCCGTGCTCCACATCGAGATCCCGCGGCAGCAGCCGGAACTTCTTGATCGTCTGCCACTTCTGCAGCCCCTGGTTGAGCTGCGTGACGTACTCCTCGACCATCCCCACCGTCGCGGACGCGGCGACGACCTCCGCGTACGGCTTCCCGCCGAGCCCGTTCTCCTCCGCCCACGCGAGGATCGCCACCTCGTCGAGGGCGATGAGCGCGGTGCAGTAGTTCCGGTCGGCGCCGTGCACGAGGATGTTGGAGACGTACGGGCAGATCGCCTTGAACTGCCCCTCCACCTCCGCGGGCGCGATGTACTTGCCGCCGGACGTCTTGATGAGGTCCTTCTTGCGGTCGGTGATCCGCAGGTACCCGTCGGGCGACAGCTCGCCGATGTCCCCGGTGTGGAACCAGCCGTCGGCCTCCAGCACCTCGGCGGTCTTCTCGGGCAGCCCGTGGTACCCCTCCATGACACCGGGCCCGCGCAGCAGGATCTCCCCGTCGTCGGCGATCCGCACCTCCGTACCGGGCAGCGGCTTGCCGACGGTGCCGGTGCGGTAGGCCTCGCCGGGGTTGACGAAGGAGGCGGCGGAGGTCTCGGTGAGGCCGTAGCCCTCCAGGATGTGGATGCCGGCGCCCGCGAAGAAGAAGCCGATGTCGGGCGCGAGGGCGGCGGAGCCGGAGATGCAGGCGCGGAGGTTGCCGCCGAACGCCTCGCGGATCTTGGCGTAGACGAGGGTGTCGGCGACCTTGTGCTTGGCGGTGAGGCCGAACGGCGCGGTGCGTACGCCGGTGCGCTTGAAGTTGTCCTGGGTGACCTTGGCGTACTCGCGGGCGACCTCGGCGGCCCACTGGAAGATCTTGTACTTGGCGCCGCCGCCCGCGCGGGCCTTCGCGGCGACCCCGTTGTAGACCTTCTCGAAGATGCGCGGCACGGCCGCCATGTACGTCGGCTGCACGACCGGCAGATTCTCGATGATCTTGTCGACGCGGCCGTCGACGGCGGTGACGTGACCGACCTCGATCTGCCCGGAGATCAGCACCTTGCCGAAGACGTGCGCGAGCGGCAGCCACAGGTACT
The DNA here is from genome assembly GCF_044757425.1 of Streptomyces sp. NPDC091281. Classification (NCBI taxonomy): domain Bacteria; kingdom Bacillati; phylum Actinomycetota; class Actinomycetes; order Kitasatosporales; family Streptomycetaceae; genus Streptomyces; species Streptomyces sp. NPDC091281. The sequence goes on along the minus strand of NZ_JBIVUY010000001.1, from coordinate 407,292 downwards.
GCACGTCCTCCGCGCTCACCAGCCCGGTCGCGGCGATCGCCTTCGCCATGTACGACCAGTTGTCGTGCGGCAGGCGTACGCCCTTGGGGCGGCCGGTGGTGCCGGAGGTGTAGATGAGGGTGGCGAGCTGGTCGGCGGTGATCGCGGCGACCCGCTCCTTGATCAGCCCGGCGTCCTTCTCCAGCCGGGCGGCGCCGCGCTGCTCCAGCTCGTCGAGGGTGAGGATCCAGTCGGCGGCCTCCACCCCGGCCGGGTCGATCACCACGACATGGGTCAGCTCGGGCAGCTCCTGGCGCTTCTCCACGGCCTTGGCGAGCTGCGCCGCGTCCTCGGCGATCAGCACCCGGCTGCCGGAGTCGGAGAGGATGAACGCCGACTCGTCGGCGTTGGTCTGCGGATAGACCGTGGTGGTCGCCGCGCCCGCGCACATGATGCCGAGGTCGGCGAGGATCCACTCGACGCGGGTGGAGGAGGCGAGCGCGACGCGCTGCTCCGGCTGGATGCCCAGCTCGATCAGCCCGGCGGCGATGGCGTACACCCGCTGCGCGGCCTGCGCCCAGGTCAGCGTCTTCCAGGTGTCGGGGCCCTCCGCGGCGGCGGCCGGGACGGGGTGGCGGTAGGCCTCCGCGTCCGGCGTGGCCGCCACCCGGTCCAGGAAGAGGCCCGCGACGGACGGCGGACGGTTCTCGATCAGTGTCTGTGTGTCGCTCACGACATCCTCCGGGGCCCGCGACGTTGCGGCTGGCTCAGCGCGGCTGTTGTTTAACTCACGAGTAACTATCGAGCAGGGGATCAGCGTAAAGGGCGACCGCCCGGCACGTAAGGGGTCACGTACGGTCACTTTTCACAGAACAGGGGCCCCGCACACCTCCCCCCGCGAGGCCGTGCCGCCGCGCCCGGCGGGTCGGGACGGACCGACGGACGACGCGGGGCCCCCCGCGCCGCTGCGCGAGGGGCCCCGATACCGCCGGTTACAGCGGGCTACTTCTTGCCCTTGCCCGAGCCCGCGTTCTCCTCGCTGCTCAGGACGGCGATGAAGGCCTCCTGGGGAACCTCCACCGAACCCACCATCTTCATCCGCTTCTTGCCTTCCTTCTGCTTCTCCAGCAGCTTCCGCTTCCGGGAGATGTCACCGCCGTAGCACTTGGCGAGGACGTCCTTGCGGATGGCGCGGATCGTCTCGCGGGCGATGACGCGGGAGCCGACGGCGGCCTGGATCGGCACCTCGAAGGCCTGCCGCGGGATCAGCTCGCGCAGCTTGGCGACGAGCCGCACCCCGTAGGCGTACGCGGCGTCCTTGTGGGTGATCGCCGAGAAGGCGTCGACCTTGTCGCCGTGCAGCAGGATGTCGACCTTGACCAGGCTGGAGGTCTGCTCGCCGGTGGGCTCGTAGTCGAGGGAGGCGTAGCCGCGGGTCTTGGACTTCAGCTGGTCGAAGAAGTCGAAGACGATCTCCGCGAGGGGCAGCGTGTAGCGGATCTCGACGCGGTCCTCGGAGAGGTAGTCCATGCCGAGCAGGGTGCCGCGCCGCGTCTGGCACAGCTCCATGATCGAGCCGATGAACTCGGTCGGCGCGAGGATCGTGGCCCGTACGACCGGCTCGTACACCTCGTTGATCTTGCCTTCGGGGAACTCGCTCGGGTTGGTGACGACGTGCTCGGCGCCGTCCTCCATCACCACGCGGTAGACCACGTTCGGCGCGGTGGCGATGAGGTCGAGGCCGAACTCGCGCTCCAGCCGCTCGCGGATCACGTCGAGGTGGAGCAGGCCGAGGAAGCCGACGCGGAAACCGAAGCCGAGGGCGGCGGAGGTCTCCGGCTCGTAGACGAGCGCGGCGTCGTTGAGCTGGAGCTTGTCCAGGGCCTCGCGCAGCTCGGGGTAGTCGGAGCCGTCCAGCGGATACAGGCCGGAGAAGACCATCGGCTTGGGGTCCTTGTACCCGCCCAGGGCCTCGGTGGCGCCCTTGGCCTGGCTGGTGACGGTGTCGCCGACCTTGGACTGGCGGACGTCCTTCACACCGGTGATGAGGTAGCCCACCTCGCCGACGCCGAGACCGTCCGCGCCCAGCATCTCGGGCGAGTTGGTGCCGATCTCCAGCAGCTCGTGGGTGGCGTTCGTCGACATCATGCGGATGCGCTCACGCTTGTTGAGCTGGCCGTCGATGACCCGGACGTAGGTGACGACGCCGCGGTAGGAGTCGTAGACCGAGTCGAAGATCATGGCGCGGGCGGGGGCGTCCGCGACACCGACCGGCGCCGGGACCTCCCGGACCACCCGGTCGAGCAGCGCGTCGACGCCGACGCCGGTCTTCGCCGAGACCCGCAGCACGTCGTCGGGGTCGCAGCCGACCAGGTTCGCCAGCTCCTCGGCGAACTTCTCCGGCTGCGCGGCCGGCAGGTCGATCTTGTTCAGCACGGGGATGATCGTGAGGTCGTTCTCCATCGCCAGGTACAGGTTGGCGAGGGTCTGCGCCTCGATGCCCTGAGCGGCGTCCACGAGCAGGACGGTGCCCTCACAGGCGGCCAGCGACCGCGAGACCTCATAGGTGAAGTCGACGTGCCCGGGGGTGTCGATCATGTTGAGGATGTGCGTACGGTCGGGGTCCTGGCTCGGAGCCCACGGCAGCCGCACCGCCTGGGACTTGATCGTGATGCCGCGCTCGCGCTCGATGTCCATGCGGTCGAGGTACTGAGCACGCATCTGTCGCTGCTCGACCACACCGGTCAGCTGGAGCATCCGGTCGGCGAGCGTGGACTTGCCGTGGTCGATGTGCGCGATGATGCAGAAATTGCGGATCAGAGCCGGGTCGGTACGGCTCGGCTCGGGCACATTCTTAGGGGTCGCGGGCACGCAGGGTCCTGTCTCTTGAGGCGCCTTCGTGCCTCGGGTCGGATCGATACGTAGGTTCCATGGTCCCACGGGCGGCGACCGGGAAGCCGGTGCGGGCCGCCCGGGGACCGGTTTGGGCGGGCCGGGGGGCCGCTGGTAGCCTGGGTGGCTGTGTCTCATGCCCTCTCAGCGCGAGGCACACCCAAGAAATCACCTGGTGCGGGACCCTCGCGGCCCCGTGCCTGAACCTGCAAAGGCTCTTTCGTGGCGAACATCAAGTCCCAGATCAAGCGGATCAAGACCAACGAGAAGGCGCGACTGCGCAACAAGGCCGTCAAGTCCTCCCTCAAGACCGCGATCCGCAAGGCCCGCGAGGCCGCTGCCGCGGGTGACGTCGAGAAGGCCACCGAGTACCAGCGCGCTGCCGCGCGTCAGCTCGACAAGGCCGTCTCCAAGGGTGTCATCCACAAGAACCAGGCCGCCAACAAGAAGTCGGCGCTCGCTTCGAAGGTCGCGTCCCTCCAGGGCTGAACCCTTTCTTGATCTGACCGCCGGAAGGACCCCGAGCGGGCCCTCTCTCCTCCGCTCCCTCCCGGCCCCCGAGTCCGCACGCGGCCTGCGTTCGCCACGCGGGTGCGGACTCGCCCGGCAGCACAGCCTGCTGACCTTGCTTGAACCGAAGGCCCCCGCCTCCCTCCCTTCCCCAGGGAGGAGCGGGGGCCTTCGGCGTGGAGCGGGGGTGGGGGGTGGGGGATTTGGTGGGGTGGGGGGTTGGTGGGGGCGGGGGTGTGCTCCGGTGGGGGCTCGTGCCTCGGTCGGGGGCAGGGGCACGCGTCGCGGTGGCGGGCTCAGCGGCCCGCCTCCCCGGTGCGGCTCAGCGGCCCGCCCCTCGGCCCCGGGCCGCGCGGGCGATCGCGACCACGGCTTTCTCCAGCGCGTACTCCGGGTCGTCGCCGCCACCCTTCACGCCCGCGTCCGCGTCGGCGACCGCGCGCAGGGCCTCCGCGACGCCGTCCGGGGTCCAGCCGCGCATCTGCTGCCGGACCCGGTCGATCTTCCAGGGCGGCATGCCCAGCTCGCGCGCCAGGTCGGCGGGGCGGCCGCCGCGCGCGGAGGACAGCTTGCCGATGGCCCGGACGCCCTGCGCGAGCGCGCTGGTGATCAGCACCGGCGCCACCCCCGTCGACAGCGACCAGCGCAGCGCCTCCAGCGCCTCCGCGGCCCGCCCCTCGACGGCCCGGTCCGCGACGGTGAAGCTCGACGCCTCGGCCCGGCCCGTGTAGTACCGCCCCACGACAGCCTCGTCGATCGTCCCCTCGATGTCGGCGGCGAGCTGCGACACCGCGGACGCCAGCTCCCGCAGATCACTGCCGATGGAGTCCACCAGCGCCTGGCACGCCTCGGGCGTCGCCGAACGGCCGGTGGCCCGGAACTCGGCCCGCACGAAGGCCAGCCGGTCCGCGGGCTTCGTCATCTTCGGGCAGGCGACCTCCCGCGCACCCGCCTTGCGCGCCGCGTCCAGCAACGCCTTGCCCTTGACCCCGCCCGCGTGCAGCAGCACCAGCGTGATCTCCTCGGCGGGCGCCCCCAGATACCCCTTCACGTCCTTCACCGAGTCCGCCGACAGATCCTGCGCGTTCCGCACGACCACGACCTTGCGCTCCGCGAAGAGCGACGGACTGGTCAGCTCGGCGAGCGTGCCGGGCTGCACCTGGTCGTGCGTCAGATCCCGTACGTCCGTGTCGGCGTCGGCGGCCCGCGCGGCGGCCACCACCTCCTGCACGGCACGGTCCAGCAGCAGGTCCTCCTGGCCCACGGCAAGGGTCACCGGGGCGAGCGGGTCGTCATTCGCAGTCTTCCTGGCCATCGCCCCCAGCATGGCACGCGCCACCGACACCGCCGTCCCGCCCGCCGTCCCCGCGGGCAGCCGCCGCTACGGCTCCTCGCGCCACCCGTCCCACTCCCCCGCGAACGCGTCCAGCTCGGCCCCGTCCAGGCGCTCCTCCTCGTCCCGCAGCACCACCAGCCACTGCGCGTCCTCCGCGTCGTCCTCCCCAGCCAGCGCGTCCCGCACGACCTGCGGCTCCTCCCGCACCCCGAACCGCTCCGCCAACGCCTCGACGACCTCCTCGGCGGCCTCGCGGTCGGGCAGCACCAGCACATGTCTCACATCACTCACCCACCCATCTTCCGGCACCATCCGACGGAGTCCGGGAGCGGGGCGAGAACTACGGGGGCCTGCGGGGCGCGTCGGGTCTCCGGAGGCCTCCGGGACAGGCCGGGGCTACGGGGGCCTCCGGGACAGGTCGGAGCTACGGAGACCTCCGGGGCGCAGGCCGGGGCTCCGCAGGCAGGGCCGCGCAGGCACGCCTCCACGCGGCCGGACGCCCCCTACCAGCCCCCGGAGGGCCCCGCGCCCTGCGTCCTCACCTCCGTCCTCACCTCGGGCACCCGCACCCACTCCATCCCGAACTCCTCCCGGTACACGCGCAGCACCTCCTCGTCCTTCTCCAACTCCCTCTCCTCGCTGGTCCCGTCGGGTGCCGTCGTCTTCAGGCGGCGCCCGCTGAGGGTGACGCGGCCGCCGTCCCGGGTGATCCGGGAGCAGATCAAAGACTGCGTGAAGTGCGACTCCGGGGAGGTGCGGTGCCACCAGGCGCCCGCCGCGAAGTCGGCCAGCGCCCGGGGTCTCGCCTCCAGCCGGTACACCCGCGCCCCGTCGTGCACCACGTCCAGGTCGGCCGCCCCGGACACGCCGCCGCCCTCCCGCGACGGCCGTCCCGCGCCGCCCTTGACGCCCGCTGCGTCCGGCCCCGCCTCCATGATCCGGAACGTGCCCGCGGGGTCCTCCTGCTCACCCCGGTGCTCCCAGCACAGCGGCCCGTGGCTGTGCGCCCCGAACCCGACGTCGGCCAGCCACTCCCCCGCGTCCACCGTCCGCACCAGCAGCGCGAGATGGTCGTACGGGATGCCGAGCCGCCCGTCCCTGCCGTACACCCGTGCGGCGAGCAGCGTCACGTCGAAGCCCAGCGCCTTGAGCAGCGCCCCGAACGCCCCGTTCAGTTCGTAGCAGAAGCCGCCCCGGCCGCCCGGCCCCGCGACCTTCCACGCCAGCCGCCGCTCCTCCAGCACGATCTCCTCCCCGAGATGCACCGACAGGTTCTCGAAGGGCACGGTCCGCAGATGCCGCAGATGCAGCTCCCGCAGCACGTCGACGGTGGGCCACGCCGGGTACTCCACCCCCAGCCGGCGCAGATAGTCCTCGACCAACCCCGCGTCCAGCGGTCCGGTGTCTGCCTGTACGGAAGTCATGGCCTCAGTCTCCCGCCACCCGCAGTCCGGCGCCCGCACCCGCCACGGCGAGCGCCCCGTCCCGGTCCGTCCGCAGCACCGTCGCCCCGGCCGCCCGCAGCGCGGCGACGGTCCCGGGCGCCGGATGCCCGTACGGGTTGTCCGCGCCCACCGAGATCAACGCCAGCCTCGGCGCCACCGCCCCCAACAGCCCCGGATGCTGGTACGCCGAGCCGTGATGCGCCACCTTCAGCACATCGACCCCGCCCAGCCCGGCCGCCGCCGGTGACCGTGCCAGCGCCTCCTGGGCCGGGGGTTCCAGGTCCCCCAGCAGGAGCATCCGCAGCCCCGCCGACCGCACCAGCAGCGTCACGCTCGCGTCGTTCGGCCCCTCCGGTCCCGGCACCTGCGGGGCGGGCGGCCACAGCACCTCCCAGTCCAGCGCGCCCAGCCGCCGCCGCTCCCCGGCCGCCACCGGCACGACCGGCACCCCGGCCGCCTCCGCCTCCCTCCGCACGAACGCCGCCTGATCGGCGGGCTCCGCGAACCCGGTCGTCCCGATCTCCCCCACCGCCCGCCCCTTCAACACCCCGGGCAGTCCGGCGACATGGTCGGCGTGGAAGTGGGTCAGCACCAGGTACGGGACCCGGGTCACGCCCAGCGTCCGCAGACACCGGTCGACCAGCACCGGGTCGGGCCCCGCGTCCACCACGACACCGGCACCGTCCCCGGCCGCGAGGACCAGCGCGTCCCCCTGCCCCACGTCGCACATCGCCAGCCGCCAGCCCGGCGGGGGCCAGCCGGTGAGGGCCCGGGTCAGTGGCGGCGGACGCACCACCGCCAGCAGGAGCAGCACCGCGCACGCCGCACACAGCCAGGGATGCCGGGCCACCCGCCGCCCGACCGGCACCAGTCCGGCCCCGACGAGCGCGAGCAGCAGCGCACCGGCCCAACTGCCCGGCCAGTCCACCCCCGCCCCCGGCAGCGCGGCCCCGGCCCGCGCCACCCCGGCGATCCACTCCGCCGGCCATCCCGCGCACCAGGCCAGCGCCCGCGCGACCGGCATCGCCCACGGTGCCGCCGCCAGCGCCGCGAACCCCAGCACGGTCGCCGGAGCCACCGCGAACTCCACGAGAAGGTTGCACGGCACCGCCACCAGGCTCACCCGCGCCGACAGCACCGCCACGACCGGCGCGCACACCAGCTGCGCGGCCCCCGCCGCCCCAAGTGCCTCCGCCAGCCGGGGCGGCACCCGGCGCCGCCGCAGCCCGGCACTCAGGCGCGGCGCCAGCGTCAGCAGCGCCCCCGTGGCCAGCACGGACAGCAGGAAGCCGTAACTCCGGGCCAGCCACGGGTCGTAGAGCACCAGCAGCAGGACGGCCGTGGCCAGTGCCGGGATCAGCGATCTGCGGCGGCCGGTCGCCAGGGCCAGCAGGACGACCGCGCCGCAGGCCGCCGCCCGCAGCACGCTCGGGTCCGGTCGGCACACCACCACGAACCCGAGGGTCAGCGCGCCGCCCAGCAGTGCGGTCGTCCGCAGCGGCACACCGAGCCGGGGCGCCAGCCCCCGCCGCTCCGCCGACTGCGCCACGCCGGGCGGGCCGAGGAGCAGGGCCAGCATGATCGTGAGGTTGCTGCCGGAGACGGCGAGGATGTGGGTGAGGTCGGTCGCCCGGAACGCCTCGTCCAGCTCCGGAGTGATCCGCGCGGTGTCCCCGACCACCAGCCCCGGCAGCAGCGCCCGCGCGTCCGGCGGCAGCCCGTCGGTGGCGGCGCGCAGCCCCGCCCGCAACCGCCCGGCCGTCCGCTGCGCCGCCGTCGGCCCCCGCACCACGTCGGGTGGCGCGTCGCGCCCTGTCCGCACCCGCAGCACGGCCGCGATCCGGTCCCCGCCGGTCAGCGGGGCCGCCAGCCGCCCGGTGACACGGACCTGGGTGGACGGCAGCAACCCGAGCCACGCCGCCCGTCCAGCCCCAGGCGACTGCGCCGACCGGGCCGACCGGAGATCGGTCTTCCCTCCTCTCTCTCGCACATCCACGACGAGCAGCACCGGCGTCCGCGTCACCGTCCGCCTCCCGCCCGAGCCGACCTCTCGCACCTCCGCGTCGATCAGCACCGAGTCCTGGCTCATCCGGTCCCCCCGCACCCTGGGCCGGGCAAGCCGGGGATCGGAGGTCAGTTCCACCTCGGCGGTCACCGTCACGGACTCCCGCGCCAGCGCGGGCACCGGCCCCCGGCGCAGATCCGCGCCATGCAGCGCCGCGGAGAGTGCGGCCGCCGCCGCGCAGAGCAGCACACCCGCACCGGTCACCCGGGACCACGCACCCGAGGCACCCGAACCGGGCGCCCGCACCGCGCCGCTCCGCCACCGTCCAGCCCCCGGCTCACGCACCGTCCCCGTCCCACGACCGGACCACAGCAGGAGAACCGCCCCGATCAGGCACCCGACGACGACCGTCCCCACCACTCCTACGGAGGCGTCCACCGCCCAGGCGGCCATGCCCCACGCCGCCAGTGCGGGCGGGACCAGTCGCAGGTCCACCGCCCCTTCCCGCCGGGGGTGCGAGGCACCGAGCCGGTGCCCGGAGGCGGCGTGCACATCCGGGCGGGCGCGGCTGCGGACCCCGCCACCGGCAGTCCCCGCGCTCACGGCCGCACCAGGTTCCGCAGATCGGAGAAGCGCCGCTCCCCGATGCCGTTCACCTCGCGCAGTTCGTCGACCGAGCGGAAGCCTCCGTGCCGGGTGCGGTGCTCGATGATGTGCTGTGCCAGCACGGGCCCCACACCGGGCAACGTGTCCAGCTGCTCCAGAGTGGCCGTACTGAGGGAGAGCGGCGCTACCGGAAGCCCCGGGCCCACCCCACCAGCACCGCTCCCCGCACCCGCACCCGATCCTGCGGCGCCCGCACCGGGCCCCACCGGTCCCCCAGGCGGCTGCGGTCCCCCGACGACCACCTGCTCGCCGTCCACCAGGAACCGTGCCCGGTTCAGCCCGTCCGTGTCCGTCCCCGGCCGCACCCCACCCGCCGCGTTCAGCGCGTCGACCACCCGGGCCCCAGCCGGAAGCCGGTGAATCCCCGGACGGCGCACCTTGCCGCTGACGTCCACGACGATCTCGGCGGCGGGGGCGCCGCCGCCGGACAGGGACGAGGGGGACGAGGGGTGCACGGGGGTCGCAAGACCCGACGGCACCGCAGACCCCCGCCCGGTCTCCCCGTCGTACGGTGCCGACGCCCGCACCACCTCGGGGGTCGCCACCGCGCGGCTGCGCCCCGCCCAGAAGTGCTGGAGGGCGAAGGCGGCCACGGCCACCACCACGACGGCCAGCGCCAGCACGCTCCTGAGTTCCAGCCCGCAGCGCGCCTGCACCCACACCGGCATCCGTTCCCGCAGCGCGGGCCCGAACCGCTCCCGCCACCCCACACCCGAGACGCCCCCAACGCCCCCAACGCCCTCGGCGCCCTCACCAGCCTCATCAACCGGGTCGGCCCGGCGACCACCGTCACCCGCGTCCGACCCCGCACCCGCACGGGTGCCGCCGTCAGCCCCCGCACCCACACCCGTACCGACGCCCGCCCCCGTACCCGCCCGCGTCAGCGAACCCGCCAGCGGCGCCCCCGGCACCGGCACGGTCTCCGGCGGACCAGGCCCCCGCACCCCCCGTCGTACTTCGGGCGGCGCAGCCTCCCCTTCGCCGCCCCCGGGGGAGAACAGGGCCTCCGCCCGGCGGCGCAGCTCGGCCGCCGGGACGGCTCGGGTGCGGGCCCGGCCGTGGGCCGGTGAACGGCGTGGGCGCAGGCGCCCGTCGGAGCCGGGCGGTCGCCCGGGTCCACTGGTCGCGGTCGTCGTACGTGAGTGAGGTCGAAGTGCCATGCCCCGAGCATCGGAGATCTCCCCGATCGGCGATGATCTTGCTCAATATCCGTGGAGAACGGACCAGTTGTGGATAACTCGATCACCCTGCCGAGTGAACCGACCGCCCCGCCAAGCCACTTCCCGCCGCCCCCGCGGCGTCCTCACCGCTCCGAGACCACGACCGCCAGCAACCCCGGCCCCGTGTGCGCCCCGATGACCGCGCCCACCTCGCTCACGTGCAGCACGCCCAGGTCGGGCACCCGGGCCCGGAGCCGGTCGGCGAGGGCCGACGCCCGTTCCTGGGCGGCGAGATGGTGGACGGCGATGTCGACGGGCGTGCTCCCGGCCCGCTCGGCCGCCAGCTCCTCCAGGCGGGCGATCGCCTTCGACGCCGTCCGCACCTTCTCCAGGGGCTCGATGCGCCCTCCGTCGAGCTGGAGCAGGGGCTTCACCGCGAGCGCGGAGCCGAGGAGGGCCTGGGCGGCGCCGATCCGGCCGCCCCGGCGCAGATAGTCGAGGGTGTCGACGTAGAAGTACGCGGAGGTGGCCGCGGCCCGTTTCTCCGCCGCGGCGACCGCCTCGTCGACCGTGCCGCCCGCCCGCGCGGTCTCGGCGGCGGCCAGGGCGCAGAAGCCGAGGGCCATGGCGATCATCCCGGTGTCCACCACCCGTACCGGCACCGGCGCCTCCCGCGCGGCGAGGACGGCCGCGTCGTAGGTGCCGGAGAGTTCGGCGGAGAGGTGGAGGGAGACGATGCCGGTGGCGCCCGCCTCGGCGGCCTTGCGGTAGGTCTCCGCGAAGAGCTGGGGGCTGGGCCGCGAGGTGGTGACGGAACGTCGTTTCTGGAGGGCCTGGGCCAGGGAGCGGGTCGAGATCTCGGTGCCCTCTTCGAGCGCCTGATCGCCGAGGACGACGGTCAGGGGTACCGAGGTGATGCCATGACGCTCCATCGTCGGCTGCGGCAGATAGGCCGTGGAATCCGTGACGATCGCGACATGGCGGGACATGAGCTGGAGATTACCTGCCGGGTCGGCCGGGCGGGAGCCCGGCCCCTCACCCCGGAGCGGAGGGGTCCGGATCGGCCCCGGCACCGCTCACGTAGGGATCAGGCGGTGCTCTCCGGCCGGGGCTTCTTCTGCCAGGAGTAGGTGGGCCGGGGTGTAGGCGGGGTGATCGCGGGCCGGGCGGGCTCGGTCGCCGGGCGCGGGGCGGACTCCTCCGACCGGGCGCGGTCCGCCGTTCCGGGGTCGGCGGCGGGCCAGGCGGGCGGCGCCCCGGCGGTGTCGGGAGTGGTCCAGTGCCGCAGGGCGTCGGCCTCGACGTCGATCTGGGCGTGCAGGGTGTCGAGGTCGTCGGCGGCGAAGCGCTGGGCGCGGTCGCGGGCCGCCCAGCGCAGGGCGTCGGCGGAGGCCGTGATCCGCTCGGTGCGCTCGCGCAGCGACGGCAGCCGGGCGGCGAGGGTGGCCCGGTCGGGGTCGGACTCCAGGCGGCGCAGCTCGGCGTCGAGTTCGTGGCCGTGGGCGCTGAGGCGCTGGAACAGGGCGACGGACTCCCCGAGGGACGCGTCCTCGGCGGCGCCCGCCTGGAGGGCGTCCTGGGTGGAGCGCATCGAGGTGCGTAGCTTCAGCCGGAGCTGGGCGACCTCCCCGGCCGGTCCGGGCTGGGCGAAGGACTTGGCCCGCAGGGTGTGGTCCTCGACGGTGCGGCGGGCCTGGGAGATCGTGCGGTCCACGCCGCGCTTGGCGGCACCGACCACCTTCACCGTGGCGTACGCGCCGAGCACCAGGAGGAGCACGAAGAGCAGTGCCACGACTGCGATCACGGCTTCCACGGGCGTCTCCTCCAGACCGGCCACGGCACCCCACGCGCCGTTCTTCCACGGTAAACGAGGCGGGCAGGCCCGGAGTTCCACCAGAACCCCGAACCTGCCCGTAGGGGACTACCCCGACCCCGTGCCCCGCGCCAGCCGTGCGGACGGCCGCACCGCGCCGGAAACCCCGGAAACCACCGCCCCGCGGACGGCCGCAACCGCCCCGGAGCCCTCCGCGAGGCCGGACCGGCACCACGGCAACGCACCGACGCCGCCCGGCTTCACCCCCTGGCACCCGGCCACCTGTCAACCGGGCGCCCCGGCCGGCCACCCAGCCCCAGCCCAGAGGCTCGGGCCCCGCTACCGCTACCCAGTAACGATGTTCACCAGCTTCGGCGCCCGGACAATCACCTTCCGGATCGCCGCCCCGCCCAGCGCGGTGACCACGTGTTCGTCGCCCAGCGCCACCTTCTCCAGTTCCTCGTCGGAGATGGCGGGCGAGACCTCCAGCCGGGCCCGGACCTTGCCCTTGATCTGCACGACGCAGGTGACGGTCTCGTCGACCACGTACGCCGGGTCGGCGACGGGGAAGTCCCGGTGGACGACGGAGTCGGTGTGGCCCAGTCGCCGCCACAGCTCCTCGGCGATGTGCGGGGCCAGCGGCGCGACCAGCAGGACCAGCGGCTCGGCGACCGCGCGCGGCAGCGGGCCGCCCGCCTTGGTCAGGTGGTTGTTCAGCTCGGTGACCTTGGCGATGGCGGTGTTGAAGCGCATGCCCTCCAGGTCCTGGCGGACGCCGTCGATGGCCTTGTGCAGCGCGCGCAGGGTGGCCTCGTCGGGCTCGCCGTCGGTGACGGTGACCTGGCCGGTCGCCTCGTCGACGACGTTGCGCCACAGCCGTTGCAGCAGCCGGAACTGGCCGACGACGGCGCGCGTGTCCCACGGCCGGGAGACGTCCAGGGGGCCCATCGCCATCTCGTACAGGCGCAGGGTGTCGGCGCCGTACTCGGCGCAGATCTCGTCCGGGGTGACCGCGTTCTTGAGGGACTTGCCCATCTTGCCCAGCAGCCGGGAGACCTTCTCGCCCTGGAAGTACCAGGCGCCGTCGCGTTCCTCGACCTCGGCGGCGGGCACCGCGATGCCGCGGCTGTCGCGGTAGACGTAGGCCTGGATCATGCCCTGGTTGAACAGCTTGTGGAACGGCTCGGCGGAGGAGACGTGCCCCAGGTCGAAGAGGACCTTGGACCAGAAGCGGGCGTACAGCAGGTGCAGCACGGCGTGTTCGGCGCCGCCGACGTACAGGTCGACGCCGCCGTGCGGCTGGCCCTCGCGCGGGCCCATCCAGTACTGCTCGATCGCGGGGTCGACCAGGCGCTCGCTGTTGTGCGGGTCCAGGTAGCGCAGTTCGTACCAGCAGGAACCGGCCCAGTTGGGCATGGTGTTGGTCTCGCGGCGGTACTTCTTCGGGCCGTCGCCCAGGTCCAGGGTGACGTGGACCCAGTCCGCGTTGCGGGACAGGGGCGGCTCGGGCTGGGTGTCGGCGTCGTCCGGGTCGAAGGTGCGCGGGGAGTAGTCCTCGACCTCGGGCAGCTCCAGCGGCAGCATCGACTCGGGCAGGGAGTGCGCGACGCCCTGCTCGTCGTAGACGATCGGGAAGGGCTCGCCCCAGTAGCGCTGGCGGCTGAACAGCCAGTCGCGCAGCCGGAAGTTGACGGTGCCCGCGCCGATGCCGGAGGTCTCCAGCCAGGCGGTGATGCGCGCCTTGGCCTCGGCGACGTCCAGGCCGTCCAGGGAGATCTGCTCGTTGGCCGAGTTGATGATCTTCGCGTCGTAGGAGGAGAAGGCGTTCTCCCACGTCGAGGTGTCCGTGCCGCGGCCGTCGGTCGGCTCGACGATGCAGTGGACGGGCAGTTCGAAGGCGCGCGCGAACTCGAAGTCGCGCTGGTCGCCCGCGGGGACGGCCATGATGGCGCCCGTGCCATAGCCCATCAGGACGTAGTCGGCGACGAAGACGGGGACCTGCTCGCCGTTGACCGGGTTGGTGGCGTACGCGCCGGTGAAGACGCCGGTCTTGTCCTTGGCCTCGGCCTGGCGCTCGACGTCGGACTTGGCGGTGGCCTGCGCGCGGTACGCGGCGACGGCGGCGGCCGGGGTGGGGTGCCCGCCGGTCCACGGCGCGCGCGTGCCCTCGGGCCAGGTGTCGGCGGTGATCTTCTCGACCAGGGGGTGTTCGGGCGCCAGGACCATGTAGGTGGCACCGAACAGGGTGTCGGGGCGGGTGGTGAAGACGGTGATGTGGTCGCCGTCGACGGGGAAGTCGACGCGGGCGCCCTCGGAGCGGCCGATCCAGTTGCGCTGCTGGAGCTTGATGGCCTCGGGCCAGTCCAGGGCGTCCAGGTCGTCCAGCAGCCGGTCGGCGTAGGCGGTGATGCGCATGTTCCACTGGCGCAGCTTCGCCTTGAAGACGGGGAAGTTGCCGCGCTCGGAGCGGCCGTCGGCGGTGACCTCCTCGTTGGCCAGCACGGTGCCCAGGCCGGGGCACCAGTTGACGGGCGCCTCGGAGGCGTACGCCAGCCGGTACTCGCCCAGGACGTCGGCGCGCTCGGCCTCGGTCAGCCCGTCCCAGGGGCGGTCGCCGGGGACGGCGCGCTCACCGGTGGCGAACTGCTCGATCAGCTCGGCGATCGGGCGGGCCCGGTTCGCCTCCCGGTCGTACCAGGAGTTGAAGATCTGGACGAAGATCCACTGGGTCCACTTGTAGTACTCGGGGTCGATCGTGGCGAACGACCGCCGCTTGTCGTGGCCCAGGCCCAGCCGCCGCAGCTGGACCTTCATGTTCTCCATGTTGGCCTCGGTGGAGACCCTGGGGTGGGTGCCGGTCTGCACGGCGTACTGCTCGGCGGGCAGGCCGAAGGCGTCGAAGCCCAGGGTGTGCAGGACGTTGTGGCCGGTCATGCGCTGGAAGCGCGCGAAGACGTCGGTGGCGATGTAGCCCAGGGGGTGGCCGACGTGCAGGCCCGCACCGGAGGGGTACGGGAACATGTCCATGATGAACTTCTTGGGGCGGGCGACGACCTCGGGGTCGCCCGCCAGGTCGCCCGTGGGGTTCGGCGCGGCGTAGGTGCCCTCCGCGTCCCAGACGTCCTGCCAGCGCGCCTCGATCTCGGCGGCCACGGCAGCCGTGTAGCGGTGCGGCGCGGCCGTCTCGTCGGCGGCGGGGTTCGTCTCGCTCATGGTCCTCTAAGCTCCATCGATCGTCTCTGCCCGCGGCTTCCGGCGGCTGTCACACTCGGGATCACCCTGGGTGCACTCGGGACCACCAAGGATCTCGGGTTCACCCGGGAAACGAAAAATCCCCTCGCACAGGAGGGGATGCCGCGCCGATTCCGAACCGTGGGGGCCGTTCGCTTCGGCCGGTGTCCGGGAGTGATCAGCGCGGCTCGCTAAGCAGAAGGCGTACGGCACGCATGGCCTCAGAGTACCGCAGCGCTTGAGCACGCCGCGACGCGCTTCCGTATGCCTGGGAGACACGTATCGAATCGCGCCGGAACCGACCGTCGGGCCACGAGAGACCAGCGACCACCCAGAGATTACTCCGCGTAACAGCACCTAGGGCCCCTAAGGGGACCCGGAAGGACATCAAGACACCACCCCGGCCACATTGTCCTTTCATCGCACCCCAATCACTGGAACCTCGTACCCATCGGTATGGCGCCCACTTAGAGTTCGGCAGCGGGACCGCTTTCCCGGACTGCTCGGAGTTGCCCCCATGAACCCTCGTCGTAACAACAGCTCGCTCCCCCAGCCGGGCCCCTCGGTCTACGGGGTGGCGTCGGCTGTCGTCCTGATCCTCATACCCGTGGTCGTGCTGGTCGGCGGCGACCGGTTCCGCGACTTCCTCAACTTCGGCGCGGGCGTGCTGTCCCTCGTCTCCCTGAGCTGCTCGGTGATCTGGGGCCTGGTCGCACAGGACCGGATCTTCCTCGACACCCGCCAGCGGCTCATCGGCCAGGCGGTGCACCGGACGACGGCGGTCGCGTCCATCGCGTTCCTGCTGCTGCACATCACCACCAAGATCGCCCTGGACCACACCGAGTTCATCGCGGCGGTCATCCCGTTCTCGCTGGGCGTCACCGGCATCGGCGGCCTGATCGGCCTCGGCTCGCTGGCCGGACTGCTGATGATCTTCGTCGGCGTGACCGGCGCGCTGCGCAGCCGGTTCGCCTCGCCCGCCCCCGTCGCGGCCCGCTGGCGCGCGATGCACATGCTGGCCTACCCGGCCTGGTGCGCCGCGCTGATCCACGGGCTCTACGCGGGTCGCGCGGCCAAGCCCGTCTTCGTCGTCATGTACAGCCTGTGCCTGCTCGGCGTCATGGCCGCCCTGGCGCTGCGCGCAGCCCCGCGCCCGATCAAGCGGAAGATCGCCGACCGGTTCGCCACGGTGCTGGGCTCCGACGAGCCGAGCGGGCGGGACTCCCTGGAGGCGAGCCGCGCGCGCATGGCGGAGAGCAACTCGCTGCCGGGCTACGAGAGCCGCCCCGACCGGGGCCGACCGGGCGCCGGTGACCGGGGTCCCGCGCGCGGGGCGGTCCCGCCCACGTTCGCCTCGACGGCCTCCTTCGAGGCGGCCACCCAGGAGCCCGCGAACGGCTTCGCCGCCGCCTACCGCGCCGTCTCCACGCCTCCCCCGCAGCAGCCGTACGTCGACCAGACCGCGCGCATGGACCTGCCGTTCGACCTCCAGCCCACCGAGACCTTCCCCCGCCAGGACACCGGCGGCAGCGTCTCGGGCAACTGGCCCGTCCCGTCCCCGCCGCCGGTCGGCGAGGCCCCGCAGTCGGTCTACGACCCGCTCCAGGACACGGGATTCAACATCCCGGTCTATGACAACCAGGGCAATCCGGGCTACGGCGGAAGTGACGTGTACGACACCGGTGAGACAAACGGCCGGTATGGCGCGTACAACCCGAACGACACGTACAACAGCGGTGCCGCCGATGAACCAACCCCCGGAGCGCCTTTCGACGCGCCGGGTTCGGGCGAACCTTGGAACACGCCTTCCGGAGGCTATAGGTGAACGAGGCCCTGCCCGACGTCCCGGAAGTCCGCGTGGTGGGACTTCCGCAGCTCACGTCCGGCTTCGACCTTGTCGAGCGACTCGACCTGCCCATGCACCTCAAGGTGCACGGGCCGCTCGAACCGATGGGCGGGGAGAAGCTCGCGCAGCTCTCCGAGCGCATCAACCTGAAGGGCCGCGGCGGGGCGGGCTTCCCCTTCCACAAGAAGCTGCGGTCGGTGGCCGACGCGGCGATCAAACGCGGCGTCCGGCCGGTCGTCGTGGTCAACGGCAGCGAGGACGAACCGGCCTGCCGCAAGGACACGGTGCTCATCAACCGTGCCCCGCACCTCATCCTGGACGGCGCCCTGCTGGTCGCCGAGGCCCTCGGTGCCCGCACGCTCGTGGTGGCGGTCACCCGTGAGTCGACCCAGCGCTCCATGGAGGCGGCCCTCGCCGAACGCGGCCTGAGCAACGGCCGCCGCTCGGCGCTCAAGGCGTTCGTGCAGCGCAATCCGGTCCGCATGGTCACCGGCGCCGCCGCGTCCGTGATCCGCTCCATCGACGGCGGCCCGGCCATCCCGCCCGGCCGCAAGGTCAGCGCCTCGCAGAACGGCGTCGGCGGCGCCCCCACCCTGCTCTCCAACGCCGAGACCTTCGCCCAGCTCGCCATCGGCGCCCGCATCGGCCCCGAGCGCTACGGCAACACCGGCCTGTACGACGAGCCCGGCACCGTCATGCTGACCGTCTCCGGCGCGGTCGCCCGCCCGATGGTCATCGAGGTCCCCACCGGCGTCCCGCTGCGCTACGTCCTCCAGTTGGCGGGCGCCCCGCCGGTCCCGCAGGGCGTGCTGACCGGCGGCTACCACGGCAAGTGGATCGACGCGGCGACCGTGAACGAGGCGGTCGTCTCGCGCAACTCCCTGGACGCGGTGGGCGGCGCGCTGGGCGCGGGCGCGATCCTGCCGATCAGCCAGGAGACCTGCCCGCTCGGCGAGTCGCTGCGGGTCGCGCAGTGGCTGGCGGAGGAGAGCGCGGGCCAGTGCGGCCCCTGCTACCTCGGACTCCCGGCCGCCGCGCGCGGGCTGGAGGACATCATCAACGGCGGCGGTCCGGCCGCCCTCGAAGCGCTCAAGCAGGTCGCCAAGAACGTGAAGCGGCGCGGCGCGTGCTCGCACCCGGACGGCTCCGCGATGTTCCTGGAGTCGACCGTGAAGGCGTTCACCGACGACCTGGCGGCCCACGTCCTCGGCAACGGCTGCGGACGGCCCGTGGAGGGCGTCCTGCCGCTGTTCGAGGGCGGGATGGGCCCGGCGGGCATCACGGCCGGCGGCGAGCCCGCGGACACCGGCGACAGCCGCCAGAAGATCTACGTGGACTGGACCCTGTGCCGGGGCCACGGCCTGTGCGCGGACATCCTCCCGGAGGTCTTCCAGCTCGGCGCGGACGGCTTCCCCACGGTCGCCCAGGCGAACGTGCCGCGGTACGCGGAGGCCAAGGCGCTGCGCGCCGTGCGCCGCTGCCCTGCGCTGGCCCTGCGCATCGAGGAGGACACGCGCGCGAAGGAGCCCTCCCGCAACCTGCCGGTCCTCTCCCAGGGCCGCGGCCGCCGCGCCCTGGGCCGCTGACGGTCCCCGGCCCCCACGCCCGGCTCCGCCGGGAAGAGGGGGCCGGGGGGCGGACGCAGAAGATCCCGCCGGATCGGAATCCGGCGGGATCTTTGTCATCTCACTGTGGAGCTAAGGAGAATTGAACTCCTGACCTCCTGCATGCCATGCAGGCGCTCTACCAACTGAGCTATAGCCCCTCGCGATCAGCGACTTCGTCGCTTCCCTGCGGTCCGCCCGGTTCCCCCGGCGGCGACGCCAACATTACACGGTCCAGGGGGTGGACCACCAAATCGTTTCCGCTTTGCCCGATTACACCCCTCTACACCCGCCTACCCGCCGGTTTCGCCGCGCCATTTCCCGCAGGAGAGGCGCTTACGCGAGGCCCGTACGGGAGTCAGGCGGTGACGAAGGAGTAGAAGCGCTTGAGCGTGCAGTGCTCCTCCAGGAGGCGGCCGTAGATCGGCTCCCCCTCCAGTTCGCGGTACGTCTCGATGGGGTCGCCTTTTATGATCAGCGCCCGCGCGCACTCCTCGCACCAGTACTGGTAGTCGGGGTTCACCGGTTCCATGTCGCGGACGATGGGGGTGCCGCTGCCGCACCAGTCGCACTTCCGCCTGTGGGCGCCCATCGATCAGCTCCAGCTGTGGCCGCAGGCCGTGCACACGTAGGAAATTCCTCCGTTGTCGCCGAGGACTTGGGCCACGAACGCGGAACCGCAGGAAGGGCAGCTGAGCCGGACGGCCGTGTCCCGGGTCATCGCCGCCGCGGAGAGGTGGCCACCCTCTCCGAGGATGCTCGCAGGCATCGCAACTCCCTCCCGTCGGGCCGCGTCCCCTTCCGGCCGTTTGATTCTGCCACGGACCGGCCGACACGGTCAGCGACGCCTCAGTACCAGTCCGGACACGGACCCCCGAGCAGCGCTTCCACAGAGGTATACGCCTGCGCGGGCCGGGCGACTCAAGCCGCACCCGGGGAATGCGAAAGATCCCGCCCCCTGAGGGGCGGGATCTTCGGCGCGGTCCGGCGAACCGGTCCATCTGTGGAGCTAAGGAGAATTGAACTCCTGACCTCCTGCATGCCATGCAGGCGCTCTACCAACTGAGCTATAGCCCCGAGTGTTCTTCCCGCTCGGCGGGGCGAACAAGAAGAACTTTAGCCTGCGACCTGCCGGAAAGTGAAATCCGGGGTCCGGGCAGCTCACCGGCCCCTTCGGAGCGCCCTCCGGGGGTCCGGGGACCCGCTCAGTCGTCGTCGCCGAGCACCGGCTCGGGCAACGTGCCCGCGTTGTGCTCCAGCAGCCGCCAGCCGCGCGCGCCCTCCCCGAGGACGGACCAGCAGCAGTTGGAGAGGCCGCCCAGGCTCTCCCAGTCGCGCGCCTCCAGGCCGAGCAGCCGGCCGATGGTGGTGCGGATCGTGCCGCCGTGGCTGACGACGACGAGGGTGCCGTCCTCGGGCAGCTTCTCGGCGTGCCGCAGCACCACCGGAGCGGCCCGGTCGGCGACCTCGCTCTCCAGTTCGCCGCCGCCCCGGCGGACCGGCTCCCCGCGCTTCCACGCGGTGTACTCGTCGCCGTACCGGGCGACGATCTCCTCGTGGGTCAGGCCCTGCCAGACGCCCGCGTACGTCTCGCGCAGCGCCTCGTCGTGGGTGACCTCCAGGCCGGTCAGCGCGGCCAGCTCGGCGGCCGTGTCCGCCGCCCGCTGAAGGTCGGAGGCGACGATCGCGTGCGGCCCGAGGGAGGCCAGCAGCCGGGCCGCGCGGCGGGCCTGGGCCACGCCGGTGTCGGTCAGCGGGACGTCCGTGGAGCCCTGGAAGCGGCGCTCCACGTTCCAGGAGGTCTGGCCGTGCCGCCAGAGGATGACGCGCCGCCCCCGGCGCGGTGCGCGCGCGGCCCCGGCCCCGGCACCCGGTGCGGTCGTCACCACGCGCCTCCCGGTTCCGCCGGGTCCGCGGCGGCCTCGGCCTCCTGGGCGGCGCGGGCCTCGGCGTGCTCCGCGCCCTTGCCGCGGGTGGCCTTGGCGTCGGCGGGCAGGTCGAGTTCGGGGCAGTCCTTCCACAGCCGCTCCAGCGCGTAGAAGACGCGCTCCTCGCTGTGCTGGACGTGCACGACGATGTCGACGTAGTCGAGGAGGACCCAGCGGGCCTCGCGGTCGCCCTCGCGGCGGACCGGCTTGGCGCCGAGTTCCTTCTGGAGGCGCTCCTCGAT
Source organism: Streptomyces sp. NPDC091281 (assembly GCF_044757425.1). Classification (NCBI taxonomy): domain Bacteria; kingdom Bacillati; phylum Actinomycetota; class Actinomycetes; order Kitasatosporales; family Streptomycetaceae; genus Streptomyces; species Streptomyces sp. NPDC091281. The sequence continues at coordinate 386,635 of NZ_JBIVUY010000001.1, read as the reverse complement.
CTCGTCGACGATCGACTTGACCTGGCGGTCGTTGGGCGCGGAGGCCAGCAGGAAGGCGTCCGTGATGGAGAGCACGTCGCTGACGTCGTAGGCGATGATGTCGTGCGCGAGCTTGTCGGCCGCCGCCTGGGCGGCGGTCCGGATCAGCTCGGTGGAGCGGTCGGTGGCGGTCACTGCGTGGCTTTCCCTCGGCGGTCGGTTGACCTCAAGGGTCTCACGACCGCCGACACCGCCCGGCATGTTCACGTCCGCACCGGCCGGGCGCACCGGGTCGGGCGCGCCTCGCACTCGCGTGACCCACGGCGTACGGCCCTCGCGCGCGTGGCCCGGAGGGTACGGCTCACGCGCGCGTCGCCCGCTACGACTCCGGGGGCGTCGAGCCGCCCGAGGACGCCGCGGGTTCGTAGTCCGTGCCCAGGACGACGGTGACGTCCGCGTTGGCGGGCACCGTGCCCTTGGCCACCGCGTCGCCGGGCAGGCCGAGGGTCTTGGCGACCTCGGTGGCCTTCGCCTTGTTCGCGGCGTCCGCGTAGAGCACCTGGGACGTGGCGCGGGTGTCGTCGGCGGTGCCGCCGTCGAGGAAGGTGAAGCCGCCGTTGAGGAGGACCACGCGCGCGTCCTCGGTGTCGGAGCGCGTGCCGCCCGCGTTGCGCACCGAGACGCTGGTCGCGGCGTCCTTGTCGGGGCTCTTGGCGGTGCCGCCGAGGACGTCCTTGACCACCTTGGCGCTCGCCTCGGTGTCGAGGGTGCCGTCGGCCTGGACGGGCAGCAGGGCGGTCCGGCTGTCGCCGCCCTTGGCGAGGTCGGCCAGTCGGGCGAGGAAGGCGCCGAGGTCCTTGTCGGTGAGCGAGGGGTCGAGGATCTGGGCGAGCGTCTGCACGGTGACGGTGGCGCCCTGCGGGTCGGAGGACACCTTGCGCAGTACGCCCTGCATGACCTGGCCGAACCGCTCCAACTGGGCGTTCTGGTCCTCGCCCTCGGCGCGGTGGGTGGCGTAGGCGACGGCCGCCTTGCCGCCGAGGGTGCGGTCCTCGCCCTTGCGGACCAGGGGGGCCTGGCCCTTCTTGGCGTCCGGGTCGGGCACGTCGGTGTCGGCGTCGACCTCGATGGCGCCGACGAGGTCGACGAGGTTCTGGAGGTAGGGGGTGTCCAGGCGCCAGGTGCCCTGGATCTCGGTGCCGAGGACGGTGTCGAGCGACGCGCGCGTGCCCGCCGAGCCGTCCTCGTCGACCGACTTGGCGAGTGTCGTGGTGGTGCCGTCGTCGGTGGTGACCACCAGGGAGTTGGGCAGCAGCACCGTGGTGCCCTGCTTGGTGGTGGTGTTGTCGACGAGCAGGACCGTGGAGGTGCCGCCCTGGGCGGTGTCGTGCAGGTGGACGACGACCACGTCGCGCTTCTGGGCGGCGGCCGGGGTGCCGGTGGCGGTCTTGCCGTCGTCGGAGGACGACAGGCCGGGCAGCCTGCCGGTGAGGGCGAGCCAGCCGACGCCGCCGACGGCGACCAGGGCGAGGACGACGACGAGGGCGATCAGACGGCCGCGGGCACGCCGCTTGGCCTCCTCGCGGCGTTCGGTGCGGTTCTCGGTGAAGTTGAGCCAGTCGATGACGTCCTCGGAGTCCTGGTCGGGCTCCTCGACGAACGCGAACTGCTCGGTGCGGTAGTCCTGCTGACCCTCGGCGGGGCTCTCGGCGGGCGCGGCGGACCGCTCCTCGCCGGGCGGCTCCGGGCGGGTCTGCTGCGGGATGTAGGCCGTCTGCTCGGCGCCCCGCGGCCGCTGCCCCGCGGCCGTGCTCTGTCCGGCCGTGGTCTGCCCGGCCGTGGTCTGCCCGTAGGGGTCGTAGGGGGCCGCGGTGGCGTCGCCGCCCTGCCCCGGGTGACCGCCGCCGGTGCCGTAGGGGTCGAAGACGGGGGGCTGCTGGCCGGTCGCGGGGCCGTAGGGGTTGTACGGGTCGTAGCCGGGCACGGCCTGCTGCGGGCCGGTGCCGTACGGGTCGTAGCCGCCCTGCTGCTGGTCGCTCCCGCCGCCGTACGGGTCGTAGCCCTGGTCCTGGGGCTGCCCGTACGGGTCCTGGGCCTGGGGCGGGACCTGGTGGTGGGGAGCCTGCTGGTGCGGGGACGGCTGCTGCGGGACCTGCCGGTAGACCGGCTGCCCGTACTCGTCGTAGCCGACCAGCTCGTACGGGTCGTTCCCGTAGCCCGCGTCGTATCGGTCGTTCACCGGTACCCCTCTCGGCTCACTCGCCGCGGTACAGCTCGCGCTTGTCGATGTAGCGCACGACACCGTCCGGCACCAGGTACCAGACGGGGTCGCCCTTGGCGACTCTCGCACGGCAGTCCGTCGAGGAGATGGCCAGGGCGGGCACCTCGACGAGGGAGACGCCGCCCTCGGGGAGGCCGGGGTCGGCAAGGTTGTGGCCGGGCCGGGTGACGCCCACGAAGTGGGCCAGGGAGAAGAGTTCCTCGCTGTCCCGCCAGGTCAGGATCTGGCCGAGGGCGTCCGCGCCGGTGATGAAGAACAGGTCGGCGTCGGCGTTGAGGGAGCGCAGGTCCCGCAGGGTGTCCACGGTGTAGGTGGGGCCGCCCCGGTCGATGTCGATGCGGCTGACGGAGAACTGCGGGTTCTCGACGGTGGCGACGACCGTCATGAGGTAGCGGTCCTCGGCCGGGGAGACCCTGCGGTGGCTCTTCTGCCAGGGCTCGCCGGTCGGCACGAACACGACCTCGTCCAGGTGGAACCGCGCGGCGACCTCACTGGCCGCCACGAGGTGTCCGTGGTGGATCGGGTCGAACGTCCCGCCCATGACGCCGAGGCGGCGCTTGCCGGGGTTCGAAGGACCGGTGGACGGGCCGGTCGGCATGTCCTGCTCTCCCATGCGTGCAGACCCTACCGGCCCGTTCTGCGGGCCCCGCGCGGGGCGGGCCCGGAGTGCCCCGGTATGGCCCCGGGTACGAACAAGGTGCTCAGCGGTCGCGGTTGAAGCGGGTGGTGATCCACAGCAGCAGCATCAGGACGGCGAACGCGCCCACGCCGGTGACCACCGGGTTCAGGCTCTCGTGGTTGCCGCCCTTCTCCTCAGACTCGGCGGCGAGGGTGACCAACTGGGCAGCGGCGCTGTGGAAGCTCATCTTCGGCAGGACCTATCCGGTGTGGGCGGGATAAAGACGTCGGCCCATCGTATGCGGGCACCGGCCGGACGGCCCGCGGCGGGTCCGGGAACCTTCGCGACGGGTCAGTCGTCTTCCCGCTTGTAGCCCCGCAACAGGAACCAGGCCGTCACCGCGCAACCCAGCACCATCACGATCAGTACGACCCGGAGCAGATTCCCCGCTCCTTGCTGCTCGGCGGCAGAGGCGATCCAGGCGGTGGCGGGGGTGTGCTCCATGACGCGGGACTCCTTCGGTGTGGTGCCCGTCCACGGTAACTCCGCCTAGGGTGGCACCTGCTCCGGGGGCGCAAAGGGCTGCACAAGGGTCCGCAAAGGGACCGCACACAGACAGGCAACCTCTCACGCACATGGGGGAAGACATGTCCGACGACGGCCACCAGCAGAACGGGCACGAGCACGTGCCGAGCAGGCAGCGCAGGCGCTTCCCCGGCATCTCCTCGCGCGCGTACGAGCACCCGGCGGACCGCTCCGCCCTGGTCGCGCTGCGCAAGCTCAGCGGCTTCGACACGGTGTTCAAGGCGCTCAGCGGGCTGCTGCCCGAGCGCAGTCTGCGGCTGCTGTTCCTCTCCGACTCGGTGCGCGTCTCCGACCGGCAGTTCCACCACCTGCACGACATGCTGCGGGACGCCTGTCACATCCTGGACCTGGAGAAGGTCCCGCCGATGTACGTCAACCAGGACCCGCAGCCCAACGCGATGTGCATCGGCCTGGACGAGCCGATCATCGTCGTCACCACCGGCCTGGTCGAGCTGCTCGACGAGGAGGAGATGCGCGCGGTCATCGGGCACGAGGTGGGCCACGCCCTCTCCGGCCACTCGGTGTACCGCACGATCCTGCTGTTCCTGACGAACCTGGCGCTGCGGGTGGCGTGGATCCCGCTGGGCGCGGTGGCGATCATGGCGATCGTGACGGCGCTGCGCGAGTGGTTCCGCAAGTCGGAGCTGTCGGCCGACCGGGCGGGCCTGCTGGTCGGCCAGGACCTCCAGGCGTCGATGCGCGGCCTGATGAAGATCGCGGGCGGCAACCACCTCCACGAGATGAACGTGGACGCGTTCCTGGAGCAGGCCGAGGAGTACGAGGCGGGCGGCGACCTGCGCGACTCCGTGCTGAAGATCCTGAACGTGCTGCCCCGCTCGCACCCGTTCACCACGGTGCGCGCGGCGGAGCTGAAGAAGTGGGCCGAGTCCCGCGACCACCAGCGGATCATGGACGGCCACTACCCGCGCCGGGACGAGGACAAGGACACCTCGGTGACCGACTCCTTCCGCGAGTCGGCCTCGCACTACGCGGACCACGTGAAGACGTCCAAGGACCCGCTGATGAAGCTGGTCAACGACATCGCGGGCGGTGCGGGCACGCTGGGCGGCCGGGTGCGGCGCGGCTTCGACGGCTTCACCGGTTCCGCCCCGCCGAAGGACCGCCCGACGGACGCCCCGCCGCGCGACGGCGACTGAGGCGACCTCGCTGAGGCGACCCCGGCGCGGCCCGGTCCGGCGCCGGGCGGCTTCCGCGTGGTCCCGCCGGACGCCGGGCCCGGCGTCCGGCCCGCCGGGCTCGTGGCTCGGACGCGGGCTCAGACCTTCGGCTGGGCGCTGGCGGCGAGCGTCCCGCACAGGGCCGTGGCGCCGCCCGTCGCGTACGGGTCGGTGCCGGCCGGGCCGCCCTCCTTGGCGGTCTGGCCGGCCAGCAGCGGCCGGAGATGGTTCGTGGCGTCCTCCGCGCAGGACAGCGGTCCGGCCTGGACGTAGGAGACGATCAGCTGGGTCTGGCGCAGCCGCAGGTCGTCCCGGTCGAAGCGGAACTGGAGTTCGCGCCGGACGGTGAAGAGGGAGGCCGGGGCCTTCGTGTCGGCGCCGGCCGGGCGCAGGGCGTAGACGAAGGTGTGGTCGGCGGTGACCTCCAGGGTGGAGGCGTCGGTCTCGGCGGCCTGGAGGGTGCCCTGGACCCGGACGCGGCGGTCCGCCAGCTCGGCCCGCGAGGGGTCGAAGCGGACCAGCCAGCCGGTGGGCGCGTGCCGTCCGTCGGCGGCCGGATGGGTGAAGCTCTCGTCGAACTGGTCGAGCTGGTCGGGGTCGAGCAGCACCCGTACCGGCCGGACCTGCTGCCCGGTGAGCACCTCGGGGTAGAGCGAGGACCGCACGATGTAGTCCTTGGCGGTGGTCAGCGCGGTGACGACCTGGCTGTCGGAGAAGTGCGCGGTGCGCCGCGAGGGCGGCAGCGGGATGCCCTCGGCGCCCACCCGGTACTGCGCGGCCGGGCTCGCCGCGAAGAGGAGGTCGGTGTCGGCCGCGCCGGGGACGGCGCCGCGCGGGGAGAGCGGGATGACGGTCATCCGCAGCGGCTCGGCCGGGCGGCGGGCGGCCGGGTTCTGGTACGGGGTGCGGACGCCCAGGAAGATCGCGGTGCCGAAGGCGAGCGCGACGAGCACGACCAGGGCGAGGGCCTGCCGGGACAACCCCCGGTGCAGGGGCGGGCGGCGGCGGACGGCCGGGGCGTGGTCGGCGATGCGTTCCTCGGCGGAGTACTCCTGGAGGCGGGCAGCGCGGACGAACGATTCGTCGAAGACGACGGATCGGTACTCGTCCTCGCTCCCGCCGGGGGTGCCCTCGGGTGTTCCCTCCGGTGGCTTTCCGGATCCGCCCATACCTTCAGAGTAGGTCGCGGGGCGCGCGGGTAAACGCCCGCCCGTACGACAAGTTCTGACATGTTCTCACCCAGTCGGCGAGGTGTCCGGCGCCCCCGTGGGCGGGGTGTCCGGCGGCGGTCGTCAGGGGGTGACCGGGACCGCGGAGACCGGTGGCCAGGACTGTTCGGCGGCGGCCGAGGGGCCGCCGGGCGCGGCGGATGCGTCGGGCGGCGGGGCGGAGGCGGCGGGGATGCGGGCGGCGCCCTGCTCCAGGCCGGTCGGGGCGGGCGAGGGTCCCTGGTCGCGGCTGTGCGAGGAGGCGCCCCGGTAGACGGCGGCGAAGGCCAGCACGACCATGCCGACACCCATCAGCAGGGCGAGGATCCAGGCGACCGGGCGGTGCCAGCGGACCTGCTTGCCGTAAGTCCCGAAGAGGCCGTGGCGGCCGTCCCAGCCGTCCGGGTCGTCGGGATCGTCGGCGTACTCGTCCTCGTCGTCGAAGGCGCCGTCGGGGCCGTGGCGGCGGTGGGCGGCGGGCCCGTGGAGGTCGTCGTAGCGGTCGCGGCGGGAGCGGCGGGCCTCGGCCTCGGAGGCCTCGGCGCGGGCCTGGGCCGCGGCCAGCAGGCGTTCGACGGCGGTCGGCTCGTGGACGGCGGCGGCCTGGACGAAGGCCTCGTCGAACACCACGGAGGCGAACTCTTCGTCCGACACTCCGCGGTCGTGGTCGTCGTCGGGCTCCCAGCCGTCAGGGAACGGCGTACCCCCCACGTCCTCCGGCACGCGTCCAGAGTAGACCTGGGGGGTCAATTTGGGCAGGCGGAACGGAAATTCATCCGCCTGCTGAGACGGGGTCCGGTTGCGGACCCGCCGCCGCCGGGCGGGGCCGGATCAGCGGCGGACGTGCCCGTCGCCGGTGACGATGTACTTGGTGCTGGTCAGCTCCGGCAGGCCCATGGGGCCGCGGGCGTGGAGCTTCTGGGTGGAGATGCCGATCTCGGCGCCGAAGCCGAACTGGCCGCCGTCGGTGAAGCGGGTGGAGGCGTTCACGGCCACCGTGGTGGAGTCGACCAACTGGGTGAAACGGCGGGCGGCCTGCTGCGAGGTGGTGACGATCGCCTCGGTGTGGCCGGAGGTCCACAGCCGGATGTGCTCGACCGCCTTGTCGAGGGAGTCGACGACGGCGGCGGCGATGTCGTGGGAGAGGTACTCGGTCTCCCAGTCCTCGGGCGTGGCCTCGACGACCGTCGCGCGGGAGTCCTTGGCGTACGCGAGGACGCGCTCGTCGGCGTGGACGGTGACCCCGGCGTCGGCGAGCGCGTCGAGGGCGCGGGGCAGGAACTCGGGGGCGATGTCCTGGTGGACGAGGAGGGTCTCGGCGGCGTTGCAGACGCTGACGCGGTGCGCCTTGGAGTTGACGAGGATCTCGACGGCCATGTCGAGGTCGGCCTGCGCGTCGACGTAGACGTGGCAGTTGCCGGTGCCGGTCTCGATCACCGGAACGGTGGACTCCGATACGACCGTACGGATCAGCGAGGCGCCGCCGCGCGGGATCAGCACGTCGACGAGGCCGCGGGCGCGCATCAGCTCGCGCACGCTCTCCCGGCCCTCGCCGGGCACCAGCTGGACCGCGTCGGCGGGCAGCCCGGCGCCGCCGACGGCGTCGCGGATCACCCGGACGAGGGCGGTGTTCGAGGCGTAGGCGGAGGCCGAGCCGCGCAGCAGGACCGCGTTGCCGGACTTGAGGCAGAGGGCGGCGGCGTCGACGGTGACGTTGGGGCGGGCCTCGTAGATGATGCCGACCACGCCGAGCGGGACGCGGACCTGGCGCAGGTCGATGCCGTTGGGGAGGGTGGAGCCGCGGACGACCTCGCCGACCGGGTCGGGCAGCGCGACGACGTCCCGGACGTCGGAGGCGATGGCCCGCACCCGTTCCGGGGTGAGGGTCAGCCGGTCGACGATCGCCTCGCTGGTGCCGGCCTCGCGGGCCTTGGCGATGTCCTGGGCGTTGGCCTCGACGATCTCGGCCGTACGGACCTCCAGGGCGTCCGCGATGGCGAGCAGCGCGTCGTCCTTGGCGGACCGGGGCAGCGGCGCGAGGTCGGCGGCGGCCGCCTTGGCGCGGTAGGCGGCCTGGGTCACCGGGGAGAGGGCGTCGTACGGCGAGAGCGTGGTCATACGGGAAGGGTAGTGCGGGGCCGGGAGGCGTCCACCGCTCGTTCCACACCCCGAGACGTACGGGCGCCGCCCCGAGACGTACGGGCGCCACCGCGGGACGCCCCGCAGCGCGCGCCCCCGGACTCCCCCGAGCGCGCCCCGGACTCCCCCTAGGGACCCGGCCCCGGTCAGTAGGGGTGGACCCCGACCGGGGTCGCCGGGGCGGGGCCGTAGCCCTCGGCGATGCGCTGGTGGTAGGTCTGCCGGTCGATGACCTCCAGGCCGACGATCTCCCAGGGCGGCAGCCCGGCCGTCTGCCGGTGCTCGCCCCACAGCCGCAGGGCGACGGCCGCCGCGTCGTGCAGGTCGCGGGCCTCCTCCCAGTAGCGGATCTCGGCGTGGTCGACGGCGTAGCGGCTGGTCAGGAGGAAGGGGTGGTCGTGGGCGAGCTGTTCGAGGGCGCGGCGGACCTCCGTCAGCGGGGCCCGGTCGCCGGAGACGCTGAGGGTGACGTGCCAGAGCCGGGGCAGGTCCTCGGGGCGGGTCCGCTCGACGTCCTCGGCCGGGCCGAGGTAGCTCACCCCGGCGGCCACACTGGTCAGGGCCCGCTCCTCACCCGGCGCGCGGGACGCGGTCGCCGCGCGCGGTGCGGGCGCGCCGGAGGCGCCGGTACTCCCACGGGCGGCTGCCACCCCAGGGCGTACTCGTCTCACGACGGCCTCCTTCACACGGCGCTCGCGCGGAAACGTGTCCCGCGGAATGTGTCCCCGAGACAAAGTGGAGCAGGCCGCAGCGCTCCGTGGGGCGGTTTCACGGAACGTCCCCCACCGGCACGGGACGTTCGACCGGGTCGGCGCGGGCGCGTTCGACGGTGCCCGGCGCCGCCCGCGCACGGCGCGCGCGGCGGGAGCCGTACGGGCGGGACGGCGGGCGGGCAGGGGTGGGGCGGGTTTCCCGGGCGGGCGGGGCGCCGGGTGTCAGGGCTGGAGGATCACCAGGTCGTCGCGGTGGACGACCTCGCGCTCGTACTGGGCGCCGAGTTCGCGCGCCAGTTCGCGGGTGGACCGGCCGATCAGGCGGGGGATCTCCCGGGCGTCGAAGTTGACGAGTCCGCGGGCCACCGCCTTCCCGGAGCCGTCCCGCAGCTCCACCGGGTCGCCCGCGCTGAACTCGCCCTCGACCCCGGCGATCCCGGCGGGCAGCAGGGACGTACGGCGGTCGACGACGGCGCGGACGGCGCCGTCGTCGAGGGTGAGCGAGCCCTGCGGGGTGGAGGCGTGCTGGAGCCACAGCAGGCGGTCGGCGGAGCGTCTGCCGGTGGCGTGGAAGTAGGTGCCGGTGTCGCCGCCGGAGAGCGCGTCGGCGGCGTGGACGGCGCTGGTGAGGACGACGGGGATGCCCGCGGCGGCGGCGATCCGGGCGGCCTCGACCTTGGTGACCATGCCGCCGGTGCCGACGCCCGCCTTGCCGCTGCTGCCGATCTCGACGCCGGCCAGGTCGCCGGGGTCGCGGACCTCGGCGATGCGGGAGGTGCCGGGGCGGCCGGGGTCGCCGTCGTAGACGCCGTCCACGTCGGAGAGGAGGACGAGGAGGTCGGCGTGGACGAGGTGGGCGACGAGGGCGGCGAGGCGGTCGTTGTCGCCGAAGCGGATCTCGTCGGTGGCGACGGTGTCGTTCTCGTTGACGATCGGGAACGCGCCCATCGCGAGCAGCTTGTCCAGGGTCCGCGCGGCGTTGCGGTGGTGGGCGCGGCGGCTCATGTCGTCGGAGGTCAGCAGGACCTGGCCCACCCGGACGGCGTAGCGGGCGAAGGAGGCGGTGTAGCGGGCGACGAGGAGGCCCTGGCCGACGCTGGCGGCGGCCTGCTGGCGGGCGAGGTCACGGGGGCGGCGGCGCAGGCCCAGCGGGGCGAGTCCGGCGGCGATGGCGCCGGAGGAGACGAGGACGATCTCGCGCTCTCCCCCGCTGCGGCTCTTGGCCAGGACGTCGACGAGCGCGTCGACCCGGTCGGCGTCGAGGCCGCCCGCGGCGGTCGTCAGCGACGAGGAGCCCACCTTGACGACGATCCTGCGGGCCTCGCCCACGGCCTGCCTTGCCCCTGCCACGTTGTGATGCGCCTCTCGCTCCGGTCCCCACGGCTGCCCGCCAGGCAATCTACGCGAAGGGGGGCGGAGGCCGCGCCGGGGTTTCACGAGGCGGACAGTCACGACGGACACGCCGTTCGCTCACGCTATGTGTACGGCAAAAAGGTTGTACCGGTTCCGCCGGAAACTTGAAGAGAACTCAAATTCATTTTGAACTTTGAGTCACATAAAGTTCGCCGTGTGAAGCGCATACTGCTGAGGTCCGGGAAGAGCCCCTTCGACGTCCTGTCGCTCGAAGAAGCCCTGCACAGAGACGTGATAGCCACCAACTCCGGCAACCTGATCTTCAGCGATGCCGCTCACAAGATCCTCTCGATGCCGGGCACCGAGGTGGTGTCCAACGGCATGCGGACCGAGGTCGCGGCGGCCGGGCGGATCAACGAGGAGTACGACGCCTTCGTCGTCCCGCTCGCCAACGCCTTCCGGCCCAGCTTCGAGCCGGGCCTCCAGCGGCTGACCCGGCTCATAGGCAAGCTGAAGATCCCGGTGGTCATCCTGGGCGTCGGCGCGCAGGCGGGCCTGGACCAGGACGCGGGGCGGCTGAAGGCCATGGAGCCCACGGTGCGGGCGTTCTGCTCCGCCGTGCTGGAGCGCAGCGCCTCCATCGGCGTCCGGGGCGAGTTCACCGAGAAGTACCTCACCGGCATGGGCTTCCGGGACGTCGAGGTCATCGGCTGTCCGTCGCTCTTCCTGCACGGCGAGGCGCTCACCGTCGAGAAGCGGGTCCCGGAGCTGACCGCCGCGTCCCGCATAGCGATCAACGGCTCGCACACCGCCGTCCGCAGCGGGGGCCTGCACAAGGTCATCACCCGCACCCACGCGCGCTACCCGAACCTGACCTACATAGGCCAGAACCTCACCGACGCCAAGCAGCTGCACTGGCGGGACGTGAACTCGGCGAACGGCCGGGTCACCCAGATGCCCACCCACCCCGACCACCCGATGTACCGCGAGGACAAGGTCCGCGTGTACATGGACCCGGTCACCTGGTTCGACGACCTCAGCGGCTACGACTACTCCTTCGGCTCCCGCATCCACGGCAACATCGCGGCGCTGCTGGCGGGCACCCCCGCGACCGTGCTGGCCTTCGACTCCCGCACGCTGGAGCTGTGCCGCTACTTCGAGATCCCGCACCGGCTGCTCAACGAGGTACCGGCCGACCTCGACCCGGCCGAGCTGTACGCGGAGGCCGACTTCGGGCCGCTGACCCGTAACCACAAGGAGCGCTTCGACCGCTTCACGGGGTTCCTCGACCGCAACGGCCTGCGCAACACCTTCACGCACGGCGACGGTGGCGCCGCCTTCGACAAGCGCCTGCGGTCGCTGTCCTTCCCGCCCGGGGTCCGGCCGTGGCTCGACACCGACCTCGCCTCGCTCGCCGGCCGGTTCGGCTGGCTCCAGCAGCGGATCACCGAACTGGACGCGCACAACACCCAGTTGAAGCGGGACCTGGCGAAGAGCCGGGCCGGTGCGAAGGCCGCCGCGGCGGCCCGCAGCGCGCTGCCCTCGCCGTCGATCTACCGCCGCGCCCGGCGCGTGGTGGGCGGCCCGCTGCGGCGCGCCCTCAAGCCCTCGAAGTAGCCCGCCCGTCCCCGGCGACGGGGGCACGCCCATGCACGACGCGGGGCACGCACGCCCCCCGGCGACGTGGCGTGCCCTCGCACGAGGCGCGGCGCGCCCTCAGGCTGTCCGGGACGTGCTGAGGGCCCGCACTCTGCGTGCCGTGCGCCGCACCTCGCGGCGCACCTTGCGCACCGCCCGGCGCAGGAAGGATTCAGCGGGGCCTTCGCGCCAGCCCGGGTAGGCCTTGGCCTCACGGGGCTCGGCCAGGTAGACGCGGTCGGGCACCCGCGCCTTCCGGGACCGGAAGTGCGGGTAGGCCAGATAGAGCTGGGTGCGCTGCTTGCGCAGGACGGGTTCGGGCTCGCGCTTGTCGCGGAGGAACGCGATGACGTCGTCCAGCAGGTCCGGGCGCTGGGCGGCGACCAGGTGCAGGCGCAGCCGTTCGTGGACCCGCAGCCGCTGGGCGACGCCCTCGTTCCAGTGGGCGTCCATCAGGGGCCGGGCCAGCTCCATCTTGGTGCGCCGGGTCTCCTCGTCGTTGCGCAGGAACACGGGCCCGAACTGCGGCAGGACGGTCACCAGGAACGGGCGGACCATGAGCACGTCCCGCTTGGCGCCGGGCGGCAGCATGCGGGCGAGGAGGTCCATCAGGGCGCGGGCGGAGTCGAAGCGCAGCCGGTAGCCGCCGCTCTTGGTGACGTGCTTGCCGTCGGTGCGGCCCACCAGGTAGTAGCAGGTGTGGTCGGCGATCACCGAGACGCCGTCCGCTCTTAAGTACGCCTCCATGGTGAACAGCGCGTCCTCGCCGGTCCACAGGGACTCGTCGAAGCGCATGCCGTGCTTCTCCAGCAGGGCGCGGCGGAACAGCTTCTGCGCGCTGAGGGTGAACTTGATGTTGGAGGAGAAGACGTCGGTGCGGTCGAGGTTCTTCTTCCACATCGACTTGGGCGCCTGCCGGTTGACGCCCTCGACCCGGCCGAGGACGACGTCCGTGCCGTTGCGGTCGGCCGCGGCGACCATGCGTTCCAGGGCCTCGGGGCCGAGCCGGTCGTCGGCGTCGAGGAAGAAGACGTAGCGGCCGGTGGCCTTGGCGAGGCCGACGTTGCGCGGGCCGCTGGGGCCGCCGGAGTTGTCCTGGCGGATCACCGTGACGTGCGCGGCGGAGCGGGCGGCGAACTCCTCCAGGCAGGCGCCGGTGCCGTCGGTGGAGCCGTCGTCGACCGCGATCACCTCGAAGCGCGCGGGGTCCAGCGTCTGCGCCTCCACGGAGGCCAGGCACTCGACGAGGTAGGGCATCGCCTCGTACGCCCCGATGATCACAGTGACATCGGGTTCCGCCACGGTCACTTCGTCTCCCTCGTCACGGCCACGGTCCGGTGGTCCAGGATCTGACAACCCGGTAGACGGTGGATTACGGGACGGGGTTGCCCTGGTTACCTCTCATCCTGGGTCCCCCCGTGTGTCCCGCGCCACAGGACGGGGGAAGTGGTTCGGCCCCCGGAGTGAGTCTCCGGGGGCCGGGCCGTACGGCGTCCGGGGGCGCCGTCGGTGCGCTCAGGCGGTCGCCGCGGGGCCGGGGGTCGGGGCGGTGACGTCGTCGGGCAGCTCGGTGCCGCCCGCCGAGGGCGCGGAGTGGGACGCCTGGCCGGCGTTGCGGGCCTCGGCCCGGCGGGCGAGGTCGGCGACGGCGGTGTTGAACTGCTGGATCGAGGTGGGCTCGTCGGGGCCGAGGAGGTACTTCTTCAGGTCCCGGCGGTCCTCGGCGAGCGGGTCGGCGGCCGGGTCGCGCACGGCGGCCAGCAGCTGGTCCAGGTCGTCGGCGGAGTTGGTGAGGATCACGGCGGCCCGGACGGCCGTGTTCTGCCGCCGGAACTCGTCGGCGCCGAGTTCCGCCGAGTCGGTGACGGCGTACGGCTTGCCGCTGGCGATGAAGTCGGAGACGACGCTGGAGATGTCGGAGACCATCGCCTCGGAGGCGTTGAAGCAGTCGTACAGGCGCGGTTCGGCGCCGGTGATCACGCGGTGCTCGAAGGAGGGGAAGGAGCGCCAGTAGGCCTCGTTCCACTCGGTCCGCAGCCGGGCGGCCTCCTCGTGCTTGCGCAGGTCGACCAGGCCGTCGCGGCTGGTGACGGCCTCGTCGGCCTGGGCGTCGTGGGCGAGGGAGAGCGCGTCGAGGCGGGCCTTGAGCCGGGTCAGCTCGGCCTTGGCCTTCGTCTGCGCGGCCGGGTCCGCGGTGAAGCGGGCGTCGGCGGCGCGGTCGGCGGCGGCCTTCTTGACCAGGGCGACGATCCGGCGGTGGGCGGCGCCCGCCTTGGCGCTGCGGGTGCCGGTGAAGGGGTGCGGCTTGTACAGGACGCGGACCGGGGGCTCGGCGGCGATCAGCTTCTTCACGATGTTCTCGCCCGCGAGGAGGATCGACGTGTTGCCCGGGTTGTCGTCCCAGCCCTCCCAGGTGGGCGCGTACAGCACGGTCGGAATGCGGTCGGCGGGGGTGCCGCGCCAGGGCTGGATGGGGGCGAGCTGGGGACGGCCGACCTCGGCGATGTCCTCGTCGCGGATGCCGACGTCGGCGATGGCGTACCGGTCGCGGCCCGCGCGTCCGGCGGTCCACACCTCGTCGTAGACCTTGCTGAACGGGTTGACGCTGGCGAGCTTGTCGCTGTCGCCGTGGCCGATGAAGACGTGCTTCATGGTGGGGACGCGCAGCAGGTGGATGTTCTTGCCGACGTTCGCCGCGTAGAGGGCGACGCGGACGGTGGAGAGGTCCATGTTCATCAGGTGGACGCCGCCGGGGACGCAGACGACGGGGACCGTGGTGGCGGCCATCCGCTCCATGATGGCGCGCTCGCGCAGGATGATCAGCGGCCGGGTGTCCAGCTGCTCCATGGTCTCCAGCCACATGTTGACCTGGTAGGCGGAGTCGGCGGAGCCGGAGAAGTAGAGCACCGTCTCGGGGCGGTACTCGCGCAGCCAGGAGCTGACGGTGGCGAGCACCTTGTCGGCCTTGGGCGGCAGCCGCCGGGGGCGGACGTACGGCACGAGGGCGAGGACGTAGACCGCGGCGAGGACGAGGGTGACGCCGACGCCGACGTATCCGGCGACGGCCTCGTCGGTGAGCGCGTACACGAGGAGGCCCACGACGGCCGCGAGGTCGAGGTGGAGCATCTTGAGCCCGGCCCGGCGCAGCAGGCGGCGCGGCGGGGCGTCGGGGACGGCCAGCCGGGAGACGAGGTCGACGTTGCGGGTGACGACCGGCATCTGGCGGCGCTTGCCGATCAGGGTGATCAGGGCGCCGTGCGGGGCCTGGAGGCCGAAGAAGACGATGAAGCAGCCGATCGCCGCGTAGAAGACCGCCTCGCCGGAGACACCGAGCCGGGCCAGCAGCAGGACCAGCAGCAGTTCCCGGACCAGGAAGCGCGTCGGCAGCCCGGCCCCCACCTTGGTGAGGAGGCCGACGAGACGGCTGCCCTTGCGGTGGAGGTAGAGGTCCGCGAGATACGTCACGGCGGCCGCGGCGGCGAAGGCGGGGGTGCTCGGGAGAAGTGCGGCCAGCATGAGGCAGGGATAGCCCAGCATCATGAGGGCCGCCGCGGCCAGTTCGGCCCTGCCGCCCACCCGGGCGACGCGAATGGCGGTCGTTATCACGGAGAAACCTGCTCTGGGAGGGGTGCCGGTCGGTGACCCGAAAAGTCCGGAAAATCCTTTGTGAAGATTTCTGGAGTTTTACGGATTCAGGCCTCTGTGAATTCCCGGTTAACGGGGACCCACAGAGGCCTGAATTTCAAGGCTAATGGAGATTGATTATGCCACGCCGTCCTGACGGTCCAGGACACCGGCCAGAGCCTGTTCGAATCCGGTGGCGCGGCTCGCGTCCGCGGTGGGGTCCTGCTGGCGGACGTCGATCACATGCCCGGTGAGGTCGGAGAGCAGCACGTCCAGCGAGGTCCGCGCGACCGCCTCGGAGGAGAGCAGGCTGCCCGCGGGCTCCTGCCCGAAGGCCTTGGTCCGCATCGGGGTCGCGGTGCGCTCCGGGTTGACGCAGTTGACGCGGACGCCGTCCCCGGCCCACTCGTCGGACAGGGCCTGGGTGAGGTTCACCATGGCGGCCTTGGTCGAGGAGTAGAGGCTGTACTCGGCGCGGCCGCGGGTGTAGCTGCTGGAGGTGTAGAGCAGCAGCTGGCCCTTGGTCTCGGCGAGGTACTTGTACGCCGACCGGGCGATCTGCACGGGCGCCAGGTAGTTGACCTTGAGGGCTTCCTCGATGGTCGCGTTGTCGGTCTCGGCGAGCTTGCCGATGCGCAGCACGCCCGCGGTGTTGACGACGTAGTCGATGCGCCCGGTCTCGGCGTACGCCTTGGACAGGGCGTCGTCGACCTCCTCCGGGTTCTCCACGTGGGTGTTGGTGGTGGAGCGGCCCAGCGCGTAGACGCGGGCGCCGTAGGACTCGGCCAGCTCCGCGATGTCCTTGCCGATGCCGTACGACCCGCCGAAGACGACCAGGGTCTTGTCGGCGAGCAGCGCGCGGTAGGCGTCCTCGCCCTGCTGCTCGGGCGCGGCGGTGGAGCCGAGCTGGAACAGCTTGTCGGCGATGAACACGTCGACCGGCTGGGTGACTTTCATGTTGTACTCGTCGCCCGCGACGACGTGGATCGGCACGTCCGGCAGGTAGCGCAGGACCACCGAGCAGTCGTCGGTGGCCTGGAAGTTGGGGTCGCCCGCCGCGACCTCGTAGGCCCGCCGGATCGTGGACAGCTTGAAGGCCTGCGGGGTCTGGCCGCGGCGCAGCCGGGAGCGGTCCGGGATCTCGGTGATGAACTCGCCGTCGTCGCCGTGGGTGCGGGTCACGATGATCGTGTCGGCGGACGGGATCGCCACGTCGACCGCCTGGTACCGGTCGAGCGCGGCGACGCAGTCGTCGATGACCCGGCGCGACAGCAGCGGGCGTACGGCGTCGTGGAAGAGGACGTTGAGGTCCTCGCCGTCCGCGAGGCCCTCGCCCAGGGCGCTGATGGCGCGCTCGGTCGTCTCGTTGCGCGTGGTGCCGCCCTCGATGATCCGGGAGACCTTGGTGAACCCCGCCTTCGCCACGATCTTCTCGACGTCCGGGACGTACCCCGGTGCCATCAGCACGATGATGTCGTCGATCGAGTCCGCCTGCTCGAAGGTGGTCAGCGTGTGCTCGATGACTGCCTTCCCGGCGATCTTCAGCAACTGCTTGGGGATCGACAGACCCACCCGCTGGCCGGTGCCGCCGGCCAGGACGACTGCGGTGGTACGGGGCTTGGCTATGCGCTGGGACACAGGTGACCTACCTTGGGGCGACAGGGAACGGGGAAATGGTCCCACTTGCGGTAACCACGATGCAAGGTGAGCGCCGCCTCCCGCAAATGTGCACGCCATCTCCCATTCATCTGGCGGTTCTGTTGATGCGGAAGAGGGCGCGGAGATGCCGCGGAACGTCTTGTGAGTTACTCCACATGGCCTAATCGGCTGCCGAGAGTGACGAATGATTACGGCTCCGCGACTTTTAGGGAATTCTCATCGCGGGTGGGTGGGTGAGTGGGGGGATGAGTGGGAGCGGGCGGCCGGCGGGCGGCGGATGTGCGTGGGGCCCGGGGGGGGGGGGGGGGGGGGGGCGTGCCACACACCCCCCCCCCCCACCCCCCCCCCCCCACCCCCCCCAAAA